>NZ_CP056783.1:2095292-2793084 GCF_023278045.1 Flavobacterium sp. K5-23
ATTTTCTGATAATAAGTATTCATTTTTTAATTATATGAAAATAGTTAAAGTAATTTATTGATATGATTTTTCATATCAGTATTGATTATAACGTCTGAGTGTGTATGTAGTATGGAATTTCGGGATATTTTCTTGTCCACAGACACCGCAATTTGAGCTGTGCAGAATATTTGAATTGCCCCAGAAACTATATTAAATATACTCTTTATTTGTACCCCGTATTATTAGATTACGACTCGGAACCTATATAAAATTCTAAAATACAATTTTTAGGTTACAAACTGTTTTTTTAAGGCGTTATTTTTCCATAGGGGAAGTAACTTATAGGCGGATTGCCCCTAAGCCACTAATACGTCGAAAGGTGTAACTCTAAAAAGGTACTGAATAAAATAAAAAAAAAGGGAGGCGCTTACGGCCTCCCAATGGATCTAAATATTTTCAACAAATTTTAAAAAGACTTTTTTATGAAGTTCAAGATCCATATTTGGAGAAAGAGCTACACGGGCAATATAATCTTTATCACCTTCTTTAGTCGTTCCTTGAGTAGAGGTTGCGGGTATCGTCCAATAACATCCTTTTAACTGGCCATAACTCACGCAATACTTACTTTCATTAGGGATTTCAGTAATCATTAAGTTGATTAATTTAAGGTTTAACTCCCTTTTATATTCTTCTTTTTCTTCAGCAGTATTCCCTTTAGTGGGAAGATCCAGTGAAAACACAGAGGGAGTAAACCCTTGTTTTGCTAGTTCTTCAGAAACAAAATTGATTTTAGCGGCTGGCAAAACCTCTTGAATAAAGTTTACAAATTCACGTGTGTTCTTATAAGCATCCTCAATTCTTTGATTCATTGAAGGCATTTGTTTGGCTAATATTTCATATTGAAGAGCTGTAGCCTCATTGTCGCAAAGGATGAGATGCTTTTCAATTTTTTCCATCAAAGCTTCCGTTTTCGTATTTCCTACGCAGTAGCCAGCAGTACATTGCCCGCCACTTGGAAATTTTGATCCACTAGCAAATGAAATCGTCCTAACGGTTGAGAGTATTTCGCCTTCACCTAAAAAGTGAACATTAGGACAAAATGTTTGATCTAATATAAAAACGGGATCTATTGCTATTTCACCAGTTGCAGTTTTACGCACTTTACTTAAAACAGCTTTTAATTCTATAAGTTCAGGTACTTCAACTCTAGGATTTGTTGGAATTTCAGCGATTATATAAGGGATAGCGTCTTCTTGCGCCATTTTATTTAAAACGTAATCAATACTTTGAACCATATCATTACCGCCGTCAACTGCTAAATCTAATACTTCAACATTATCAATACAAGCAGCAACTCGTCTTGCTTGGTCATTGGTACCACCATAACAATTAGGGGGAACAATGATTTTTATAGCCTTTCCTTTGTGCATTTCTTGAGCATCGTGAATCAGCCCCATTAAAATCGCATATTGAATCGATAATCCACTTGAAGCAACTAGTGCCTTTGTGTTTGATCCGGTAATAGTTGCAATAGATTCTAAGACAAGTGCTTTGTCTTTCTCGATATTGCTTTTTTTAGTTTCAAAAGAGGATTTTTCTATTAGAGAATGCAATGCAGTTAGACAATTAGCTGGTGTCATTGCAATTGTTTCTCTTCTTCGTACGTGCTGAATTTCTGAAATATAACTTTCGTTTTGTTCGCCATTCACTAATAAAACACTTCCAAGTGGAGAATGAAGGTTGATGAAAAAGTCAATCCCGATAGCTATCGGGAGGTTGAGATCGCTAGTGCTAATTTCATCCTGTTGTGAAATGAAAATGGTACTGCCGTTAAATACTGGAATGGCTGACGCTTTCTCAACTTGTTTTAAATCAAATTTATAACCGTAAATATTCCTTAATACATCAGCATCAAAAAACTCAGGTAACTCTCCTGTATAAAGGATTTGGGTGTTTTTATTATCTAATAAATTTTTTCTTAAAATTGCCAAAACAGGAATCGTCTTCGAAGAAAAACTAATTACATTTTCTGGTTTTATATGATTAAATTTAGCAATAACCCATTCTAGAACACACGATAATGGATGGCCTAAACGGATATAGTCATATGCAGTGGGCAATTCACTTAGTACTGATGATTGATAATTATTGTTGTTATATAAGGTTTCAAACTGTTCCAAAAATTGAGTTTTAGCCAATTTTTCATCATAAATATCTAGTCGATGGGTTGTTATATTCAACCAGCCCGCTGGCATATTTTCTAATACTTTTTTAATATAATTAATCATTTTATTGTCTTCCATTATTTTCACCTTTATATAGGCCTGCAAGATACATTAATTAGATATGTTTTAAAAGAGTACTAATCGTTTTGTTGTATTATGGCTGACTTTAGTAAATGTAAATTTGGGTGAATTTGTGAAAGGATTTTTCGAAAGAAAATAAGAAGATAGCAAACGAGTAACTCACATTGGTTAAGCAAAAAGCAACAATTAATTATACACTGTGTTGCCCATCGTACTTTTTTCGCAATACTATTCCAATTAGTCGTGGAATTCCAATTTTATTTTCTTCGTCAAACCATTCTTTTAATTCCACCAATTCAAATCCGTTTTCGGTCGCAACGTTCAAATATTCCGAAATGTGATGAGCATAAGTTTCTAGTTCCTGTGTTCCGTTTTCGGTTTCAAATTTGGCTTTACTTCCGGAGTATTGTTTGAATGGATGAAGTTCGCTGATAAAGAAAATCCCACCATTTTTTAATTTCTTATTTGCTTGGTTAAAAACAAAATCTAAATCTTTGATATGTTCAAGAACTAAACTACAGGTTATTAAATCAGCAAAATCATTTTCAATATGCCATTCTGCTGTTAAATCTGCTTTTAGAAATTCCGCTCTTTCGTCTTGAATTTTCTCTTTGGCTTTATTCAGCATTTCTTGCGAAAAGTCCATTCCGATAATCTTATCCGCTTTTTTTAATAGGTAACTTGTGTTTTTTCCTGTTCCGCAACCTAATTCTATAACTTTTGAAAAGTCAAATTTACTCAGCGTTTCGATTGTAGATTTCGTGTCTAAATCTCTCGTTTTATTCAAGTTAGTGTCATATTGGTCAGCCCAAATGTTATATGCTTTTTCAATGTTCATTTAAGATACGATTGGTTTTTCTGTATTATTGGCTACGGTTCGCTGCTTTGAGATGGTGAGCTTTTTTAGTTATTTTTTATCATAGTATGTGCTATCGGTTTTTAACTTGACTTTAAAGATAAAAAAGTAACTTTGAATAAGCGCTAAAAACGCTATTATCTATAAACGGTGTTATGTCGATTAAAATTGATGTACTTTAGCAGTTAAACTATATCAAGAGATGAGACATTTAATGAGTAATACCAAATTTATGAAACTATCAAAATCATTTATGATAGCTATGATTATTATTTCTTCAATATCTTGTTCTTTTTTACGTGATAATGCTGTTAATCTTGCCTATGATTTAGAAGCAGCCTCTAAAACACTTAAGCCTCTTAAAATTGGAAGTGAGTATGTTATCAATTTTGAACCTGCTGATACAGAAGCTCCATTCACAATATTAATATTATCAGAAAAGGGAGTGACTTTTAATGAATTAATTGAAAAAGGACTTGATCCTCTTTTAGTAGAGGATTTATTTCCACAGCTGTCTTATATTGATTTAAAGAATGGAGCCACAAGTGTTGTATATCAAAACGGCACAATTAGTTTTACCACTTATTACAGGCGTTTTGTTGATGTCGCTACTACTCAAATAATTAATGGTAAAGGGAATACTGATATTCTTGTGAAAACTATAGGAGTTGCACCAGGAAACCTTTCTAATGAAGTCTTATTAATTGAATTACATTAAGGTATTAGTTAGAAACCTCTTTGTCTTATAAATAGGTTATAATAACGGTTTGTTTATGAAACGTAGCTTTTAATTCCGCTTTGATTTTTATTCAGCGTTTTTTCTTTGTTTTTTCCTATCACGAATTTTTAGAGCCATTGCTATAATCACTAAAACACTTCCAATAATTCGCATCCAAAATCCTAAATTCATTTCATCTGACGGGAAAATAAAATTCAATACGATTAATATTAAACTCGCAACAATTAAAATTAAAGGTAAATTATCTTTTTTCATTAATTAAATTTTTAGTTTTGAGTGTGTTACGCAATGAATGGCAACGTTTATGTATATGGACAGTTGCGGGTTTGCTTGCGAGGATTTTTCGAAGGGTAATCAAATGTAGCAAACACGTATCGACCTTTGTTTTAGTACTAAACCGCAATTATTTTTATACAGTGTTTTAATGCTTTTTACTACAGGTAGATGACTTAAATTGTTCGCACACAATTATCATATTTTCGTCAAATTCCTCATTAAAAGGTTTCATTTCTCTTGTATAATAATCTTTATGAACCTTTTTCCAATACCCTAACGTTTTATCACCTTCTCCTTCAATTTCAGCAAAATCAGATGTAATTTTGTTGTAAGGAACTTGGTCTACTTTAGTTGTTTTAATTACTGCTTTAGCATTTCCGCTCCAATCTGTTATAATATATTGGTCTCCAACTTTCGGAAGTGACTCATTATTTTTTTCATACCACCATAATGAAGTTGCTGTTGCTCTTTTTATTCCTTTTACAACTAAATCAGCACATTCATTGGCATCAAATTCATTATCACAAAAGTAGAAGGAAATAGGTGTTTTTAGACTTTTATTTTCAGGGTTTTCAGCGATATAATTTTTCCATAGAATTTTAACAGATTTTTTGTTTTCTTCGACATCTTTCATATGATTTTCAGTGTTTTCAGATTTGCAGTTAATTAATAAAAACAAAAATGGTAGAAGAATTATCTTGGTTAAAATACTATTCATTGGTTTTTGTCAAATGCATTACGTTCTGGTACTAAAGCGGGTTTGGTACTAAATTAAGCCCAATTTTCTGATTTGCCAAAATATCCTAAATCCGTTGTAGTAGCTATTTTATTTATTCCGCTAATCGGTTTTCAATATCCATTCTTTCGCATAAAACTCTTACGACTTCAATTACATTAGTTTTGTCTTTTCTAAAGAAAATTAAATGTGATTTTACTTTTGAATATTTATATGATTTTTTAATTTTTCCAAAGTCACGCCCCATTTCAAAATTATCTACAATATATTCAATTTCATCAATAATTAAGTTATAATATCTATTTGCTTGTTCAACTGACCAATTTTCTGCTGTATAAATCCAAATGTTATTAATGTCTTCTAATGCCTTTTCACTAATTATATACTCTGACATTATTTTTGAAAATTAGCTTTTAGCATTTCAAGATTTTTATTGCGGTCAAAATTTCTGATTTTGCTACTCTTTTCACCGATTTTTAGTTCATTGATTAAAGATTTTGTTTTAGTTTCTTCTTGCTCGAAAATTCTTAAAGCAGTTCTAACAACTTCGCTAACTGAACTATATTTTCCTGTTGAAATTTGTTCCTTAATGAAATTTTCAAAATGGTCTCCTAATAGTATTGATGTATTTCGTGCCATAATTTTTTTTATCAAAGATACCAATAATTGGTATTAGATTCAAATTTTTTAGGTTTTTGTGTAAAAATTTAGGCTAACGGTTTTGGGCTTGGCGAAGGTGGCGATTTTCACCACAAATGTTGATACGGAGAAGCAAACTTTGATTAACCACAAAACTGACTGTGGAGCACTGAACCGCCACTTTTGCCAAACCCGTGTGTGTGCCCTGCATGAGCAGGACCCACACTGTAAGCTCGAATAAAAATTCGAAAATACAAATTTACGAATTCTAAAACAAATCTTACAGTGTGTTATTTTTCCAGAGGGTATAAGTCCCTTATGGGCGGATTGAAACCCCGAACCATTAGTACGTCGCAAGCTGGTTTATCGTGAGATATGCAGTGAAGGAAGCGAAACGGCAAAATCCGGTACTGACGAACAGAAACGGCATAAGAGGCTGTTATACGAGGATAAGCAAGCACAGCATTGCAACGTCCAAAGATTATCAAAATCGTATCTCAGTAGATGTCGCAGGGATTGGACGAAGGAAAAAGCTCTTACCAGGGGAGGTCTTTGCAACCACGAGTTGGTAAAGTAAAGAAGTCAGCAGAAGTCATAGTACTTGGGGCAACGAGTTGCGAATAGATACCGCACAAGTCTCACAAACAAGGAAGGACTGAACGCAAGTGGTTCTTAATTTCTAAAGGAATGACGCAAGTTATAGCCCTAGAAAAGCGGAACAGTAAGAATTTAATGTAAAACTTAAGAATGATTGCACAAGTAACACATCCTTACAATCTCCAAAAGGCGCTACGTCAAGTAGTAGTCAACAAAGGTAGTGCTGGCGTTGATGGTTTAAAAACCACTCAGCTGACGGATTATTTCCGTGAACATAAATCTGCATTACTGGAAGATATTAAGAATGACCGTTATCTACCGCAACCCATTCTTGGGGTGGAGATTCCCAAAGGAGGCGGAAAGTTCCGACTCTTGGGAATCCCAACAGTAGTCGACAGACTACTTCAACAAGCCGTATCGCAAGCGATGATGCCAAGATTCGAAAAGGATTTTAGTGTGAATAGTTTCGGATTTCGACCCAATAAAAATGCCCGCCAAGCGGTAGGCAAAGCCTTGGGAAACATTCACGAAGGCTACAATTATATTGTAGATATTGACCTAAAGACCTTCTTTGACGAAGTCGATCATTGCTTGTTGCTGAACCTAATTTACCAAAAGGTAAAATGCCCAACGACTTTACGGTTAATCCGCAAATGGTTGCGAGTGCCTATACTCATCAAAGGAAAACTGGTCAAACGTAGAAAGGGCGTTCCGCAAGGAAGTCCGATTAGTCCGCTTTTGTCAAATATCCTACTCCACGAATTGGACAAGGAATTGACAAGAAAAGGAGTGAAGTTTGTTCGTTATGCCGATGATTTTAGCATTTACACCAAATCGAAAACCCAAGCCAAAACGGTTGGTAATGCTATCTTTCTGTTTTTGAGAGACAAGCTAAAACTGACTATTAATCAAGAAAAGAGTGGGATTAGAAAACCAATTCAGTTCACGATATTGGGATTTTCTTTTGCATCGACTTATCAAAAAGGCGTAAAAGGCAGGTATCAGTTAACGGTAGGAAAGAAAGCTTGGGCAAAACTCAAGCAAAGTTTAAAGGAAGCGACCCGCAAAACCGCACCTAGAAGTTTCGAGGAACGAATCCGAAAAATCAATGAAATCCAACGAGGATGGTTAAACTATTTTCGGGGAACGAGTATTCAAGGAAAGCTACGAGATATTGATGGTTGGTTGCGCAATCGTCTGCGCTATTGCATTTGGACGGACTGGAAGAAACCCGAACGCAAAAGGAAAAACCTGATGCGACTAGGAGTTGATAAAGACCACGCCTATGCTTGGAGCAGGACAAGAAAAGGAGGCTGGCGTATTGCTCAAAGTCCGATTCTAACTTCTACAATTACCCTACTACGGCTTAAGAAGAAAGGTTATCGGTCTATGTTGGAAACACACATTGAACTCAACCCATCACTTTGCGAACCGCCGTATACGTGACCCGTACGTACGGTGGTGTGAGAGGCGCACTCCGTTAGTTTCTAGCGGAGCCGTCTACTCGATTAGCGGTTGTGGTTTTATTTATTCAGTAATAATAAATTCCATTGTTTTTTCAATATGCTTTTGTTTGATTATTCCTTGAGCATATTGAGAATTACTTCCACTGTCATATTTCTCTAAATATGCATTATTGATTTGTTCAGAAATTTCAATTAAATCATCAGGTATTATGGCTTCTATATTAAAAACAGTTTCTCCACATTTTATTTGTCCATTGCTATCAGATAAAAAAGTATTATACCAACTTTTTTCTGCAAAACCCCAAGAACGAGCAAAGATTCGGTCATTAACTACTACCATCCAAATTTCCAAAAATGTTATTCGAAATTCACCTGCTTTTAGCCCGATTAAGTTATGTGTTTTAATATATTCTATTACTTCTGAATCTTTCATTTTGTTGTAATTTTAGTTTGTTTACCATAACCGCTAACTAGTGTATAGGCGCTACTAAGTAGCGGATTGTTGTCAAATATATAAATAATATTTTTATTACAAATCATCGAATGGGCTTTTTATATGTTGTAGATTTTTCGTACTAACGTGGGTGTATATTTGGGTGGTTTTACTGCTGTTGTGGCCTAATAATTCCTGTATATATCTTAATTAAATACCACTTTCTGGTTAGTAGGTCGCGTGAAGGATTAAGGCTTTGTTTGAGCTCCTTTTGGTGGAGCGTAGCGGAAACCAAAGAGCGAGTGCCGAAAGCCTGACGCTGCTGGAACGGAGTGGAAGCTGGGGCACGCCCATAAAAAAATCCGACTTGCTTTCACAAATCGGATTGATATAATAAAGTGGAGACGTATTGTTATGCGTCTCTACGGGATTGTTTTACAAGTGAATTACTTCTCCGTAAGCATCAGCCACGGCTTCCATAACCGCCTCACTCATTGTAGGGTGCGGGTGAATGGATTTTAGGATTTCGTGTCCTGTAGTTTCCAGTTTACGCGCCACAACTGCCTCAGCAATCATATCCGTTACTCCGGCACCTATCATATGACAGCCTAACCATTCGCCATACTTAGCGTCAAAAATTACTTTTACAAATCCATCAGGTGTTCCTGAAGCTTTCGCTTTTCCAGAAGCTGAGAATGGGAATTTACCAATTTTTAATTCGTATCCTTTTTCTTTGGCTTGTTTCTCAGTCAATCCTACTGAAGCGATTTCAGGAGTAGCATAAGTACAACCCGGTACGTTTCCATAATCGATAGGGTCAACGTGCATTCCTGCAATTTTCTCCACACAGTTGATTCCTTCGGCAGAAGCTACGTGAGCTAGTGCTTGTCCCGGAGTCACATCACCTATGGCGTAATAACCCGGAATGTTTGTTTGGTTGTAAGCGTCTACTAATATTTTGTCTCTGTCAGTAGCGATTCCCACTTCTTCCAGACCTATGTTTTCAATGTTGGTTTTAATTCCCACTGCCGATAGTAAGATGTCTGCCTCAAGAACTACTTCTCCTTTGGCCGTTTTTACAAATGCTTTTACACCAGCTCCTTTAGTGTCGATAGTCTCTACTGAAGAGTTAGTCATAATTTTAATTCCCGCTTTTTTCAACGAACGCTCAAATTGTTTTGAGATGTCTTCGTCTTCTACAGGGACAACATTTGGCATAAATTCTACGATAGTCACATCAGTTCCCATCGAGTTATAGAAATGAGCAAACTCAACTCCAATAGCTCCAGAACCTACGATGATCATCGATTTTGGTTGTGTTGTCATTGTCATCGCTTGACGGTATCCTATTACTTTCACACCATCTTGTGGCAAGTTAGGCAACTCACGTGAACGTGCTCCTGTAGCCACGATAATATGATCAGCACTGTATTCCGTTACTTTATTATCAGCGTCAGTAACATCGACTTTTTTACCTGGTTTTAGTTTTCCAAAACCATTGATAACGTCGATTTTATTTTTTTTCATCAAGAATTGAACTCCTTTGCTCATATCACTGGCAACTGTTCTACTGCGTTGAACTACTGCAGGGAAATCCTTGTCGAATGATGATACGGTCAATCCATAATCGGAAGCGTGTTTTAGATAATCAAAAACTTGTGCTGATTTTAATAATGCTTTCGTAGGGATACATCCCCAGTTCAAACAAACTCCACCTAAGTTTTCTTTTTCAATTACGGCTACTTTAAAGCCTAATTGTGATGCTCTAATGGCAGTTACATATCCGCCTGGTCCACTTCCTAAAACAATGATATCGTATTTCATCTTTTATTTTTTTATTTCTTTTAGTTGAAAAAATTGAATTCGCCAAAGCGCCTTTCCTTTTCTTGTTTTTTTTCTTTGTTTAATTGACTGTGCGAATTTAAGGATTTATTCTGTTTTGGAAAAATTTAAAGATTCAATTATTTAAAGATTTGTTAGGAAAAGAGAAAAGAGAAAAGAGAAAAGAGAAAAGAGAAAAGAGGAAAGAGGAAAGAGAATACTTTCTATTTATAACCCATAACCCATAACCCAAAACCCATAACTCATAATTCATCATTAATTCGCTACCGAAAACTGAGAGTCATACAAGTTCTTGTAAAAACCTCCTTCAAGATTGATTAATTCTTGATGTGTTCCTTGTTCTACTATCAATCCCTGATCCATAACCACAATTTTATCAGCATTGACAATCGTTGCCAGTCTGTGGGCAATAACAATTGAAGTTCTTCCCTCAGTGATGGTTTCTGTAGCGCGTTGTATCAACTCTTCTGAATAGCTGTCGATTGACGAAGTCGCCTCGTCTAGAATTAAAATACTTGGATTACTGACGTAAGCTCTCAAGAAAGCAATCAGCTGGCGTTGTCCTGATGACAGCATCACTCCGCGTTCTTTCACGTCAAAATCATAATTGTCAGGCAAACTCATAATGAAGTCGTGTACACCTATTTTTTTGGCTGCAGCCAAAACCTGTTCGCGAGAAATATCAGGATTGTTTAAGGTGATGTTATTGAAAATAGTATCTGCAAAAAGAAATACATCTTGAAGTACTACCGCAATTTGGTTTCTTAAAGAACCCAATGTGTACTCTTCAATATTATGGTTGTCTATAAAAATCGTTCCGCTATTAATTTCATAAAAACGGTTCAATAAATTGATAATGGTTGATTTTCCGGCTCCTGTAGAACCTACAATAGCAACGGTTTCTCCCGCTTTCACTTCTAGATCGACTCCTTTTATAACTTCCTCTTCAGGAATATAGCTAAAACGAACTTTATCAAACCTGATGCTTCCTTTAAAAACGGGAGCGTCAATTTTTCCAGTGTCTTGAATTTGATCTTGTGTGTCAATAATAGCAAAAACACGATTGGCAGCAATCATTCCCTGTTGCATTTCGTTGAATTTATCAGCAATTTGACGTAGTGGGTTGAATAACATTCCTATGAACATTGTATAAGAGAACAAATCCCCAAAAGTGGTAAAAGTATCTCCGTTCAAAATTTTCATTCCGCCATAAAGCACGATGAAACCTAAAGTCAAAGACGAAATAATATCAGCAATAGGAAAGAAAATCGAGTTGTATAAAATGGTTTTTATCCAAGCCTTTTTATGCTTGTCATTGATTTCTTTAAATTTTTCATATTCAGTGTCTTCGCGATTAAAAAGCTGAACAATTTTCATACCCGTAACTCGTTCCTGAACCATCGAGTTCATATTAGATATTTGATTGCGCACTTCTTCAAAAGCAACTTGCATTTTGCGTTGGAATATTCGAGTAATAAAAACTAGAATAGGCATAGCGACAATCACAATCCAGGTAAGCGTCCAGTTCATATAGAACATAAAAAGCAACACCACAACCATTTTCAACAAGTCACTGATGATCATAAAAATCCCCTGACTGAATATGCGGGCAATCGACTCAATGTCAGACACAGAACGAGTTACCAGCTGACCTACAGGAACGTGGTCGAAATATTTCATTCGGAAACTCAATATATGTTTGAATAATTTAATTCGAATATCTTTCACAATATCCTGACCCAGCCAGTTAGCCCAATAGGCAAAGTAAAACTGCGAAATAACCTCCATCAACAATACGATTCCCATTAAACTGATGTAGTACAAAAGCCCATTAGCATCTCGAGTTTGAATATAACCATCTACGGTTTGCTTCAGTAAATAAGGGCGCAATGCCGCAAATACAGAAAGGGAAATGGCAAAAAGAACCACACCGTTAAAACGCAACTGGTACGGTTTAGTGTAATGTAATATTCTCTTGAATAATCGGGTGTCGAATGCTTTTGCTTTCATATTATGAATGATGATTTATGAATTCCGATTTAGGGTTTTTATAACTACTAATCGGGATGCTGTATTTATTTTGTTATTGTAATACACTGTTATGTGTAAATTAATTTATATTATTTTTTAACCACATAGAAGCATAGTTTTTATAAAGTCGTTTCACTTAATTATAGTAAATCATAGGATTGTGACCCGATAGCTATGGTCGTACTGTCTATGCGAAACCAATTAATTGGTCTGTCTCATTCTATTTTTCTATGTTACTAACTTTTATTTATGTTTTTTTTTTTAATTAATGTTTAACGGGTTATTATTAACCTGTTATGTGTAAATTAATTTATATTATTTTTTAACCACATAGAAGCATAGTTTTTATAAAGTCGTTTCACTTAATTATAGTAAATGATAGGGTTGTGACCCAAAACCAAAGTCGTACTGTCTAAACGAAACCAATTAATTGGTCTATCTCATTCTATTTTTCTATGTTACTATGTGGTTAACTTTTATTTCCGCTATATTTTTTATTCGGTTTCATTACTTAAAAAAAAACACTCGAATTGATGATTTAAATGCTTGAACGAAATAAGTTTATTACCAACCCAAAACCCAAAAAACTATTTACAAATAATCGTAATGAATTTCAGTTAAATACAATCCGTGTGCCGGTACTGAAAACCCCGCTTTATCTCGGTTTTTACCTTCAATTATGTTGTTGAAATCAGCAAGAGTAATCTTGTGTAATCCAATATTAATTAATGTTCCCACTATGGCACGAACCATATTACGTAAAAAACGATTGGCCGAAATGGTGAACACCAGTTTCTCATTCTCCTGTTTCCAATAGGCTTCAAAAATCGTGCAATCAAATGTGTTTACATCCGTATTTACTTTCGAGAAACATTGAAAATCTATATGATTGAATAATATTTTGCTGGCCTCATTCATCAATTCAATATCTAGTTTTTGATAAAAATACCAACTTTGATCTTGCGAGAAAGCATCCTTGAATGTATTGATATGGTACTCGTACGTTCTTTTAGTAGCGTCAAAACGGCTGTGAGCTTCATCAGCAACGAGAATTATGTCATAAATAACAATGTCCTTTGGTAAATAGGAGTTGAGTTTGTGAACTAATTTCGAACTATCAATATGAGTGTCAAAATCAAAATGAGCGTACATTACCTTGGCGTGAACTCCTGTGTCAGTACGTCCCGCTCCCATAAGGTTTATCGAAGTATTCAATAATACAGAAAATGCTTTATTCAATGTTTCCTGCACTGATGAAGCATTAGGTTGGTATTGCCAACCATGATAAAGGGTTCCGTTATATGCTAATTTTATAAAATATCTCAAGTCTTATATAGGTTCAGAGTTTCAGAGCTGCAAAGGTACAAAGGTTTTATAAAAGTACTAAGATTCTGATTCGTAAACTTGCAATGGTATTGAGTAAAAAGGCACAAAAGTTTGAATTAAGATTTAGCATAAATAGATAAAAACCTTAGTACCTTTGTTTTTTAGGGACTTTTAAAAAAAACATTGAAAAAAATTCTTCTCCTTTCTGATACCCACAGTCATATTGATGACACTATTTTAAAATACGTAGCACAAGCTGATGAAGTTTGGCATGCAGGAGATATTGGAGATTTAGCAGTAACTGATGCCCTAAAAAAACTAAAACCGCTCCGTTGTGTTTACGGTAATATTGATGATGATAAAGCCAGATTAGAATTTCCGTTACACAATCGATTTATGTGCGAAGGAGTTGATGTCTGGATTACTCATATAGGTGGTTACCCCGGGAAATACAATCCTTCTTTAAGGAATGAAATGATGTCTAATCCTCCTAAATTATTCATTTGTGGGCATTCCCATATTTTAAAAGTGATATTCGATAAAAAACACAACCTTTTACACATGAATCCCGGAGCAGCAGGAAAAAGCGGTTTTCATCAAGTTCGCACAATGCTTCGGTTCCTGATTGATGGGGATAAAATAAAAAACTTGGAAATTATTGAAATTGAAAAGAGAGCCTAATTACGCAGTTTGTAAAATAGGGACTTTTATTTTAATTGAAGTTTCAGTATCGAGTTTGGACTGAATGGAAAACTCCCCATTCATATTGCTTATTCGGGCTCTAATCTGGTTGAGACCAAATCCTTCGATAACATCAAAATTCTTAGAGTCAAATCCTTTTCCGTTGTCATAAATGTGAATGATTAATTGATTGTCTTCTTCGTGTAAGTTGACCTTTGCGATTTTTGCCTGACTGTGTTTGATTATGTTATTTAATAACTCTGTTATGATGAAATACATTTTCATTTCAAATTCTTCGTTGAAGCGTGTTTTTGTTGCTAAGGAACTCGAATATTCAAAATGTATAACCGAGTTTGAGTTTTTTTCGCACAAATCCTGAAGTGCATAAAAAAGACCAAATCGGGCCAAAAGAGAGGGAAGGAGCTCATGAGACAAATCACGAACTTTATCATGTGCCTCTTCTAAAATAGCTTTGGTTTTTATGATTTCTTCAGAAAGGTGGTTGTTTTTAGAAGTCGCAACACTCAAGTGTAGTCCAGCCGTAGATAATAAAGCGCTTATATTATCATGTAAAAAAGAAGCTATTTTTTTTCGTTCGGTTTCCTGTCCGTTAATGGAGGCATTGATGATGTTTTGTTGTATTTTACTTTGTACGTCTTTGAGTTTGTTTTTTTGTTTTAGGCTTGTGTTTTGGTAAAAGAAGTAAGATAATATTAAAAGGAGGAGTAAGGAGGAGATTATTATAACACTTACCTGGATATTCTTATTCTGTTTATTAATTAGTAATTGCTGGTCAGTTTTGTATTTTGTTTCCATATTGTCAATCTCTCTTTTATATTCGTCTAATTGGAGATTAATACCTGCAACATTCGCCTTTTTTAATTTTTCTTCGTTATTTATTACGGCTGTGATAGAGTTGTATAGTGCCAGATTTTCGTAAGCTTTTTTATAAGACTTATTTTTTATTAAAAAATTGGAGTATTCCTGATGTGCTAGGGATAAATCTGATTTTTCTTCTCCCTTGTTTCCCAGTTGTATTGCCTTTTCAAAATACATGCTTGCTTTTGGGATGTTGCTAAGATGCCCGTAATACATTCCGTTAAGCATATTCAAAGCCACAATTGTAGACTTATCTCCAAATTTATTATGGTATTTATTGACAAGTTGTAGATAGGGGAGCCCTTTTTTAAAGGAACCAATATCAAAATAGGCCCAGCTTATGTTGAGATTTGTGAAGACGATTTGCGTTGAATCGCCTATTTTCGAACTGTATTCTAATGATTTTTTATAATAAGCAATTCCTGTGGCATATTCCTTTTTATCAAAACAATAAATATTTCCTAAATTGTTGTAGAGCCAGTTTTTTAACTCGTTATTATTCGTTTTATTAGCATAGCTAAGTCCTTTTTTATAATAATAAAAGGCTTTTTCATACTCCGATAATCCGTCAAAATTGGCAGCAATGGTATTATAACAAGTGGCAATAAGATTGTCGTTTTTAAGAACTATAGCTTGTTGTAATGCATATCTGGATTTGATTAAAGACTTTTCAAACTTGTTCTCCTTCATAAGCATTACAGCCTCATCGGAGGCTTTTTTTATTTCTGCTATTGTAGGGTTCGTCTCTTTAGCAAATAGGGGGTAATTAAAGGTACTGACGAAAAGGAACAGGATAAGGATAATTTGGTTTCTAACCATAATGATTTACTAATCTTTTAAAAGTTTATAACTAGGACGAGATTAATTTATTTTTAATGGCAAATTTCACCAAGCTAATGGTGTTTTTGGCTTTTAGCTTTTTCATAATATTTTTACGATGTGTCTCTACTGTATTAGTTGTTATGTAGAGTTTTTCGCTTATTTCTTTTCCGCTAAATTCTAAAGCAATTAATGTTATAATTTCTAATTCCCGTTCTGTTAAAATTGCGATAATAGTAGCACCAGTTTTGTTGAATTTAGGATTGTCTATAGTTACGGTGTTGAATATTTTTTCCCGTACTGATTTGCAAAAATATTCTTCTCCATTTGTAACTGTATGGATGGCCTCAATAATGTTTTCTCCGGCACATTTTTTTGTCAAATAACCGCTGGTACCAAGCTTCATAAGTTCCTTTATGATTTTTAAATCGTCATAGCTGGAAAGGATAATCACTTTGCAAGGGAAACCTTTTTTTGCAAATTCCTTCACCACTTCTATACCGTCCTTTTCGGGCATACTAATGTCAAGAATTAGAATGTTTGCGCCATTTGTGGTTACTTCTTCAAAAAGAGAGCTTCCATTAAGTGAAAACCCTACAACTTCAAAGCTAGGAACGGTGTGCAATAGCGTTATCATGCCGTCTATGAGCACTTTGTGATCGTCTGCGAGGTGGATTCTTATTTTATCTGTCATCGTATAAATATGCTGACTCAAATTTATGAAAAAAAATCAACTAATCATTTATAAGATTTTTATTATTTTTAAAGTAAATGAAATTGATTTTTACTATACAAAAAAACCCGAACTGTTACATTCGGGTTTTCTTCGCACTAATAAACTAAGGTTATAGGTTTATCTCAATCTGTCCACAGATTTCACAAGATCTTCATCCTTTTTGATGGCCTTATTAGCCAAGACTAATAACACGATAGCAACTATAGGTAGAAACATCCCAATACCTTTCTCAGAAACAAGAACTGTCTCTCCAGATATATTTAGTGAACGATATACAAATAATCCTAATAAACTTAAATTTAATACGATATTCAATCTGCCAAGTACAAATTGATTTTGTCTTTTTTTATATGAAATAATACTTAAAACGGTAAGCGTAGTGCTCAACCCCAATAGAACAACATAAACCTGATTTTGCATAAAGTAATATTCCTTAGTGTCATTCAATGTCCAAAGTGGAAATAAAAATGGAAGAACAGCAGTTACTACAAAGGCAAGAAATAAATATATTGTTTGAATTCTTTGAATCATAATTTTATTATTGTCTGACAAAAATATATTTTCTTTTTTAAAAATACTATTGTATCATTAAATATTATTCGTATTATTGCATAACAATACCGTAAGCACTTCATACTACGGAAGATTCATTATAAAAAAATCACTACTTATTTTTTTTGTATTCCAAATTAATTAAATTCATAGAACATTTATGTTTGATATTTCTGCATTAAAAGAAATGAAGCTTGCTGAGCTTCAAGAGATAGCTAAATTAGCTAAAACGATTAAGTTTAATGGTGTTAAAAAAGAGACATTAATCAGTCAGATTTTAGACCATCAGACAAAGAATGTTGATTCAATAACTGAAAACAAAGCAGAAATTACAGCTGAAGATGATAAGCCTAAAAGGGTTCGAATTATGCCTGTGAAAAAAGCAGCTATCCATAAAAAATCCACTGAAACTCTTTTCGAAAAAGAAGAGGATATAGTTGAATATGATGCTCCAACTGAAAGTAACACTTCAATTGAAAGTCAATCTCAGGAACAAACAGAAAGTGAAGCTCCTATAGTAGAGGATAAGCCCGCTAAAGTTATTAAGTTCAATAAGTCAGCTTATGAGAAAAAATTGGCTCTTAAAAAGGATAAAGAAGCTTCGAGAGAAATAAGTAATGATGGAGAAGTAGTTGTGAATACTGCTACTAATGAAAATGAAGAAGTGGCTGAGCCTGTAAAAAAAGTAAATCCAAATCAACTAAATAAACAAAATCAAAACCCGAATTTTAAAGCTAAGAAAAACAACTTTAGAGATTCTGATTTTGAATTTGATGGAATAATAGAAAGTGAAGGAGTTCTAGAAATGATGGCTGATGGCTATGGTTTTCTTAGATCTTCTGATTATAACTATCTGGCCTCTCCAGATGATATTTATTTATCTACATCCCAAATTAGATTATTCGGTCTTAAAACCGGAGATACAGTAAAAGGGGTTGTTCGCCCTCCTAAAGAAGGAGAGAAATTCTTTCCATTGGTAAAGGTTTTGAAAATAAACGGACACGATCCTCAAGTCGTTCGCGATAGAGTTTCATTTGAACATTTAACACCTGTTTTTCCATCTGAAAAATTCAACTTGGCTGAAAAGCAAAGCACAATTTCGACTCGAATTATTGATTTGTTTTCACCTATTGGAAAAGGACAGCGTGGTATGATTGTGGCACAGCCAAAAACCGGTAAAACGATGTTGCTAAAGGAAATTGCAAATGCAATTGCTGCTAATCATCCTGAAGTGTATTTAATAGTATTATTGATTGATGAACGTCCAGAAGAGGTTACAGATATGCAACGTAGTGTACGTGGTGAAGTGATTGCTTCAACTTTTGACAGAGAGCCACAGGAACACGTTAAAATTGCTAATATTGTTCTTGAAAAGGCAAAACGCTTGGTGGAATGTGGTCATGATGTAGTGATTCTTTTAGATTCTATTACACGTTTGGCTAGAGCCTACAATACAGTACAACCTGCTTCAGGTAAAGTATTAAGTGGAGGTGTTGATGCTAATGCATTACAAAAGCCAAAACGTTTCTTTGGTGCAGCCAGAAACGTTGAAAATGGTGGTTCGTTAAGTATAATCGCTACGGCATTGACTGAAACAGGTTCTAAAATGGACGAAGTAATCTTTGAAGAATTTAAGGGAACTGGAAATATGGAATTGCAATTGGATAGAAAAATTGCTAACAAACGTATTTTCCCAGCCATTGACTTGACTTCTTCAAGTACTAGACGCGATGATATGCTTTTAGACGAAAAAACATTACAAAGAATGTGGATTATGCGTAAATACCTTGCTGATATGAATCCTGTGGAAGCAATGAGTTTTATAAATGACCGTTTTAGACAAACTAGAAATAACGAAGAGTTTCTTATCTCTATGAATGACTAATTTAGAATAAAGAGAAAAGAGAATAGAATAAAAAAGATATAAAAAAATCCTCGAAAGTAGTAAACACTATTTCGAGGATTTTTTTTTTTTTGACTATTTAGGAGTCTAGAATCTATTTTCTATGCTCTTATTTCACTTCTTTCACTTCTTTTATTTCTTCTTCTTTTCTTTCTAAAAGAGCCATATAAAAACCATCAAAACCAGACTCTGAAGCCAGTATTTTTTGGTCTTTTATGAAATTGAACTGTTTACCAATGTCAGTTGTCAAAAAACGAGCAACTTGCTCTTGATTTTCTGATGGTAAGATGGAACAAGTAGCGTAAACTAGTTTTCCTCCTGGTTTTACAATTTTAGAATAGCTTTCTAAAACTTCAGACTGAATTTTTTTGATGTTATCGATGAATTCAGGTTTTAGTTTCCATTTAGCGTCTGGATTTCTTTTAAGAACCCCTAAACCACTACAAGGAGCGTCAATTAACACACGGTCTGCTTTTTCGTGTAGTTTCTTGATTACTTTAGTAGAGTCTATAATTCGGTATTCAATATTAAATGCACCGTCTCTTTTGGCTCTTATTTTTAATTGCTTTAATTTACTTTCGTATAAATCCATAGCAATCAACTGTCCTTTGTTTTCCATCAAAGCAGCGATGTGCAATGTTTTACCTCCAGCACCAGCACAAGTATCCACTACACGCATTCCTGGTTTTACGTCAAGGAAAGCGGCAACAAGTTGCGAGTTAGCATCCTGTACTTCAAAGAAACCTTGTTTAAATGCATCTGTCATAAATACATTTGCTCTTTCTTTAAGAACTAATGCATCCGGCTGATCTTTTAATAGTTCTGTATCGATATTTAAATCCATTAAGATAGCTCTTAAAGCTTCTTTTGTGGTCTTAAGTGTATTTGTTCTTAGTATAACTTTTGCAGGTTGGTTTTGTGCTGCAATCTCTTGAGCCCAAACTTTTTCTCCTAATTCTTTTACTCCTAATTCATCCATCCAGTCTGGAATAGATTCCTTAAGGGCTCTGTTTTTAGACAGTTCGTCAAAACGTCCTTTTATTTTTCTCTCTGGAGTTCCTTCCAGCTGACGCCAATCAGGAATAGGGTAGCCTCTTAAAACCGCCCATACAGAAAACATTCTCCAAAGATTATCTCTATTGAATGGTTCTTTAACTTCGGCAACTTCAGCATAAAGTCTTTTCCAGCGAACAACTTCATAGATAGTTTCGGCAACGAATTTTCTATCTGAACTTCCCCAACGTTTGTCTTTTTTTAAGGCTCTTGCTACAACTTTATCGGCATATTCTCCTTCATTGAAAATCGCATTCAAAGAATCGATTGTAGTATAAACTAAATTTCTGTGTAATCTCATTTTAATTAATTGAGGTGCAAAGGTACTATTAATTGATTGAAAGTTAAATTTTTAATAATGATTGTTGGTTATATATTTTTAAAACAAAAAAAACACCGCTTTCAAAGCGGTGTTTTTTTTGTTTATTTCGAAAATTAATCTATTTAACCCTTGTTAAAGCTATGTTTTCAGGTGTATGAAGCACCATTGGGAATTTTTCTATTTTAACAGAACTACTGTCTAATCCAAAAGCTTGCTCTTCAGATAAACTGAATCTTTTAATAAAGAAATACGAATTCATTATTAATTTTTCGTGCCATAGCATATAACCGTCGTTAGAAAGGAATTTTTCGGACAATACAAATTTGAAATCGCCAATTATATTATTCTTATTTAAAGATTCGTATCTACTTGTAATGTCAACTTCCCCTTTTTTAACCATATCCTTAATGACCTCTTTAAACATAAGGTTAATTTTTGTAGGCTCTCTAAAGCCTAAATTAAAGTCCACACGATATAAATCGTCTTTTATTATTTCAGAAACTTTATACTCGGTTTTATAAGGCTCGTTTAATATGTTTACATGGACAAACCAATATAGATCAGCTCTTTTTGGTCTTTTTTGTAAAATAGAATACATTACTTTTTCTTCAATTTCATCTGTACGATTGGCATTAGTCATATAAACTAAATGCGTTGCGTACTTTGGAATAGTTAAGTCGGCACTTAACTCCATTAATACTTTTTTGTAGTCTTCTATTTTTACAATTTTAGTATAACTCTTGTTGATTTTTTTCGCTAGGTACCAAGTAGTCATTACTGATATTAAGATAACCGCTATGATTAATGTAACATAACCTCCATCGGCAAATTTTGTAATATTAGCCGCTAAAAAACTAAATTCAATTAATAAATAAATAGTGATTAGTGGAATTATAAAGAACAGTTTTACTCTTTTCATAATCAGGTAGAAATTGAGTAGAATGGTGGTCATAATCATACATAGAATAATTGCTAGTCCATATGCATGTTCCATATTACTAGACTCTTCAAAATGCAATACTATACCAACACAACCAAGGAATAATAACCAGTTTATAGACGGAATGTATAATTGCCCTTTTAAATCTGTGGGGTATTTTATTTTTACTTTAGGCCAGAAATTCAATCTCATGGCTTCATTTATTAAAGTAAACGAACCGCTGATTAACGCTTGTGAAGCAATTACCGCAGCAAGTGTAGCAATTACAATACCTATTGGTTGGAACCAATCGGCCATAATTAGATAGAAAGGATTCCCGTTTTTACCTCCTAAAGCCTGAAGTGTTACTCCTTCGTGGTGAATTAGATAGGCAGCCTGACCAAAATAATTAAGTACCAAGGTCGTTTTTACAAAAATCCAGCTGATTCTAATATTTTTTCTTCCACAGTGTCCCATATCAGAATACAATGCTTCAGCTCCGGTAGTACATAAGAATACAAATCCAAGTACATAAAAACCCTCAGGATGAATAGTCAATAAGTGATACGCATAATATGGGTTTAAAGCCTTAAATACTTCAGGGTGTTGAACTATTTGTAACACTCCCAAAATACCAAGCATACTAAACCAAATTAACATCATAGGCGCGAAAAACTTACCTACGAGTTTGGTTCCAAATTGTTGAATTGTAAATAGTACAAAAAGAATTCCAATTACAATGGGAACTGTATTTATTTCAGGATAAAAGGTTCTAATTCCTTCCACTGCAGAGGATACTGAGATGGGCGGGGTGATGATTCCGTCTGCCAGCAAGGCACTTCCACCAATTATTGCGGGGACTATTAGCCAGGTTATTTTTGTTTTTTTGACCAGGGCATACAAAGCGAAAATTCCGCCTTCCCCATGGTTGTCAGCGCTCAAAGTGATGATGACGTATTTAATAGTGGTTTGTAGTGTAAGTGTCCAAAACACACATGATATACCTCCTAAAACGATATCAGCATTTATAACATAATTGCTAAGTATGGCTTTCATTACATATAGAGGTGAGGTACCTATATCTCCGTAAATGATCCCTAATGAAATTAATAAACCTCCTAAAGACAATTTACTGTGGAGATCCTTGTGTGCTGCGCTCATTTGTGACTTTTAAAAAACTCGTCAAATTTACTCTTTTTAAATAAATTAAGGTTGTTTTTCGTAGAAATTACACATAAAAAAAACACGGTTTGTAGAACCGTGTTTTTAGTAGTTTTTTACTTTATATTAGTCTCTTCTATTACCATTACCATTTCTTGAAGAAGAGTTTTCTCTTTTAGATTCTGTTCTCTGAGGACTTGCTTGTCTTGAAGAGTTATCTCTTTGAGGAGAGGCTTCTCTTGATGAATTTCCTCTGTTAGATTCTACTCTCTGTGGAGTTGCTTGTCTTGAAGTGTTATTTCTACTTTGAGAATTGTCTCTTTGAGGAGTCGCTTCTCTTGATGAATTCCCTCTGTTAGATTCTACCCTTTGAGGTGTTGCTTCTCTTGAAGAGTTTCCTCTGTTTTGAGAATATTCTCTTTGTGGAGTCGCTTCTCTTGATGAATTTCCTCTGTTAGATTCTACCCTTTGAGAAGTTGCTTCTCTTGAAGAGTTCCCTCTATTTTGAGAATATTCTCTTTGAGGAGTCGCTTCTCTTGATGAATTACCTCTGTTAGATTCTACCCTTTGATTGGCGTTGTCTCTTGAAGAATTAGATCTGTTTTGAGAATTATTTCTGTTAGATTCTGTTCTATTTGTTGCAGCGTCTCTAGAAGAACCTGATCTGGTATGTAAATAACCAATTTCATTTCTTGATTCACCATTTCGAGAACCTACATTACGTGTATCTCTTCTTTGATCTAATTCATAACGATTCGTTACGTTTGCATTTCTTCTTGAAAAGGCTTGGTTAGGATTTTGTCTTTCATAACTATTACTTCTTCTGCTATTGTATAAAACAACTGCTTGGCTGCTTCTTCTATAATTTACATAGTTATAATTGTTATTTAAGTTCAAGCAAATACTGATGTTATTTCTATATCTGAAAATCGGATAAGGATTCCATGCATAATAATAACTTGGGTAATAATTCCAATACCAGTTTGAATAATAAGGACGATAATTAGAAGCCCAAAAAGAAGCGTAAATATAAGGAGTTGTGTAATATACTGGCTCATAAATGTAATTTGGTCCATACATAAACGCATTTCCTACTACCTGTACATGGATTTGATTGTTTCTGTCTTTTTCTGCATCAATAGTAGCGACATCTTGATAAACGTCTCTATCTAAAACGGACTGGATAATAATAACGTGTGTTCTTCCTTCTACGGTTTCAATTACTCTTAAATAATCTACCTCGTCATCATAATTTAAATCTAAATTTGATATCTGTAGTTTGGGATCATTTAATCGTCTTTCAAAATCTTGAAGATTTCGGGAGTCCCCAAAAATAGATGCAATAGCTCTCAAATCTAAATTATCACTAATTTCATCATTCATGGCATTGACTCTGGTTCTATTTTGAGCTTGCAGCTGTACTGCAAAAAATGCAGTCATTAAGCTTAGTAAGAGTATTTTAGTTTTCATCGCTTTTGTATTTATGTTTAACAATTATAGAATATCCAATTACTGTGCCAATAAACATTTTCCTTTATACTTATTATTATATTAAATTGTAAATTAGCTCTAAATAATTTTAAATAATGAAAAATATTTTTTTGGTAATAATAGCTTCAAGTGTATTTTTATCTTGTAAAACAGCCCGAGATAGTGTTGTTTATAATGAAAGTGCTGCTTTTGAATCGGTTCAAGTCGATACTTTATTTCAGGATAAAATAAGTATAAGAGCCTTGGTTGTTGATGCTGATAAAGTTTGGTATGCGGCTAATAATTCAAGATTTGGTTATTTTGATTTAGTAAAAAATAAAAAAGTTGAAAACAATAGTATAAAGGATACACTAAAACGGGAGTTCAGGAGTATTGCTCAAACTCAAGAATATATTTTTATACTCAATGTGTCTAATCCGGCTTTGTTATATAAAGTATCAAAAAAGGAGGGGACCCTAAAGTTAGTTTATCAGGAACATCACGAAAAAGTATTTTATGATAGTATGCAGTTTTGGAATGATAAAGAAGGAATCGCTATGGGCGATCCTATAGGAGAAAGTCTTTCTATCATCATTACAAGAGACGGAGGTAATTCATGGAATAGAATCCCGTCAAATAAGTTGCCCAAAGTTTCAGCGGGTGAAGCAGCTTTTGCGGCTAGCAATACAAATATTGTATTAAAAGGGAATAATGCCTGGATAGTTTCAGGCGGTGTGAAATCTAGGGTGTTTTACTCATCAGATAAAGGAAAAAATTGGGAAGTGTATAATACCCCGATTATTCAAGGAAAGGCAATGACTGGGATTTTTACTGCGGATTTCTATGATGCTAAAAACGGTTTTATTGCTGGTGGAGATTATGAAGTTCCCATACAAAATTTTACAAATAAAGCCATTACAAAAGATGGAGGAAAAACTTGGGAATTAATAGGGGAGAACCAAGGATTTGGGTATGCATCCTGTATACAATACGTTCCTGACAGTAAAGGCAAAGGACTGGTCTCAGTAGGTGCCACAGGATTGCATTATTCGTCAGATAGCGGTAATTCATGGAAACAATTGGCAACCGACCCAGGTTTTTTTACAATTCGGTTTATAAATGATCATACGGCAATTGCTGCAGGTCATAATAAAATGGTTCGAATAATTTTTAAATAAAAAAGTGCCCTAAATAATAAAGAAATTTATTATTTAGGGCACTTTTAAGTTGAATCAATTAACCATTTTATTTGTGTTTGTCTCTGTATTGGTGTAATAACTTTCTGTTGAAATTATCTTCCGCTTTTTTAAGTTTAATGATTTTTACAGAAGGTAAAATTTCTTTTAAATCATTATTTAATTTTTTACGCAATAAAAACAAGTCTTCTTCTGAACTCGATAGGAGTGACAAGAGCGTACTTGCTTCTTTTTCGCTCATTTTGTCTAAAGCGTTATCATCCATTTTATGGACAAAAGCTTTCATTTTTTTATGTCTGATTTCAAATTGCTTGTCATCATAAGTATTGTAGATAGGCCAGAAGCGTTCAGCTTCATTAGATGTTAAGTCTAATTCAGTAGTGAAAAATGCTACTTTCAAAGCTTTAATCTGTTCTTTCTTTTCTTTCATTCTTTCGACTTGACCGAAAAAAGTAAAAGAAACAAAAAACAGTAGTATCGGTAAAAGGGTTTTAATGTTCATTATGTTGTATTTTAAATATGTAAAATTGTGTTCGAATTTATTCCAGAATATAATTCTCTAAGTTAGCGTTTGAAATAAGGATGTCTTCGACTGTTTTGTCTTCTAAAGCCAGAGATGTATTCATTTTATTTAAATCTTTAGCGTCTAAAACACTAATAAGATCATATTGATTCATATTTGTTTGATAGGATAAATAATTTTCTAAAGTTGCATCATCTAATTCTTTTGCATTAGTAGAATTATTATTTAGGATAGGAATCATTAAAGCTATAATTAAAACAGCTGCGGCCATCATTATAAGGTAATGCTTTTTTTGAAAAAACGAAATTACCTTAGTTTCTTCTTTAGGTAATTCCAGCATTAATTGCTCTGAAAAATTTTCAAAGTAATTCTCTGGAATAATAAATCCTGTTTCTATTTTAGGTTCGTCTTCTAATTTAAATGCTTTCATATTATTTCTTAGACTTTAAAAACTTTAAAAGGTTTAATTGGTGTTTATAAAGAGTTCGATTTTCTTTACTGCATGATGGTATGAAGCTTTCAAAGCGCCAACTGAAGTTCCTAAAACAGATGATATTTCTTCATATTTGAGTTCTTCCATGTATTTCATTTTAAATACGAGTTGCTGTTTTTCAGGAAGGGTTGCAACGGCTTTGTGAAATTTTATTTGCATTTCATTCCCGTCAAAATAAGTGTCTGCCGTTAGATTGTCTAAGGCTTTGTTTTGTAATATTTCCGATGAAATTCCGCTTTTGGTTGCTTTTTGTTTTAAGAAAGTCAAAGCTTCATTTGTAGCAATTCGATATATCCAGGAAAAAAGTTTACTTTCCCCTTTAAAATTTTTCAAATGCTGAAACACTTTTATGAATGTGTTTTGTAAAACATCATTGGTGTCATCGTGGTTCAACACAATGTTACGTATGTGATTGTATAAAGGCTTTTGGTAGGTTAACAAGAGTTTTTGAAACGCTTCATTTTGCGTTTTTGGGTTCAATAACTGTTGTATAAATTCCTGTTCTTCCAGCAAAGCTATTATTTATCTAGTTAGAGTGGAAATCTTCAAATAGGTTTAATCGATAACTAAAAAAATTATTGATATTCATCTATTTCTGTTGCTTTAGGAGCAACTATTTTTTTAGCTTCGGGTTTTTTAATAATAGGCTTTACAATAGGTTTAATAACTTTTACCGGTACTGCTGTGTTGTTAACTGTAGGTTCTTCCTGAGTAGTTTCTACCGGAGTACTATTTGGTTGTATGTATGTAGTCGTAGTAGATACAGGTACAGCTTTTGAAACTATTGGTATATAAAACTCAGTAACCCATTTTGAAGGACTTTTTATTTCAGCTTTAGTAGTAGTGTAAATTTCAAGATGAGACATAACTGGGTCTATTCTAAGCTGGTTTATTTTAATGTATTCCAATGCTTTGTTTAACGCATGTATTCTGTGTGAATAATCTCCTGTCAAAGTTGTTTTTACTGCTTCAAAAGTTTCATATTTTCCCGATAAGATATCACTTCCAGGGCTTATGTAAATTTCTTCTTTTATTGGTACACAAATAGAAATTCGGGCTATTTCATTAATTGCATCATACGTTTCATAGATTACAAAAGGTTTTCCTTTTACTACTATGTTGTTTTTTTTACAGAAATCAATAATTTTAGGAAAAAGGAGACGTGTGTTTTTTAAAATACTTGAAAATTTGCTTGTAAAAGTTTGTTTTAAATAGAAGGAGGCTGTTTTTTTTACTAAGCCATCAACCTTAACTGAAAATGTGTTTATTTCGTAATCAAGAGATTTGTCTAAGTTGGTTAAGCTTTTTTCATACATTCCGCCTATAACCTTATCTACACCACCATTGAAAGCAGTATAAATTTTGAATATAAAACTCATTTTTCCTTTGGTTTTCCAACTTACTTTAGTTCCTCCAATGGTATCTTTAAATTTCCAGTAAACATCAGAAGAAGTGCCGTTAAAATTCATTTTTTGAGAAATACTGTCATTTTCTTTTGTGAAAAGGGTCTTCATGTCCCCAGTACCTTCTTTCCCTTCCCAAGAATAAGAAGCTCCTGCGCCAACGGTTTTTTGAGAGTAAATTATTTTCATATTTGGATCCTCAGTTACCCAAGAACCAAAATCTTCCCAATTTCGATAATCATTAACATAATTAAAAACTTCCGATTTAGATGAATTGATAATTTTACTTCTCTCTACGACGTAGTCTCCTTTTTGTGTGGCAACAAAAATCGAAAGAGCTACTAGACTTAGTAAAAGTAAAAGAAAAATATATTTTAAAATTCTCATAATTAATTGGTTATTTTCAGTTGTAAAGTTATAAATTTTATTAATAATTAATACGTTGTGTGAAAATAATGTAAAACTCAGATTTACAGAGCAGTATCTGTTTTTCTTGAAGTTTAACTTTTAATTTTAAGGATTGTGTTTAAGATTCACACTTTTTTAATGTAATAAAAGGAGTATCAAAAAATTATATTGAAAAGCAGTCCTATATGATTTTTTAGTGTTCAGCTTAATTCAGTCGACTTGGATTCAAAATAATAAAAAGAAGAAACGAATTATTTTAATCAAAAAGGGATGATGTAATATGGAACGTATGTGTAGAATGTAGAAAACGAAAAAAAAAACGCCGCGAATAAAGGGCGTTTTAATGTTGAAAAAGGAATGGAGTTACCTTTTAAAATATACTTTTATCAAGAATAAAATCCCAATAAAAACAATAAAACCTATCAATATTTTATAGTTACCCTTGTAAAACGTTCTGTGTAATGTTAAATCTTTTCGGTAGGCATAAATCATTGCAATAACAAAAGCAATAAAAAAACAGCCTGCAAATATTAATTGTCCTTGACTAAACATAGTTATAATTTTTTGGACAAAAATAGTTAATTGTTTAGGAATAGTTACTATTTTGCCTATTCATTTCAAAAATTAAAATTATGCAAAAACAAATCAATTCTGTTAAGGAATTTCATACCGCATTTAAGATAGGACATAGTGAATCTCCGGTGGCTGATTTAGGGGAAAGCAAGAACATACTTCGGTATCATTTGATGAAAGAGGAAAATGAAGAATATCTTGAAGCGGTTCAAAATAATGATATTGTTGAAATTGCAGATGCTTTGGGTGATATGATGTATATTCTATGCGGTACCATTATTGAACATGGATTGCAGCATAAAATTGAAGAAGTTTTCGACGAAATTCAACGTAGTAATATGAGTAAATTAGGGGAGGACGGTAACCCTATATATAGGGAAGACGGCAAAGTGATGAAAGGGCCTAACTATTTTAAGCCTGATTTTTCTAAGATAATTTAAGGTTATGCAAAACTTTATTTCAAAAAAAAATCTCTTTTCAAAGAAAAGAGATTTTTAATTATTTGTAATCTATAATTATACTTTTACAGTCCAACCAAAAGTATCTTCAGTTAGTTTGTGTTGCATATTTGTTAATTTGTCTTTAAGAAGTAAAGCCATAGAATCATCTACTTTTGGCAATTCATAATAAACCTCTTTATATGAAAAACCAATAATTGGATTCACAACAGCTGCTGTACCTGCTCCAAAAATTTCTTTTAAAGTCCCGTTTTTAGACGCTTCAACTAATTCTGATACCAATACTGGACGCACATCTACAGTAATTCCTTCTTTTTTAGCCATATCGATAAGACTTTTTCGGGTAATACCATCTAAAATTCTTTCGCTTGTAGGAGCAGTATATAAGGTGTCGTTAATTCTAAAAAACACATTCATTGTACCTGCTTCCTCAAGTTTTGTATGAGTTGCATCATCTGTCCAAATCACTTGTTGGAATCCTTGTTTGTTAGCAAGAGTTGTAGGGTAAAATTGTGCTGCGTAATTTCCAGCCGCTTTTGCCGCTCCAATTCCTCCGTTTGCCGCTCTACTGAAATGCTCAGCAATAAGAACTTTAACCTCACCTGAATAATAGGCTTTAGCAGGAGATAATATAATCATGAATTTATAATCACTGGAAGGGTTTGCAACCACTCCAGTTCCTGTAGCAATCATAAAAGGTCTTATATATAGTGTGTTTCCTAATCCCTTTTTTACCCAAGCTTCATCTAATTGTAACAATTGATTAAGTCCATCCATAAAAACATTTTCAGGAACTTCAGGCATTGCCATTCTTACTGCTGAAGTGTTGAATCTTTTATAATTTTCTTCAGGTCTAAAAAGCCAAAGATCATTATTATCATCTTTATATGCTTTCATACCTTCAAAAATAGCTTGGCCATAGTGAAAAACTTTTGCAGAAGGGTCAAGTAAAAACGGTTGGTAAGGTTTGATGATTGGTTTTTGCCACTCTCCATTTATATAATCACATTCAAATAAATGGTCTGTAAATACAGCACCAAAGCTTAAATTTTCAAAATCCACTTCGTTTATTTTTGAAGTAGCAGCTTTAATAATTTCAATTTTGTTGGTTTGAGTTGTACTCATAATTTAGATATCGTTTTTTGTTTTTTGTTTTTACAAAGTGTAAGGTTGAGACAAAACATTAAATTGAGACAAACTCAGACTTTGATTTTTGCAAAATTAATTAAAAATCAATAGAATCATTGTATAATAGGACATTAAATGTATCCTTTTTTAAACTTTTTTTATATGCTAATAAGTTGAGTGAAATAAATTTAAAAGGTTTGTTCTAAATACAGCTTAGTTTTAAATTATGATTTATTTGTTTTTACTTAAATTTGGCAAGATTAAATAAATCCATTTTATAAATTCCAATTAATAATTATTTTGAAAAGAGAAGTAATCAAAACCCTCGACGGCTCAACTACAATTCAAATAGAAGGATGGGATGAATGTTATCATTCTAAACACGGAGCGATTCAAGAAGCGAAACATGTTTTTATTAAAAACGGGCTTTCTTTATATGAAAATAGAACTGTTTCAATTTTGGAAATAGGATTTGGTACTGGTTTAAATGCTTTTATTACTTTTTTGGATGCGAAAAAATTAAATCAAACTATTGAATATGTTGGAGTGGAGGCTTATCCCATATCAGCCGAAGAGTTAATTTCGATGAATTATGTTGAAGAATTGAATGCTTCAGCCGAAAACGAAGTTTTCAATAAAATGCACGAATGCAGTTGGGAAGAAAAAGTGAGATTAAGTGATCACTTTTCATTAACAAAACGGAAACAATTATTTTCTGACATTGATGACATTGATAAATTTGATTTGATATATTTTGATGCTTTTGGATATAAAGTACAACCTGAATTGTGGAGTACAGCCATTTTTAAAAAAATGTATGATTCACTAAAGAGTGAAGGTGTTTTAGTAACATATGCTGCACGTGGGGTAGTAAAACGTAGTATGATTGAAGTAGGATTCACAGTAGAAAAATTAGAAGGCCCTCCTGGGAAGCGTGAAATGTTTAGAGCCCGTAAATCCCAGTAATTTATAATATTTACTTTTTTTAACATAATAAATTCTTAAAATGTACGTTTAATCATCATATTCCATTTAGAATAAATGTATATTTACAACAGTTAATAGAATTAAAGACAACCCCAAAACCTTAAATTAGTATGTCTAAAATTATGTTTGATTACACAAAATCAATCTTGGAAAGAGTAAGTTTTGACCCAAAATTATTCTGTAAAGAATTAGAAAAGGCTATAAAATCACTGTTGCCTTATGAAATGGAACAGTTACGTGAATGGTTATTTGATTTTATAATAGAAAAACCAGAATTAAAACAATGCTTACTTATTATAAATAAATAAAACATAAAAAAAAGGAACCTTAACGGTTCCTTTTTTTTATGTTTTCATACCATCTATTTATGCTAATTTACAATTCTGTTTTAATATATTATTGTAGGTTAATAATTATTTAAAACTAAAAAAGATGTAGTTAAACGATGAAATGTACTTTTTAACGTTTTTTTTGAAGAATAAAACTCAGTGATTTTATACATTTACAGTATACATTATTTAAATAACTTTATAAACCTTCTTATTATGTCCAGAATGATATATGATTACACAAAAGAAGTACTCGAAAGAGTTAGTTTTGACCCAAGGCTTTTTATAAAAGAGTTGAGAAAGGCAATTAGAAATTTATTGCCTTATGAAATTGAACATTTAAGGAAGTGGCTGTCATTTTTTACAAATGAAAAACCAGAATTAATAGAATGTTTATACGTTGTTAGTGATTAAGTATTTGTTTTAAAAAAGGAAAGCTCCCCCAAGCTTTCCTTTTTTTTATTTCTTTTGTATTGGGCTAATTATTTGAACGTTTTGAAAAACTATGGCGCCTTTAATAACTCCTGCGATTGTATTTCTTAAAGCATCAATAATATGAATCTTAAGTTCGCTTTTAGGGAATATCAAACTTACTTCACGGGCTGGTTTAGGCTCAGCAAAATGACGGAGTTTTAACTTGTCAGATTCCTTTAAATCTAATGTGTGTAAATAGGGTAGTAGTGTAGTTCCAAGTCCTTCATCAGCTAATTTTATTAATGTCTCAAAGCTTCCACTTTCAATTCTGAAATGATCAAAATCCTTTTTAGAGGAGTTTTTACATAAATTCATAATTCCGTCTCTGAAACAATGACCGTCTTGAAGTAATAAAATTTCATCTAGATTTAAATCGGATATTTCAATCTCTTCTTTTTGGAAATTTTGATGATTCTCCGGAATATAAGCCACAAATGGTTCGAAATACAATACAATTTCTTTAATTTTTTCTTCCATTAATGGAGTTGCGGCAATTGCAGCATCAAGATGACCATTATTGAGCTTGGTGATGATTTCTTCAGTATTCAGTTCCTCTATGATTAACTTTACTTTTGGGTATTTTTTTATGAAATTATTTAAAAACATCGGCAATAGAGTAGGCATAATTGTTGGAATTATTCCCAATCTGAATTCCCCGCCTACAAATCCTTTTTGTTGCTCAACTATGTCTTGAATTCTGTCGGCTTCATTGACAATATTTTTGGCTTGATTTACAATTTTTTGCCCAATATCTGTAAGCTGAATTGGTTTTTTGGTCCTATCAAAAATTAAAATACTTAATTCATCCTCTATTTTTTGAATTTGCATACTCAGTGTGGGTTGAGTAACAAAGCATTTTTCTGCAGCCAGTGTGAAGTTTTTATGTTCGGCTACGGCCAAAACATATTTTAATTGAGTAATTGTCATTGAATAGTATTTTGTGATGCAAATATAAAAACAATCAATTTAAGTTATAGTATAAAATAAGATTTTCTTCTTTTCTTTTGATTCAGACTTTAAAATGTTGTAAAATTTTGATGTTTTGGTATTATTTTATTGAATTAGTTTTTATTTTTTATAATTAGCTTGTATTTTTGTGAAATATGAAATTTGCTGTACAATTAGTTTTATTCTTATTTATAACTTTTCTTCTGACTCCTACTATAGTTCGTCTGGTTGAAGAGAATACGGATACTTCCTATTTTTACAGTATGTCTGAAGAGGAACGTACCTATAAAGAAATTACAGCTGATTATAATTTTGATATCGATGTCGAGTTTATGAATTTCCTACCGTTAACTTCAAGTCTTATTCAATCTAAGAATATTCTGGAGCACGATTCAATATCTTCCGACATAGTTATTCCCCCACCCGAACAAGTTTAATACATAATTGATTTTATATTTTTAAAATCTAAATTTCGCATTATTGAATTGTGAAAAACTTCTTTGTATTCAATTTTTATAAGTATTATGACAAAAAAAATAAATCTTTTTGCTAACCTTAAATCTGATTTTGCTTCAGGTTTAGTGGTTTTTTTGGTGGCGCTACCCTTGTGTTTAGGTATTGCAATGGCTTCTGGAGCTCCCTTGTTTTCAGGTATTATCTCTGGTGTTATTGGAGGAATTGTAGTAGGGTATTTAAGTAAGTCACATTTAAGTGTTTCAGGTCCTGCAGCTGGTTTAACTGCAATTATATTAACCGCAATTACGGACTTAGGTGCGTTTGATGTTTTTCTTACTGCCGTTTTCATTGCGGGTATACTTCAGTTGGCTTTAGGTTTTATTAAAGCTGGAAGTATTTCAAATTATTTCCCTACTAATGTAATTGAGGGAATGTTAGCCGGAATAGGTATTATAATAATTCTAAAACAACTGCCTCACGCTTTTGGGTATGATAATGATTTTGAAGGAGATCAATCCTTTCTTCAAAGTGATGGGCAAAATACGTTTTCTTCTTTATTAGGGATATTTGATTATATTCAAATGGGTTCCATTATTATCACAGCATTATCTTTAATTATTTTAATTTCTTGGGACAAAGTTCCTTTTTTTAAGCGACTTAAATTAGTACCTGGGGCTCTTGTAGCCGTAGTTGTTGGTGTTGTTTTAAACGAAATGTTTATGGTTTCAGGCAGTTCTTTCGCTATTGCAAAAGAGCATTTAGTTTCCCTTCCTGTTCCTACTAGTTTAGAAGAGTTCAGCGAAATTATCGTTACTCCTAATTTTTCTGGATTTATGAATCCAAAAGTTTGGGTAGTAGGATTAACAATTGCAATTGTAGCTTCGATAGAAACATTATTATGTATTGAAGCAGCCGATAGAATGGATGCTAAAAAACGATTTACAGACACTAACGTTGAGTTAAAAGCACAAGGTGTTGGAAATATTCTAAGTTCACTTTTAGGAGGTTTACCTATGACATCAGTTGTGGTTAGGACTTCAGCTAATAATAATGCAGGAGCTAAATCTAAAATGTCAGCTATTATCCATGGTGTTTTGTTATTGATAAGTGTTGTGACAATTCCTTTTATGTTGAATAAAATTCCACTGGCAACTTTAGCGGCAATTTTACTTATGGTAGGATATAAACTAGCTAAACCTGCTACTTTTATTCATTTCTGGCAAAAAGGGAAATACCAGTTTGTACCTTTTATAGCTACTTTGGCTGCAGTTGTCTTAACTGACTTGTTGAAAGGTGTTGCTTTAGGTATGATCATTAGTATTATCTTTATTCTAAAAGGAAATTTAAAAAGAGCGTATAGCTTTAAAAAGGAAGTATATGAAGACGGTGACGTGATTCACATTGATTTAGCACAGGAAGTTTCTTTTTTAAATAAAGCAGCAATAAAATCAACATTGAATGATATTCCAGAGAATTCTAAAGTTATCATTACAGCTTACGATACTGTTTATGTTGCTCATGATATATTGGATTTAATCCATGATTTTAAAACGACAAAAGCTAAAGAAGATAATATAAAAGTCAAACTTAAAGGGTTTAAAAAAGCATATGAACTTAATAATTCAGATGACACACCTAATAATGTTACAGTTGAACATATTTATGATGCAGCTAAGAGAAAGATGGTGAAAAAGGAAGTGTTAACAGATGAGATAAGTAATTAATTACTAAACATCAATTTGTCTATAAACTAAATACTTATTTTAATATCATTGTAATTCTAAAATTCATAGAGTCAATATTAAAATAAAGATTAATATTAAAAATAATGAGTGATTTTTATAAAAAAATACTAGATAATAATAAAGTATGGGTCGAGAAGACTTTGGAAACAGATCCAAATTATTTTAAAGATTTAGCGAAAGGACAAACTCCACCTTTATTGTGGATAGGTTGTTCAGATAGTCGCGTTCCTGCTAATGAAATCATTGGTGCTAAGCCAGGAGAGGTTTTTGTTCACAGAAACATTGCTAATATGGTTGTGCACTCCGATATGAATATGTTGAGTGTGTTAGATTATGCAGTCAATGTTTTAAAAGTAAAACATGTTATTGTATGTGGTCATTATGGCTGTGGTGGAGTAAAAGCAGCTATGGGGAATGATTCCATAGGAATTATAGACAACTGGATTCGTCATATAAAAGATGTGTATCGTCTTCACAATACCTATTTAGATTCGATTGTCGATGAGAATGAACGCTTTAATAAGTTTGTTGAATTAAATGTAAAAGAACAAGTGTTCGATTTAGGTAAAACATCCATAGTGCAGTCAGCATGGAAAAACGGACAAGAATTGAGTATTCATGGTTGGGTTTACGGATTAAATTCAGGTTTTGTAACTGATTTAGACGTAAATCTTAGTTCAAACAATGATTTAGATCAAGTTTACCAATTAAAGTTTTAAAATAAAACAAAAAAATATCCGCTTTATAGCGGATATTTTTTTAATCAGTATCTAGATTTTCATTGAATGCTGAAGGTAGCATTTTAGGGATAAACTTGATAAGTATTGGTAATAACAAACTACCACCAGGCAATAAAAAGATGGTTAAGGACGGTATTGATTTACAAATGTCAAGTAGCTGTTTTTTTACTTTTTTCTTTTCTTTTTCATCTAAGTCTCTTCTAGTGGAAATTGCCAGTAATATCATCAATTCTTTACTTAGAACTATTTCTTTTACTAATCGGTTTTTATTTCTGGTGATTAGTGTAATTACACTTTGAGTCGTTTGATCATAAAAATGTTTTACGGGATTCGAATAATTAAAATAGGGAATCTCTTTTTTGTGTTTTGTTATGAACTCATCCGTACTTTTTATGCTTTGATCAACAAATTCATCTGGAACAGCCATCAATTCAGCTATTTTATGTAAAAAATAAGTCTCCTCGTTTTCTATCACACCATCACTCCATATCGCCATTCCGGCAATGTCTAGCAGGTAATATTTTTCTAATTCAGAAGTGAAATACTCTAATTTAAGTTCTTCAAGATTTTGAATATTTACTTTAGAAAATTTACTGTATCGTACAGATGCCTCGAAAAGTTTAATTAATAAATCATCATAATTAGACTTGTTTGACTTTGTTTTCAACGAAAGCGAGACAATACTAATGACAGCTTCTTCTATCTTTTTTAAATATTTCTCTGGGATTGAACCATGAATTAAATATTGACGGAAAGCCAAAACATCAACAAAGAGCAGAGCATTGGTTACAATATGCGAAAAATTCTTACTGATGATATCGACATTTGTTTGAACTCTACTGTCGATTATCTTTTCTAGATTTAAAGAGGGAGGGCTATTAGGTAAGACTTTTTTAAATAAATTAAAGCCTTCGGGATTCATTTCGTTATAGAAAGTCATCGCTTTTATCACAAAATCTTTTTCGTCTTTTTCACTTGTAGTAAGCCTGTAAATATCGTAAAGGGTATTGAGTAAGGCTACCTTAGAAATTTCGTTTTGAAGCCATCCTTTTGTATTTATAGGCTCTACTGTATCAAAAGATACAATATGACCGTATATAAATCCAGTATCCCTTACATTTTGATAAAATAAATCTACAGTTTTAGATAGGTTTTGGTCTGAACATTTTTGTTCACTAAAAAATTTATCTATCCAACCAGGAGCCGATGGGTTAATCATTATTGTATTTTGAAATTGCAAATTTATATATAATTACGAAAGTAAAAGAAAACTTAGCCAAATAATAATTAATTTCTTGACTTTATGTTTTGTTGGCAAAGAGCTACTATTTCTGTAATTCTATTGTTTCTTGTTTCTTCACGCTTTGCTTGATTGAGCCAATAGAGATAACTTTTTCTATAGGAGGGACTGAAATTTTGATAATTGTCGAAAGCTATACTGTTTTTATGGAATTCAATTTCTAAATCTAAAGGGATAATTAAATCTTCAACAGCATCTAATGAAGTCCAAGAACCGTTTTGTTTTGCGATTTCTATTTTAGCAAAACCACTTTCATGTATTAGATTTTCTCTAATAAGATTTTCAATGTATGTTTTGTTGAGTTTACTCCATACACTTTTGTCTTTTCTAGGAGAAAAAGTTTGCTTTCGTCTATCGGAATCAATTTTTTTTACGGTCGAATCAATCCAGCCATAGCATAGCGCAACTTGAACAGCTTCTTCCCAACGCATACTTTCATAAGGACTTGCCACTTTATAAAAAATTAAAGAAACGCCTTTTGAAAATTGATGGTTCTTATGCAGCCATTCCCGCCATTCAGTTGCATTTTTAAAATAGTGAAGTTCCTTTTCTTCCAAAATACTTTTCCTAATTTGTAATAAAATTATTTAATTATAGCTGAACAGGCAACTCTGGCACCAGCATTTCCTGAAGGTTGAGAAGTGAAATCATCAGTTCCTTGATGCACTATTAATCCTTTTCCAAGGATGTCTTTTGTAGGATCGCCAGAACCAATATTCCATTCATCAGTAGTCATGCTAATTGTTCCGTTTCCATTTTTGTCTGCAATAAAATTCCCTATGTCTCCTTTATGATAATCACCAACTCCCCATTTACCATGGTTTTTGAATGTAGGGTTCCAGTGTCCGCCAGCCGAACTTCCATCTGCAGCAGTACAATCTGATTTTTCATGGATATGAATGGCATGAACTCCGGGAGTTAATCCAGATAATTTAGCTGTAAAACTAACTTTGCCATTTTGTTCAATAAAAGTAGCTGTTCCTGATACTTTACTATTGCTTTTTGATTCGAAGGATAGTACTAATTTTTTGGAGTCATTGGGATTGCTATTTGTTTTGCAACCAATAAGCACTGCAATTATAAATGCTGTCGAAAATATTATTTTTTTCATGATGTTATATGTTTTACTAATATTGTATAAAATTACGTATAAAATTAGGATCATAAAATTAATTTTAGTTTTAATATTTTATTTACATTATCTTACAAATTAAATGTGACGTTTAAAGAGTTTCCTTTTTATTAAGTATTATCCCTGTTAAAAAAAATGTTTTATATTTATATAAACCAAAAGAGAATTACATCAGATTTTAGAGCGATATAATAACTTTATGTGAAAGTATATTGCTGTTTTTTTTGGCAATAGTTCGTGTGATTTTTTCAATTGACAATTTTTGATCTTTTATAATGGTTTTTTTTAATAATAAAAATACAAATTATTCAAGGTTTGGCTTTTATTAGTGTGATATTCTCTGAAGTAAATCTTATTCCTTATTTATAGGGATTTAACCCTCTTTTTTGACTAATTTTGCACTCCAATATTTTGTTTTTTAAAAACGGCTTCCGATCAAACAGGATAGCATTGATTATAAGTCTTTAATCATTTAAGTTTTTTTTTGAAATACTTACTGTGTATTTAGTCATAGTATGTACTATCATTTTTATTTGCAATTATTTGCAAAAGAGGCGTAGTTAGAGATTAATCACATTTACTGCCGGACTTCTATAATAACAATTATTTGTTTTCTATTTTTTTTACTTTAATCATAACTAATCACTAATTAATTTCACAATCACTATATGTTACAAAAAAATACTCGTTTACAATTCTCAAAAACTTTTTGTTTTGCAATCTTAGCCTTGCTAATGGCATTTCCTATAATGGCTCAGGATAAACCAGAACTTAATATTGGCGGAGCATTGCGTTTCAACTATAATTTATCTTCATGGAAAGAAGGCCAGAAAAAACGTGGTGGGGATTTTGGATATGATTTGTTCAGAATTAATGCCAAAGGTGCTTATAAGGGAATATCGATGAATGCCGAATACAGATTGTATTCTCAAGATTTTGGAGGCGGAATGCTTAAGCAGGGTTGGCTGGGGTACAATTTCAATGAAAAAGACCAAATTCAGGTTGGTTTAACCCAGGTTCCTTTTGGTATTCAACAATACAACTCTAACAACTGGTTTTTCAACCTGACCTATTATGTAGGATTGGAGGATGACCATGATATGGGGGTTAAATACATGCATACAGGAGAGAAATTTGACTACCAACTAGCATTCTTCAAAAATGCGGAAGAATTAAGATTTGGTAACAATTCCGAAAATTCTCCAAACCGTTATTCTTATGATATCGCAGGCAGAAACAAAGAAGTAAATCAATTCAACGGAAAAATCAGCTACAAATTCGGAAAAGAATCCGCAAGTAGATTGGGTGTTTCCGTGGAATATGGAGGCCTATACAATCTTGACACCGAAGAAATGGGCGATCACGCTGCTTTTGCCGCTCATTACGAAATAACAAAAGGAAAATGGAATGGTAAAGCACAATTTATTACCTCTTCAATTAACCCGGAGAATGCAAATGGAGAATCCAAAGATGTAGTTACGATGGCTGCCTATGGAGCGCCTTATGAAGTTGCTGCCGATTTTAATATGTACTCTTTGGGGATCTCCAGAAATGTTCCCGTAGAATGGGGACCTGTTTCAAATTTACAGTTTTATAATGATTTTGGCTATATGCAGAAAAAAGCGTCCGGATTTACTGATTCTTACATGAATGTAACTGGAGTTTTAATCTCTGCCGGAAGTGTATATACCTATATTGATTATGCTGCGGGATACAATCATTCCTGGTTAGGTGGAAATTTTGTAGACGATTTCTCCAAAGGGAATCCAGATGCTAAATGGGAAGCAAGGTTTAACATTAATATTGGTTACTATTTTTAGAGTTCATATATAAAAAGAAGGGATTCAAACTCCCCAAGAAATTAAATTACATTAAAAAACAATTTGCTTTATGGCTAAGAAAATTATAAGAAGTGATGAGAGGAAATCCATTTTTGGATTGGATGTTAATGGACCTGTGTTTTTCACATCAGCGATTACCATCATCATCATAATAACATTAACCCTGATGTTTAAAGAAGGGGCAGAACAAGTTTTTACGGCAACCCAGAATTATGTCGCAAATAAGGCGGGTTGGTTTTTTATCTTAAGCGTAAATATTTTTCTGATATTTATGATTTATCTGGCCTTCAGTAAATTTGGACATTTAAGGATTGGAGGACAAAATGCGAAACCTGAATTTAAAACCCTTTCCTGGTTCGCAATGCTATTTAGTGCCGGAATGGGAATTGGATTGTTGTTTTGGAGTATTTCAGAACCCGTTTATCATTTTCTGAGCCCACCAATGGCCGCAGGCGGAACTGCCGAAGCAGCCAAGGAAGCTATGAAATTTACCTTTTTACACTGGGGCTTTCACGCCTGGGCAGTTTATGCATTGGTAGGATTATCTCTGGCATATTTTACCTATTCTCGTGGACTTCCACTTACCATTAGATCAATTTTTTATCCTTATTTAGGTGATAGAATTTATGGAAGAATTGGAGATGCGATAGATATCTTCGCTGTACTTGCCACTTTATTTGGTCTTGCCACTTCTTTAGGAATGGGAGTTCAACAAATTGCTGCAGGGTTACATCACCTATTTGGAATAGATAGTGGTGTACAAACTCAAATTATCCTAATTGCCGTAGTAACCTCAATTGCTACTGTTTCAGTTGTTTTGGGAGTTGATAAAGGAGTTAGAGTTTTGAGTGAATGGAATATGAGAATAGCGGTGCTATTTCTTTTGATGGTAGTGATATTAGGACCAACAATCTTTATTTTTAAATCCTTCGTACAAAACACAGGGAGTTATGTATCTAGTTTTCTTGAAGTTGCAACTTGGACAGAAAGCTACACTGGTTCTAACTGGCAAAATGCCTGGACCGTTTTTTACTGGGGATGGTGGATTGCTTGGTCACCTTTTGTAGGAATGTTTATTGCTCGTATTTCCAAAGGGCGTACAGTGCGTGAGTTTATTTTGGGAGTTTTATTAGTGCCTTCCCTTGTAACTTTTTTCTGGATTACAGCCTTTGGAAGCACAGCGTTACATCAAACGCTTCTTGGTGATAATACTATTGCAAATGCCGTAAATGATAACGTTGCGACTGCACTGTTTGTATTTTTAGAAGATTATCCTTTCTCATTTTATCTTAATATTGTTGCCATAATTTTAATTGCAGGTTTTTTTATTACGTCTTCAGATTCCGGATCTTTGGTGGTAGATAATTTAACCTCAGGGGGTAAAATAGATTCTCCAGTAGGCCAAAGAATTTTTTGGGCGATTGCTGAAGGTGGTGTTGCTGCGGTACTTTTAATTGGTGGCGGATTACAGGCGCTTCAAACAGCCACTATTGTAACCGGATTGCCATTTGCCGTGATTTTAATAATTATGTGCTTTTCACTTTACAAAGGTTTAAGCGAAGACCTGAAGAAACTACAAAAGCGAGAATCCCAAAAAGAACTAGAAAATTACGAGGAAATCGTTTCTGACATCGTTAAAAAACAAAATAGTAATCAACAAAACAAAATTAAATAATCCCAATAATGACTGAAATAAATAACATCTTGGTCGCCTTAGACCTTTCGGATATTGATAACACCTTAATTGAGTATGCATCATTTATTGCAGATACACTGAAGGTAAAAAAAGTGTACTTTGTACATAATATCAAAAAATATGAGATCTCGGAATTATTTGAAGAACAGTTAAAGGATATTAACCTTGACGAAATAATAGGGGATGAGTTAAATGAAAAGGTAGAAGAAAAATTCACCTCTTCAGCAGAATGGGAAGTGCTTATTTCAGAGGATCCTTATTCTGAATCCCTGATCAATTATATTGTCAATAAATACGAGGTTCAGCTCGCTTTAGTTGGAAATAAAAATAAGTTAAAAGGTACTGGAGTCGTTAGCGGGAAATTACTACGTATGCTTAAATGCAATATTCTGTCTATCCCTAAAAATGCGAAACCGGTTATTAGCAATATTTGGGCGGGAACAGATTTCTCAAGTGCTTCCAATAAGGTTTTTGAAGTGGCTGAAAATTTGCAGAGAAGCACTGCGGCTAAAGTAAAAGCCGTGCACGTATACAATGTGCCTCTTCAATTCTCTCCTTACATTCCAAAAGAGCATCTCGATCTGAAGATAGAAAATCATCTAAAGGAAAAATATGAGAAATTCATAAAAAAAATAGGATACAAAGGGGAATTAACTACTGAAATTATTCCGGGAAGAGATAGCGGGGTTGCAGAAAAACTGCGTGCCAAGGCCGAAGCTTCAAAGGTGGATCTTATTATTGTGGGAGACAAAGGCAGAAATACCTTCTCTTCTTTACTTGTAGGAAGTGTTACTGAGGAACTTTTTAATCAGGATCTGGAAGTGCCTTTATGGATTGTTAAGTAGTAAATCAACATTGGATTCAACCTTTTAGCAAATATTGAAATTAATATGGTTTTGACATTGATTTCAGCAAGTTTTTCGTTTAAAAAAAACAAGTTGAATGCAACAAGAAGATCCATTATCCAAATAAAGAAAACCCACGATAGTAATCGTGGGTTTTACATTTAATGTTTTGTGTAAAAAGGGTTAAACTATTGCTTCAACCCAACGCCTAAGAGTTATAAAAATTAAAAGCCGCAATCATCAGATGATTGCGGCTTTTTAAACAAAAAACTAAAAAAAAATCTATATGGATTAGAAGCAGTATTCGTTTTCTGCCACTAATTTAGAAGTAATAGTTTCTCTTAAACCTACAATATTTGGCATATTTGTATATTTAGTAAAACGTCTTAATCCCATTAACATCATGCGTTGTTCATCTCCTTCAGCAAAAGAGATAATACTTTCTTTTCCTTTTTGAGTTACAATATCAACTGCTTGGTAAAGGTATAATTTAGCCATTGCAATTTGTTCTTGAACTTTATCTTCTCCTTCTTTTTTGGCTGTTTTTTCCGTTCTTAGAATGGTGCTTTCAGCCATGTAGATTTCGATTAATATATCAGAAGCTGCCATTAATAACTGTTGGTGTGCATCTAAATCCGGTCCGTATTTTTGAACAGCTCCACCAGCAACCATTAAGAATGCTTTTTTCAATTTACCAATCATTTCCTTTTCTTCTGCAAATAATTCAGAATAATCAGGAGTGTCAAAAGAAGGTATTCCCATTAATTCTTCTTGCACTTTTGAAGCAGGTCCAAGTAAATCAACGTGTCCTTTCATTGCTTTTTTAATCAACATTCCTACAGATAGCATTCTGTTGATTTCGTTTGTACCTTCATAGATACGAGCAATTCTAGCATCTCTCCAAGCACTTTCCATAGGTGTGTCTTCAGAGAATCCCATTCCACCAAAGATTTGAATTCCTTCATCAGCACAATTTTGTACGTCTTCAGAAACAGCTACTTTAAGTACTGAGCACTCAATAGCATACTCTTCAACTCCTTTTAATTCAGCATCTTGATGAGTAGAACCTTCCGCTTCACGAGCCGTAATTCTATCTTCAATATTTTTTGCTGCTCTATAAGTGGCACTTTCACCAGCATAACAAGAAGTTGCCATTTCAGCTAATTTTGAACGAATCGCTCCAAATTGTGAAATAGGCGTGTTAAATTGGATTCTTTCGTTAGCGTATGCAGTTGCGTTTGTAATTACTCTACGTTGAGCATCAAGACAAGCTGCGGCTAATTTAATACGTCCAACATTCAAAGCGTTCATAGCTATTTTGAAACCATTTCCTCTTTCTGACAACATGTTTTCTGCCGGAACCTTAGTTTCGTTAAAGAAAACTTGACGAGTAGAAGAAGCACGAATTCCAAGTTTGTGTTCCTCTTCATTCATTGAAATTCCATTGTCATCCGAGTTTTCAACGATAAAACCAGTAATGTTTTTATCATCTCCAATACGAGCAAAAACGATGAATACGCTACAGAAACCTGCATTCGAAATCCACATTTTTTGACCTGTAATAGAATATGTTTTTCCGTCTTCTGATAAAACTGCTTTTGTTTTTCCAGAGTTAGCATCTGATCCAGCACCTGGCTCAGTCAAACAGTAAGCACCAAACCACTCACCTGAAGCTAATTTAGGTACGTATTTTTGTTTTTGCTCTTCGCTACCATATAAAGTAATTGGCATAGTTCCAATTCCAGTATGTGCTCCAAAAGCAGTAGAGAATGAACCCGTTGCTCCCGAAATATAATCACAAACTAAAACCGTATTTACAAATCCCATTCCCATTCCACCGTAAGCTTCAGGAACTGCAACGCTAAGGAAACCTAAGTCTCCCGCTTTACGCATTGTTTCTTCAGTTAAAGCGTAATCTTTCTTTTCAAAACGGTCTTTATTAGGCCATAATTCTTTGTCTACAAACTCTTTAACAGAGTCACGCATCATTAATTGTTCTTCATTGAAGTCTTCTGGAGTGAAGATATCTTCGCACTTTGTCTCTTTTACAAGGAATTGACCTCCTCTAGTTACGTCGCTCATTTTTTTGATTTTTAGATAAAAGATTTTAGAGTAAAGAATATAGAAAATAGATTAGAGAGTATTGCTGATAGCATTATTTTAATCCATTTTGAAAACCCATAGTCATTCTTTGAAATTCTTCTATTTTTGTTTCTATTTTATTAAATTTTTCTTCGTTGATATATTTTCTATGCTTTGCAACTAATAGTTGTGTAATAAGTTCAAATGAAGAACCTAAAGAGATATCTATAAAATGGCTAAATGATTTATCAGTTCTTGATGAACCCTCAGCAATATTACTAGGTATTGAAACCGAACATCTGCTTAATTGAGAGCTTAAATCAAATCTTTCGTGTTTTGGAAACTCTAAAAGTAAATCCGAGACATCATTAGCGATTTCGATACCTATTTGCCAAATTTTTAAATTCTTATAATTATGGCGCATATTCTCTCTTCTTAAGCAATATTATTTACTCTTGTTTCTGTTTTCTATACTCTTTGTTCTCTTCTTTACATCAACTCATAAACACCTGCAGTCCCTTGTCCAGTTCCTACACACATAGATACGATTCCGTATTTATCTCCTCTGCGTTTCATTTCGTCAAATAATTGAACAGAAAGTTTTGCTCCAGTACATCCTAGTGGGTGACCCAATGCAATTGCTCCTCCATTTACATTCACGATATCAGGGTTTAATCCTAATTCACGAATCACGGCAATCGATTGAGAAGCAAAGGCTTCGTTCAATTCGATCAAACCAATATCATTCAATGATAATCCAGCTTGTTTCAATGCTTTTGGAATCGCTTTTACCGGTCCTATTCCCATGATTCTTGGTTCAACTCCTGCCGAAGCAAAGTTTACTAATCTTGCGATAGGCTCCAGGTTTAATTCTTTAACCATTTCTTCGCTCATAACAAGTACAAAGGCAGCACCATCACTCATTTGTGAAGAGTTACCAGCAGTTACACTTCCTCCAGCTTCAAAAACCGGTCTCAAACCTGCTAATGCTTCTTTAGTTGTTCCTGCTCTAGGGCCTTCATCTTTGTTTACAACATAAGATTTAGTTTCTTTTTTTCCGTTTTCGTTGATGAATGTTTGCTCAATAGTGATAGGTACGATTTGTTTGTCAAATTTACCTTCCGCTTGTGCTTTCAATGCTTTCATATGTGAGTTGTACGCAAACTCATCTTGATCTTCTCTGGAAACTTTAAATTGTTGGGCAACTGCTTCTGCAGTTAATCCCATTCCCCAGTAGTAATCTTCGTTTCCTGCTTTTGCAACAGCATAATCCGGAGTAGGCTTGTAACCTCCCATTGGAATAAAACTCATGCTTTCGGCTCCACCTGCAATAATACAATGTGCCATTCCTGATTGGATTTTGGCTGTAGCCATTCCAATAGTTTCAATTCCAGATGCACAGTAACGATTCACTGTTACACCAGGAACATCCTCCACTTTCAATCCCATTAAGGAGATTAAGCGTGCTACGTTCAAACCTTGTTCTGCTTCCGGCATGGCATTTCCTACCATAACGTCATCAATACGGGTTTTATCAAAATCAGGCAACTCATTCATCATAAATTCGATGGTTTCTGCTGCTAATTCATCAGGTCTTTTAAATCTAAAAACTCCTTTTGGTGCTTTACCAACTGCAGTTCTGTATGCTTTTACTATATAGGCTGTTTTCATGTTTTTTCTTTTTAAGAGTAGAGAATCTAGAGAATAGAAAATAGACTTTAAATTGGTCTTAATTCTATATTCTATTCTCTTTGTTCTATTTTCTAATTACGTAACGGTTTCCCTTTGGTTAACATAAATTGGATTCTTTCCAATGTTTTTCTTTCAGTACATAATGACAAGAAAGCTTCACGTTCTAAATCCAATAAATATTGCTCACTTACTAATGTAGGCTCAGATAAATCTCCACCTGCCATTACATAAGCCAGTTTATTAGCGATTTTTTTATCATGTTCTGAGATGTATTTACCCGCTTGCATTTGGTCCGTTCCCACTAAGAACATTCCTAAGGCTTGTTTTCCAAGTACTTTTACATCCGTTCTGCGTATTGGTTGTGTGTAACCCGCTTCCGCCATTAACAAGGCATGTTTCTTGGCTTCTGCAATTTGACGGTCTTTGTTTACCACAATGATATCTTTTCCTTTTTGTAAAAGTCCAGAGTCAAAAGCTTCATAACCAGAAGTTGATACATTTGCCATAGCGATAGTCAAGAAATACTCTTGCAACACGTTTAGCTCCACATCATTTTTATGGAATAAATCAGAAGCTCTTAAAGCCATTTCTTTAGATCCACCACCTCCAGGAATCACACCAACACCAAATTCCACTAATCCCATATAGGTTTCAGCAGCAGCAACAACTTTATCAGCATGTAAGCTCATTTCGCATCCACCACCAAAAGTCATTCCGTGAGGAGCGACCACAACTGGAATTCCAGAGTAACGTACGCGCATCATAGTGTCTTGGAACATTTTGATGGCCATATTCAACTCATCGTATTCTTGTTCCACTGCCATCATAAAGATCATTCCGATATTAGCACCCACAGAGAAATTCGCTGCTTGGTTACCAATAACTAAACCTTGGTATTCTTTTTCCGATAAATCGATAGCTTTATTGATTGCTTGAAGTACATCGCCACCAATAGTATTCATTTTAGATTGGAACTCTAAATTCAAGATTCCGTCTCCTAAGTCTTGGATAATAGCACCGCTATTGCTCCACACTTTTTTGCTTTCGCGTATGTTGTTCAGGATGATAAATGAATCTTGTCCTGGTATTTTTGTTTGTGATTTTGTAGGGATATTGTAGAAATAAGTAGCTCCTTCTTTTATTGAATAGAAACTTTTACTTCCAGAAGCAATCATATCATTTACCCAAGCAGCAGGAGCAAGTCCTTCCCCTTTCATGATTTCGATTCCTTTTTCAACACCAATAGCATCCCAAATTTCGAATGGACCATTTTCCCAACCGAAACCAGCTTTCATAGCATCGTCGATTTTGAAAAGTTCGTCTGAAATTTCAGGAATTCTGTTCGAAACATAAGCGAACATAGCCGAAAAACTTTTTCTGTAGAATTCACCTGCTTTGTCTTTTCCTTTTACAAGAACTTTAAAACGATCGATAGGTTTATCAATTGTTTTTGTCAATTCAAGAGTAGTGAAAGAAGCTCTTTTAGCAGCACGGTATTCAAGAGTGTTTAAATCCAAAGTCAGAATTTCTTTTCCTTCTTTTTTATAGAAACCTTGTCCCGTTTTACTTCCTAGCCATTTGTTTTCCATCATTTTATTGATGAAACTAGGTAGTTTAAATAAATCGTGTTGTTCGTCAGTAGGACAGTTTTCATAAATACCGTTAGCAACATGCACTAAAGTATCTAGTCCAACAACGTCAACGGTTCTAAAAGTAGCCGACTTAGGTCTACCAATAACTGGACCAGTCAATTTATCCACTTCTTCAATAGTCAATCCCATTTCGGTAACCAAATGGAATAAACTTTGAATTCCGAAAATACCGATACGGTTTCCAATGAACGCCGGAGTATCCTTAGCAACAACCGAAGTTTTACCCAAGAATTTCTCTCCGTATATAGTAAGGAAGTCTAAAACTTCAGTAGAAGTTTGCGGACCAGGAATAATTTCGAATAATTTTAAGTAACGCGCAGGGTTAAAAAAGTGTGTCCCACAAAAGTGTTTTTGGAAATCTTCACTTCTTCCTTCACTCATAAAGTTAATAGGAATACCAGAAGTGTTAGATGTAATTAGAGTACCCGGCTTGCGGTATTTCTCCACTTGCTCAAAAACTAGTTTCTTGATGTCCAGTCTTTCTACAACTACCTCAATAATCCAGTCTACATCAGCAATTTTTGCCATGTCATCCGTCGTATTTCCAGTAGTGATTCGGTTAGCGAATTTTTGACTGTAGATAGGAGACGGTTTCGATTTCAAAGCATTCATTAAATGCTCATTCACTAAACGATTGCGTACTATCTTGCTTTCAAGGGTCAACCCTTTTTTAGTTTCTACATCAGTTAATTCTCTAGGAACAATGTCAAGAAGTAAAACTTCAACACCAATGTTAGCAAAATGACAAGCAATTCCTGAACCCATGATTCCAGATCCAATTACTGCAACTTTTTTAATTGTGCGTTTCATACGTTATTAATATTTATTTTTTATTAGATCCCAATAATTCTATCGGGAGGCAATGTAATTCGTAATTATTTATTGTTCGTTTTAATCATGGCGCTATCATTATCAGTGACTTCGGTTTGATTAAATATGCTTTTATCTAGAATTAATTCGTTGATCGTTTCAGCAACTTCCATAAAATGTTTTAGTTTTTCATCAGAGATATGTTCTCTTACGGTTTCATTAAATTTCAATACCGTATTTTTAGACAATTCTCTTTTTTCTTTACCAAAATCAGTTAGGTAAATCAATACCCCACGACCATCTTCCGGGTTTTTCTTTCTTATGATTAAGCCTTTTTCTTCCATTGATTTCAAGGTCCTGGTTAAGCTCGTGGCTTCCATTCCCATTTTTGGGCCAAGTGAAGTAGAAGGTGTTCCTTTATCTTTATCCATACTCAACAAAGCGAAACCCGTTGCCATAGTAGCGCCATATTTAGACGCCTCTTCATTATACATTCTGGAAACAGCTTGCCAAGTGGCTCTTAAAACATAATCTATTGTTTTATCTTTCATATTTATGGATATCGAATTCAAATATAATAAAAAATACTATGCACGCATAATATATTTGAATAATTTTTTGTTAAATTTATTTGAATATAAAAAAACTCCTCAAATAATTGAGGAGTTTACTGTTTTTTTGCCAAAAAGGGCAATTATATATTGTTGTTTACCTTTTCTTTAAGTATTGATAAAATAAGTACAATTTATAATGTTGAGTTTATTAATTATAGATTTTGTCAAATAATTTCTTATACATCTCCATCACTATTTTTCTTTTCAGTTTCAGTGTAGGGGTAAGGTGACCGCCTTCAATAGACCAAGCGTCAGGGGTTAGTTCAAAACGTTTTATTTTTTCCCAATTTCCAAATTTCTCATTTAGCTCGTTCACTTCTTCTTGAATGCGTTCGATCACTTTAGTGTTTGAAACCATCTCTTCATTAGTAGTACCTATGTCTATTTTATGTAAAGAAGCCCATTCTTTTACGAAATCAAAATTAGGCTGTATAAAAGCGGCAGGCATTTTTTGTCCGTCACCTATTACCATAATCTGCTCGATAAAACGAGACTGTTTCATAGTGTTTTCAATGATTTGTGGCGCAATGTATTTTCCTCCTGAGGTTTTAAACATTTCTTTTTTACGGTCGGTAATTTTCAGGAAACCTTCTTTGTCAAATTCTCCTATGTCACCAGTATGGAAATACCCATTTTGTATTGCTTCAGCCGTTTTTTCTTCGTCTTTGTAATACCCCATCATTACATTAGGACCTTTGCATAGGATTTCGCCATCCTCGGCAATTTTAACTTCTACACCATCAATCACTTTTCCTACTGTTCCCACTTTGAAACCTTTGTTTCTCATGTCGTTTACGGAGATTACAGGAGACGTTTCTGTCAATCCGTAACCTTCCATTACAGGGATTTCTGCTGCTGCAAAAACTCTTGATAATCTACTTTGCAATGCGGCACTTCCTGAAACCATTAAATCTAAGTTACCACCCAAACCTTCTTTCCATTTGCTGAAAATCAATTTACGGGCTATTTTTAGTTGGAATTCATACCAAGCTCCATTAGCGCCATAAGGTTCGTATCTTAAACCTAAATCAATAGCCCAAAAGAAGAGTGCTCTTTTGATTCCCGTTAATTCGGCGCCCTTTGCATATATTTTGTCGTATACTTTTTCAAGAAGTCTAGGAACCGCAGTGATTACATTTGGTTTGATTTCTTTCAGGTTGTCGCTAATTTTCTCTATTGATTCCCCAAAATAAACGGATACACCATAATACTGGTATAAATATAAAATCATTCGTTCAAAAATATGACAAATAGGAAGGAAGCTTAAAGAACGGGTTTCTCCTGGTGAAAAAGGGATTCTAGTAGCGCTATTCAATACATTTGAAACAATGTTTTTATGAGAAAGCATTACTCCTTTAGGTCTTCCTGTTGTTCCTGAAGTGTATATAATTGTGGCTAAATCTTCTGTAGTCACATTATTTTTACGGTCTTCTACTTGATCTTGATTGCTTTGGTCTTCCCCTAAAGTCAATAATTCGTTCCAGTTTTTACAACCTTCGATTGTATCAAATGAGAAAACCTCTTTTAGGTTAGGGACTTTATGTTTTATTAAGTTGACTTTACGCAATACCTCGGCATCCGATACAAAACAATATGTTGCTCCACAATGATTAAGGATGTATTCGTAATCATCTTCGGATATAGTAGGGTAGATAGGTACATTTTGCGCTCCGGTTTGAAGGATACCAATGTCCATGATATGCCATTCGGTTCTATTGTTAGTAGAAATCACGGCTATTTTATCGTTTTTTTGAATGTCCATTTTCAAGAGTGCTCTTGAAATGGTATTTGCTTTAGCAATATATTCTTGTGTAGATGTTTTTACCCAAACTCCATTTTGTTTGCTAACTAAAGCATCTGGGATAGAATTGAATTTTTCTTGCTGATAATATGGAAAATCAAAAAGTCTAGTTATTGAAGTCATTATAGGGTTGTTGAGTTTTGTTGCAAATTAAAAAAAAAATTATCGATTTTATTTAATATTTTAAAAATAAATGAATAAAATATACTTAAATATGTAAATAGGCGATAATAATTTTATTAAAGAGTTGTTTGTTTGTATATATAACAGCGTTTTAATCACCAGTTAAAAACAGTGCCTTTTTATTTATAATGTACCGTTTCGTTATTTTTTATTGCGACTGATTATTTTTTAACTTCTTTGATTTCAGGTGTTTTTTGGTAAATTTCTATCTCTTTTTTTTGTAATCGCTTTTGAAGCCAAAGGGTAAGCTGTTCTTTTGACGACTCGCTTAATGGAGTTTTACTTTTGTAAATTAAAATTGGGATAATTTTAGTGCTATCTGTATTTTCATTGTAAATATGGTTTGAAATCGAAATATTTTCGACAATGGGATATAGGATTTTCATCTCGGCTAAAAGGGCATTATTGTCATATAAGTTAGCTGAAATTTCTTTTTTCAAATTTAAAATGGTCATGTCTTTTTCACTTAAGACTGATTTATTGAATTTTATTTCGTTGAGGATACTGCTTTTTAAATCAGTTGTATCTTGTTTAATCGATAACTGAGTATTATTGATGTTATAAGAAATCAATTTTTCATTCAGTTCTTTTATTTCAAGATTATTGAATTTTTTAGTCAAAAAACCCAGCTCAATCTTTTTAGGGTTACTGTTAAATTTCGTTCTCTGGTAAAGAACGGCATATCCTTTATTGGTAAATTCAGTTTCCAGGAACATATTTACTTGATGTTGGTATTTTTTTTGTTCGAATAATTGATAGGCAAAGAAAATACTAGGAAGTATTAACGCTAAAATTAAACCAGTTATCATATACCTAACCTTTTTTTGCATCGCATCATCTACTTGCTTTTTAATTGGATATTTTAAATATTTCACAATTAGAAAAGTGGAAATACATATAAAAACACAGTTTATAGAGTATAAATACATTGCCCCAAAAAAGAATTTATAACTTCCAATAGCCAAACCATAGCCTGCCGTGCAAAGCGGAGGCATTAAAGCTGTTGCTATTGCAACTCCAGGAATTGGATTCCCTTTTTCGACTCTTGTAATAGCAATTACACCAACTAATCCCCCAAAAAAAGCAATTAGAATATCATAGATGTTAGGAGAGGTTCTCGACAATAATTCAGATTGTGTTTCTTTAAAAGGACTTAAATAGAAATAAAGTGTTGATACTAATAAACCTACAACTGTGGCAATTAACAAGTTTTTTAATGATTTTTTCAATAAATTAAAATCATAAATACCTAAACCAAAACCAGCACCAATAATAGGTCCCATTAAAGGAGATATTAACATCGCACCTATAATTACTGCAGTGGAATTAACATTTAAACCAATAGATGCAATAACAATGGCGCAGGCTAAAATCCATAGACTGGCCCCTCTAAAGGATATGTTTGAAATGACATACTCAAGAACTTTGGCCTTGTTTTCCTCCCCTTTTGATAAGTTTATAAAGGATACAAATTTATTCATTACCATTGACATTCTCTTTTAAATTATATTTTAAAAACGTAAACCCAATTACTCCTGCAACTAATGAAGAAAGAAGAATAACGAATTTGGCATTGGTTATAATCGTTTGATCTTCAAATGCTAATAATGTTATAAATATAGACATTGTAAATCCAATTCCTCCTAAAAATCCAACACCAAATATAACTTTCCAGTTTAAATCAGCTGGAAGTTTGCACAGTCCTGCAGCACAAGCTAAGTAACTAAAAAGGAATATTCCTAATGGTTTACCTACAATAAGTCCCAAAGCAATACCTATGCTGTAATGCTGTGCCAGGGTTTCCCCTATGTTTGAACTTATTATAATAGCTGTATTGGCCAAGGCGAATAAAGGCAAAATGAAGAAACCAACAGGCTTGTGTAAAAAGCGTTGTAATTTATACGAAGTTGAATCTTTTTTCCCGTTACCAAAAGGGATAACAAAGGCTAAAAGAACACCGGTTATGGTCGCGTGTATTCCTGAATTCAACATGAAATACCACATGATAAATCCTCCAATTAAGTAAGGAATTATATTTTCCACTTTCTTTCTGTTTAATAAAAATAAGGCAAACAAGATTCCAAAAGCAAATATTAAATTCATCCAAAGAATCGATTTCGTATAGAATATTGCTATTACAAGTATGGCGCCTAAATCATCAATTACCGCTAATGCTGTCAGGAAAATTTTCAGTGACAAAGGAACTCGATTCCCCAGTAAAGACAAAATCCCTAATGCAAATGCAATGTCAGTAGCCATAGGGATTCCAGCTCCTGACTGTGCGATAGTTCCAAAATTAAACAGCAAATACAATCCGGCAGGAACAAGCATTCCTCCCAAGGCTGCAAAAATGGGTAACATAGCATCTTTTATGTTCGATAATTCACCCAGGTAAATTTCTCTTTCTAGTTCTAATCCAATTAGTAAAAAGAAAATAGTCATTAATCCATCATTAATCCAATGCTCAATACTTCTACCTCCTAGGTAATAATGCCAAGTATGGATGTAATCTACGCCAAAATCAGAATTGGCTATAATTAGTGAAACTAAGGTGCAACCTATCAATATAATACCACTCGCTTTTTCACTATCGAAAAATTCTTTAAATAAATCGGAAGTATAAAGCTCTTTAATTTTTTTGATTCTTTTTTTCATGTTTTTTTTCATATAGCCGGCATTTTAATAATCGTAATCAGAATATTTATTGATTCAATTTAGATTGGTACAGACTAATTTTATGGAATGTTTATTAGAAATACAAAAATAGCGAAATACTAATGATTCCCATAATGGAAACTAATAATTATATCTAATTAATGATAGATAAATACTATTTAAATCTAACTCGTCTTGATTGAATTTATATTATCCCAAAAATTAATAGAATAGCAAAAAGAATCAACATGGCCGTAACAATATTCTGGAGTATGGAAACGGTAACTTTTTTAACTAATTTGTTACCAAAATAAGCACCAATAAATGCTGATAATGTTGCCATTGTTAGTAACATATAATCTAATTGATTGTGATTAGTTATTATTTGTTTCGAATAAATTGTCAGTCTTGAAATATCTATTAAACAAGCGATTACTACTCCTGTGGCAATGAAAGATTGTGGTGAAAGCTTTGCTCTAATTAAAAAAGCGGATCTCAAAGCACCTTGATTTCCTGATAGTCCTCCAAAAAAACCACTTAAAACACCTCCAATAGGCAGGTATTTTTTATCAAACTGTAATCGGGTCAATCTAGGGATAACTTCAAACAGGGAGAAAAACAACAATACAATCCCAATTATTAATTTTACTGGCATTATTTCAAAATGATGCTTTCCCATTTGATAATCATAAAGCGGCTTCATTTCTGTCAATTGCGAAAGGGTGTACGCCCCCAAAAATGCAAAAAGAATGGCAGGAATTCCAAAACGCAATACGACACCTAAATTAGCGCTTCTACCTAGTAAGAATAGTTTAAAAATGTTGTTCAAAAAATGAACTATTGCGGTGAGCATAATCGCTAATTCGATAGGGAAAAACAATCCAAAAACAGGAACTAATAGTGTTCCTAAACCAAAACCGGAAAACAGTGTTAATCCAGAACCTAGTAACGCAACAAGACAAATGATAAAATATTCCATTAAAGTATAATTATTGTTTTTTTATTTGAAGTTTCATTAACAAATCCGTTTGTTGATCATCGCCTAATGTAAATACATGGGAATCAAATTCAACAAATCCATTTTTTTTATAAAAATTAAGCGCTCTGTGGTTCTCTTCCCATACGCCAAGCCAAATATAATCGACATTTTTTTGATTGGCAATTAATAATGCTTGCTCCATAAAAAGGGGACCTAGTTTTTTTCCATGAAATTCCTGAAGCACATATATGCGGTGAATTTCCATAGCCTGCTCGTTTATTATTTCGGTTTGTGCTTTGCCAAAATTCAGCTTTAAATATCCCAGAGTTTCATTCTCAATTGTGGCTAGATAGAAATGGGAATCGGGATTTAATAGTTCACTAGTTAATTGTTCTGTATTAAAATTATCCCGAACGTAATTATCCATGTTTTCGACACTGTTTACATCTGAAAAAGTCTCAATAAACGTATTGATGCTAATAGTTCGCAGCAAATCCAAATCGGATAGGGAAGCCTTTTTAATTTCGATTATATTCATAGTTAAATAAATTCTGATTTAATAATAACGAAGCGTTGGAAGTGTTTTTTAAAAACGTCAACTAACGGTTAAAACAATAAAAGTCAAAAATACTATAAATAACTTTCGAGACAATTATTATTTCTATGAACAAATCAATTTATAGGTTCTGATTTCTTGTTATCAATTTGTACTTTTGACCATTGTTAAAAACATTGAAACAGGATTATTTATGAAAATTGTTATCTCCCCAGCTAAGTCTTTAAATTTTGAAAAAGAATTGCCTACCACTAAATATTCTGAATCCTCATTCCTAAAAGAATCAAGGATTATTCATAAAGTTTTGAAACAAAAATCTCCAAAGGATTTATCTGAATTGATGCATATTTCAGATAAATTGGCTGATTTGAATTGGCAACGCAACCAGGATTGGAAAACGCCTTTCAATCAAGACAATGCTCGTCCGGCGGTTTATGCTTTTGACGGGGATGTGTACACCGGTCTAGATGCCTATTCGATCCCAACAGATAAATTAGACATACTTCAAGACAGCTTGCGCATTTTATCCGGTTTATACGGATTCTTGAAACCCTTAGATTTAATGCAAGCCTACCGCTTAGAAATGGGGACTAAAATACCTATAAATGACAGTAAAAATCTATATGAATTCTGGAAAGAAAATTTGACTAAAGCCTTGAACAAAGAGCTTCATAAAGAGGAGTTGTTCATCAATTTAGCGAGTAATGAATACTTCTCAGCAATTGACGTAAAAGCGTTGAAAGTTCCTGTAATTACGCCAGACTTCAAAGACTATAAAGAGGGTAAATTGAAAATAATCAGTTTTTTTGCCAAGAAGGCGAGGGGAATGATGGTGCGTTACATTATCGATACTAATGCCCAGACGATTGATGATTTAAAAGGTTTTAATTACGAAGGATATCAATTTGATGCTAATTTATCAAGTGAGCACAACTTAGTATTTACCAGATAGGTAGTGTTATTTTTTTGTTTTTACAAAATAAGAATTGGTGTTATGGATGAATATATTCTTCAAAATCTCTAGAAGACGCTCTCGTTAGTTTTTTATGGTCTCTCGAGAGTTCCATCATGGCGTCTACTCCGTTTTTCGCACATCTTTTTACTCGGGTTAATCGAGTGGAAAACTCTTCCAGTTTAGTAGCATCGTTAGGTTCTAATTTGTGTTTTATCTTTTGCACAAATTCTTCAAATTCAGGAATAACAGCACTGTTTTCATTATAATCAGATTTTAAATCTTCTACAAATTCATCAATCTCTTTACTCATATCATTAGAATAGTACTCACTTTTAACTCTAATTTCCTGAATGATTTTTTTCAAATTGTTTCCAAATAATCCCATAGTCCAATTTTTTTTAAATTCAACCTAACTATTTAACTAACAATCAAATATATGAATTTTTTGAAAATATTTAATTATTAATGGTTGTTATTTTTTAATGGAATTATTTTTTTTCGAAAACACCATTAAGCTGTATCCTAAAAACAAAAAACTCCGAAAAATAATTTCCGGAGTTTTGATATGCTTGTATAGCTTTATCAATTCTTTTTAATACTGTTAGTGTACCTATTAATGCATGGCATCAGCAGGGTTAATTTTGTTTTTGCCTTTTTTAATTAAAAGTATAAAAGGGATACATAACAAAAATAAAATCCCCAGATACATAAATAAATCTATGTATGACAAAACATTGCTTTGAACGATAACCTTAAACTCAATTACTTTGTATGCTTTTTGTAAAGATTCATTGGCACTGAACCCTTTAGCCATAAACCCCTGTTGCAACTGGTGTACAGTTTGTTGAACGGTATAAGATGTTTTGTCTAAATGCGAGACTAGATTTACACGGTGCTCTTGATTGAAACGGGCAATAAAAGTGGTAATAATCGCGATACCAAACGAACCTCCTAATTGACGCATCATTCCAGTGAAAGCGGCTCCCTCACCTATACTTTTACCTTTAAGAGTTGATAAAGAAAGTGTAGTAATGGGAACAAATAATAATCCTAAACCAATTCCCCTCCATATTAATGGCCAAAACATATGTTCAGCTCCTGTATCAGGGGTAATCACCCGACTCATCCAAAAGGTGAATACGAAAAAAACCAAGAAACCCACTGCTACCATATATGCTTGCGGAACCCCTTTTTGAATTGCTTTTCCTATGAATGGCATCATCAATCCAGTGGTAATCGAACTCGGGATTAAAAGCAACCCTGCATCCAGAGCACTCCATCCCAAAACGGATTGTGTGTATATTGGAATTAAAAAAGTAGAACCATATAAACCAAAACCAAGGATAAAACACATAATAGTTCCCACCCTAAGATTAGTGTCTTTCAAGACTCTTAAATTCACTATTGGGTGTTTATAGGTAAGTTCTCTCCAGATGAATAATAACAGTCCCAAAACAGTCACTACACTTAATGTAATTATTAAGTTATTATTGAACCAGTCATCTTGTTGCCCGTGTTCCAATACAAATTGCAGCGAACCAATAAAAGAAGCCAAGAAAACAATTCCCCACCAATCGACTTGATTTGCTTTTAGTTTCTCACCGTATTTTGGACTCTTTACAAATGCCATTGTTAATAATGTGGCTATAATCCCTAGAGGAATATTGATGTAAAAAATATAAGGCCATGAAAAATTATCCACGATATATCCTCCTAAAGGCGGTCCAAGAGTAGGGCCAACTATAACTCCCATTCCATAAATTGCCTGTGCCATTCCTCTTTTGGCAACAGGATAACTTTCAGTAATAATAGTTTGCGCAGTTACTAATAAAGCTCCTCCACCAAGTCCTTGAATAAATCTAAAAGCAACTAATTCCCAAATATTTGTTGCGTTTCCACAAAGGAAGGAAGCTACAGTAAAAATAATGATGGATGCCGCAAAATAATTGCGTCTTCCAAATTGTAGCGACAACCAACTCGTCATTGGGATTATAATTACGTTTGCGATGGCATAGGCTGTAATTACCCAAGCAACATCAGTTAAAGAAGCACCAAGGCTTCCTCGCATATTGTTTAGCGCCACGTTTACAATAGTAGTATCAACAATTTCCAGCATAGCGCACAGCACTGCCGTAATGGTAATAATAACCCTTCTGAAACCGTATTCGACTAAATCGTCTTCTCCTGTATCAACCATTTTATACTTATTATAATTGTCTTTTTATTTCAAAACGACAGTATGATTCCCATTTATCAATAAACGGAACTATTTCATTATCTAAATTTCAGGATCTAAAAAACGGGAATTAATCTAAATGGACATCCACATAAACATTCATTCCTGGACGAAGTAATTTTATTTTTTCAACATCATTAGAAGCATTCAATCCAATTTTTACGGGTAATCGTTGAATCGTTTTTACAAAGTTACCTGTTGCGTTATCTGGAGGAAGTAATGAAAATTTAGCTCCGGTTGCAGGGGAGAAAGAAGTGATTGTACCTTCAAATTTATAATCTGGGTAAGCATCAACTTTAATAATTACTTTTTGGCCAATAATCATTTTGTTTAATTGCGTTTCCTTGAAATTAGCAGTAATCCAAGCCTCATTGTTATTAATGATATAAAAAAGAGACTGTCCTGGCTGTACCAGTTGACCTGGTTGTATATCAATTTTAGAAACCTGACCATCAATAGCTGCAGTGATAACAGTATAGGTTAAATTAAGTTTTGCCGCGTTTAGCATCGCCTGAGCTCTTTTTATATTGGCGGAAGCCACATCAGTCTGCTTGTCAGAAACTTTCGATTTAGCCACTACAACTGATTTTTGATAAGCACTCGCTTTTTGTTGTTGTTGTAAAATACGCAACTGACTTTCGGCTTCTTGTTTAGTTGCCAAGGCTTGTTCGTATTGTTGTTTCGTAATTGTATGACTTTTATATAAATTGTCATATCGGTTGAAATCACTAGATGCACGACCTAATCTAATTTTAGCCGTTTCAATATTCCCGCTTGCTGATTGCACATTAGCATCAGATACCGAAATACTGGCCAAAACGCTTCCGCCATCTGCTTTTGAAACTTCAAAATTCCCTTCTGCTGCAGATAATGCTGCAGTTGCTTCGTCAATTTTTAACTGATAATCTCTTTGGTCGATTGTAAATAAAGTATCTCCTTTTTTTACATAATCATTGTCTTTTATAAACACCTTACTCACGTATCCTGAAACACGAGGGATTATAGGATTCATATTTTTCTCTATTTGTGCATCGTCTGTTTCTTCGTGAGACAAAGAATGGACGTATTTATAGGTTCCGTAAGTTCCACCCAAAACAATTAAAACCGAAAGGATAATAATAAATTTAGTGTTTGTTTTTTTCTTTTCCATCTGTGGTTTTGATTATGATTTTGAATGATTGAATGATTGTGATAATTGTCCGGTAACAGAAAGCAATTCATAATATTTTTGAATTACGTTAGCTTTCGATAAAGCATTATTGATTGTCGCATTTAATTGCTCCACATCGGCTTCCAGTAAATCGTTTGTGTCCGAAAGTCCGTTGTCATACTTGTCTTTTATGATTCTATAATTTTCTGATGCTTGCTCCACAGCTTGATTATAAACTGTTCTTTGTTTCTGAGCTAAATTATAATCTTCAATCGCTTTCTGAACTTGAATTTTTATATAATCCGTCAGCATTTCTTCGGTATTGTGTAATTCAATCGCTTTACTTTCGGCAATTTTCACCATAACCCCGTTTTTAACTATTGCTCCCAGATCATAAGAAATCCCAACACCAAAGTTCATAGCATTTTGAACTGTTATTACATTTTTAAGGTCTAATGCAGTGTAACCGCCAAGAAGCGCAATCGATGGGTAATAAGCACTTCGTGCCATTTTGATATTTGCCTGACTTGCTTTTTCTTGAAAATGAATGGCTTCTAGATCTTTTCTGTTTTGAAGAGCAGGTGATTCATTTGATGGGGTAGTTCCCATTTTAAAATCGGCGAAATCACTTTCACGAACTTCTAATTCGGTTCCCGGAGCCAATTTTAAAAGGCTAACTAAGTGAAAATTGACAATGTTCAACGTGTTATTAGCCTCGTCCAGAGAAAGCTGAATTTTTGAAACTTGTAATTGTGATTTCAGTAAATCATTTCTTGGAATGATTCCGTTTTTCTCTAATTCAATAAAATCAAGAACACGCTGTTCGGCTCTTTTTTGGTTTTCTTCAAGAAGTTCTACCGTTTTTTGAGCTTTAAAAAGACCCGCATAATAATTAATCACTTTCATAGCTACATCTTCCTTTGTTTGTGAAGCCGTTGCTATTTCGGCCTGATACAAATTATCGTATATTTTAATGCTATTTTGGATTTTAAAACCAGCAAATACAGGCACACTCGCACTGACTTGACCTATCATTAGTTGGTTTACTACCGGTAGTGTTTGTGAATTATTGTTGTTAATCTTAAAATCTACATCTGCTCCTGCTAATCTTTGGTACTGACCTGCAACTTTCAAATCTGGGTATTGATTGTTTTTTATGGATTGCAATTCAAATTTTTTAGTTTCTGCCTTTGTATTGGCTAATGAAACTTCGTTGCTTTTTGTCCACGCAAAATGTATGGCTTCATCGAGTGTCAAACTCGTTTTCTCTTGTGCTTCTACGGTGGGAATTCCAATAAGGAAGATACCAAAGAATAGGAATTGACTAATTTTCATACTTAGATTATATTTGTTTTTATTGGAATATGGAATTTGTACTCGTTTTTATGATATGTAGCATTACATTTCTGTAGCGCTCACGTCATATACGAGAAGTGCTTTAATTGTTTGTTGAATGTGTTTTGTTAGATTTGTTTTAATGTAATTATTGAATAATTCCTCAGAGTTCAGGTTTAATAAATCAGAGAAATAATCTTTATTCATATGGAAATGAAAAAAAGTACCCAAAATTGTAGGTGTCAATAAAGGGATTGAAATATCTTTTCTAAAAACTCCTTTTTCCTGACCTTCTTTGATAATGGTTTCAAGCGTTTTAAAATTGCTTTTTCTCAACTCATAAAAAGCATTGATATTGATTTCTTCTTTTTTAGTGGCTTTCTCAAAATGTAAGATTCTGTAAATTCCTTTATTGCAATTTATCTTATGGATATAAATCTCAATCAGTTTATTGATTTTATCAATAGGTTCTAGATTTATAGTTAATAAATTATCTATCTGAATCTTTAAATCTTTGGTTCTAAATATTACCAAGGATTCTAGTAATCGCTCCTTTGACCCAAAATAATAGGACACCATAGCGATATTAATTTTCGCTTCTTTTGCTATAGTTCTTATTGATGTACCATCAAATCCTTTCTCAGCAAATAAGTTTTCTGCCACCTGAAGAATTTGAATTTGTTTGTCGTTAAAATCGCTATTGAATGGCATAATTTGAGTTTGTCAGACAAAATTAAACAACTGTTTAAATTAAACGCTTGTTTAATTTTATTTTAACTCAATATTAACAATTTAAAAAAGTGATTATGGGTAAGGGTTTTTGATACTTCGTGAAATTTTTCTATAGTACATTATTACCCAACTTCCAATGACGTTTTGTTGAAAGTAAAAAATTATGTTTCACTAATTTTCTTTTTTGCTTGATCAAAAAAGAAACAAAAAAATCAAGTCTACACTCCCTCGTCGGTCAAATTAGTTTTCGAAGTAGCTTCGCTCTATTCGCCTGCGGCTCGGGTCTAAAAGAAAAGAACTCTCCGCCGCGGCGGATCAAACAGCTTTTCTTTTTACTTATTCTTCAAACATTTGACACTCGACTGCGGAAGCTAAGGACAATTGAACCTCGTGAATTATAGCAATTTTAGTTTGTAATTGAATTCGACTTAAAACCTCAAACGTCATTTTTTTTTAATATACCTCGAATTGACGAATCCTTAAATTTAATGGTATAGTACTAGAACTTTTGAAGGGAGCAAAATATAAGACAAACGTATTTTTCAGAATAACAGTTTGTTAAGCAAATAAATAATGCTTCAATAATGTAAATAAAGATCAATGCTTCCTTTTTTCTAAAATTGTGAATATCTATTTTATGAATTGTGATTATTTTTTCCTCAAAAATCTATCTTTGACATCCTTAAAAAAATAGAATTATGAGCTCAACTTGGTACGAATGCAAAGTAAAATATAGAAAAACAGATGAAACTGGATTGCAAAAGGTGACTACTGAACCTTATCTAGTTGATGCACTATCTTATACAGAAGCGGAAAGCAGAATTAACGAAGAGATGTCGGCATATATCAGTGAAGAGTTTAAAATCACGAATATTAAAGTAGCGAATTATGCTGAAATCCACCCATTTGAAAATAGCGACCGTTGGTTTAAATCAAAAGTGTCATTATTAGCTTATGATGAAGAAAGCGGAAAAGAACGCAAGACAAATATGTATATTTTATTGCAAGCCAATGATGTGAAAGAAGCTTTTGATAACACAACAAGTGTAATGAAAGGGACTATGGGCGACTATAGTATTCCGGCTATTTCTGAATCTCCTATAATGGATGTTTTTCCTTATTTTTCTGGTGAAGAAGGTGATCTGGAACAAATAGAAAAGTTCAACGCGCTTAAAGCTTCAAGACCTGAAGTAGCAGTAGAAATAGAGGATCATATGGAATTTGAAACAGCACCTGAAGAAGAAGCTGCAGTTTAATTCTAACGATATTTTTTTATATTACCGCAAATTCGCAAATTATATAAACAGTGATTAATTGTTTTAATTTGCGAATTTGCGGTGTTTTACTTTTTAAGCTTTTCTTTTAATGTGTTAGAATGCCGAATTCCTCGAATTCAATTCCTTAAATATTGGGGTTTTAGGCAACAAAGCTAGAAGCATTTGTCTTTCGAACATTAGAAAAAGGGTTGTATATTAATGATAATTAGGATAAAAGAGAATCTCTTTTTTATTGTTTGTTATATTCGAAATCCTAATTTGTTTTAAACAAGCTCCTTTTTCATCTTTAGCAACACAGTTTATTTGAACTTCGTCAATGAGTTGATCATTTTTGTCCTTGACAACAATTTTAGAAAGTTCATTGTTGGTATAAAAAAAATACTGTGTGTGAAAAGTGGTAAAATTATCAACTATTTTATTGATAGTCCCATCTTTATTATAATGATAAATGGCTTCATTTTGTTTGTATTTTTTATTAGTGTAACAGCTAATTCGTTCCCTTTGTTTAGGTTTCCAACGTGTTTTACAATAATAAGGTTCTTTATCTGGATAGGTTTCTTTTACAAACCATAATCGCTTTTCAGTTTCTTGTAAAAGGTTACCTAAAGAATCTACAGTTTTAGTATTTTTTAATCGACCGTTTTTAGTAAAAACCATCTGTTTCTTTTGTAAAAGCTTTTTCTGATTATTTACCACTACATAAATTTCTTCAGTAGCAGATTTTACACCTTCAGGAAGAAGCAGTTTCTTACTGTCCTTTTTTGTAGCACAGGATTGGAATAGTAGGAGTAAAATATATAAATAAATAACTCTCATAAACTTTAGTTTTAACTACCTACTAATTTACGTATATAAAACAGAATCAAGATGTTAAAAATTTAATAAAGAAGTGGTTTGTTTTAAGTTAGTAAAAAAAACCACCGCAAATTCGCAAATTACAATAACAGTTTTAATTTGCGAATTTGCGGTGTTTTACTATTTATATTAGTCCAGTTTAGTCAGTACTTTTTCGTAAGCTTTTCTTGGGCTTCCTCTAAAAAACACTTCTCCACATAAAGTATAACCCAAGTTTTCAAAAACTTTCATCATAGCAATATTGTCAAAATTAGTGTCTGCCTTTACGCTATATATGTTGTTTTGAAGTGCAAAATCTTCTATATATCCAATAATCATTTTGGCTAAACCTTTACCTAAATATTGTTCAGAAAGGGCAACTCTATGAATTACTACAAAATCATCGATAGTTAACCATTTTCCTTCAATGTTATCATATGCAGGTTCGTAATTCATTATCACCGCACTGTACCCAATGATTGTTTCTCCTTCGACCAAAACAAAACCCTGACCTTTTTCAATGTCTTTTTGTACCACATCTGGATTAGGATATCCGTCTTGCCATTGATTACTTCCGTCTTTTTTTCTTCGAATGATAGCCTGCTGCAGTATTTGCCATATTGGAGTTGTTTCAGACATCTCCGCTTTTCTAAAGTTATAATGAATCATTGTGATTTTAAATTTCAATAAAAATACTTATAATTCTTGTGATTTTGTCTTTTCAAGAATGTTTTGAAAAGAAGTCAGGAGATATTAAAAATGTAAACTTACATAATTACTTAAAAAAGCGCAAAGTCAGGAGAGTTTGCAGAACTAAATGATAATATTTAGGGTATGATATATTTGTCTCTTTTTATTCAATTTTTTTCTGTAAAATTCCCCAACGTTCCCGCACTTGTGGCTGTTGCGGACTTTGAAGACGAGTATTTTCGGCTAAACACAAATATCTCAAATACAAAACCAACTTCAAATTAAGCCAAATACCCTAATCACGCCAAACAGCTGTTACATGCAGTTTTTACATTGTTTTCTGTCAATACCATTTAATTCAGGAAATCCTGTCAAGTCAATGTCTGTAAGTATTTCGAAATACTCAACCAATTGTGGGAAAATTTCAGGTTTTATCATTTTTCCTTTTTCTAAGCAGTGTATTACTTCATTATTGTTTAATATATGCAACTCAACTAATCGTTCATTATATTGTTTTCTTAAATTACTCGGCGTAAAAGCTGTATTATAACAGTCTTTGCAATTATGAAAAATCTGTCCGACTTTTTCAAAAGTATTTAATTTAAATAAATATTCGCTCCAACTATTAAAAAATGATTTGTCAGAATTTCTTAGGTTTATTCCAATTAGTTGGATTAGTTTGATTTTTTTTCTCTAAAAATAAATCATCATTATATTCATCAATTGTAAAGCTTACATTATTTAATCCAATTATTATATCAGCTTTCGGTAATAATATGTGAGTTCCATCTATAACTTTTGCTTGTTTTTCAAGCCACTTGTATTGTGATATAAATTTCATAGGATTTCGTTTTCGATAAAATTGCAGGCAACTTTTATATAGGTCTGATTAGAGTCAGACTTTATCTATTATCAAATATATAATAATTATCTTATAAAAGATCTTGGTAAATTTTTTAAATTCAGAGTTTTCTTATTTTAATAATTCTTAATTATTAAAATAAATAGTAGTAAAAGGAGCTTTTATTTTGTGAAATTAGGCGCAAAAAAGCGACATTTAAATTACTTAAACGCCGCGTTTATTATCTAAAAAAGAGGTTATTTATCGAATCACTTTCACAAATTCGGCAATTTTTCCAGTACCGTTTTCGGTTAAATACGTGATGAATGCACTGCCTATAATAGCGCCTTTGGCAAATTGAGTCGCTTGCTTGAAGGTTTCGGCATTATTGATTCCGAAGCCAATGACTTGTGGGTTTTTCAAATTCATATCGGCAATGCGTTTGAAATAATCTTCCTGTGTGCTTCCAAAACCAGATTGCGAACCTGTAACACTTGCTGAACTTACCATATAGATAAACCCATTAGAAACGCTGTCGATAAAATGAATGCGCTCGTTAGAAGTTTGTGGCGTGATCAAGAATACATTGATTAAGCCGTATTTTTCGAAAGTTGCTTTGTATTGGTCTGCATATACATCAACTGGAAGGTCAGGGATGATTAATCCATCGACACCTATTTCTTGACATTTCTTGCAAAAATTTTCCACTCCGTATTGCAATATTGGGTTGAAATACCCCATAATTACTAAAGGAATCGATACCGTTTCCCGAATAGTTGCCAGTTGGTCAAACAGTAATTGAGTTGTCATTCCGTTATGCAATGCTTGGGTTGAGCTCGCTTGAATCGTTGGTCCATCAGCCAGTGGGTCGCTGAATGGTAAACCGATTTCGATCATATCGACCCCGTTTTTTTCTAAATCTTGAATGATTTGTACCGTATCGTTTAGACTAGGATATCCTGCTGAGAAATAGATGGAAAGTATCTTCTTGCCTTCTTGTAATTTTTTATTTATTCTGTTCATTATTGTATATTTTATCAGATGTGGTATCTGTCTAGCGCTTTTATTTTATCCTTATTTATGTAGCGGCTGTAAATGCCCAAGCCACTTCATTAGATTTTAATTGAACTTGAATTCGCTTGTAATGTTTTCCTTCATAAGTATCAGCAAGTTGCAGTTCTCGTAAAGTTAATTCATAGAGTATCCCATTAATGGAATCTTCCGGTTTCTGGGTTGGCGTAATTATAGGATAGGTGTCAATCCCGTATTCTTCTTCAATTTTGATCTCTTTTACAGCATATCCCACTAATGAATCTGGAACTCCTTCCAGTATTCTACCAAATACGGTTTCTTGGATGTCTTTCTCCCTTAAGTTCCCGTAAGCAAATAATTTTTCCATGGCTTTTGTTTTAAAGTTTAATAAAAAATCCAAACATCTTATATCTAATTTGCGTTAGGGATGGAAGCGGTATCCCACGCTTTTTTGCGTGGATATAGCGTACAGCCCGCCCGCTTTTTTGCGGGAACGCCCTAAAATAAATTCAGTGTATACCCAACTATAATTTGAAATAATCGATATACGTATTTAAATCCTTGTCGCCTCGTCCCGAAAGATTGATAACTACAATATCGTCTTTTTTAAATTTCATTTCGTCCAGAACAGCAAAGGCATGCGCGCTCTCGATGGCGGGAATAATTCCTTCCATTTTTGACAATTGCAATCCCCAATTCATTGCTTGTTCATCAGTGATTGAAATGAATTGTGCCCTGCCCAAAGCAAATAAATGCGCGTGCATAGGCCCAACACCGGGATAATCTAAACCTGCCGAAATCGAATACGGCTCGGTGATTTGCCCATCAGGGGTTTGCATCAGCAGAGTTTTACTTCCGTGAATGATACCCACTTTCCCAAGTGCAGATGTAGCAGCACTCTCGCCCGAATCAACGCCTAAACCAGCAGCTTCGACAGCAATTATTTTCACGTCTCTTTCGTCCAAAAAGTGATAATAAGCACCGGCAGCATTACTACCACCACCTACGCAAGCAATCACATAATCAGGATTTTCACGGCCTTCTTTTTCCAGTAACTGCTCTTTTATTTCCTTAGAAATGACACTTTGAAAACGCGCCACCATATCCGGATAGGGATGCGGTCCTACCACTGATCCAATGATGTAATAGGTATCTACGGGATTGTTAATCCAGTCGCGAATGGCTTCGTTAGTGGCATCTTTTAAGGTTTTTGAACCTGAAAGTGCGGGACGAACTTCGGCACCTAGCATTTTCATACGCGCTACGTTTGGAGCCTGACGTTTGATGTCAATTTCGCCCATATACACGATACATTCCAGCCCCATCAAGGCACAAACCGTTGCTGTAGCCACTCCGTGTTGACCTGCACCAGTTTCCGCAATGATTCGTTTTTTACCTAAACGTTTGGCTAATAATATTTGTCCAATAGTATTATTGACTTTGTGCGCTCCTGTATGACATAAATCTTCCCTTTTTAGGTAGATTTTAGCGCCGTATTTTTCAGATAAACGTTCCGCAAAATATAGTGGAGTAGGGCGACCTACATAATCTTTTAATAACAAATCAAATTCAGCCTGAAATTCAGGATCTGCAGTGATTTTTAAATAGTTTTGGCGTAGTTCTTCAACATTTGGATATAACATTTCAGGAATGTAGGCGCCTCCAAATTCTCCGTAATAGCCTTTTTCGTTAACGTGAAAACTCATTTTGTTTAAAGTTTTAAAGTTTAAAGTTTCAAGTTGTTGGTGAAACTATATAATAATTCTGTATTTTTTAATCCTGGTTCTATTTCAAATTTACTATTTATATCAATTGCATAAACGGGTAAATTTATTTTTAATATTTCGTTCACAGCATCCATTTCATCTATTCCTATTCCGCCACTTAGAAAAAAGGGTTTTGAGGAAGTATAATTTTCTAATACTTTCCAGTCAAATGTGGTTCCGTTTCCTCCTGGCAACCTTCCTTTGGTGTCAAAAAGGAAGAAATCACAAACCGATTCAAAAGGAATAAGCTCTTCAAAATTAAAGGTATCCAAAATTGAGAATACTTTGATGATTTCGATATTTTCTGGTAATGCTTTTTTTAACGCTGTACAAAACAGAACTGATTCTTTGCCGTGAAGTTGTACTGCTTGTAAATCGTGTTTTATCACTTTTTCGACAATAATAGCTACCGATTCATTGACAAAAACGCCTGTCTTTTTAATTGATTTTGGCAATTCAGGAATCACACCATCAAAATACCGAGCTGATTTTTCCCAGAAAATAAAGCCCATATAATCGGGTAGGAGCGTGCCTACTTCGATAATGTTTTCGGGAAATTTCATTCCGCATATTTTGAGTTTCATAATCTTTTATTTAACGTATTTAACCACAAAGTTCACAAGGGTTTCGCGAAGTTCACTAAGCTGTGCTTGATTTTTATTCTAAAATCTATACTCTTACCCTAATGGGCTAGTTGTTTAATAAATTCTTTTGCTGCTTTTCCTGCATTGTCGGTTTTCATAAAGTTTTCACCTATTAAAAATCCTTTGTATCCATAGGGTTTTAATTCGGTTATCGCTTCAATGGAACTAATGCCACTTTCAGAAACTTTCACGAATTCATCCGGTATTTGTGACGCTAATTGCTTGCTGAAATCCAGACTTACTTCGAATGTTTTTAGATTTCGGTTATTTACGCCTATCATATCTAACGTTGGCATAATTGATTTATCCAATTCTTCTTGATTGTGCACTTCCAATAAAACATCAAGACCTAAGCTTTTAGCAAATTGGGATAATGATTTAATCTCTTCACGTGTTAAAACTGCAGCGATAAGCAATATTAAATCGGCTCCATACGCTTTGGCTTCCAGGATTTGATACTCGTCTACGATAAATTCTTTTCGCAATAGCGGAATTTTTACTGAGGCTCTTGCCAAAAGTAAATCGTCTAATGAACCACCAAAATATTTCCCGTCCGTCAAAACCGATATTCCGCAAGCGCCTGCTGATTCATATCCTTTAACGACTTCCTCTACAGTGAAATCTTGATTGATTATCGATTTAGACGGAGATCGACGTTTGTGCTCGGCAATGATTCCAGAATTGCTGTTTCTTAAATTTTGACTCAAAGAAATAGTTTCTTTTCCAAAGAAAATGGATGCTTCCAATTGCGAAACCGGTATGATGGATTTCTTGAGAATGACTTCTCGTTTTTTATCTACTATTATTTTATCAAGTATATTCATTGTTTTATGTTTAAAGTTTTCTTTGTTTAAGGTTTAAAGTTCCCTGTTTGAGTAACTTTAAACCTTAAACTTTAAACTATTTTTTTTACTTACTTAATTCTTGCAACGTTTTCAACGCTTTCAATCCTTTACCAGAAAGCAAACTTTCTTTAGCTTGTTCAAATCCTTCAAGTGGAGAACATTTAGTAACCGTTGCAATTGCCATTCCTGCATTGGCACAAACCACATTGTTTTGGGCTGTTGTACCTTTTCCAGAAATGATGTCCGTGAATAATTGCGCCGATTCATCAATTGTTGTTCCGCCTTCGATTTCGCTTTGCGTTAAAAGAGGTACTTCAAAAGTCTCGTGGGATAAAATTCCTTCCATACTGCTGGTAATGATCTTTGTGGGACTTGTCAAAGAAATTTCGTCATAACCGTCAAGCGAATGAAGGATGGTGAAATTCACATCGGTATTTTGATACAAATAAGCATACATTCTGGCCAGTTCCAGATTGAACACTCCCACCAATTGATTTTTTGGGAAAGATGGATTGACCATTGGCCCCAGCATATTAAAAAACGTTTTTACTGCTAATTCTTTTCTAATTGGGGCTACATTTTTCATAGCAGGGTGAAAAAGAGGTGCGTGTAAAACGCAGATCCCAGCTTTATCAATTGACTTTTCAAGAAAATCAGAGTCATTGCTAAATTTGATTCCTAATTTCTCCATCACATTACTTGAACCAGAGATAGAAGAAACACCGTAATTACCGTGTTTAGCCACTTTTATTCCGGCTCCCGCTGCAATGAAGGAAGCTAGAGTCGATATGTTGAAAGTGTCTTTTCCATCGCCACCAGTTCCGCATAAATCGATTGTGTTGTAATCTGATAAATCGATTCGAATACACAATTCCAATAACGCTTCTCTAAAACCGGCAAGTTCTTCAATACTGATGCTTCGCATCATATATACGGTAAGAAATGCCGAAATTTGACTTGGATTATAACTTCCGTTGGAGATATTAACTAATACGTTTTTTGCCTCTTCTTTCGAAAGCATCTCGTGATTGATTAGTCTATTTAATATGTTTTTCATTTTTTATTTGTTTAAAGTTTCAGGTTTAAAGTTTCAGGTTCTACAAACTGAAAACTGATTACTGAACACTATGCTTTCACCCAATTCTCTAATATTTTCTTGCCGTTTGGTGTCAAGACGCTTTCAGGATGAAATTGTACTCCACGTACATCATAAACTTTATGACGCAAGGACATTACCTGACCATTTTCGTCGAAGGAAGTTGCTTCCAGGACATCAGGTAAATTAGCATCAACCACCCAAGAATGGTATCTTCCCACTTCAAATTCGTTTCCTAATCCTTCAAACAACAATTCATCATCAACCACCGTTTTTACCATTGTGGCTACACCGTGATATACTTTATCCAGATTAGAAAGTGTGCCGCCAAATACTTCTCCTATGGCTTGTTGTCCAAGACAAACGCCAAAAATGCTTTTGGTAGAAGCATATTTCCGAATCACTTCTTTCAATAACCCAGCTTCATCAGGAATTCCAGGTCCTGGAGATAATAATATTTTATCAAAACGGGCTATTTCATCAATATCAAATTCATCGTTTCGGTATACGGTTACTTCACAGTTTAAATCCTCTAAGTAATGCACTAGGTTGTAAGTGAAGCTATCGTAATTGTCTATGACTAGTATTTTTTTCATTATTTTATTGAAAAATTGAAAGATTTAAAGATTGAAAAATTGTTGTTTCTGAGTAATCTTTAAATGCTTAAATTATTAAATCTTTTAATTGTTTTTATATTGTTTCTGCCAAATCTAGCGCCGTATTCAAAGCCCTTAATTTATTGTACACTTCTTGCATTTCGCTTTCTTCGTCTGAGCTGGCCACAATTCCGGCACCTGCTTGCGAATGCAATTGGTGGTTTTTACTCAGGAATGTCCGAATCATTATAGCATGATTAAAGTTACCTTCAAAATCCATAAATCCTATAGCTCCACCATAAAAATTACGGTTTGTCTTTTCGTATTCCTCAATCAGCTGCATCGCTCGATGTTTTGGTGCTCCGCTTAATGTTCCTGCTGGGAAAGTATCGGCAACGACTTGCATTGTAGTGGCGCTTTCGTGTAAATTTCCAGTCACTTTGGAAACCAAATGGATAACATGGGAGAAAAACTGTACTTCTCTGTATCTCTCCACATTCACATTGTGACCGTTACGACTTAAATCATTTCGAGCCAAATCCACCAGCATTACATGTTCGCTGTTTTCTTTTTTATCTTCGGAGAGTTGTTTAGCAAGTATAGCATCTTTTTCATCATCACCTGTTCGTTTGAATGTTCCGGCTATAGGATGAATTTCGGCTTTTCGGTCTTTGACAATAATTTGTGCTTCGGGTGAAGACCCAAATATTTTAAAATCACCGTAATCAAAAAAGAAGAGATATGGCGATGGGTTGATGCTTCTCAATGCTCTGTAAACATTAAATTCATCTCCTTTAAATCCTTGGGTAAATCTTCTGGATAATACGAGTTGAAATACATCACCACGGAAACAATGTTTTTTGGCTAAAGCCACATTATGTTTGAATTCTTCGTCTGTTAAATTCGAAAAACCTTCTCCTTCTTTAGTGAATTTATAAGAAGCAATATTGCGCGATTGTAACAATTGTTCAATTTCCGAAATATTGTTTTTACCATCAACGCTATGACAGAAAAGATAAGCTTCATTTTTAAAATGATTGATAGCTATGATATTTTGATACACGGCATAATATACATCGGGGATAGAAATACTATTGTCTTTCTTGGCAATGTTTAGCTTTTCAAAATAGCGAACTGCATCATAGGAAATATAGCCAAATAAGCCATTATTGATGAACTTAAAATTATTTTTTTCTGATTTAAATTGATGCGAGAACTCCTGAATAATTTCAGGAACATTAGTAGTTGAATCGATCAATTGTTTTTCTGAAGTTCCGTCTGGATAGCTTTTATAAATAGTTTCGTTTTCTATTTTTATCGATGCAATAGGATTGCAACATATATAAGAAAAACTATTGTCACTCCCGTGATAATCGCTACTTTCCAGCAACAGGCTATTTGGGAATTTATCACGTATTTTTAAATAAACGCTCACTGGAGTAATCGTGTCAGCGAGTATTTGTTTGTGTTTCGTATTTAGTGTATATGATTTCAAGTTGTGTAAATTTTAATGTTTAAAAATGTAATGATCAAAAAATATTGCATAAAAAAAAGGCTTGTCGTGATGACAAGCCTTTTTATATTTATAGTTAAAATAATACTATAGGAGCTTAGTTCACGACGTTTGACGTAAATTATTCCACCACCAAGTATTGTTTAATATCGTTTTCATATTTTTTTCTTGCAACAAATATATAAATGTATATTGATTAATCAAGCAGGATGATTAAAAATAAATTCTATTTTTTGTTTTAATTTGTTAAATAAATTTATTTAGAAAGCTAATTCAACAGCCAAATCGAAGTTGTCGTATATGGTTTTGTTTCCTAAATCTTCAAAAAAGCTTCCGGATCCATACCTGATGTCGTATTTAGTTCGATCGATAACTAAGTTAGTAGAAGCAGTGTTTCCTTTCACGGCAAGATCAAATTTGATAGGTTTTGTGATTCCTTTTATGGTTAAATCTGCAATAATTGTGTAGCTGTTATTTCCTTTGTTTGCGATAGTTTTAAAAACTAATGTAGAAGAAGGGAAATTATTAACGCCAAAAAAGTCATCGGATTTTAAATGACCTTCAAGATTCGTTTTTCCTTTTCCGTTTTGATCCGTGTTAGATATTGAAGTCATATCAACGGTGAAACTTCCGCCAGCAACAGCTTTGTCTTTGAATACTAGATAACCATCTTTTAAATTGATCGTTCCTTCATGTTGTCCTGTTAATTTTTTTCCAAGCCATGTGATTTTGCTTTTTGAAGCGTCAATAACCGAAGTTTGTGCTTCTACATTTTCAAAAGCAAAAAGAACCAGTAGCGCAAGCACAATTGTTTTTAATTTTTTCATTTTGGTATGTTTAAAGTTAATTGTTAAAGACTGTCATAAAATAGTAGTAGGAATGTTTTATGTATTTTCAAAGTTAATTAAATGATTTTGGAATTACTAATATTATTGATAAACAACTGATTAATGGTTTTTGTGTTCTTTCAATTATACCATATAAGTCATTTAAGTTTTATTTTTCTACTTGTTAACCTTACTATGGTGAACTTATATTCTTAAAAGCTTTTAGTTGAATTTAAAACAGTACTTAAACGCATTTTTACATTTTCTAGATTGTCTTGTATGTTTAAATTTAAATAATGAGTTTTATTATAATAATTTCGAATTATAAAAAAGAAACCCCCAACAGTTATTGATGGGGGTTCTTGAATTTTTATGAAATATGAATTAGATTTTCAAGGAAACAGCCAATTCAAATTCGTCATTGATAACTTTGTCACCTAAGTTTTCGAAGAAATTTCCTGATTTATATTTAATATCATATTTAGTTCTGTCAACTACTAAATTAGTAGTGGCAGTGTTACCATTAACAGTGATATCAAATGTTATTGGATTTGTTTTTCCTTTGATTGTTAAATCAGAAGTTACTCTATAAACGTTTTTTCCTTTGGCTCCAATAGTTTTGAAAACTAAAGTTGCCGTTTGAAATTTATCAGTACCAAAGAAATCATCTGATTTCAAGTGTCCTTCTAAATTTTCTTTACTTTTTCCCTCTAAATCAGTAGTAACAATAGAAGCCATATCAACAGTGAAATTTCCACCTACTAATTTAGTTCCTTTGAAAACTAAAGCCCCGTCTTTTAGGTTTATAGTTCCTGAATGTTCTCCAGTAACTTTTTTACCTACCCAGTTGATAGTACTTTTTGAAGCATCTACTTTTTTTGTTTGTGCTGTCATCGATAAAGTAGATAGAACTACTGTTAATGCAAGGGCAATTGATTTTAAATTTTTCATGTGTAATGTAATTTTAGTAAAATTGTATTTGATTAATAATTATAGTGTAATAAATAATTCGGTATTTGATTTTCTAACTTTTTTGTAATGTTGAGTAGCGTCTTCTTCGTGGCGGTATCCTACTGGAGCTATTACAACTGCATTTAGGTTTAGTTTTTCCAACCCTAAAATTTCATTGAATTGTGAAGCATTAAAGCCTTCCATTGGAGTTGAATCAATATTTAATTCAGCCGCTGCGTTCAATAAATTACCTAAAGCTAAATAGGTTTGTTTAGATGTCCAAATGTTTTTAGCATCTTCTGGCATTGGATTAATGGTTCCTTTCATAAAGTCTCCATAACCTGCCAATGCTTCAATAGGAAGTTCTCTTATTTCGCTTGCATTTTTCAAATAGGCATCAATTTCGGTATTTCCAACATTCGTTTGATTTGCAAACACAAATAAATGTGAAGCTTCCGTAATTTGTGTTTGTCCGTATGCAGCAGGCAATAATTGTGCCCTTAATACTGGATTTTCAATAATTAGTACTTTGTAAAGTTGTAATCCGTAAGAAGAAGCACTTAAGCGAACCGCTTCTTTCAATGTATTTAAATCGTCTGTTGCTATTTTTTTTGTTGTATCAAATTTTTTTGTTGCATAACGCCAGTTGGCATCTTTTATAAAATTGCTCATTGTATATTAATTAAATGTTCTTAATTTTTCTAATAATTGGTTCAGTTGTTCCAGCTCTTCCGAATTTAAATTATCGGCTATTGTTTTTTCTAATTCATCTGTTATTGGGTCCAAATCATCTAGCATTTTCAAACCTTTATCGGTTATTAATACTTCAATTTTTCTTCTATTTTCAGGGCATACTTTTCGGGTGACCAATTCTTTTATTAGTAATTTATCGATAAGACGAGTTGTATTACTGCTTTTTGCCACCATACGTTCCTGAATGACACACATATTTGCGGGTTTTCCTTTTTGACCTCTAAGTATTCTCAATACATTATATTGTTCTCCTGATAAATCATAAGGAGTTCTAATTTCATTAAATTTTTCTTTAATTACGTTTTGGGTAAACAATAAATTCAAGATTACTTTTTTAGAAATATCCAATGGTATTGTACTTTTAATTTCGTCTTCAATTTTCATATTTGTATATGTCTTATTTGTCGGTACAAATGTAATGCTTTTTTAATTGTATATACAAATGTTAGTCATTTTTTTTTGTTAAATTTAATTTGGGTAAATTGGGAGTGATGTGTTTGTGCTTTTTATTAATGATTTATGGAATGCTTATTTTATTTTTCAGATATTCTTTAATTGAGAATTATAATCAGGATAATAATTCATTGTTAATTCTTATTTAATGAATGTTTTTTTTAAACCAAATTGCATGAATGAAAATATATATGCTCATTCCTATATGTTGTTTTTGTTTTTATTATATTTAACGGCTATACAAAGTACTGAATGATATTTAATTGGATTTATGAGTATGAAAGAAGAAAAACCAACATATAATGATTTACTCTATAAAATAAAAGAACAAGAGTTAGAGCTAAGTCAATTAAAAGACTCCAATTCATCATCACCTAATTTTGATTTTTACTTCAAAGAGTCATTAGATTTAGTATGTCTTGCTGGTTCTGATGGTTTTTATAAGGAAATAAACCCAGCTTTTGAGAGAATTTTTGGTTTTACTAAAGAGGAAATTTTAAACAATCCTATAATTTCATTCGTTTATCCAGAAGATTTTGATAAATCTACTAAAGAATTAGAAAAGTTATCAAAAGGAATTACTTCCAGAAATTTCGAAAATAGAATTGTTAAAAAAAATGGAGAACTTGTAGTTATTCAATGGACTACGAATGTTAGCCAAAATAATGAACATATTTACGCAATAGGTAGAGACATTACTGAAATTCGAAATTCTGAAAAAGAATTAATAAAAAGCGAAAAACTTTTAAAAAACGCCCAAAAAATAGCTAAAACAGGTACTTGGGAATACGATTTAAAGACTAGAAAGATGATTTGGTCTGATGAATTGTATTCTATTTATGAAGTAGAGAAAAAACAAAAACAAAATTTATATAAAGAATATGTTAATAGATTTTCAAATAAAAACGTTACTCTTTTTCAAAATAAAATCGATGCATTAGTTCTTAATAAAAAATCTTTTGAAATAAGTTTACCAGTTGAATTTCCTAATAATAGAATGAAATGGGTCAATGCTGTTGTTAATCCGGTGATTAATAAACAAGGGGAGGTTTATGGATTAAGAGGGAATACTCAAGATATTACTTTAAAAAAGAATCTGGAAGAAGTAAACAAAGCCAAAGAAATTCTTGAAACTGCCAATAAACTAGCTTTAGTTGAAGAAGAAAGCAATGCTAAATTTAAAACATATATTGAAAATGCACCAGACGGAATATTTATTGCTGATAAAAACGGAAACTTTATTGAAGTAAATCATGCTCTATCTATAATTTCGGGCTATTCTAAAGAAGAACTTTTGACCTTTTCCATGATGGATTTAACATACAAAGAATCAATCGATGATTTGGGCGTTTGTTTTAATAGGGTAAAAAAAGCTGGAGCATCAAATGGAAGATTTAAAACAGTTCATAAATCCGGAGAAATTAGATGGAGTGCTGTGGATTCAGTAAAACTTTCTGAAACCCGATTTATGGGTTTTGTTAAAGACATTACAGAAATAAAAAAATCATCTGAATTACTTACTAATACTTTTGAACGCATAACCGATGCGTTTTTTGCGGTGGATAACAACTGGTGTTTTACCTATGTCAATAAAAAAGCGGCTGAAGTTTTTCAAAGAGACCCAGCTGATTTGATTGGTGAAAGCTATATGGAACTTTGCCCAGTAAAAACTAATGAGACTTTTTATACTGCTTGTTTTAAAGCAAAAGAAAATCAAGAATATGTTTATTTAGAAAATTTTTATGAATTTGATAAGGCTTGGTTTGAAAATCATATTTATCCATCATTAGATGGTCTGTCAGTTTTTTTTAGTGATATCACGGAAAAGAAAATTACAGAGGATATAATTGAACAAAATGAAAAACGTTTTCGTGCTTTGGTTGAAAATAACGAAGGTATTATCACAGTGGTTGATGAGGATTTAAAAGTTTTATTTCGCAGTTCTTCATCAGCTCGTGTTACGGGATATTCTGATAAAGAGTTTGATGAAATTCATGAGGAAGACTATTTTCACCCTGATTATTTAGAATATATTAAGGAGGTGGTTCAGAAAGCTAATGAAAACTCTGGTGAACCAATTGCTGTTTTATTTCAGGTGAAACACAAAAGAGGGCACTATATATGGCTTGAAGGGGTGCTGAATAATATGTTAGATGATACCAATGTTAATGGGATAGTCTGTAATTTAAGAGATGTAACTGATAGGGTAAAAGCAACAGAATTACAAAAAAATACTTTTGAACGCATCACTGATGCTTTTGTCGCGTTAGATAATGACTGGTGTTATACCTATATGAATAAAAAAGCAGCTGAAATTCTTAATAGAGATCCAGCTGAAATGATTGGTAAGCATATTTGGACTGAATTTCCAGACGCTATAGATGGAGCTTTTTATAATGCTTGCTTAAAATCATATGAAACTCAAGAGTACATTCATTTTGAAGATTTCCACGAGTCTAATGAACGATGGGTTGAGAATCATATTTATCCATCTAGAGATGGAATGTCAAATTTTTTTAGAGATATCACTGAAGATAAAAATGCAGAAATAGTATTGCAACAAAACGAAAAGCGTTTTCAAGCCTTGGTAGAAAATAACGAAAGTATCATTTCCTTAATTGATGAGAACAAGAAAAGCATCTTTCGTAGCTCATCGTCTGAACGGGTAACTGGATGGACTGACAAGGAATTTGATGAAATTCCCGAAAACGAATTTTTCCATCCGGATTGTAATGAATACATACAAGAATTAAAACATCAAATTTTTACAAATCCAGGTATTCCTATAGCTGCTTTATTTAAAGTGAAACACAAAAAAGGGCATTATATATGGTTAGAAGGAATTTTAAAGAATATGTTTCATGATAATGCCTTACAAGGGATTGTTGCTAATTTAAGAGATGTAACCGATAGGATTGTAGCCAATGCTACTTTAGACAAGGAAAGAGATATTTTTGCAAAAATTGCCGCTACTTCTCCAGGATTAATTTATTCTATGCGTCAAAATACTGATGGTTCTTTTTGCTATCCTTACGCTAGTGATGCTATTGAAGATATTTATGGCTTTAGTTTCAAAGAAATTAAAAATGATGCAAGTATCATTTTTGAATTAATTCATCCCCAGGATTATGATTTTGTAGTAGAAAGTATTAATAGGACTAAAACTGAATTAGTACCTCTTAAATGTGAACATCGCTACCTACATCCTACAAAAGGATTAGTGTGGCACGAAGTAAATTCTTTGCCTGTATTGGAGCCTGAAGGCACGGTAATATGCCATGGAATCATCACGGATATTACGGAAAGAATAGAAGCCAAACAAAAATTAATCAAGGCTAATCGTCTATATTTATTTATCAGTCAGATAAACCAAATGATTGTCCATGTCACTGACGAGAAAGAATTGTTTAAGCAAGCTTGTACAATTGCAGTAGAAATTGGTAAGTTTAAAATGGTTTGGATAGGTTTAATTGACTTTAATAATAATACAGTTATTCCAGTAGAAGCTTCAGGTGAAGCTGGAAAATACCTTTTAAACATTAGGAATATTTCAATAGATGATATTGAAGAAGGTAGAGGACCAGTAGGGACTTCTATTCGAAATAAAAAATATTGTATTTCAAATGATATTGAAAACGATTTAAATATGAAGCCTTGGAAAGAGGCGGCCTTAAGTAATGGACTATCCTCATTAATGTCAATTCCTATCCTGAAATTTGGAAATGTAATTGGAGCTTTTGTGTTTTATTCTGAATTTAAAAACTATTTTGATGCTGATGAAATTGATTTATTAGAAGAAGCTGCTGGTGATGTAAGTTTTGCTTTGGAAGTATTCGAGAAAGAAAAATTAAGAAAAATTGCTGAGGCTGAGGTTTTCGAGAGTGAAAAAAGATACCATACTTTAACTGAAGTTTCACCAGTTGGTATATTTAGAACTGATGCCGAAGGGTACACTACTTATGTAAATCCTCGTTGGTGTGAAATTTCAGGCTTGTCATTTGATGAAGCTCTAGGATACGGCTGGTTAAACGCTGTACATATTGATGATAAGGTAAAAATTATTAAAGAATGGGAAGAAGCCACAACTCAGCACGCATCATCTGTTAAAGAATATCGTTATTGTAAATCTGATGGTACAATTTCGTGGGTAATGGGAAATTCAGTACCTGAAAGGAATGTCAACAATGAAGTTATAGGCTATATAGGCACTATAACTGATATTACAGAGCGAAAACGGGATGAAGAAAAATTAAAAGAAGCGAATGAAAGATTTGAAATAATTTCACGAGCGACAAATGATGCTATTTTTGAATTGGATTTTAAAAATAATATAAGTTGGCATAACAAAGTATATAAAGATCATTTAAATTCATACAACGAGAATCTGACTGTCGACGAAAATAAACTGTTATGGAGATCTAAGCTCCATCCAGATGATAAAGAAAGAGTCATAAAAAGCATTAATGAATGTTATGCTTCGACTTCAAATACATGGTCAGGAGAGTTTCGTTTTGAAAAGGCGGATGGCAGTTATGGTTGTTTTTATGAACGCGCCATTATTATAAGAGATGAAGAAGGTAAACCTGAACGATTTGTTGGTTCTATGCTAGATATTACAAGTCTCAAAGAATCAGAGGCTAAATTACTTAAAAGCGAAACAAGATATCGCTCTTTAACTGAAATTTCACCTGTGGGGATATTTAGAACTGATGCAGATGGACAGACAACTTATGTAAATAATCGCTTCTGTGAAATTTCAGGGTTGACTTTTGAAGAATCACTGGGCAAGGGATGGTTAAACGCAGTTCATCCCGTTGACAAGGAAAGAATACAAAATGAATTTGATGATGAATTATCAACTGGAAAAGGTATAAATTTATCTGAATACCGTTTAGTGCGTTCTGATGGATCATATTCCTGGGTGCTAGATCAAGCAGTTCCTGAATTGGATGCTAATAATAATCTAGTGGGGTATATAGGAACAGTAACTGACATTACAGATCGTATAAATTCAGAACAAGAAATCAAATTGGCAAACGAAAGATTTAATATGATTTCGATTGCTACAAACGAAGCTATAATTGAAGTTGATTTAATAAATAATAAGTATTGGCAAAATAAAGTGTTTGCAGATCTAATAGATTTAGACAAGATTGATTCTGCTGAAGAAAAAACAAAAGCTTGGCGATCTAAAATACATCCTGATGATTTTGAACGAGTGACCACTGCTATTGATGCTGCTTATGCGGGAACTGAATCAAAGTGGGAAGGTGAGTTTCGATATCAGTATGCGGATGGAAGTTATGGTGATTTTTATGACCGTGTTATTATAATTAGAGATGATCTAGGTAAACCAATACGTTTAATTGGTTCGATGATAGATGTTACTGAACTTAAAAGAGCTGAGGAAAATTATAAAAAGGCCAATAAAAAACTGGAGGGAATATTAAATGCTATCCCAGATTTGCTTTTTGAGGTGGGTATAAACGGGCATATTTATAATTATCATTCGCATCATGATGACTTATTATTGATGCCTTCCAGCAAATTTATAGGAAAAAAATTCTCGGATATTTTACCGCCAGATGTTGCAAAAATTTGTTTAATTGCAATTGAAGAAGCTTCTGTGTCCGGTTTTTCTAATGGGGTACAGTATTCTTTAGAATTACCTGAAGGCATCAAATGGTTTGAACTTTCGATTGCAAAGATGGTTGAAAACGACGAAAATGAAACCCATTATATTTGTCTTTCTAGAGATATCACTAAATCTAAGTTAGGGGATGATGTAATTTTTAAAAGTGAAGCAAGATATCGTGGGTTATTGAATAATTTAGACACTGGAATTATTATTCAAAATCTTGATGGTTCAATGATAAATTCTAATCCAAAAGCATCAGAAATACTTGAAGTATCTAGAAATTTCATCAAAAGGAGCAGTAATGTTTTTAATGAAATTAAATTTTTAAAAGAAGATGGATCTGTATTGGATTTTGAAGAACGCCCTAAATATAGAATACTGCAAGATTTACAACCCATAAGAAATTTAATTTTAGGGTTAGAAAATAGTAAAAACAAAGATATTAAGTGGTTATTATTTAATGCGTTCCCTTTTTTTAATAGTAATGGTGAAATAGCTGAAGTGATAAGTAGTTTTATAGATATTACTGATCGTAAATTGCTTGAAGATAATATGCTTATTGCAAAAGAAGAGGCAGAATCAGCTAATAAAGCAAAAACAAATTTCCTTGCTAATATGAGTCATGAAATTAGAACTCCGTTAAACGGAATAATCGGTTTCACTCATTTATTGATGAACACAAAACTTAATAACAATCAGTTAGAATACATGACAACTATAAACGAATCAGCCACTTCATTAATGGATATTGTCAACGATGTTTTGGATTTTTCTAAAATTGAAGCAGGAAAATTAGAATTAAATGTTGAAAAAATAGATTTATATGAACTTATTAATCAAATTATTGATTTGTTTAAATTTCAAGCGGTTGATAAAAAAATAGATTTAACACTTACCATAGATGAAAAAGTACCCCAGTTCATATATGCTGATTCTATTAAATTAAAACAAGTTTTAGTAAACCTTTTAAGTAACTCATTGAAATTTACTGATTTTGGCGAAATTTGTTTACAAATCTCGGAAACAGCAGTGTTAGATAATGACATTTTTCAATTGAAATTTTCTGTGAAAGATACCGGTAAAGGGATAAAACGTATCAATAACAAAAAAATATTTAGCTCATTCGAACAAGAAGACAATTCTACAAATAGAAAGTTTGGTGGTACAGGTTTAGGCTTGGCAATTTCAAATAGATTATTGGCTTTAATGGATAGTAAACTGCAACTTAATAGTGTATATGGTGAAGGAAGTGATTTTTATTTTGAAATAAAGGTCCAAAAAGCAAAAGTTAAAATGATTATAGATACAGATTTTTTAAATAACAGCAATACAGACCAATTAGAAGCCGATATTAATTCCGATATTAAAAAAATTCTTATTGTGGAGGATAATAAAATTAATATGCTTTTAGCAAAAACACTTGTCAAAAAAATTGTTCCAAATTGTGTAATAACAACTGCGATTGATGGTGTTGAAGCTGTTGATAAATTTAAGTCTGATAAGTTTGATGTTATTTTAATGGATGTCCAAATGCCTAATAAAAATGGATATGAAGCCACAAGTGAGATAAGAGCATTAGAACAAGATGGCAGAATTCCTGTAATTGCAGTTACAGCCGGTATATTAACCGGAGAAAAAGAAAAATGTTTTGAAGCTGGGATGGACGATTATTTGCCAAAGCCTATCATATTTACCGACTTAGAAAACACTTTACTCAAATGGTTGAATAAATAAAATCACGCTCAGATTGTTTTATCGTATGCATAAAAAAAACGCCTCTTTAAAAGAGGCGTTTCGTTTTATAAACAAATATTTGATTATGCTTTTTTAGCACAACATCCTGCTTTTTTCTCTTTGTCACAAGATTTTTTCTCATCTACTGAACACGTTTTATGATCTTTTGAATCACATTTTTTGTCCTTTGAAGTACATTCTTTTTTTGCTTTCTCCTGTGGAGTTTTTTCTTGAGCGTTAACATTAATCGAAACTGATAAAAGCGCTATGGCTAAAACGGCTACTAAATTTTTCATTATATTTTTTGTGTTTAAATTTTTGTCTTGATTTTATAACTTGAAATTAACTTGTACTATTCTATTTTTCAGGTTACTGCTTTTTGTAATTTCAAATATATTATTTTTTTTAATTAATTGGTATTAATTAACTTTTTTATAACTCCAAACGGCAACTCCATTTATTACTATGGCATAAAAGCCAATGATAGTAAACGGTCTGGCTATATCCGAAAAAGTAGCTCCTTTGAGAAGTACCATTCTTATAATTTCAACAAAATATTTAATTGGGTTGAAAAGTGTGATTTTCTGGGCCCAATCGGGCATACTTTCAATAGGGGTAAATAAACCACTCATTAAAATAAAAATCACTGTAAAAAACCAAGCGATAAACATAGCTTGCTGTTGGGTTTCAGTATGATTTGAGATGAACAAACCAATACCCAGAATAACTAATAAATACACCGAAGTAAATAGATATACTAAACCTAAGTTTCCAAGCATAGGGACGCTAAAAACAAGCTTGGCAATGATTAAGCCTACAGTCAGTATTACTAACCCTAATACCCAAAAAGGGAAAAGTTTACCAATGATAAATTGATGCTTTTTAATAGGGGTAACATTGATTTGTTCCAAGGTTCCCATTTCTTTTTCTCTAACAATATTCATAGAAGATAAGAAAAGGGAAAGCATTGTCACAAGTAAGACTAATATTCCAGGAACCATAAAGGTTTTGTAATTCAATGTATTGTTGTACCAAAAAGAAGGAATGGTCAATATGTTTTGAATTGGGGTGCTATTACTCTCATTATATTGAAATAACTTCGTTTGAATATTCTGGTTGAAATTATTTATAATCTGTGAGACATACACATTTGTAACTCCAGCGGCAGCTCCGTCTATTGCATTTATACTCAAAGAAAGATTTGTTTTTTTCTCTTTCAAAAAGTTTCGTTCAAAATGGACTGGAATTTCCAGAATCACATCAATACTCCCTTTTTGCATTTGTAGATTGGCTTCTTTTTTTGAAGTGAAACTTATGGGTTCATTGAAATAATTTGAAGAACTAAATTTACTGATTAATTCTCTCGAAGCATTTGAATGATCGTTATCGATATACGAAAATTGAATGTTTTTAACTTCAAAGCTAGCCGCATTAGATAAAATCAATAATTGGATTAAGGGTAAAACAAATATAATAGGGAGCATAGCCTTATTTCTAAAGATTTGCCTGAATTCCTTTTGGATGATAAATAGTATTGTTCTCATTTTCTATATTCCTATTTTATATTGAAATTGACCTTGTTTTTATATTGAAATTGAAATCGATTACTCCAGTCTAATCTTGTATTTTTTAATGCTTAATACAATGAAAAACACGGTCATCCCAAATAGAATTAATGTTTCTTTCCAAATGATACTAAAAGTTACTCCTTTAAGCATAATGGCTTTGATTATGATGATAAACCACTTTGCCGGAATGATATTGCTTATGACTTGTAATGGGAGCGGCATACTGGAAATAGGGAAGATAAATCCCGAAAGAATAATTACCGGTAGCATTAACCCCATTAAGGAAATCATCATTGCCGTTTGTTGAGAATTTGATAATGTAGAAATTAATATTCCTAATGAAAGTGCCGTGATGATAAATAAGATGCTTTCTAATGCTAATAATAGCAAACTTCCTTCGATAGGCATTCTAAATACAAAAACGCCTAATAACAGAATCACAGCAGCGTTTATAATAGATAAGAATATATAAGGAAACACTTTCCCTATGATTACTTGAAAAGGTTTTATGGGAGATACTAAAAGGACTTCCATAGTGCCAAGTTCTTTTTCTCTCGTTATTGATATCGAAGTCATCATAGCTGAAACCAACATTAATATGATTGTCATTACACCAGGAACAAAGCCAAAAACACTCTTCAACTCTGGGTTATAATACATTTGTGTTTGGGTTTGTATTTGGTAACTTGGTCTGTTCGCTTTATTGATTTCTTGCGTGTGATTTTGCAAAATTGCATTCACATAATTAGTAATGGTATTGGCAATATTGGGATCGGTTGCATCAGTAATTACCTGAACTTTTGCCTGTTTTTGGGTTTGTAGCGTTTTAATGAAATTCTTTTCGAAAACCAATACAGCCTTTACTTTTCCTTGTTTAAAAATAGCTTCAATTTGGGATTCATTGGAAATTTCCTTTTCGATATTAAAATATTTGGAAGCACTGATTTTGTTGATTATTTTCTGTGTTTCAGTATCTTTGGATTTGTCCAAAATTGCAATATTCACATTGTTTATTTCGTTAGTAATGGCAAAGCCAAACAACATAATTTGAACTATTGGCATTCCAAAAAGAATAAACATAGAACGTTTATCACGAAATATGTGATAGAATTCTTTTGTTACAAATCCAATAAATCTTTTCATTTGTTTTCTTTTTTTGAACCATTAAGAGATTAAGAAAATTCAGTATCAGCTGAATAAAATTTAACTTCTAGATGTTTTACATTATTATATTATAAAATAGATTTGTTTTGAATCATTAAGAGAATAATAAAATTTGGGTTAAGCTTATTGAATCTTAATTTCTTAATGTTTTTAAATTTTCACTTTTAGCTTCTTGCCAATTTTAAAAACACATCATTCATAGAATCTACATTAAACTGTTTTTTTAAGTTTTTTGGTGTATCCAATGCTTCTATCCTTCCATCTACCATAATTGAAACGCGATCACAATATTCGGCTTCGTCCATATAATGCGTGGTTACAAAAATGGTGGTTCCTTTATGGGCTTCGGCATATATCATTTCCCAAAACTGACGTCTTGTTATGGGGTCAACTCCTCCTGTAGGTTCGTCCAGGAAAACAATTTTCGGATTGTGTAATAAAGCCACTGAAAAGGATAGTTTTTGTTTCCAGCCCAGCGGTAAATCACCCACGAGTTTGTTTGACACCTCTTGCAACCCTAAGTCGGAAACTAATTGTATTGTTTTTTCTTTTATTTGGGCTTTTGCTAATCCATAGATTCCTCCAAAAAAAGTAATGTTTTCCTTTATGGTTAAATCATCATACATAGAGAATCTTTGGCTCATATAACCAATGCTTTTCTTCACCATTTCAGAATTGTTTTTCACATCAAAGCCGGCAACAGTAGCTTCTCCTGATGTGGGTTTCGAAATTCCGATAAGCATTTTCATAGCAGTGGTTTTCCCCGCACCATTTGCACCCAGAAACCCAAAAATCTCTCCCTTACTCACTTCAAACGAAATAGAGTTGACGGCAGTAAAACCACCAAATTTCTTGCTGAGATTTTTTACCGATATGATTTTTTCTATATTCATTGTGCTGTTGTAAGTTTTGATGATCAATAGTAATGGCTATTTTATAAGTCCATAAAAACGTCTTCAATTGTTGGACTGGATTTCTTTATAATAATCTCCGAATGTCCTTTTTTGGTTAGGTATTTTTCTAATGCTGTCCAATCAAAATCGGTTTTTGTGTCGATATAGTGAATGTACTCCCCAAAGGCAAACACACTGTACTGCGTGGGATAATTTTTTAAATCCTGTATTAATTGATAGGTGTCTTTAGATTGAACATCATAGATCGTTTTCTCATAATTGGCTAATATTTGCTCGGGTGTATCTATTTTTAAAATCTTGCCTTTTTGAATTAAGGCGATTCGATCACACAAAGCAGCTTCATCCATATAAGGGGTGGAAACCAAAATTGTAATTCCTTTTTGTTGCAATCGCTTGAGCATTTCCCAAAATTCTTTTCGAGAAACGGGATCAACACCAGTTGTGGGTTCGTCAAGAAACAGCACTTTTGGTTTGTGAATTAATGCACAACACAAGGCCAGTTTTTGTTTCATCCCACCCGAAAGTGCGCCAGCCCTTCGGTTTTTAAAAGGTTCTATTTGAATGTAAATGTCCTTGATTAAATCATAATTTTCTTCAATCGTAGTTCCGAAAATAGTGGCAAAAAAACTTAAGTTTTCCTCAACGGTAAGATCTTGATACAGCGAAAATTTCCCAGGCATATAACCTACTGAATTCCTGATGGATTTATACGCTGTAACTACATCAAAACCAGCAACGGTGGCTGAACCTTCATTGGGCAATAAAAGCGTGGTCAATATCCTGAAAAGTGTAGTTTTACCCGCACCGTCCGGACCAATAAGTCCAAATAATTCGCCTTCACTTATTTGAAACGATACATCGTCTACAGCCAATGTTTTTTTGAAGGACTTGGAAATATTTTGGACTGAAATACTCATTATTTTATCAGTAAAAAATTACTTTCTTCTTTAGCATCTACCCAATGTTTTACATTCGGTTCAATATTAATATAATCCCCAGATTTCAGGTTTGCTAATATCCCTTTTTCATCATGATAAGTTGCATTTCCTGAAACACAAACTAATAATGCAGGCACTTTAGTTATGTGTTCTTTAAGCTGTTCGTTTTTAGAAATTTGCAGTGAAATCACCTTGCCTTCCTCTGTTTTAAACAACAAATTAGTTTGTACCGGTTTGTTTTCTGTGTGTAGATTTTTTAAAGTCATTTCGCTGGTTTTATTTTCTTTATTTTTTAATGTAACTAAATTTGATTTGCATCCTACTAAAAGGATTCCGACTAGTAACAGGGTAATTTTTCTCATTTTTAAAATTTTATTTATTGAGCCACATTTCGGCAGGCATTCCAATTTTTAAACCGCCATCATTTTTCACTTTTACTTTAACGGCATAAACAAGGTTTACTCTTTCCTCTTTGGTTTGAATAATTTTCGGGGTAAATTCAGCCGAAGAAGCAATCCAGGAGATGATTCCAGTATAGTTTTTCATCTCTTCTTCTGTATCAATTTTCACGTTTACTTGTTGGCTCACTTTAATTTTAGACAATTGGGTTTCACTAATGTAAACCCGCAATGTCATTTCAGATATATCGGCAATTTTATAAAGCGGTTTACCAAAAGCGGTAATCTCGTTTGGCTCGGCATATTTGGCTAAAACTAATCCTTTTATGGGGTTGATGATTTTGCTTTTTTGGATTTGGTCGTCAATTTTTTGGATCTGGACATCAATTGATTTCACTTCGTTTGCAATGGGTGCATTTTGGGTTTGAACGCTTTTCAATTGTTCGTTAAGCACTTTTACCTTTCCGTCCATTTCATCCACTTGACGCTGTGTTGCAGCATTTTCAGCAAACATATTTTGAACTCTTCTTTTCTCAATCAAAGTGGCTTTGAGTTGTTCTTGCAAAACATTGTTTTGTGACAAAACGTTTTTGGATTTCGAAAAAACAGTGTTTTTGGAAGCTATTAACTGCTGTTTATTAAAATACAATTGGGTAGTATCTATTAGTCCTACTTGGTTAGTTGGTTCTAAGGCATCTCCTTCTTCGAGTTTCAAGAAGACGATCTTTCCATTAGCTTCAGATGATATGGTGACTTCAGTAGCTTCAAAATTACCGTAACCATCTGCTTTGTCATTCTCTTTACTACAAGAGATAAGACTGATGAATATTAAAAATAGGATTGTTTTTTTCATGTGTATTTTGATTTAAATCGCTTTAATTTATTGGACTTCCATTTGTGATTTTATAATTGGCTTTAGCCAAATCCAACTGAATTTCATGTAGTTTCTGATTAGTCTTTGCTTCATATAAATGCGTCATTTCCACTAAATAGTCGGATGCGGTAATCACCCCGTTTCTAAGCTGCGCATCAGATGATTTCAAGATGTATTCGCGTAAGGCAATTATCTCAATGTCAGTGGATATGACTTCGTTTAACTTTTTTATTTCGTTTTTCATTTCCTGTAACTGCAAATTGGTATTGAGTTTAAACGTTTCTTTTTCACTGCTTATAATTTCCTCAGCAATTGAAAGTGATTCTGTCTCCGTTTTCGATTTATTCCAGTCAAAAACATTCCAATTGGCTTTAAGCCCAACAATATAATACGTCTGAAAAGAATTGTCTAACATATTCAATCCCGGATTTCCGTATCCTGCCTGACCAAAAGCGTTAATTTTAGGCAATTTGTTTTTCGAAATAATATCTTTAGAAACCTCTATTTGTTCGTTTTGTAAATCGAATAATTTCAATTCTGGACGGCTATTTTCGTCATTCCAGTCGAATTCAATTTTAGGGTTTTTTAATATTGTATTTTCGTTAATTGTAGAAAAGGTAAGTGTTGAAAGATTTTCAATGGCTCTTTTTTTATCAAATTGAATTTCGGTCAATACTTGTTTTATTTTTAATTTTTCGGCTTCCAATACTTTCTCTGAAGCGGGGAGGATGGCTCCAAATTTCACACCTGATTTCACTTCTTTTATTTTGGAATCCAATTGCTCTAGTTTCGTAATCAAAATCGATTTCCTTTCGTCCAATAACAAAACCGAAAAATACAACTGATTAATTCTTCCTTTGAGCTGATGTAAATTAACGGTGACTTGCTGTTGTTGCGTTTTGGTTTGAGCTTCTTTTATTTTTACAGATGCTGCAATCAACCCTCCATTATAAAGCAGTTGATTGACATCTAGTGTGGCTCGATACTGGTCCTTATTTAAAGGAGATGAATTGGGTACGTTTATAGGTAATTGTATCACGTCAGATTGATAAGTAGCTTGCGCGTTAAGGTCTATTTTAGGGAGTTTACCTTTATTAATAGTCTCAATATCAAGAGTGGATTTTTGAAGTAATAAATCACTTTGTTTAGCTATAGGATAGTTTTTGTCAACCAATGCGTAACAATCTTCCAGTTGTAAAGTCTGTTGTGCATATGATGCAAACGATAGAAATAGAGTAAGTATAACAATACATTTTTTCATTTTCATTTTTTTATAGCATTAATAATAAAATCAGCTACTTCAGTTGTTCGGGCTTCCAGTATTTTGAGAAACATTTCCTCATCGGCATTAATGAGTCCCTTTAGCAAGGGTTTTCCAATAAATGGGAATGCATTTAATGAGATGATGTTAATGAACAGTTGTTCCGTTTCTATTGGTTTTATAATGCCTTGTTCGATCGCTAGGTTTACTTGGATTTTAAATTTATCGATGGAAGGAAAATTTTTGTCCATTCGCAATTTCATAATAAATTCGGGATTTTTATTTATCTCTTGAATGATGAAATTAGGCAAGTAGGGATGTTTCATCACAAAAGTAATATAGCTTTTGGTGAAATTTCTAATCTTATCGAATAAATCACGGTCGTCATTTAATACTTTGTTTAGTTGGGGAGCCATTAGTGAAAAAACACTTTTAAAGGTTGCCTCAAAGAGTAATTGTTTGCTTCTGTAGTAATAATGTAACAAGGCTTTATTTATTCCGGCCTTATCCGCAATTTCCTGCATTCGGGCGCCTACCATACCTTTCTCTTGGAAAACATCTTTGGCAGCATTCAGTATCTCTAATTCCGTGTTTTCTTGTTTTTTCTTTTCCATCGTACTAACTATACAGTTTAACCATTTGGTTAACAAAGGTAGAAAAAAAAAGTAATCGCGATTACTTTTTTTAAATTTTAACGTTTTTTTGTTTTTCCAACAAACATATTGAAGACCAGTCCGCCCATTAACCCACCGTACAAACTTGAATTTAAAGGTTTTGATGTTATGGCGCAAGTCCCAGAGAGACAACCTACATAATGGTAATATAAGTAGCCGGCAATGATTCCTGTAACAACTCCTATTCCTGTAATTAATATTCCTTTATTTGTCATTGGTTGCTTTTTTCCAATATGATTTTAATGATATCGTTTTTCTCTAATACACCTGACTGTCTCCATAATTGTTTTCCGTTTTGAAAAAGAATCATAGTAGGTACGCCACGAACCTGATATTGAGAAGCTAATGGTTGGTTTTTGTCTACATCAATTTTTATAATGGAGACTCTGTCGCCTAAATTATCTTTTACTTCTTTTAACACAGGACCCAATACTTTACACGGTCCACACCAAGTAGCATAAAAATCAACCAAAACCGGTTTTTCTGAATTTATAATATTGTCAAAACTACTATTCATTGTTACTTTTTTTATAGGTTGGAACACTACAGCCATTTAGACTACAACCAGTATTAAATACGGATTGGAAAAGGAAAAATAGAGCTATTACGCACAGTAATATTTCTTGAAACTGAATCGCTTGTTGTAACATGAAAAGACCAATTGCCAAACGGATCCAGCGCATAGCGTGCCAATTTGTAAAGAGTAATTGTTTCATTTCTTTATATTTTTTTTATTTTATATTTCTCATCATAAGAAACTATGTTTTGTAGTTCTTCTAATGGAATTTCTTTTTCACTGACTATCAATACTTCGGCAAAATTACTGCTCATACTTACATTCATCACGCCGTTTAAAGAAGAAAATTTGCCTGTAACGCTGTTCATACAACCACTACAAGTAATACCTTCAAATGCATAAAGATCAACTTTGAATTCATTATTTTTTTTGAATTCAATAAATAATTCCGAGTTGGCTCTAGGTTCCACCGAATTTTGGGCAACTTCCATTTTCACAAAGTCAAAAGCGCTATTGAAAAGCATTTTATATTCTTCTAGGCTTCCGCCAAATGGTGGACTCACTTCAAATGTTCGATTGAATAATAATCCGGTTAATATCCCTTCTTCGGCTAAAAGCTGATGTATTTTCCAAACATATTTTTGGCGCATTGTAGGAGGCAATGCACAGAAAAAGGTTTGTTCAATAATCAAATCATAGCTGCCTTGGTGTTCGAAAAAATCTCCCAGAACAATTTTTATATTCGAATTAGAAGCAAATTTTTGATTGAGGTTCTCTACAAGTGTTGGAGCAATATCAATCACCGTAACATTTGTAAATCCTTTTTCTAATAAGTATTCCGCTTCATACGTATTCCCACAACCAGGAATTAAAATGGCTGCGTTTTTATTTTCTAAGGTGTCAATATAGGTTTTAATAGGAGGGGAAACTTTGCCCAAATCCCAACCGGTAGCTGCAGCTTTGTACTGCGCATCCCAATATTCTTTATCTAGTGGTTTGTCACAAGAAACCACACAACATTGCTCGTTATTCATAATAATCTAATTTATAATCCCCGATATGTTTTTCATTTTCAAGGATCATTTTTTTGTGTTTGAAAAAATTCACGATTCCTAGTATCAAAATGGCTAATGAAATAGCATAAAATGAAATTTCAAGGAGTACACCATTTTCAATTTTCAATACATTTCGAGTACTTAAACCTGCAACAGAAAAATACATAGCCGTCCTTAGAAAAGCTAAAAATGTTGTTTGATTGGCCAAAGTGGTTCTTTGTAATGCTAATCGTTCTCTTAGGATTAAGTCTTTATTAATGGGATTTGTCATTACTGTAATTTAGCTTCGTGTATTATTTTTTTTCACAAGTATTAGATCCAAAAAGTGTATACATAGGGCAAACGCCCACAAAGCTGGTTATTAAAAATATAGCGGCAAAAGCTCCTAAAACTAAAGCAAGCGTACCGCTGATAATATTAGAAAAATACATTAGAGCTATAATAGCTGCTATTGTTATCCTGATAATTTTGTCGGTTAATCCCATGTTTTTTTTCATAATAAAAGTTTTAATTAAATTAAAAATATTTTTGGTCTGAAGTAAATTTACGAGATAAATTGATGATAATCAGTTGTTTTTGTAAAAATTTAAGTATTAAACTCGGTTTTTACAATACTTTACTTTGGCAAACAAAATCAGTTTTAGGGATATTCGTTTTAGCGATAGCATTAAAACCACCTTCAACTTCAGAGAAATTTCTAAAACCTCTTGCTTGTAAAATGGAAGCTGCAATCATACTTCTATAGCCACCTGCACAATGAAGGAAGAAAGGCTCTTTTGGGTCAATATCTTTAATCCATTGATTGATATTTGCTAATGGACGACTGTAGGCTTCATCAACGTGTTCTGCGCTATATTCAGTCTCTTTACGGATATCTACAACTTTACTTTCCCCAATTTTAACCTGTGCTGCAAATTCATCAGCAGTAATTCTATTTACGGTATCGATTTCTTTACCCGCTTTTTTCCAAGCTTCAAATCCGCCATCAAGATGACCTATCAAATTGTCAAAACCTACACGGCTTAAACGAGTAACTGATTCTTCTTCTTTTCCTAATTCGGTAATCAAAATGATTGGTTGATTCACATCGGCAACTAAAGCACCTACCCATGGAGCAAAATCTCCATCTATTCCTATATTTATTGATTGTGGAATAAATCCAACTGTGAAAATTCCATTTTTTCTAGTATCCAGAATTAAAGCACCAGTATCTTCTACAAGCGCTTCAAAATCGTTTACTGCAATTGCTCTCATTCCGTTGTTTAAAACAGTATCAAAGCTTGCGTATCCTTTTTTATTCATAGCTACATTCATCCCAAAATAAGCAGGAGGAGGCAATAAACCATCCGTAACTTCTTTTACAAATTCGGCTTCAGTCATATTGGCTCTCAAAGCATAATTGGTTTCTTTTTGGTTCCCAATTGTACCTACCGTTTCTTTGCTCATATTTTTTCCGCAAGCGCTACCAGCACCGTGAGCAGGATAAACAATCACATCATCAGCAAGAGTCATTATTTTAGTTCTTAACGAATGGAATAATGTAGCCGCTAATTGTTCTTGGGTCATTGAAGCCGATTTTTGAGCTAAATCTGGTCTTCCTACATCACCTATGAATAAAGTATCACCAGAGAATATAGCGTGGTCTTTTCCATTTTCATCAATCAATAAATAAGTAGTACTCTCCATAGTATGTCCAGGAGTATGCAATACTTTTATTTGGATGTTTCCAATAGCGAATAACTGTCCATCAGTTGCAGTAATGGATTCAAATTCCGGATTTGCATTGGGACCATAAACAATAGGCGAACCCGTTTTTTTGCTTAGATCAAGATGTCCTGATACAAAATCAGCATGGAAATGAGTTTCAAAAATATATTTAAGTTTTACATTATCACGTTCTAATCTATCTAGATAAGGTTGCACCTCGCGAAGTGGATCTATAATCGCTGCTTCTCCGTTTGAAGTAATATAGTAGGCACCTTGTGCTAAACATCCTGTATATATTTGTTCTATTTGCATGGTATATTGTTTTATTATATTGTATTACAAAGATAATCCTTGTTTTTAGATTTTAGAGTGACTATTGTTACACAATGTGTATTATTTAAAGAAGATTTCTATAGTAATGATGTAAATTCCCATAACCAACACAAACCAGCCAAAAGCAGGTTTTAATTTGGCTCCGTCAATTTTTTTGGACAATTGGGTTCCTATAAACAAACCTAAAATAGCAATTCCTGAAATGCTGAAAAGTAATTTATAATCGAGTGTACTTCCGCCAATAATATCTCCCGTAAATCCTATTAATGAATTGATAAAAATTATAAATAGGGAAGTTCCTACTGCTTTTTTCATTGGTAAATTAGCAAAAAATAATAATGCCGGAATAATCAAAAAGCCGCCTCCAGCTCCTAAAAAACCTATTATTAAACCAACAAAGAACCCAATTACAGCAAGTTTTACAAAATTAAGTTCCTTTGCTTCGGTGCTTCTTTTTGTTTTCTTAATCATAGATACTGAAGTTGCAATCATAAGAAATGCAAATACAACCATAATCAATAGATTCTTTGTGATTTCAAAATCGCCAACATTAAATAGGCTGTCAGGAATAATGGGAAGGATAATTTTTCTAATAAAAAGCAAAGAAAGAATAGAAGGTATGGCAAAAACTAAAGCTGATTTAATCTTTAGGTTTCCAAGTTTATAGTGATTAAAAGAACCTATCATGGATGTCATTCCCACAATAAATAAGGAATAACTGGTAGCCTGTTCCGGGTTTACTTTAAAAAGATACACTAATATAGGTACCGCAAGTATGGAACCGCCGCCGCCTATCAAACCTAATGAAAGTCCAATTAATATTGAAAATAAGTAACCAAAATATTCCATTTATAAATTTTTATACAAAGGTGTGACCTGAAATTTTAAAAAACAGTAACTTTTATCACATAAGGAAGTTAGTGTTCAGTGTTCAGTCTTTCAGTGTTCAGTTTTAATAAGTTTTTTTTCGTTTTTACAGACCAGAGAACTACTGACAACTATATACTGTTTACTCTCCTAAAAGCTCAATATGGTTACGATGTAAGCGAACCATTCCTCGTTGTTCCATTTTCTTGAGTAAGCGGGAAATCACTTCTCTGGAAGTATTGAGATCAGTTCCTATTTCTTGATGTGATAATTTCAAATCTTTACATCCACAGGATTCGGAGTTGCGTTTTAAATAAAATTCCAATCGCTCGTCCATAGCACGAAAAGCGATACTATCCACCACTTCTAATACTTCTTCAAAACGAGTACGATATGTGAAAATCACAAAGTCAGACCAGCTGCGGTGCTCCATCATCCATTTTTCCATTAAAGGAAGCGGAATCATAATTAAATCGATATCCTCAATGGCTTTGGCCATTATTTGGCTCGTTTGCGTTTTTGATGCACATATCATCGAAATGGCACACGCTTGTCCCGGTTGTATGTAATACATAAAAAATTCACCACCGTTTTCTCCTTCACGATAAATCTTAATTTGGCCTTTAGTAAGCATCATCGTAAAGTTGATGTACTGGCCTGTACGCATTAAGACATCTCCTGCTTTGTAGGATTGAAAAACAGCATTCTCTTCAATTTCTTTAATAAGTTCGTTAGAAAACGAGGGGAATATTTCTTTTAAAGAATCGTGCATTTGGTTGTTTTTTAAGATGATAATTGGGATGTATTACTGTAAAAGTACGTTAAATTAATAGGAGTTTTTTCAAAGCCAGATTATATTTATTAGAAACGGATTCTGATTTTTAAAGTGCATTTCCTATCGATTTAATGGGCTTTTTATTTAGGATTTATCAGTTAAATGTGTAATTGACTGATTATTACGTCTTGGCGAAATCGTTTTCTTAGATTTATTCTTAAAATCATATTAATAGAGTTCCGAGTATGATAAAATCGTTGTATTTTTACAAAAAAACTAACACGATGAATTTAACACAGGAAGAATGGATTGCTCGTTTTGAAGAAGACGATGATTCACTGATTTTAGATGTAAGGACAGAGGACGAATATAATGATGGTATTATTGCGAATGCTAAGAATATTGACTTTTATAAAGGGCAGGATTTTATTACTGAACTTGAAAAATTAGATAAAAATCTAAATTACTTTGTCTATTGTAGATCTGGCGCCAGAAGTGGAAAAGCATGTGAAATAATGAACGAATTAGGATTTGAAAATGCCTATAATTTATCCGGCGGAATATTAGATTGGGGTGGAGATATCGTCTCTCCCTAACTATTAAAGAGGCTAATGCCTCTTTTTTTATGCGATAAAACCAAAAAACAAACTAAAAAAGCAACCAAATTATGAATGTAATACCAGAAGAGTTTCAAATTAAAGAATTACTCAATCAGAATACTTATTTAGTAAATGGAGAATTAAAAAAATGGGAAGGACAAACATCTCCGGTTTTCTCTACCATTTCTTCTACTGAAGAATATGCCCCAACAATATTAGGATCGATTCCATTTATGGGAGAGAAAGAAGCGTTAGAAGCTGTTGATGCCGCCGCTGCCGCTTATAATAACGGTCAAGGATTATGGCCAACAATGAAAGTTGTGGATCGCATTAAGTGCATGCAAAATTTTGTTACACAAATGCAGGCTACCCGTAATGAAGTTGTAAAATATTTAATGTGGGAAATAGGGAAATCATTGCCTGATTCTCAGAAAGAGTTTGACCGTACCGTAGAATACATCTATGACACTATCGAGGATTACAAACAATTAGATAGAGATGGTGCTCGTTTTACTAAAAGCCAAGGAGTTAATGCCATGGTGCGTAGAGGACCGCTTGGAGTTGTATTATGCCTTGGACCGTATAACTATCCTTTGAACGAAACGTTCAGTTTACTTATTCCTGCTTTGATAATGGGGAATACCCTTGTTTTTAAACCGGCTAAACACGGCGTATTGCTTATTTCGCCACTATTGGAAGCTTTTAGAAGCAGTTTTCCAAAAGGAGCTATCAACATTCTTTACGGTAGAGGTAGAGAAGTAGCCAGTCCAATAATGGCATCAGGTAAAGTAGATATCCTTGCTTTGATAGGCAATAGTAAGTCGGCAATTGCTTTGCAGGATTTACATCCAAATAAAAACCGATTGCGTTTAATTTTAGGCTTGGAAGCCAAAAACCCTGCGATAATCCTTCCGGATGCCGACTTAGATTTGGCCATCCAAGAATGTCTTGCGGGATCCTTATCCTTTAATGGACAGCGTTGCACCGCTTTAAAAATTCTATATGTACACGAAACGATTGCTGAAGAATTCAATAAACGATTTGCTGCCAAAGTGGATGCACTTCCTTTTGGTAATCCTTGGGATAATGGCGCAATGTTGACTCCGTTACCAGAAAAAGAAAAGCCAGCATACATACAAGAATTAATAGATGATGCCGTAAGTAAAGGCGCTAAAGTTATTAATGAAAAAGGAGGGGAGCATTCGCCTAATTTCATCTTCCCTGCGGTTTTGTATCCCATAAACAAGGAAATGAGGGTGTATCAGGAAGAACAGTTTGGACCAGTAGTGCCTATTATCACTTTCAAGGACATTCAAGAGCCACTAAACGATATGGCGGAATCTAACTATGGCCAACAGGTAAGTTTGTTTGGGAAAGACATTAAAACCATTGCGCCACTAATTGATACACTGGTAAATCTAGTTTGTCGTGTAAACTTGAACAGTTCTTGCCAGAGAGGACCGGATATTTATCCGTTTACGGGTAGGAAAGATTCGGCAGTAGGGACATTGAGTATTCACGATGCGTTGCGTTCGTTTTCTATTAGAACCTTTGTAGCTTCTAAAGACAATGACTATAACAACGAAATCTTGCAAGCGCTATTAAACAGTAAAGAATCTAATTTCATTACGACTGATTATATTTTGTAATTTGTTTTATTTTGATTGGTGTAATTTTTTTTTTTTTAAAAAGTTATAAAATGACGTTTGAGTTTTTAAGTTGAATTCAATTACAAACTAAAATTACTGTTATTTACGAGGTTAAAGTGTCCTTAGCTTCCGCAGTCGAGTGTCAAATGTTTGAAGAATACTTAAAAAGAAAAGCTGTTTGAGCGTAGCGAGTTCTTTTCTTTTAGTATTCGAGAACTAATTTGACCGACGAGGGAGTGTAGACTTGATTTTTTTGTTTCTTTTTTGATCAAGCAAAAAAGAAAATTGGTAAAACATAATTTTTTACTTTCAACAAAACGTCATTGGTAGTATTTTTGGCTTGATAATCGTGAATTATTACACCTATATTGAATAAGCCAATACCTGAAATTTTCGAAAGTATCGGGAATCTTAGTAACTAGTTCTCGATACATTTTTTTAAGCTTGAAAGTTTTTTTGAAATAATAAGTTTTTTAGAAGCTTAAAAAACCACTCGAACTGACGGTGGAAACCATAAACCACAATAGAAGTGTTTATCATAAAATAGAAAAACCGCAATAGTTTAACACTGTTGCGGTCTTTTGGGTTTATTTCGAATAATAAAAACATCTAATCAATTGAAAATCAGTAATTATGATTAAATTTATACTTTGAATTAACTTAAAAAAATAACAGTATGGAACACATTAAAAAGTTTTTGAAACCCGTTTTATTAGTCGTTTTAATTCTAAGTATTTTTTCGTGTAAAAACAATAAAACAGAAAAAGAAGAGGAACCGCATACTATGGAAGAAGCTGAAATGCCTATGACTGAATTTATGCCTTTTAAAGTAATTACGGTTAAACACAAAGTGGCAAACTACGAAAAGTGGCGAATAGAATATGACGCTCACGATTCGATCAGGCAAGCTTATGGAATAACACATTATGTTTTAGGGAGAGGAATGGATGACCCCAATGTAATTGTGGTCATTAATAAAATTAATGATGTACAAAAAGCCAAAGAGTTCAGCAAGCTTCCCGCTCTAAAAGAAGCTATGAAAAAAGCAGGGGTAATAGGCGCACCTGAATTTTCTTATTATGATGTAATAAGAAACGATGACGCCACAATCAATCTAAAAGACCGATTAATGGTGACCCACCGCGTAAAAGATTTTGACGCCTGGCTCAAAGTCTATGATACCGAAGGAATAAACAAGAGATCAGAGGAAGGACTTATAGACAGGGGAATGGCTAGAGGTGTGGACGACCCTAATGTGGTGACAGTAGTATTTGCCATTTCTGATATGGAAAAAGCAAAGGCCAGCATCACTTCTGAAGCAAAGAAAAAACTAATGACCGAAGCCGGAGTAGAAGGTGTTCCGCAAATGTTCTATTATAAGATGGTGGATTAGTATTTTATAAAAATAGTTAAAAGAGCTTTTTCGTTTTAATTGCGAAACAGCTCTTTTTCTTTTTAAAATCATCATAATATAGTACATAAAATAAATAGCTTGCATATATTTGGTTTACTAATTAATGATGTAGAAATAGCACTAAAGATTATAAAACAGAATAGTGGAATTTCTAATGCCGAGTTCGTTAATAATTAACTTTAAGTATTCAAATAACAGCGTATATTATGGTAATAGTGGCAAAATGGATTGTGATACTATTTGGGTTATTTATCATTTATTCCGGCTTTATAATGCTTTTTGCTCCTTTAAAAGCTTTAAATACCTTAAGAAAAGCAGCAAGCACAAATTTCATCAACTATGCTGAAATAACCATAAGAATGATTCCTGCTATTGGGTTAATTCTTTATTCTGATTTTTCTAAATGCGCTTTACTCTTCAAGTTATTAGGAGGATTTATGCTTCTAACTTCTTTAGTGCTTTATTTTGTCCCACGACGTATCCATCACAGTTATTCGATGAGGTGTGCGGATTTAATTAAGCCTTTGTATTTTCAATTCATTTCTATTTTAGCCTTTCTATTTGGAGGTGTGTTGATTTACTGTGTGGTGTAAGTTTGTTGTGATAACATAAACTAACACGGTTGATACTTTTCATAAAACAGTAAAGACACTAGTTTTATTCTCTAATAAGTTTGAAGATAAAAACTACAAATAAAAAAGATGCTTAACGATTTGTACTATTTATTTTATATTTTAGCTAAATATATAATCATGATTTTTATGTCACAAAGCCAAGCTATTTTGCGTGGATTGTACCCGTTTTATGGTTGGTATATCGAGTTACCTGCAACCTTAACAAATAACTAATAAATATATATAAAATGAACAGATGGAATGAAATATGTTTTCTAATAAAAAAACATACTAAAGAAAATTCAAAAGAAGCATTTTTCCAAAATGAAGTCGTAAATATTTTTGAAAAATTAGGTTGGTCACGATATAAAAAAGAAATAGAAACAGAAAAAAACATACCAATTGGAGCAAGTAATAGCTTAAGGCTTGACATATTAATTAGTTTAGAAGAAAAAAAGCTTTTTGTAGTTGAATTGAAAAAACCATCAAATCAAGGAAGCGAAAGGGTTTCTCAACAACTTATTTCTTATATGCTTCAACTAAAAATGAAATTCGGATTGTTTATTGGCGAAAATATTCAACTATTTTATGACGACCCTAATGATAATAAACATCCTGTAAAATTAATTGAAATCGAATTTTCAGAGAATAACGAAGACGGTTATAAACTAATCGAATTATTAAAAAGAGACACATTTGACGAGCACAATTTAATAGAATTTTGCAAAGAAAAGTTAATCAAAATTGAAGATGATAATACTAAAAATGAATTAATTGATTTTTTAACTTCATCACAAGGCAATGAATATATATCACAATTAATTTCCCAAGATTTAAAACAGAAACATAGTTCTGAAATTATTGATGAATTAAAAAGTAATATTTCTATTATCGTGAAATCAAATAAATCAGTTCAACAAAATAGAAATTTAATTTCTGAAAAATTTTTTAATTCTTCAGAAATAAGTTCTACTAGAAATTTAACTGAAGAAGAAGAAATCATAGCTGAAATAAATAAAGTAGAGCGTAAAATTCCTTTATGGTTAACTAATTCAAGAAAAAACAATATAAATACACAGATTTTCACAAACTTTATGGAGTTACTTGAAAATAATGAATTTGTTGAGAAAAACAGATTAGTTGAAGCTTCTAAAGAAGTTGATAAATTTGAAAATAACTTTAATCAAATGTCACATTTTGGGCCAAAAAATCACGCAAAAATATTTGATGTAAAAAAAAATCAAATAAGGCTTTGGAAACCAATCGAAACATTTGTTAAAGAGTATTATAATAAAAACAAAAACTAATATGAACTAAAATTATTTTATCAACCCAGCTCCATAAAGCGTTCTTTGAAAAGCGAGTATTGCTATTCAAAGAATAGACCCCTTACCCATATTCTAAAAAATGACAAAATTAACCAGAAGAGAATTTATTAAAAGAGGAATATTTGCTTCAATAGGGTTAATCCTTTTGGATTCCATTTGGTTTGAGAAATATGTTATTGACTGGAATTATTTTGATATTTCAAAGTCGGATGAAAACAAAATAAAAATCATTCAAATTTCAGATTTACATTTTGACCAATTAAGATATTTTCACAAATCAATTGCCAAAAAAATCAACTCCATCAAGCCGGACTTAATTTTCATTACTGGTGATTCAGTTGACCAAACAGAAAAAATAGACGCACTGAATGAATTCCTCGAATTAGTTAATCCTTCTATTCAAAAGTATGCGATAACAGGAAATTGGGAATATTGGGGGAATGTTGATTTGACAAAACTCAAAAACGTTTTTCATAAAAATAATTGTGAGCTGTTAATAAACGAGAATAGAACAATATCAATAAGGGACCGCGAAATATCAATAATAGGAATTGACGATTTTGTTGGCGGAAATGCTGATTTTATTAAAGCAATAGAAAACTTAAAGCATACAGAAACTAATATTGTCTTATCTCATTGTCCAGAACATAGAGATATAATTACAAAACAAAAAGGTGATTTAGAGATTGATTTAGTTCTTTCAGGACATACACACGGAGGACAAATCACATTTTTGGGAATTGTTCCTTTCAAACCCAAAGGAAGCGGAAATTACTTGAAAGGCTGGTATAAAGAATCAGAACCTAAAATGTATGTTTCAAAAGGAATAGGAACAAGTGTTTTACCAATCCGTTTTGGAGCAAGAGCCGAAATGGTTGAAATGGATATATAAAACTTAGATGTTTTTATTCAGTAACTTTGTAATACACGAGTAGTGGAGTAATTTTAACTAGAAAAACGCACATAAAAACCTAACAGTTATGGCAAAAAACAAGACCGCAGAAACCGAAGTTAATGTTATTGATTTCATCAACTCTTATGTGGATAATGATCAAAAAAAACCGACAGTTTTCGCTTAATTGAGTTAATGAGTGAATGGTCAGGATTTGAACCTAATATGTGGGGTCCCACTATTATTGGTTTTGGAAGTTATCATTACAAATATGCCAGTGGACATCAAGGAGACGCGCCACTTATTGGTTTCTCCCCTCGTAAAGCCGCATTCTCACTATACGTTTATTCCCCAACCGAAGAAAACAAGCATCAACTGGACGACTTGGGTAAGTATAAAATAGGTAAAGCTTGTATTTATATAAAAAAGCTGAGTGACATCAATATAGTGACTTTGAAGAAACTCTGTGACACAACGATTGCCTATCTCAATGAACATCACGAATGTGCGTGTAGAGATAAATAGAACACAGAAATAAACATCCACCAATAAATTACGGATAGAGGCTTTCTGCAAGGGAATCCTCTTTTTTTAGTTCTAATGGCGCTATATTAAATTTATTGCTTAATTTAGAGAGGTCAAAACCAAGTTCTTAACAAGTTGGTTGATGAGGTTAATTCATTCCAAAAAACAGTAGTATCAAAAAGAAAATCAAAAAAGTAAAAGGGAATATTCACGAAAGACTACATCGTGAGCCTTACTATAGCCACCCTAGATTGGATTTCATTCCTAACATTGTTATAAACCTGTTTAGTTTTGTAATTTCATTTGTTGTTGTTGCCGGTCTACTTTTCCTACTGCTTCGTTATTTTATAAATAGGTTTTATAATCTATAATTAATTACAGAATTTTCTATTTATCCCTGTACAGTAATTTTCGCTCTCAAAACAGGTAACGAGGATAGTTTCAGATGAATCGCACCATTCTTTATTGGACTCTCTTTTAATATGTTTTTAACATCAAGGCCACAATTTTCACATTCGTTAAGCATTTCCTTTTAAAACTGAAATTCCCAACACCAACAATAATCCCCATTGTAAATTAATTATTCGAAAAGAGATAATTATATTCTAAATATAATTGTCAGGATTGAATTGTTCCCTCGTCTAAACAAAGATGATTGGAGATTTTTATATTTATAAATACAAAAAAAAGACTGCAATCATTAACGTTTTAATTTTCAAGTCTGTATTTTTATGGCTTAAGAATTAAGTTAATCAATTATCTGAAACACAATGGAAAAAACATATTATGACCCTGCCGACCTTAAGAAATTTGGTAAAATATCCGAATGGAACGAAGCACTAGGCGATAAATTCTTTGATTATTATGGAAAAGTTTTCGAAGAAGGGAGTCTTACAGCTCGTGAAAAATCATTGATAGCCTTGGCGGTTTCTCATACTGTACAATGTCCATATTGCATCGATGCCTATACTGGTGATGGCTTGAAACGCGGAATTACCAAAGAAGAAATGATGGAAGCCGTTCACGTGGCTGCAGCCATTCGCGGAGGTGCCACACTGGTCCATAGTGTACAAATGATGAATAAATACGATAAATTATCAATGTAATTATTTTTAAATATTAATAAAATAAAGATGCTTTCAAAATCATTACACGCCAAACATAACGAACTTTCAAAAACCGAAAAGCAACTCGAAATTTTATCTAGTGGAATTTTTAAGGATGGAACGCTACCCACTTTTGCCAATAAAATAAAAGCAGCCGGTCAGTTTCCTTTACGTCCAAAAAAAATCGAAATTCTCCAACTTAATGTGGGTTATATGTGCAACCAAGTATGCGCACATTGCCACGTTGATGCGGGTCCGGATCGAAAAGAGATAATGACTGTCGAGACTATGCAGCAATGTCTGGATGTAATTAAAAATACTGGCGTTCATACTTTGGATTTAACGGGTGGCGCCCCTGAAATGAACCCAAATTTCAGATGGTTTGTAGAAGAAGCATCAAAACTGGGTGTTCAGGACTTTATTGTTCGATCGAATCTGACTATTATTTTGGCCAATAAAAAGTACCACGATTTGCCGGAGTTTTTTGCTAAACACAACATTCACGTCATTTCGTCTTTGCCTTATTACAAAAGAGAAAAAACCGACAAGCAACGTGGAGATGGCGTTTTTGATAAATCCATCAAAGCCTTGCAAATGCTAAACGAAGTGGGTTATGGAATGCCAAACAGCAATTTGAAACTCGATTTGGTCTACAATCCATCGGGCGCTTTTTTGCCAACAGACCAGAAAGCATTAGAAAATGATTTTAAGAAAGCCTTGAAAGAAGATTTCAATATCGATTTCAACTCCCTTTTTGCCATTACTAATTTGCCTATCAGTCGCTTTTTGGATTATTTGATTAATTCTGATAATTATGAGGATTATATGTATGCTTTAGTGGAAGCATTCAACCCCAAAGCGGTCGAAAATGTGATGTGTACTAATACCATATCCGTGAGTTATGACGGCTGGTTGTACGATTGTGATTTTAACCAAATGTTAGGCTTAAAAGTGGCTTCAGCAGAAAAGCACATTTCTCAATTTAATGAAGAAAGTTTGTCCAATAGAACGATTTTAATTTCGCAACATTGCTACGGATGTACCGCCGGTGCAGGAAGTAGCTGTCAAGGAACGGTGGCTTAAATAAATAATAATTTGGGCGTTCCCCCGAAAAAAAATCGGGGTCAGGCTTTTCGCTCCCGCTTTTTGTGCCGAAAAAATCGGCACAAAAGAGCTCCGCTTCAATCCTTAACGCAAAAGGGAAGTAGTTATAAATAACATTTCAAAAAAAAGATTCTACCTTCAACGGTGTGGGTTAGAAATGATATTAGAATCAGATCAGAGCGAAGTCTATGGAAAAGTAGATATAATTTAAAAAAATAACCATTAAGAAATTAAGCTTAATGAAACTTAATTTCTTAATGGTTAAATTGATTTTACTGAGTTATGAACGTTAAAATGAACCCACACAAAACGTGGCTAAACCAAAAAAAAATGAATAGTGAAACTATAAAAGAAACAGTAGATTTTTTAAAACATAAAGGCTTTCATAATCCTGAAATCGGAATTGTTCTGGGTACAGGATTAGGGCAATTAGTCAGTCATATCGATATAGCGCTAGAAGTTGATTATGCTGACATTCCAAATTTTCCTGTTTCTACGGTTGAATTCCATTCAGGAAAACTGATTTTTGGCACCCTGGAAAATAAAAAAGTGGTGGTGATGCAAGGGCGTTTTCATTTGTATGAAGGCTATTCTTTGCAAGAAGTCACGTTCCCCATCCGAATTTTAAAGGCATTGGGTATCCAAAAATTATTGGTATCAAACGCTGCTGGAGCCATTAATTTGAACTTCAAAAAAGGAGACATAATGTTGATTGAAGATCATATCAATTTGCAAGGCGGTTCACCATTGGCGTTCAAAAATGTTTCTGAATTTGGAGAACGATTCACTGATATGAGCGAACCGTACGATTTGAATATGAGACATTCGCTTATTGAAATTGCGAAGAATAATAATATTACGCTGCACAAAGGCGTTTACACGGCCGTTGTTGGTCCGCAACTGGAATCCAAAGCCGAATATCGTTATCTCAAAATCATTGGCGCTGACGCCGTAGGAATGAGTACGGTTCCTGAAGTGATTGTTGCTAATCATTTGAGTTTGCCGGTTATTGCCGTTTCTGTTTTGACAGATGAATGCAATCCTGATGATTTGAAACCGGTGAATATTGCCGAAATTATTGCCATAGCCGGTCAGGCAGAAACTAAGATGATTACTTTATTTAAAGAATTAATAAAACTATAGTTATGAGTTATTTAGACGCAACCAACGATTTATATAAAAATGCAGCACTAACTCCTGATGTGGGTTTATGTTGCACCACAACACCCATTTGGAAATTCCCCGGACTTGAAATTCCTATGATAATGCAAGAAATGAATTATGGTTGTGGTAGCACTATTTCTGCACAAGATTTAATTAATAACCCAAAGGTTTTGTATGTGGGTGTAGGTGGCGGAATGGAGTTGTTACAATTCTCTTATTTTTCACGTCAAAAAGGAGGTGTAATAGGAGTTGATGTAGTTGATGAAATGCTGGAAGCTTCCCGCAAAAATTTCATCCTTGCCGAAGAACAAAACGAATGGTTTCAAAAAGATTTTATCGAACTAAAAAAAGGCGATGCTTTAAATCTTCCCATAGAAGATGAAAGTATTGATATAGCGGCTCAAAACTGTCTTTTTAATATTTTTAAAGCAGAAGACTTAAAGAAAGCACTGCAAGAAATGTATCGTGTGCTAAAACCTCACGGGCGCCTGGTAATGAGTGATCCCACTTGTGAACAACCTATGAATGAGACGTTGCGAAATGATGATCATTTGCGTGCCTTGTGCTTGAGTGGTAGCATTCCAATAGCCGATTATATAAAAGCGCTGACGGATGTTGGTTTTGGAACTATTGAAATTCGTGGTCGTCGTCCGTATCGAATTCTAGATCCAGAAAATTACCCAACCGATGAGCTTATTTTTATCGAAAGTATCGAAGTTTGCGCCATCAAAGACCCAATGCCTGCTGACGGACCTTGTGTCTTTACAGGTAAAGCGGCTATTTTTTACGGTAAGGAAGCTAGTTTTGATGATAAAAACGGACATTTTTTAATGAAAAACCAACCCCTAGCGGTTTGCGATAAAACGGCAGCCGCATTGGCAAACCTTGGTAGAAAAGATGTTTTCATAAGCGAAAGCACTTTCCATTATAATGGCGGAGGCTGTTGTTAGAATAAGTTTTACCTGTTTTTGGAATTGTACGCAGTAAAACTATAACAAAGCAAGTATTTGGACTAGTTATAATATCTTATTTATTCATTGTTAATAATGATTTTTTTAAATAGAAAAATATTGAAATCCTGATTATGAAATCCTAACAAAACTTTAGGATTTGTTTAAAAACCAAATCTAGAAATCAGACGTATATTACTGTAACATTAACTATTGCATTGAACCTATCTTAAGATAGTTCTATTGACCAATGTGAAATGGGAAATAAATAGCTTTGATAAGAACAAATATAACAACAGATGAAAATTAAATTTGCAAGTTTCGTAATTGTGTTGTTTACAATTTTTAGTTGTAACGCACAGACAAATAAATTATCCTTAGAACCTAAAAAAGGAAAAGCAATCGCTGTTTTTGCCGAAGGTTGTTTTTGGTGCGCTGAACACGTTTTTGAATCTGTTGTTGGTGTAAATGAAGCAGTATCCGGTTATTCTGGAGGGACAACTAAAAACCCTACCTATGAGCAAGTAAGCTCTCATAAAACTGGTTACGCGGAAGCAGTAGCGGTTTATTACGATCCCAAAATAATTTCTTATAAGGAATTGGTTGACGTGTTTTTCGCATCACAAGACCCAACGACTCCTAACCAGCAAGGACCTGATAAAGGTTCGTCATACCGTTCGATTGCCTTTTATAAAAATGCAGCAGAGAAGAAAGTTATTTTGGATAAAATAAAAGAGCTTACTGATATTAAAGTGTTCCCTAATCCAATAGTTACTGAAGTGAAGCCTATTGCAGATTTTTATGAAGCTGAGGAATACCACCAAAATTATGTGAAAAGAAATCCAAATCAATCGTATGTGAAAGCGGTTTCAATACCTAGATATAATCTGTTTAAAAAAACATATAAAGGGAAGTTAAAATCTAAATTGTAAAGTAATGAAAACCAACTATCAAATTCTGACATTACCATTTGTAGTATTTACTTTTATGGCCTGTATGCAAGCCGGGAAAAGTAACAAGGACATTGTTAGTACTTCTACATTACAGCAACCAAAATTATCACTTAATGATACTTCATTAGTTAAAGTAATAAAGACGGATGCCGAATGGAAGAAGGAATTGACCAATGATCAATACTATATTTTGCGTAAAAAAGGCACAGAATCTCCTTTTCAAAATGAATTTAATGATAACCATAAAAAAGGAAATTATTTTTGTGCTGCTTGTAAACTGCCTTTATTTTCTTCTAAGACAAAATTTAATTCGGGAACAGGATGGCCTAGTTTTTATGATGTAATAAACCAAAATCGCGTTAAAGAAGTGGTGGATAAAAGTCTGGGAATGGTGCGTGGCGAAATTGTTTGTGCCCGTTGTGATGGTCATTTGGGGCATTTGTTTGACGATGGTCCTAATCCTACTGGTTTGCGCTATTGTATGAATTCTGCAGCTATGTTATTTCAGGAATCGAAATAAAAAACGCGAATAGATTTCCCCCAGACGGTAATACTAAGTAATGGTTGATTTTAAAAACATTAACTGATTGCATTTGGATTTTGGCAAAAATTCACCGGTTTTTTGGTTTTGGCAAATTCGTATCCGTCTTTCCACCATTGAGTCATTTGTTCCGAATCGAAGATAAGGGGGTTATCGGTTAAGTGAGTAGGAACATAATAGAAGTTGATGTTTATTTCTTGTTTTAAGCCCACAAGTTTTGCAATAATTACATCCTTATTACTGTTTTGCCGATTCATAAATTTGAAAGTTCTAAATAGCAGTGAAAAAGGATTTTTAATTATGGGTAGGTTTGATTTCCCGCTTTCACTTTCTAAAATAATAACATCAATGTCACAAGCTCCGTTTTCGATAGCAGTCATAATGGGTACAAAACTACCAAAACCACCATCAGCATACTGGAAATTATTTTTTTTGAGTATACTCATAAACGGGGTGAAATTGCAGGAAGCCCAAGCCCAATCACAAAAATCATCATAACTGCATTCATTTGACTTGAAATATTCTACGGTATCCATTGTAAGATTTGAAACTGCCAAAATTACTTTTTTGTTTCTTTTTTTTAGGGTCTGAAACTCCTTTGGAGTAACGCTTTCTTTAATTAGTTTTCTAAGATTGTCGCTTTCCCCAAAAGTGGCACAACCTTTTATAAATGTTATCACTGAGTTAAAGTGATTGATTTTTGTTTCAAAACCCTTTTTGGTTTTCTTTATTTTAAATGGATTAATACTGAAAATGTCATTTTGGGTAACTGAAGTATAGATTTTCTTGATTTTATTAATCTTTCCTAAAGCCAGGTGCGGCAGTAATAAACCTCCCGTAGAACAACCCACAAATAATTCATAGTCATTACAGCAATCTTTTATAAGGTATTCAGCAACACCGCCAGCAAAGGCTCCTTTACTACCACCTGCTGAAATAACTAATGCTTTCATATTTACGGAATTTAAGTTAGTATAAAGTTAACTGATTAGATTTTAATGAATTGATAGTTAGCGGGTTATTTTATTTTTAACCCAATTGTACTTCCCTGATATAGGTTGACCACAAAAGTCAAGTTATATGAATGCAAATTTAAAAGAAATTAGGAAACTCCGAGTTTATTCGGAAGAGTTTAAAAAAGGAATCGTAAGTTTTTACGAAAGCGGGAAGTATAGTGTTCTGCAATTAGAACGACTTTACGGAGTAAATAACGTTACAATCTACAATTGGATTTATAAATTTTCTACTTTTAATGAAAAAGGAATTAGAGTTGTAGAAATGAAAGATAGTAACATTGATAAGCTAAAACAGTTAGAACTCAAGATAAAAGAACTTGAACAAGCGGTTGGTCAGAAGCAAATAAAAATTGATTATCTCGAAAAGATGATTGATATAGCTAAAGATGAATTTAATATCGACATAAAAAAAAACTCCAACACCCCACAATCAGCTGGTTCGTTGAGAACCAGAAAGTAATAAGTTTTTCTTTAAATCAGCTTTACGAAACACTTGAAATAAGCAAGCAAGCAGTTAATCAGTATTCAAAAAGACAGGTTGCTTTTGAAAGAAAGATAGAATGTCTGATTTTAGAAGCAGAGGAACTAAGGAAAGAACACCCTGGTTGTGGGGTTGAGAAAATGTATTATGCTTTGCGTCCTAATTTCATAGGAAGAGATAGATTTATCGATACGTTTATGGATTTAGGGTTCAGGATAAAAAGGCATAAAAATTACAGGAGAACAACGTTTTCTGTGAAAGTTTATTTTCCGAATCTAATAAAGTCAATGTCTGTATATGCTCCGTCGACGATTTGGCAATCGGATATAACTTATATTTATGTTGGAGAAAGATTTTATTACGCAGTGTTTATAATAGATGTTTATACAAAGAAAATCGTTGGACATCAACTATCTAATCATATGAGAGCTACTGCTAATTTAAGCGCAATGCAAATGGCATTAGAAAACAATCAAGCTCCAATGATACACCACTCTGATAGAGGTAGTCAGTATATTTACAATGAATATATAGCTCTTCTCAAAGTGAGTGGATGCGAAATCAGCATGGCATTGTCAGGACAAGACAATGCTTATGCAGAAAGGATTAACAGAACAATAAAAGAAGAGTATATAGACCATTGGAAACCTAAAACATTTGAACAATTAAAAAAGGATGTAGATAGAGCAGTTGAACATTATAATAATAAGAGACCTCATAACAACATAGGGAAATTAAGCCCTGTTGATTTTGAAAATAATTGGTTCAATAATCCTCTTTTTTCTAAGCCTATTATTACTATTTTTGACAATGATAAATTAATAGAAATCGGTCAACTTTAATTAGGGACGTGCAATCAGGGAATTAAAGGTTCAAATATACCGTTAGGGGTTAAATATCGGTAGAAAACTCAGGGTATTAAAGGTTTTAGTATACCGTTAGGGGTTAAATATCGGTAGAAAACTCAGGGTATTAAAGGTTTTAGTATACCGTTAGGTATTAAATATCGGTAGAAAACTCAGGGAATTAAAGGTTCTAGTATACCGTTAGGTATTAAACATCGGTAGAAAACATTTAATTCGAACGAATTTAGCGTGCCGTAGGTACGCCACATCATCGTTTTGTATATTCCCTACGGCACGCTAATATCTACAACCCTTATTACTATTATTAGTAAATCATAATGTTTGTGAAACCAATTTATTGGTCTATCCCCTTCTTTTTTTTCTATATTTCTATGTGGTTAAATTTTATTTTTATTCATTCAAGATTTTTAATTAAGCACAACTTATTCGATAATTTAGTTTGTCAATCTGTAAATAGGATATTGCAAATGTGCCTTTTCGTAATAAACCGAATTTTTATAAATCCAATCCAATTGTTTTTCTGGACTTTTTTCAAAAGCGGAATCACTTGTTTTCTTTTGTTCTAATGCTGCTTTTAGCTTTGGTTCGTCTTTTAATAATTGAGCTGCAGTGTCTTCAAAGACATAATCCGAGTAACCTTCTTTTTGCTGTAGCATAGTATCGAAAAAATTCCAATTGAAAAAAGAGTCCATTCCTTCCGGTTCAAGAGTTTCCAATAGGTATTTAACCCCTTTTTGTTGTGTTGAAACAATATAATCTCCTTTGGCGAAAGCCTTATTTTCCTTTTTTGAAATTATTTTAGTGTTTCGATGGATGTAATGGCCTTCATAAGCGGATTCAGCTGTTTTATAATCCGTTATTCTGTAACTTTCGACTTCGATTATAGTATCGTTTTTTAGTTGCCTGTAAGCGATGTTATTGCTTTTTAGCAAATCCATCACATTCCAAAAAGCTTTTGGGATAATATAAGCTTCTGGGATGATTACTTCCTTTACTGATTTGTATTCTTTTAAATAAGGAATGTCTTTTTTGAAAGGTTTTTTTCGGTCATAATACAAACGATTTCCTGTGGTAGCATCACTTTTTTTATGTCCTGCTTCAAATCCAAGAAATGAAAACGGTGTAACCTTTGTAGTGTCAATTTCCCATTTCAGGGTATATGATTTTTTAGGTTTATAAAGTGATTCGTTTTCTAATCGCATCGCTTTTATCTTTTTATAATTGGAATCCGTAATTGTAATTGTAGCCATCGTATAGTCATAAGTAGCTTTCACACGATCAGCATATTTTTTAAGCATGTGCGTTTCAACAACAAAACCTATGGTATTGAATAGGGAAGTGTAACCTGTTGAATACCTCGGACTGTCAAAAAACTGTGCAAATCCACTGTCAGGAGTTTCACTAAAAGCATTTACATAAGGGGTGGTTTCTATTTTTTTCTTTTGTAAATTACTAACAATCGCTGGCATTATTTCAGTATTCATATAATCACCTAAAATCGTTCCCAGTTTGTTATGTTGTGTCATTATATAAGTCAATTTGTACTGATAATCAGAACCATTGCTGACGTGATTATCAATAAAAACATCAGGATTGAGTTTATGGAAAATTGCTGCAAAGCTTTTCATGTTTCGGGTGTCTGATTTTATGAAATCCCGATTCAAATCATAATTTCTTCCGTTACCTCGAAAGCCATATACTTCTGGTCCGTCCTGATTTGCTCTTGAATTTGAATTTCGGTTTAAAGCCCCACCAATATTATAAACGGGTATGGTGACGATTACCGTGTTTTTTGGGATTTGAATCTTCCCTAAAGCTAAATCTCGAAACAATTGCATCGTGGCATCAATACCATCGGGTTCTCCTGCATGAATACCGTTATTTATTAAAAGTACCGCCTTGTTCTTCTGGATTTCATCAAAATTAAAATCCTTTTCGGGGTTGAAAACTACTATGTGTAATGGTTCTCCACTATCTGTCAATCCCATTTCCTGAATTTTTATCGTTGGGAAATCCTGGGCTAAAAGGGTGTAGTACGCTATAGTTTCGGTATAATTAGCCGATTGGTTTCCATTTCCTTTTTCGAAATAAGTGGTGTATTTTGTGTCTTTTTGAGCGAAAATTGTCAAGGTGAAAAATAGAAAAACAACAGCGAAGAATCTCATATTCAGTTTTTTTTGGTGTAAACCAAAAGTACTGTTTTTTTAACATTATTATAAAATGGAATTTTTATGAACGTATTTATAAAAATGGAAATTTCGACAGAATTCTAAAAACTGAAAACAGAACACTTTTTTTAAGTACTTTTGCAAAATGAATAAGAAACACCATTCCAACAATATACTTTTAAATTTAGGCATCGAAAGTCTAAACGAAATGCAGGAAGTAGCACAAGATGCTATTTTAAATGATAATAATGTATTACTGCTTTCTCCGACAGGTTCGGGGAAAACATTGGCTTTTTTATTGCCAATATTAGAAATGTTACAACCCGAAATTCTATCGGTTCAATGTTTAATTCTAGTTCCGTCAAGAGAATTAGGGTTGCAAATTGAGCAAGTATGGAAAAAAATGGGTACTGATTATAAAGTAAATGTTTGTTACGGAGGTCACTCGATTGACACTGAAATAAAAAATTTAAGCAATCCTCCAGCCGTTTTAATAGGAACGCCAGGAAGAATCGCGGATCATATTGACAGAGGAACTTTCCGTGTTGATAAAATCCAGACTTTAATCCTTGATGAATTTGACAAATCATTGCAATTGGGTTTCCATGAGCAAATGTCATTTATCATTGGAAAACTAACCAAACTAAACAAACGTGTTTTGGTTTCGGCAACTTCAGATATCGAAATTCCAAGATATACTAGAGTTGTTAATCCTACTATTCTGGACTTTATTCCGGAACACGAGGAAGAAACAAATCTTTCTATGAAAATGGTTGTTTCTAAAGAGAAGGACAAAATAGGAAGTTTGTTTAACTTGATATGTTCTTTAAAATCAGAGTCGGCTATTGTTTTTTGTAATCACCGTGATGCGGCTGAACGTATTAGCGATACCCTAAACGAAAAAGGAATTTATTCTACGTATTACCATGGTGGTATGGATCAGGATGAAAGAGAACGCGCATTAATTCAATTCCGTAACGGAAGTGTGAGTTATTTAATCACAACTGATTTAGCTGCTCGTGGACTTGATATTCCTGAGATGAATCACGTTATTCATTACCATTTGCCGTCTAAAGAAGATGAGTTTACTCATAGAAACGGACGTACAGCACGTATGACTGCTTCAGGAACTGCTTATGTAATTGCACATGAATCAGAAAAAAAAGCGGATTACATCAATTACGGAATGGACGTTTTTACTGTTGAAAATGCAACTACATTACCAAAACCACCACAATTCCAAACAATTTACATCAGTGGTGGAAAGAAAAATAAATTGAATAAAATTGATATCGTAGGTTTCTTTTCTCAAAAAGGAAAACTGGAAAAAGGCGATTTAGGATTAATCGAAGTGAAAGATTTTATCTCTTTTGCAGCAGTGAAATTCAATAAAGTGAAAGACTTATTGCACAACATCAAAGATGAAAAGATGAAGGGTAAAAAGTTCAAAATCGAGGTTGCCAGAAAAGTGATTAAGAAAGAAGAGGAATAGAGAACAGTGAATCGTGAGAAGTGATCAGTTAAAAAAGTGGTCAGTGTTCAGTAATCAGTGATCAGTTTGAAGAGGTGTTCATAGGTTCATTTATATAAATAAAAAAAACGTTAACAGTAAATATTTTTACCGTTAACGTTTTTTTTTAATTTAAAGGTGTTGTTTATAGTAAAAATATTAATCTTGATATTTGTATCCGATTCACTTCTCACTTCTCACGATTCACTAAAAAACAAACTACAGTTTCTTCACGTAATGTGTTATGATTACAATAGTTTGTCCATCAACTTTTCCTTCTATATATTCGGCGTTTTCATGGTCTAGTCTGATGTTACGAACAGATGTTCCTTGTTTAGCCACCATACTAGATCCTTTTACTTTCAAATCTTTTATTAGTACAACTGAATCTCCTACTTCTAGAATTACTCCGTTTACGTCTCTGTGGATAACTTTATTCTCATCTTCTTCTCCTTCTCCAGTTGCTTGTGCCCATGCTAAAGTGTCTTCGTCAAAATACATTTGATCGATTAATTCTTGTGGCCAACCTGCAGAACGCAAACGACTCAACATTCTCCAAGACACTACTTGTACTGCTGTATGCTCGCTCCACATACTGTCGTTAAGACATCTCCAATGGTTTAGATCTTCGTGACCCGGGTTTTCAATTTGGTCGATACAGGTACTGCAAGCCATAATCGCTTCGTCAATTCCACCTTTTTTAGTTGGTAGCACTTCATATACTTTTAGGTTTTCAGTAGCTGCACATAGTTCACATTTTGAACCACTTCGTTTGTTTAATTCTCTATCTATACTCATTTTATTGGCTTTTATATTGATTTGGCGAAAATACGGCTATTATGTACTTTCTACAAGTTATTTTGATTGGTATTCAGTGATCAGTGATCAGTGTTCAGTAATCGACTACTTTTTTACACGAACTGCTTTTGGAACTAGCATTTGATATTCTCCGCCATTACGAATAACGTCCCTTACAATACTTGAACTGATATATGAGGTGCTAGCTGCAGTTAACAGGAAGACCGTTTCTATTTTAGATAAATGTCGGTTAGTGTGGGCGATTGCTTTTTCGAATTCAAAATCGGCAGGATTACGCAAACCACGAAGAATAAAATCGGCTTTTATTTTATGGCATAAATCAATGGTTAAACCTTCGTAAGTGATTACAGTTACCTTAGGTTCGTTCTTGAAAGTTTCCTCGATAAATCGTTTTCTTTCCTCTAATGGAAACATGTATTTTTTTTCGGCATTGACACCTATGGCAATAACAACTTCATCAAATAGAGAAATACCTCTTTTAATAATGTCTTCATGACCTAATGTAATAGGATCAAAGGAACCTGGAAATATGGCTTTTTTCATTTTTTAAAAGTTTCAAGTTTTAGGTTTCAAGTTAAAACTTGAAAATCACAATGTTTTTATATTTAATTACTAGGTAATTTTTATAAAGATAACTCTATAGCATTAGTAAACAAATCTTCCAATGAAATTCCGGCAGCGGCAGCTTGTTGCGGAATCAAACTTTCGGTTGTGAGTCCCGGAATGGTATTCATTTCCAGCATAAATGGTTCGTCGTTGACTAATATAAATTCAGAACGTGAGAAACCTTTCATTCTCAGAATTTCATAAGCACGCTTTGCTATCGCACTTACTTTTAGAGTCATTTCGTCAGAGATTCGGGCAGGTGTTATTTCCTGTGATTTACCAAGGTATTTAGCCTCGTAGTCAAAGAAATCATTTTCAGAAACGATCTCAGTAATAGGTAAAACGGTTACTTTGCCTTTATAATTGATGACACCTACAGATACCTCAGTTCCGTCTAGAAAACTTTCAATGATGATTTCGTTATCTTCTTTATAAGCCACTTCGATTGCAATAGGCAATTCGGCTGCAGTTTTTACTTTTGATATTCCGAAACTGGAACCCGCTTTATTTGGCTTTACAAAACAAGGTAATCCAACTTTATTAATGATCTCCTCAGCATTAATAACATCTCCTTTGTTTAGATAATAGGAAGTAGCACTTTTTATTCCGTATGGTTTTAAAACGGATAACAAATCTCTTTTATTGAAAGTTAGTGCAGCTTGATAATAATCGCAAGAAGTTTGAGGGATTTCCAATAATTCAAAATAGGCTTGCATCAATCCGTCTTCGCCCGGAGTACCGTGTATGGCATTGAAAATACAATCAAATTTGATTTTATTTCCGTTTATCGTTGTTGAAAAATCATTTTTATCAATTGGGAATTCAGCTTCTGATTCGTCTACATATACCCATTTTTCTTTGAAAACATGAATGCGAAAAGCGTTATATTTAGTTTTGTCAAGATTTTGATACACGACGTTTCCGCTCATAAGTGAGATTTTATATTCGCTGGAATAGCCGCCCATGATAATGGCAATGTTCTTCATTTTAATTTGTTTAAAGTTTCAGGTTTAAAGTTTTAATTTTAAACACAGATTGTTTTTTTGATTCCGATTGATTTTTAGCCCCGATAGCAGCGGCATCCTTTTTATAAAGCTTCATGCCTTTTGCTGGCTGGAAGCTTTATAAAAAGATATAGCGTATAGCGGGAAATTGCTTCTAAAAACCTTAAAACAAAATTATCATTTTTTATTGAAACGAAATAGCTTTATCTTTGCGACAAATAAAAATAATTTTATGAGTTTACGTAAGTATCTTAGTAGCCGAGTATTTCTTGGGCAAATGTTTTTAGCACTTTTAATGGTTGCCATTATTGGGTATTTTTTTATGCATTGGTTGACATTTACAACTGATCATGGGAATGAAATTACGGTGCCTAATTTGAGTAAACTAACAGAGGATCAGGTAGAAGAGAAGTTAGACGAGTTAGATTTAGACTATGTCCTATTAGACAGTGTTGACTATAGAGGAGATTATCCTAAATACAGTGTTGTACTGCAAGATCCTTTACCGGGTGCGAAAGTTAAGGTAGGGAGAAAGGTGTATATCAAGATAAACAGCTCCGGATTTTCATCAGTGAAAGTTCCAGATTTAATTGAAAAATCATACCGTGAGGCGGTTCCAACATTAAAAGCACTTGGTCTTGAAGAAGGATCGATTACTTATATTCCGAATTTAGGGAAAGATGTTGTACTGGAAATGAGATACAAAGGAAGAAATATTAAAGCAGGGGATAGGGTGTTGAAATCATCTAAGATAGATTTAGTCCTAGGCGATGGAAAAGCAAGTTATGAAGAGGGTATTATCAATGATAACCTAGAAACACCAATAGAAGAATTACCAAATGAACAATAATAACGATACGTTAGAATTAGAAGACGAATTATACGAGCATTTTAAATTTGAAGTTCCAAAAGGACAAACCTCTTTGAGAATTGATAAGTATTTAATGGGGCTAATTCAAAATGCAACTCGAAATAAAATACAAATTGCCGCTACTGAAGGGAATATATTTGTAAACGACGCTACAGTAAAATCAAACTACAAGGTTAAAGCTTTTGATGTAGTGCGTGTGATGTTGACGCATCCTCCATATGAAAATCATATAGTACCTGAGAATATTCCGTTAAACATTGTCTATGAAGACGATGCTTTATTGTTAATCAATAAAGTGCCAGGAATGGTTGTTCATCCAGGACACGGTAATTATACAGGAACTCTTGTACATGCATTAGCTTATCATTTTGATAATTTGCCAATGAATAGTAGTGAACGTCCAGGTTTAGTTCACCGTATTGACAAAGACACTTCAGGTTTATTAGTTGTTGCCAAAACAGAGGCAGCGATGACTCACCTAGCAAAACAATTTGAAGCTAAATCATCAGAGAGAGAATATGTTGCTCTTGTATGGGGTAATGTAGAAAATGAAAAAGGGACAATCGAAGGAAACTTAGCGCGTCACCTAAAAGATCGCATGCAAATGGCGGTTTTTGCTGATCCTGAAATTGGGAAACCAGCTGTTACCCACTATAAAGTATTAGAGCGTTTTGGTTATGTAACTTTGATTTCGTGCCAACTGGAAACAGGAAGAACACACCAGATTAGAGCGCATTTAAAACACATAGGACATCCTTTGTTTAATGACGAACGTTATGGTGGTCATTTAATTTTAAAAGGAACTACGTTTACTAAATACAAACAATTTATAGACAACTGTTTTAAAATATTACCAAGACAGGCTTTGCACGCTAAGACTTTAGGCTTTGTGCATCCTACAACTGGTGAGTTGAAACGTTTTGATACAGAACTCCCACAAGATTTTCATGATTGTATTGAGAAATGGAGAAATTATTCGAAATCTCATAATACTGACGAAGAAGTAGAGAAGTAAAATATTGAAAGCCCCGTTTGGGGCTTTTTTTTATGGTTTTAAAGATGATTGTTTGTAGAACAAGATTCTTATTTGGTTTCGATTTCAATGATTTTTTTTCCGAAATCACCTAAATAGTGAGTCAATATTTTTTCATATACTTTATACCCATCATCTACATTAGTAAAAATCAGTAACCCTTTTTTTGTTTTTGGAAAGATAAAAACAATGGTTTGGACTCCTTTGTCTGCACCACCGTGAGACAAAGCATAATCTCCATTATCAAAATCATAAATTTCAAAACCAAGCCCAAAATGTTTTCCGTTTTTTGTAGCTACTTGATTCGTGATCATATCATCAAATACTTTTTTTGACAAGCCTTCTTTGTTCATTATACTTACTAAAAAAGTTCCATAGTCTTCTATAGTTGTAAGTAAATCATCGGCTGCATTGGCTTTTTTATTTTTTACGGTTTCGTATGCTTCTCCTTTGGGATTATATCCAAGAGCTACTCTTTTTTCATCTGTTTTTTTGTCCCAAAAGAATTGGGTATCGGTCATTTGTAAAGGTTCAAATATAAGTTCCTTTGCTAATTGGTCCAGCGTTTTACGAAATTTACGTTCTAATGCTTCTCTTAAATATTCAAAACCTTCACCTGAATAATGGTATTTCGTTCCAGGTTCAAATTCAAAATGCAGTTTTCCATCGGCATTATTTCCACGCCAATTAGTAAAACCAGTCTGATGGCTTAAAATGTGTCTTGTGGTCAGTTTTTTAAGGTAAGGATCATTAGCAAGATCTGGATCAATCCAATATTTGTAAACGGGTTCATCCAAGTTCCATTTTCCTAAGCTGACTAATTTTAACGTTACAATTGCAGTAATGGGTTTTGTCAAGGAAGCAACATTAAATAAGGTATTATAAGGGGCACTTATCCCTTTTTTTAGCTCTCCATAAACTTTAACTTGTTGCAGTTTACCATCGTTAATAACTCCAATTCCTAATGCAGGCACTTTATTTTCGGCTAGCCATTTTTCAATTTCGGTGTCATTATCAAAAAGAGTAGGCAGGTTTGCTAAGGTCCTTGTAGTTTGATGGTCATAACTTAAAGATTTTGTGAGTTTCCAATTCCCGTTTTCCAATAGCCAAACATGAGTAAATCTAGCTGTGCTTCCAAACACTTCTTTTCTACCTCCTATTGTTTCATAAAAACTATGAATTCCGTATTGTACTGCGCCATATAAAACTTTCTCTTTGTAAAGAGGATAAACTTCAGTTGATTGGGGTAATAATTCTCTTCTGGATTGAAAAGTGGTAGGTGATATGCATAAGCCGCTCCTTAGTTTGGTTATAAATTCTTTTTTGCTCGAAGTCCCGTCTTTATCATGGAAAAATTCAAATTTATCACTTAATAAATTTTCAAATTGACTTACGTCACAGGTGTTGAAACCCACATTAAAAAGCAAACTATCCTTTGCTATAATCGTTTTGTATAATTGGGATTCTTTTTGAATCTGGGAATATCCCATTTGTAAAGAGAAAAAAAGGATTCCAACAAAGAGTGTTTTTATGGAATGGATTGGGTGGTGTTTAAAATTCATTTTTTGATTGATTGATTGATTGATTGAAATTATTTTATTGGGCAATATTAAGAGTATTAGTAATTACTAAATTGTAAAAAAGCGAAAATCACCGTTTCTCTGAAAGAATAAATGAATTTGGATCGAATTTTTTTGGACTCATCTTGATCATCTCTTGAAATGTTTTATTAAAATGTGATTGGTCAAAGTAGTCATTATCAAGTGCTATAGCAGTTAAGTTATTCTTTTCATTTCCTGTTTCAACCATAGTGTCAATGGTTTTTCGGAGTTTGAGGATTTTAATATAATTCTTGATGGTTAGTCCTGTTGCTTTTTTGAACTTTATTTGTAATGTTCTTTGAGAAGTTTTTAAAAAAGAGGTAATTTCAGAAACACTTATGTCTTCAGGATGTTGTTTTATACAATCACACAGCTGCTCTACTAGAGTTTTTGAGGGTTGTATTTTGTTTAAATCCCCAAAGTTTTCATTGATAAATAGTAGTACTGACTCCGTATTGGTAAATAAATTAGGATCTATTTCTCCTTTAAAAGGCAAGTCATTTTGATTCATTTCAACAATAGTATCTATAAAATCACTTAAATCATAGTTGGGAAACATTGATACAGTCCAAGCGTGTAGCTGCACTATAATGACTTTAGTGTTAGGCATAATGTCTACTGAAACCTTGCTTGTCATTTGGGAACAGAAATAAATCCCCGTATCCATCACGTACTGTTTTTTTTTAGTATGTACTTCTATGCCATTACCGCTTACTATGGCCAAATTGAAACAACCATTAGGTAAAATCAATTTGTTCTCAATTGGGTTTTGATTAGTACTATTGTCCAAAGCCCAAATCTTATTGACAAACCGTTCGCATTCCTTATTTACATAGTATTCTGAATAAAAGCTCATTAGTTTTAAAATTATGAGTGATATCGGCTTGGTTTTAATCAAGATATTTAGCCAAGTTAGGATTATTTTTCAGATAAGGGCAAAAAACAACCTCGAAAGCAATTGTATCCGAGGTTGTTTTTTAATGCGTGGTTTTAGATGGTAATGATTATCAAATTTCTCATTTTTTAGCTTTTTCGGACATGTATTTCATCATCCCGTCAAATTCAGTTTTAAACGCCTCTAAATCTGTTTCATTTCCTTGTAATATCATACTCCATTGTCTTGTTGCCGCACCGTGAGCAATTGCCTCCTGAATTTCTTCTTGGCTTGCACCAAAGGCTTTAGCTGATTCAGTATGGAAATAGATACAATAAGAACATGGGATTTGGGCAGCTACAGCAAGTTGTATCAACTCCCGATATTTTGGCGGGATCTTACTTGTAGGACCGTTCAGTTGCTTAAAGTTCTCCCAGGCACCTGCAAGTGCATGTTTAGGGTATACCTTAAATAAAGATGGGAATGTTCCAAATTGTTCTTGAATCTCCGTTTTCGCTTTTTCATACGCTTTGTTATCCTGGGCGAATAATGTCGAAGATATCAGAAAAGCGGTAATTAATAAACATACTTTTTTAATGATTGTTTTCATAGTAATAAATATTAGATTTTAAAAAATACACAGAATTTCACTTAACTTTTCAATTGGTTAAGTCGTGTTCTAGACGGGCTTGTTTGCTAGCACTAAGTTAAGGTATTATTTTTTTTAAATATCTGTATATAAATATGTTATGATTTTTTTATGGGAAACTTATTATCATAATACATCTTAATTAGAAAATCACTTATTCTATTGGTTTTTTCTTGAGTTTTGTAATATATAAGGGTGTATTTCATTTTTTTTGTTTTTACAAAAAAAAGTTTAATTTTCAATAGCGAATTCTTATAATTGTTATTTTTTTTGGACGGGATTTCTGAATTTATTGTATTTTTTTTCTTAAATAAATTTTAATTATTTTGTGATATAATGAAGATTATAGGTTTTTTTTTCCTTTCAACGATTATAATTTTTTTGGAAGAATTTTATCTTTATTATTGTGGGAGTTATTAAAATATATAAGGATGAAAGATATCTTTGATGCAGTATATAGAAAAAATTACCTTGATGGTTGTTCAAGTGGTTTGAATCCGTTTACACAACTACTCGATAACAATCCAACTGATGAAGCCTATAAGTCTGGATTTGTTTATGGAAGGTCAAAATATGAAAATATGAATGGAGCGATACAATTAGGAATACCTGAACGTATTGTTACTGATGATGTCTTAGAAGAATTTCTTATCGCAGGTATGTTTGGAATTGATATCGATGCTGATGGATATACCCCTTATCAGTTTAACATTATTGAAGAATGGTATAAAAACGGTATAGAATATTATGATCCAAATGAAAGCATGTACCTCTCGGCTATATTTCAAAGTAATGGAATAGTAGCAGTCTAAAGATTGTTTTTTTAGTATTTTTCACACGATCTATTTCGTACTTATTTTTTTATGGAATTATTTTAAATATAATACCCAACACCCAACACCCAACACCCAACACCCAAGTATACAAGTTGTACTTATTCTCTTGAAACAATAGTCCTGAAGGTTAGGTTTACTCGCGGTCTTGTAATTAATTTAGTAGGAGGTAAGCGATGTAACCAATGTGTTTGTGTTTCGTCCTTCATAACCAGTAAACTTCCGTTTTGTAATATTCTGCTAACTATTTCTTTTGTCTCTTTGTGTTTGAATGCAAATTTTCGTTCGGCACCAAAACTTACCGAAGCAATTGCTCCATTTTTTTTAAGATCTTTTTCTCCATCACTATGCCAGGCCATACCTTCACTACCGTTATGGTACAAATTTAACAAACAAGAATTATAGGTTTCTCCCGTGTTCTCTTCCACTAAAGTTTTTAGTTCAAGCAACTCTTTAGTCCATGCTAAGGCTTGCTTAGTAGTGTTAGAGTAGGTGTAATTATAGGATGAGTCACCATACCAAGCTACTTTTCGTTTGGTTTTAATAAGTTTACCAAAAATATTCGCCTCATCATTTTTCCAAGCAATATTTTCTAATAAAGTAGCCAAATAATTGTTGGCTTCATCGTTAGACAGTAGAGTTCCATAATAATTTACGGTACCGTCTTTGGGTAATAAGTTTATGTTTTTGTCTAGTTCTGTGCTGAATAAATCCATTTTGGCTTTGTTGTTTTCATACAATTGCAGCAAGGTCGGAAATAGTTTTTAAATGATTATATTCTGCTATAAAAAAGTATGACGAGTTTAACTATAATAGGATGGAAACTCAAAAGAATAACTGTTTCCTCGTAGGAAAACTAGCCCGTGGACAACTGACTCCGGAAAAAAAGCCAGTTTGGTTAAATAATAATCATAAGTTTTATTGCAATAATTAGTAATTACAAAAAGTGATGAAAAGGAGGTTAGATATAAATCGGTTATTCTGTTATTATCAATTGCAATCTTTTTATTAAAACTTTTGAAGTTTATTTTTATGTTTTTCTTTTTTAAATATAATAACTCTATTGCTGATAATGGGACCTTAGGGTTGCTTTGATAAAAATATATGGATTTAGAGACATCTATTAATATCCATTTTCGCAATTCTTTAGAATAAAATTCATTAAAGGAGTGTCCCCCTGCAATAGACGGTAGAGGAGAATCAATTTTTATTCCCCATTCTTTCACTTTTAAATCATTAATGACACAAAAATTATTAAAGACTTGAGCAAAGTCACTGCATACCCCGCCTTCACCTTGTGTCATTTTTCTTAATGCATATTCTGATGATTTTCCTATTCCGGGTCCTCCCTTGATATTATTTCTAAGCCAAACTGCTATTTTCTTGGCCTTTTTTAAATCACTAAACTCAATGTCTATTTTCTTGAAAATGATATTGTTGAATTTGTGAAATAAAACAGGGATATCTGTTTTTGGATTATTATCATTGTAACAAAAACATTCGATACGATTTAAAGATGTCCTTTTAGAGACTAATCTATATCGTATTTTGAACAAGAATGGATGCCGTCTTAAATACCAACTTAGAGCTCTTTTCATAAACAATATTTTAGGAGGTTCTTAAACTAAATATAATTTATTCAATTCAATATTGATTGTTATTACTGTCGTATGGTCTTATAAAAGCGTTGTAATGTAGTGGTTGTAAGAAAAATAAACTTTCAGGTATTGTGCATTGATGAAAAAAATATTTAATAAGGAATGATTTATTTATTAGATATAATATTAATGCATTGTTCTATTTTTTTTGCCAAAGTCTTTCATCTAAATAAACTCAACTACACTTTCAATGTTGTCATTTTTAGTTATCTAGAATTAAATATAGCTATCGATGTTTATTTGTTAATAATAAGTTAAACCAATGCTTATTTGTCAATTTGAATGCGTTAAAGGATATTTTTGAATCAAATAACTATTAAAGAACCTATAAGTGAATAAGATTCTCATTATTACCACAGTCGTTGCATTAATGCTTTTACCCACAACGCATTATGGGCAGTCAAATCATAAAAAAAAGAAGAAAGTTACGGCAACAGTACCTCCTCCAGCTGAAAAAAAGCCCGAGCCTACTATTAAAGAGTACAGTAAGGTAATTACCAAAGATGCTATTTCAGACACTGGATTGTTTACAGTACATAAAGTAGATAAGAAATACTTTTTTGAAATCCCTAATTTGTTATTAGACAAAGACATGCTTTTGGTTAGCAGGTTTTCTAAACTGCCTTCTAATCTAGGTGGAGGATATGTTAACGCAGGTTCTGAAACTAATGAGCAGCTTATAGTTTGGCAACGTTTTCAGGATAAAATATTAATAAAGTTAAAGTCATATAACGCTGTTGCAAATGATAGCCTACCTATTAGTATTTCAGTAAAATCTAATAATTATGAGCCTACTTTATACGCATTTGATATTGTGGCGTTTAGTAAAGACACTGCTAATACCGTAATTGACGTGACTAAATTTTATAGTACGGATGTAAAATCTATCAGTGGATTGTCCTCAGCTATGAGAGAAACATATAAGGTGAAAGGGCTGGATGAATCGCGTAGCTTTATCAATGCAATGCGTAGTTTTCCAATGAATATTGAAGTCGTTCAAGATTTTACGTATAACGCTTCAAAACCGCCTGTATTAGAAGATACTGAAACAATTAGTATCCAAATGAATCAATCTATGATATTGCTTCCTGAGAAGTTAATGCAACCTAGATTAGCTGATCCAAGAATAGGATGGTTTTCTATGAGTCAATTTGATTATGGTAGTGATGAATTAAAATCAGATTATAAAACCTATATCCGCCGTTGGAGATTAGAGCCAAAAGACCCTGAAGCTTATGCTCGTGGTGAATTGGTCGAACCTATTAAACCTATTGTTTATTATTTAGATCCCGCCACTCCTGAAAAGTTGCGTAAATACATCAAGTTAGGAATTGAAGAGTGGAAAAAACCTTTTGAAACGGCTGGTTTTAAAAATGCCATCATCGCAAAAGATGCACCTACAAAAGAAGAAGATCCTGACTTTAGTCCAGAAGACATTCGCTATTCGGTGATTCGTTATGTGGCGAGTACAACCCGTAATGCAACTGGACCCAGTGTTTCTGATCCTAGAACTGGAGAGATAATCGAAAGTGACGTGATATGGTACCACAATCATTTGCGTTCTTATAGAAACAGGTATTTGTTAGAAACAGGAGCCGCAAATCCTTCTGCACGAACGTTAAACACGAGTGAAGAGGAAATGGGAGATATGATGCGAATGGTTATTGCACATGAAGTAGGTCACGCTCTTGGTTTTCCACATAATATGGGAGCCAGTTGTGCTTATGAAATTGAAAGTTATAGAGACGGTGCGTTTACACAAAAAAACGGAATTGCAGCCAGTATAATGGATTATGCCCGTTTTAATTACATAGCGCAACCCGAAGACAAGAATATTCGTTTCATACGCCAAATGGGGCCTTACGATCATTATGCAGTAAACTGGGGTTATCGAGTGATTCCAAAGTCAATTTCTCCAGAATCTGAGAAGTCAGTTTTAGACAAATGGATTTTAGAGAAAGCAGGGAATCCTATTTATAAATATGGAAAACAGAGCAGTAGTTTTGATCCCACTTCACAAACCGAAGATATAGGGAATAATTCTATGAAAGCCAGTTCTTACGGTCTTAAAAATTTACAATATGTTGCCGCTCATTTATCAGAGTGGACTAGTGATGTAACCAACAATTACGATGATTTAGATGAGTTGTATAAGGAAATGTTAGATGTTTGGAGTAGGTATGTAGGTCATGTTGTTACCAATGTGGGTGGTGTATATGAAAATATGAAGAAACCTAATCAATCCGGGAATGTATACGATATTGTGCCTAAAGTAAAGCAACAAGAAGCCATGCTTTGGTTGCAAAACAATGCTTTTAATTCACCTACTTGGTTAGTTAATGTATCTACTTTGAAAAACATTGATTATACAGGGTATACGGAGCGATTTAGAAATTTACAAGTTCGTCATTTAAACAATGTTTTGAGTTTTGGTCGTATTGGTAGATTAATGGACGCGGAGATAATGGGGACTTCAAATTATAAAGCCCTTGATTTACTTCGCGATATGAGAAAAGGGATATGGAAAGAAGCAACTTTGGTTTCTAATGTGAGTATCTATAGAAGAAACTTGCAACGTGCCTATATTGAAAGAATGAATTTTTTAATGAACGAAGAAATTAAATCCGAAAAATCAGAGGGGTATTATAACGTATCACAATCTGATGTAAGGGCTCTAGTAAGAGGAGAACTTAACGTTTTAAAAGGATCATTGTTTACTGCAAAAAACACAGCGATAAATATAGAAACGAAATACCATTATGAAGATAGTATCAAGCGAATTGAGCTTATATTAAATCCTAAATAATTTTCTTTTACTTTGATAAATAAGCAAAAAAGCACTTCTGTATTGAAGTGCTTTTTTGCTTTTGGGTGTCTGTGAAATTATTTTATCAAAAACTTTTAAGGAGTGGATGCAGAGCGGTTTCGTTTAACAGAAGTTTCATTACTTCATTAGTTCGATATATTGTTGGGAGTTCGTGTTACACACGAAAAGAAACTTTAGTTATTGGCAAGATTTTCTTTTTTAATAAGTCGCGGTACAAACGCTGTACTCCGTTACAATAGTAAGTTGGTCCTCGTTGCAAATGAGAACCGGAGATGGATATATTGGTGCTGTAATTTACTATTGAACCAGTAGTTGATTTTAAGGCATAAAAAAACCACGAGATTTAACAACTCGTGGTTTTTAAATAAAAATTTGGACCAAAAAGGTATTTATTATAGCGCTATGACACCTACATTAGTGTTTACACCTGCTACAACCACCACATTCGATTTGGTTACAGGTAGTAATGGCAATAAAGGTGTTATAGTAAAAGTATAGCTACCTGGTAAAAGCCCTGATACTTGAAACTGACCAAACTCGTTCACACTACTCGAATATATAGTACCATCAACAGCGGTAGCTGTTGCCACAGCCAAAGTACCAATAGGTGTAATGCTTCCTTTGATATTTCCAGTAATAGCTGTAACTACAGTTCTAACTACTGGTTTTAGTTTGTAAGTTCCAGTTCCAGTTTGTACAATTGATGTATTAGCATCAAAATCAAGAAGGACTTCATTTTGAATATCAGCAAGTAAGGTTTGGTGCACTTGTAATTTCAAACCTGATTGTTCCGCACTTGGCGTGCTTAAAGGATAAACAACATTTCCCACTTTCACTGTGTTGTTAGACCCAAGGATCAACCTAATTTGCGATACCTTAGCATCACTCAATTCACTTGTAGCAATTAGCTTACTAACACCATTAGATAAATCTAAAAGGTTGTAAATACCTGCTGTAGTGTTCAATAGTACCGTTTGTCCATTGCCTCCTGTAACTTCCACAGCTTGTAAATCAATGTTTACTTCTTGATAAGGTCCCGGAGCATCTGTCATACGAACATTGTAGGCATATGTGTCAGAATTAGAATCACTGTTACAAGAATTCAATGTAATACCAAACGCAATAATCGTGGCAATTAAAAATATCTTTTTCATAATATAATTGTTATGCTGTAATTTAAGTTTTACAACAATACAAAGGTGCTTACTATTGATTTAGACACTGTTATAGAATAACAGCTTAAATTTATATAATTTCCATTTAGCTAATACATTCTGCGATAATGGTTAAACATTATAAAAAGAAATCCCAATTTTCCTGAAGAGTTTTTGTAATTATAAATAAGGATTACTTCATTTTTTCGTTTACAACATCCACAGTAACATCTATAGAAGAAGCTGATAGCGGATGTGCAATCCGTACACATACCAATAATCAATCACAATAAATTTTTATTATTTTTTTAATCTTTTCATTTTGTAGATTTCCTATGTCAATACACTATTCGTGTACGAACTGTAAACCCGCCCTAAATTTTTCTACAAAAAAACATTCTAGGTATAGTGGTAAATATAGAAACGAAATACCATTATGAAGACAGTAAGTAATCGCACAGCAATTCCTTAGTTATAGTTAAAAATTGATGTATTATTTGCTTGATTTTTCAATTTTCTGACTATTTTTGTGAGTTGGAATACTAAATTAATAATATAAAAAAAAATAATAATGAAAAAGTCAATTGTAATAGCTTGCTCGGTTCTGGCATTGATGAGTTGTAAAAAAGAGGATAAAGTTCAAGAAATGAAAACGGAAGTTGCATATGCTACTTTTGGAGATAGTATTTCAGCTGAAAATGCTTTGACAAAAGAAGAGATGTTAGCCAAATTTGATAAGCTTTCTCAAGGAGATACAATTGCTGTAAAATTCAAATCTAAAATAAAAGAAGTTTGTACGAAAAAAGGATGTTGGATGAATTTGGATTTAGCAAATGAAAAAGAAGTGTTTGTTAAATTTAAGGACTACGCTTTTTTCGTTCCTAAAAATGCAGGTAATGAAGAAGTTGTTATTAGTGGAAAAGCGTATGTAAGTGTTGAAACTGTTGAAGAATTGAAACATTACGCAAAAGACGGAGGAAAATCTCAAGCCGCTATCGACAGTATCGTAGCACCAAAAACTACCTATTCGCTAATGGCTGATGGTGTTTTAATAAAAAAATAAATGAAAAACAGTATACTGTATTTATGTTTAGTTCTGTTTTTTAGTTGTGCTAAAAAGTCTGATAAAGAAGAAACTACATTAATTTCGTCAAGCAAAGAGAAGAAACAATTTGAGATGTATGAAATGTCTGAGATGTCTTTGTTGATGGAGCAAATGTATAATGAAAAGGTGCAACTAAAAGAAAGAATTAAAAAAGGAGAGACTATAGGGAAATTCCCAAATCATTTTATGAAAATCCACAAAGCGATTATGACTGATGAAAGTGAAAATGATACTTTTTTCAAAGAACAAGCCGCTCTTTTCATCAAAGCACAAGAGTTGATTTATGAAGATCCTAAAAATGCAAAAGAGCATTTCAATGAAGGTGTAAATTCATGTGTTAGTTGTCACGAAGTAAAGTGTGGTGGTCCAATACCAAGAATTAAGAAGTTATATATACAATAAAACAGGAATTTCATTGGGAATATTGCTATTCATTTAATTGATTTGGTATGAATGTTATTATTCAAATATGGTGCTATCTTGGAAGACAAACTCTTATTTTCTCTAGCTGCGGAATCAATAATTTACAACATATAAAAACGATTATTTCCGGCTTTAGGAAAATATTTAACGAAACTATAATTCCACTAATTTCCAACTAGCTCAAAATGGGGCTTATCGTTTGTTTTTTTATTCCCAATTTTTTATTTCGTCTAATTTTATTTCGCATTCCACGATTTTTCCATTAGCCAAATATTCTTTTTCAAAAATTATAATATCATTGTCAAACTTAATAGGTTTGACGAAACCTTTTTCAGCAGTTGAGATCGTTGCGAATATCCCTTTTTGAAGATCAATCAAAGTTAATGCAGTTACGGGGCCTTTTTGGTAGTCGATAGTTAACCATTCTTGCAATGCTAAAAAGGTTGAGTTCGGATGCCATTTAAATTCAAACCCAAATATTCTGTTTGCGATTAATTGTCCGTTTAATTTTATTTTGTAGTATGTCGGCCCAAACCGAATTTCGCCTTCGAAAACAAAGTCAAACCCATTTTTCTTGTCTTGGGATTTATATGCTCCTATTTTTGCTGTTTCCATTGACTGTTAGTTTCAGTTTTGTAAATACTCCATAACGGTTATGCATAACAAAAGCGCAGGAACTCTTGATTAAGCACTAAACTAAGCATTATTTTTATACAGTGTTGGCTTTAGTTTATATTTATTTTACATAAAAAGAAGCTAACAAATTAGAGACAGCCTTTTACTAATTTATGTATCTATACTTATTAGTTTCCTTCACTTAATGAATAACTTCCGTCTCCATTAAATGAAGTCAGCGTAATTGTAATAGTCCATTTTCCAGGTTTTCCAGCTTTAGTTACTCCGTCAATACTATCTGGGTCGGTTCCGCCTTTTAGGCTTCTGTCAAGAACCACAATTCCATTAGCATCTGCGACTACAATTTGGAATGTTCCTGATGCTGTAGCAGTAATATCAGCGTTATAGTCAGCAGTTGCCAAGTTGTTAATCCAATTAATTGTTCTAGAGCCATTTCCACCATTACCAGTAAAATCTCCGCCAATATCTCCAGAAGGTCCTTCGTTAACGGTAATATTTACTGTTGGTCCATCATCATCTGAACAAGATGTAAATGTTCCAATAAATAGTGTCATTGCCGTTAAAATTATAAGTAGTTTAATATTTGAGGTTTTCATAATATTTGAGGTTTAATTTGTTATTAGTTAATTTTTATCAATTCTTTATAAAAAGAACTAATTCAATAAAATTCCTAGTCTGTGAAGGTAACTATTTTAAATTAACTCTTAACACCAACACAATCAGATTTTTATGTGTTTGAGGTTTTTGTTCAAATTACAGCCAACTAGTATATAGTTCTGACAGTCGTTAGACTTTTTATGCATTCAAATACATATATTCATACGGAAGCCGCGAAATTTTTAATTTATTCCCATAAAAAAAGTGCTCCTTTTCAGGAACGCTTTCTATATAATAAATCTAAAGATTATTTTTTCTCAATCCACAATCTAGCATTTACAAACGCTTCGTGCCAAGGAGAAACTTCATAGTTTCTGTCAGCTGGATAATTCGCCCAGTTCCATTGAAAATTTGAACGCTCAATATGGGCATCATCACCAAATGACGCCTTTTAGTGTCCCCTATGCAGCCACACGAAAGGGTTCGCACGGCAGCGGGGGATAATGAATTTCCTAGAAGTTCCTTCTTATATAGGATAGCTATTCCTTTATGAGAGATACCATTTTAGGCTGGTAAAAGGAAAGTGTGAATTATGTAACTTAACGATATTGTTGTGTAACATCAAACATATAAAGCAACCCTACATTTGCAATGTGATAATTTCGAAACTTCACAAATACATATAAATATGAAAATTAAAAATCTATTATCAGCTTGTGCAATAGTAATGGTTGTCTTATTTACGGGTTGTTCAAATGACGACACCACGCAATCGGCTCCAGCTCCAACTCCAACTGTGGCTTTAACTAGTCCCTTAAGTAGTGATACAAATGTTGCGAGAAATAAAGTAGTTTCTGTAAACTTTAGTATCGCAATGGATGCATCAACTATTAATAGCACAACGTTTACAGTAAAACAAGCAGGAAACACAGTATTAGGAACAGTTTCATATTCAGGCACCACTGCAAAGTTTGTTCCAGCAACTGTACTTGCAGCTAATACTCTTTATACAGCTACACTAACTACAGGAGTAAAAAGTGCAGATGGAAAAGCTCTTAGCGCTAACAAGCAATGGGAATTTACAACAACGGCTAACCCGGCGGTTGGCTTAGCAGCTGTTAGTCTTGGTTCAGCAGGGAATTATGTAATTCTTGCAAAAACGACAATTACTAACGTACCAACGTCTGTAATTACAGGAGATCTAGGACTAAGTCCAGCAGCTACATCGTATATTACAGGATTCTCTTTAACAGATTTTACAGGTTATGCAAAGGCTGCACAAGTTACCGGAAAAGTATATGCTGCTGACATGGTTACTCCAACTTCTTCTAACCTTACCACGGCGGTTGAAAATATGATTACAGCTTACAATGATGCAGCAGGACGTCCTTCTCCTGATGTTCTCAATTTGGGAGCAGGAAATATTGGTGGTCAAATATTAACTCCAGGGCTTTATAAATGGACTAGCTCTGTAACCGTACCAGCGAGTATAACCATTTCAGGATCAGCTGATGATGTGTGGATTTTCCAGATTTCAGGTGATTTAGCTATGAGTGCTGCAACAAGAGTGATTTTACAAGGTGGAGCCAAAGCTTCAAACATTTTCTGGCAGGTAGCTGGTAAAGCATCTTTTGGAAGCACGTCTCATTTTGAAGGTATTATCTTGTCAAAAACAGGGATAACTTTTCAAACAGGAGCTTCTTTTAATGGAAGAGCTTTAGCGCAAACTGCTGTAATTCTTGATGGAAACACAGTAGTACAACCACAATAAAGTGTAGTATAAAATAATGTTGAAAGAGGTGTTCCCGTGGAGCGCCTCTTTTTATGTTTAGTAATATCTCGATGGATGGTTTACTTCTGTGTTTGGATGCATTCCGATCGCTATCAGGAAGTCCGACCAGAGTGAAATTGCGAAGCAGAACGATGAAGCAATCACGAAGGGTATGCCCGATAGCGCATTCTATGATAAAAAACAACTAAAAAAGCAATTATTGATTTTTCTATAATATTTATTAGCCTGTTCATTTTTTCTGTCGTCGCGCCAAATTGACGTACAACGTTTTGCTGCTTTGCGATGGCTGGAAATTCGTAACCGCTCAATTTTCGGTTTAACGAAAACTTAATGATGCTTTACATAGGAATGGCTGTTAGCACCAGTTTTTATTTTTGCAGTTCAATTAATTTCCATTGTCCATTTTGTTCTTTCTCCAAGTAAACACTAACATTTAGGTCTTTTGTATTTCCTGAAACTTTAATTTCAAGTTGTGCTTGTCCTTGTCCGTTTGATATACTTACATTTCCTGTTGGCATCATTCCATATCCTTTTATTCCACCAATTTCATTGATGATATCTTTATTTTGTTCGATTTCTTTTGTCGCTACTTTGTATGCGTCTGAATTTTTCATTGCATTACCAGCTGTGAAAAATACAAAGACAAAAAATGCAATTCCTACTCCAATAAGAGCTAAAATTCGTGGAAGTTTACTCGGCTTATTAGTATTTTTTACCACAACTGTTTTTGCAACTATGTCTCCAAGTCTTTTCTTTTGGTTGTTAGTTGCTAAAACAATAAATTCAACAGGCCAGATAATTATAAATAAGTTTCGTAAAAAAAGTCGTCCAAATGAAGCGATTTCATTCTGATTATTTTCGTCACGAACCATAATTCCCATAATCCATTTTCCAGCACTAATTCCTTTCAAGCTGTCTTTTGCAAAATATAGAATGAAACCAGGTATCATAACAAACAACATTATAGTCATCATTTTACTTGGATTATTTTCGTCCATAAAATTTGGACCAAGTGCAATGAATACAATTGAAACCATTAAAAATGACATTACGAAATGGTCAATTATGAATGCCGCAATTCGTCTTTTTCTACTTGATTTTAGAAATGTCAATTCTGTTTTTTGTTCTGTCATTGTTGTCGCTTTTTAAAATTGGTGCTAACTAGTATAAGGTTTGATAAAATCAGACCTGTCACCCCAAAAATGGAGAGATAGGTCTGACAGCCGTTAGACTTTTTATGCATTCAAATATATAACTTTTTCTTACAAAAGAAACTTAAGTTTTAATTTATTCCCATAAAAAAAGCGCTCCTTTTCAGGAACGCTTTCACTATAATAAATCAACGAAATTATTTTTTCTCAATCCACAATCTAGCATTGACAAAAGCTTCGTGCCAAGGAGAAACTTCATCATTTCTGTTTGAAGAATAATTACCCTAATTCAAGACGCTTTATAGTAGCAGAAATAACCATTATAAATTTAATTTAAAGGTGGTTTGATTCGTCACAATAAACATAATAAAATATAGTATAATAGAAATTTCAATGATTGTAAACATATAAAACGTAAGTATTCTCCATGTAAATCCCAGAATAGAATACCTTTTTTTTGTAGCATTAAAATAAGTCCAAATTGGAAATAAAAGAATTAAGAAGAAGCAAATAAATTTTAGAATACCTGCAACGTATTCTATTCCCTGAAAAGTGTCTAAAAGCGATAACAAGTTAATAAATAGGCATAAAACTAAAATCCCCAATAAATTTATTCCTCCAATTATAAAATGCTCAGCTAAATTGAGTTTCAATCTTCTGAAAACCAGAAAAGCATTTAAAGCAATTAACGGAACGAATCCCAATAATATCACTTTCACATTACCTGATAAAAAATTCATAAATTTTAAACCATCGCCTACATTTTTATTCACTGATGAGGGATCAATTTTATGATGATAATGCACCGTAAGAACATTTAACCCGATTAGCATTAAAATGAGATAAAAAACATTGTAGTATTTGACTCTTTTGCCATTAATGTAATCCAATGCCGCTTGTCCAGGTCTTGTAAAAGTTTCTTTTATTGTTAGTAAAATACCTTTTTCTAAATGCCAAACACCGTGTATAATGTCATGAAACAAAAAATGTTTTAGGGTAATAGCATGTGTATTATTTTTTTGCCCACAATTTTGACAATAATTGCCAGAGACTGTTTGTTCGCAGTTTAAGCATTGCTTATGATTCATATAGTAATGTATTGATTTTTGGAAATTCACTAAAAAAAATGATTTTATTCAGGCGATAAAAGTAAGAATTTATAGTTGTAAAATAAAAAAGCTTTCAAGTATATTACCTGAAAGCTTTATAAAAGTTATAATTTTTTGAACCTTACTTTTTCTCAATCCACAATCTTGCATTGACAAAGGCTTCGTGCCAAGGAGAAACTTCATCGTTTCTGTCTACTGGATAATTTGCCCAGTTCCATTGGAAAACCGAATGTTCAATGGGACATAATTACAAGGTTATAAAAATCATTTTTTAGGCCCCATTTTTTTTATGAGGCTATCTAAATCTGAAATATAGCTCTTGTCTTGTTCGATTCTAAAAAAATCATATTCTTGGTATGTTTTTTCAACCGCTTTTTCATGCGAAATTTTCCCGGCATTGGGTAAAATGTCCAAACTATTGCTGTCTAAAAATTTATTGGTACGTTCCAGCCAGTCTTTCATGTGTAATAATTTGCTGCGTCGGGCTTGAAATTCGGCCAAGTCTAAAAAGGCACTTACTAAAAGATTCAAGTCTCCAATTTCGGGTTCGGATAAATAATTTTTAGCGATAGTGACATCACTTTTCAAAATTTTTCCCTGTGGAGCATTTTTCCAAGTGGAAAGTCCCATGAAATCTTTGTTTCGGTCTACTCTGTCATAAATAATTTCGGCTGCCGTTTTACCTGTAATGGCAAAATGAAGTTTGTTTTGAACCATTTTGTAAAACAGCGTGGTTTCTTCGGAATTTACCGAATAATCTGCACTGCATTGCTCAAATATATCGCCCAATTTTTGATACATTCTTCGCTCACTGGCTCGGATTTCACGAATTCGTTCGAGTAATTCGTCAAAATAATCTTTGCCGAATGGCTTTCCGTTTTTGAGCATATCATCATTCAAAACAAAACCTTTGATGATATATTCTTTTAAAGTTTGTGTAGCCCAAATCCTGAACTGTGTAGCCTGTTTAGAGTTTACACGGTAACCTACGGCGATAATGGCATCGAGGTTGTAATAGGTAGTGTTATATTTTTTACCGTCACTGGCAGTTGTTTCCATTTTGGAAACAACTGAAATTTCATCCAATTCGCTTGATTCAAAAATATTCTTTAAATGTTTGCTTATCGCAGGAACTTCAACACCAAATAAAGCGGCAATGGCTTTTTGGGGTAACCAAAAAGTGTCGTTTAAATACGTAACAGTAATGTTTACTTTACCTTCTTGGTTCGAGTATAGTAGTATTTGATTTTCCATTTGCGTATAAGTTATTGTTAAAAATATAACTTTATTTCATCATAAAAAAATAGCGCCCCAATCCGGGACGCTATTTTTAAAGTATTTATTTTGAGTACTATTTCTTCTCAATCCACAATCTTGCATTGACAAAGGCTTCGTGCCAAGGAGAAACTTCATCGTTTCTACCTGCAGGATAATTTGCCCAGTTCCATTGAAAATTAGAACGCTCAATATGTGGCATCATCACCAAGTGACGGCCTGTAGTGTCACACAGCATGGCGGTGTTGTAGTCAGATCCGTTTGGATTTGCCGGATAGCCTTCGTAACCGTATTTTCCAACGATTTGGTATTGGTCTTCGGCTAATGGTAAATTGAATTTTCCTTCACCATGAGAAACCCAAACTCCTAATGTTGCTCCAGAAAGAGTGGATAACATCACTGATTTGTTTTCTTGCACCGTTACCGATGTAAAGATGCTTTCGTGTTTATGGCTGTCATTATGAAGCATTTTTCCGTGCACTTCGTGCTCTGGATTAATTACTTCCAGTTCCATAAACAACTGGCACCCGTTACAAATTCCGACAGATAAAGTGTCTTCTCTTTTGAAGAAGTTTTTCAGCGCCGTGTTTGCTTTTTCATTGTATAAAAAGGCACCAGCCCAACCTTTAGCTGAACCTAAAACATCCGAGTTTGAAAATCCACCCACAATACCAATGAATTTAATGTCTTCCAAAGTTTCACGCCCCGAAATCAAATCGGTCATGTGAACGTCTTTTACATCAAAACCGGCAAGGTACATCGCGTTAGCCACCTCACGCTCAGAGTTACTTCCTTTTTCACGGATAATAGCCGCTTTTGGACGTGGTTTTGAATTGTCGATTACTGGTTTCTTTCCTGTAAAATGTGCAGGGAAAGTAAACTGTAAGGGTTGGTTTTTATAATTGTCAAAACGTGCTTGCGCCATTCCGTTTTTAGATTGTTTTTGGTCTAATAAAAACGAAGTCTTAAACCAAATGTCTCTGTATTTAGGAATGTTCAATCCACAAGGACCAAAGTTCAAAGTTTCATCTGTAGTTACCGTTCCTAATTTATAGAAACTTACTCCGTTTGCTTTTAATTTATTTTCTAAAGTAGCATCGTCTTTGGCTTGGAACACAATTCCAATATTCTCAGCAAAAAGGTATTTGATGATGTCTTTTTCTTCGAAAACAGAGAAGTCAATTTTGGCTCCCAAATTCACATCTGCAAAACACATTTCTAATAAAGTAGTGATCAAACCACCACTTCCTATATCGTGTCCAGCAAGAATTTGATCGTCAAGAATTAATTCTTGCATTGTATTGAAAGCATTTTTGAAAAAAGCAGCATCTTTAATTGTTGGTGCGTCTTTTCCAATAGTATTCAAGGTTTGTGCAAACGATGAACCTCCTAATTTGAATTCGTCTTGAGATAAATTGATATAATAAATAGAACCACCGTCTTTTTGTAAAACAGGCTCTACCACTTTTCTAATATCAGTACAATTTCCACCTGCCGAAATAATTACCGTTCCCGGTGCAATTACTTCTTCGTTTGGATAGCGTTGTTTCATAGAAAGCGAATCTTTTCCTGTTGGAATATTGATTCCTAATTCGATTGCAAAATCCGAACAGCTTTTTACAGCAGCGTACAAACGAGCGTCTTCACCTTCGTTTTTACAAGCCCACATCCAGTTAGCCGAAAGGGAAATTCCATTCAAACCATCTTTAATTGGTGCCCAAACAATGTTAGACAAAGCCTCAGCAATAGCCGTTCTACTTCCTGCAACAGGATCGATTAATGCCGCTACTGGAGAGTGTCCTATTGAAGTGGCAACACCTTCTATTCCTTGGTAATCCAAAGCCATTACACCACAGTTATTCAATGGCAATTGCAACGGTCCAGTACATTGTTGTTTGGCTACTTTTCCACCTACACAACGGTCTACTTTGTTTGTCAACCAGTCTTTACAAGCCACTGCTTCTAACTGCAATACTTGCTCTAAATAAGTGGAGATATTTCTAATGCTGTATTCTAAATCAGCATAGTTTCTATCTATATTTTTATCGGTCATTACCACTTTTGGAGAACTACCAAAGAAGTCTTCCAAAGCATAATCCATTGGTTTAGCACCCGTAGTTTTTGATTCGAAAGTAAAACGATGATCACCTGTTACATCACCTACTTGATACATAGGAGAACGCTCTCTGTCAGCAATTCGTTGTAAGATGTCAATGTTTTCTTTGGCAATTACCAATCCCATTCTTTCTTGAGACTCGTTACCGATGATTTCTTTTGCCGAAAGGGTAGGGTCACCAATAGGTAATTTGTCTAAATCAATTAATCCACCTGTGTCTTCCACTAATTCCGAAAGACAGTTTAAGTGTCCTCCAGCTCCGTGATCGTGAATGGAAACAATTGGGTTGATATCGCTTTCCACTAATCCACGAATGGCGTTAGCAGCACGTTTTTGCATTTCTGGGTTTGAACGTTGGATCGCATTCAATTCAATTCCGGAACTAAATGCACCGGTATCCGCAGAAGAAACTGCAGCACCACCCATTCCAATTCTATAATTCTCTCCACCTAGGATAACGATTTTGTCTCCCGGTTGTGGTTTTTTCTTGATCGCTTGGTCTAATTTTCCGTAACCAATTCCACCTGCTTGCATAATCACTTTGTCGAAACCTAATTTACGGGCGTCTTCTTCGTGTTCGAAAGTCAGGACAGAACCTGTAATAAGCGGTTGTCCAAATTTGTTTCCAAAATCAGATGCTCCGTTAGAAGCTTTGATTAGAATGTCCATTGGAGTTTGGTACAACCATTTTCTTTCGGCCATTCCGTTTTCCCAAGGTCTGTTTTCTTCTAATCTTGAGTAAGAAGTCATATAAACTGCAGTTCCTGCTAATGGCAACGAACCTTGTCCACCTGCTAAACGGTCACGGATTTCTCCTCCTGATCCTGTAGCTGCTCCGTTGAAAGGCTCTACAGTTGTTGGGAAATTGTGGGTTTCTGCTTTTAATGATATAACCGAATCAAATTCTTTTACTTCGTAGAAATCAGGTTTGTCAGCACTTTTTGGCGCAAATTGTTGTACACGTGGCCCTTTTACAAAAGCAACGTTATCTTTATATGCCGACACAATATCGTGAGGGTTTTCAGCAGAAGTTTTCTTGATTAGTTTGAATAAAGATGAAGGCATTTCTTCACCGTCAATTACAAAAGTACCGTTGAAAATCTTGTGACGACAGTGTTCTGAATTGGCTTGTGAAAAAGCAAAAACTTCTGAATCCGTTAGTTTTCTACCTATTTTTACCGCTAGATTGTCTAGGTAATCTATCTCTTCTTGGCTTAAAGCCAAACCTTCTGATTGATTATAAGCAGCAATATCGTCAATGTCCAAAATGGCTTCTGGCTCGATATTGATCGTGTAAATATCTTGACTTAAGCCATCGTATTTTTGCGAAAGCATAGGATCAAAATCAGAAAAATCAGCCGTAGCTTTTTGGAATTCTTCGATTCTGATGATGCCAGATATACCCATATTTTGAGTAATCTCCACAGCATTAGTACTCCATGGAGTAATCATTGTGGCACGGGGTCCAACAAAAAAATCCGTCAGTACGGATTTTTCTATTTTATTTGCGTCGGCAAAAAGCCAGTTTAATTTTGAAATGTCTTGAGCTGAAATTTCGTTTTGCGTTTGTACTGCAAAAACAGTTTTGCTTTGGTTTTCAAAGAAATGGATCATTGTTGTGTAGTTTGTTGTATTACGGTGCAAATTTAGTCAATTAAGATCAAATTTTAAACAAAAAAAAAGCGACAATTTTGCCGCTTTTTAATATTGTGAAAATTTGTTGTTAACTAGTTGATTATAATCTTTTTAGATGTAGATTTTGAATCATCAATAATTTTCATCAAATACACACCTTTGTTAAGGTTAGTAATAGACATTGTTTGACCCTCAACGTTATTTCTTTCAAATACCTTTTGACCAAGTAGGTTATAGATTTCAATAGAATAGGCTTTATTAGAATTGTCTATGAAAAAGCTCCCGTTTGAAGGGTTTGGATATATTATGACATCGCTAAAGTCAACATTTTGCTCGTTTTTATCTGAGTTTGCAACCATACGACTTCCTAGATTGTTACAAGTATCTGAAGCATAAGAATCCCATTGTGCCGTTTTATTGAAAGTAGTCGTAGGAGAAGTAACGGTAGCTTTTCTTCTGATAGTTTCATCAGCTGCAAAGTTTGCCGTTCCTCCATTAAAAGTTCCAATGATATCTATAAGAACTCCGTTTTTGAATAAACCTACAGCATCATTTCCATTAAATGTCATTTCGGAAGCCGATGTAGAAATATTGGCCGAACTTATAGGATAACAACTTGATGCAATTAGGCTATTTACAATAGTGTATTTACTTCCGTTATTTAAAGTTCCTGTTAGACTTAGTCCTGTACTCCAAGAACCTGTGCCATTTGTTTGTTTTTTAATGCTATAAATTGACATATTTACAGCGCTTCCCGTAGCATTTGAAATTTCTAAAGCTTTATTGTTAGAGGAACCTTCGATATACTCTGAAAATAAAAGTTCAGTTGCACCACCATTTGATAAAGTGGTAACATTTACTGTGTTGCTTGCTAATGAAATATTTCCAGCTGCATCTTTAGCTTTAATTGAAAAGGTATAAGCCGTTGAAGCTGTTAATCCAGTTACATTATATGAGGTTGTAGCAACAGTTCCTAATAATGTTGTTCCTCGATATACATCATATCCAGTTACGGCAACGTTATCTGTAGATGCTGACCATGATAAATTAGTTGTGGTTTGTGTGGTTCCAGAAGCAACTAATGCTGTTGGAGCTGACGGGGCAGTTGTGTCTGCAGTCACTCCCGTAATTGTTACCGTATAATCTTCTACTTGTCCATACGAAAAGGCTTCACATGCAGTAGGGACCCCATTGTATTTCATTGATACACGCATTCTTGTACTTCCTAAAGTAGCGGTAGCTGGTATTGTGAATGAACCTGAAGCAGGTGTAGTTGTTGAAGTGGCCTTTGTCCATACTTGTTCTCCAGCATCTGTAAATAAACCATTTTGGTTGTAATCAATCCAAACAGCATATCCTTCACTATACACTGTCGATGTCCATGAAGGAGTTATTGTAATTGTATAAGCTGTACCTCGCGTAGCACTTGTAGAAATTGCAGTGTAATTTTCATAACCGGCAGTCCCAGAAGAAGTGTTATTTATTGTTCCAAAAACGACTTTGCCTATTTTTTCGTCAGCTGTACTGTTCCCTTGTGAAGTACAGTAGGTTAATGGAGCTGTTGCTGTTGTAGTAATGTTTACGGTATTACTTGCAGTAGATAAATTACCAGCAGCATCTTTTGCTTTTACAGTAAAGGAGTACGCTGTTGCAGCTGTTAATCCAGTTACATTATAAAAGGTTGTAGCAACAGTTCCTAATAATGTTGTTCCTTGATATATTTCATATCCAGTTACGCCTACGTTGTCTGTAGAAGCAGTCCAAGATAAAACCGTTGATGTTGTAGTGGTTCCAGAAGCCAATAAATTGGCAGGTGTTGTTGGAGCTTGCGTATCCCCTGATGGATTCCAGATTTGTTGAACGTATTCTGGATGATCAATGAACGGATTTCTGTTATTTTGAAAAGCATAAATTGCATTGTTTCTTGCTATTTCTCTTGCACTTACAGGATCTTGATTGTGCCAAGTCACAAGCATATTCAAAAAAGCGGTAGTGAAAACCTGATTACTTGATCCATTAAACATAGGATAGGTATAACCAGAAACGGTGTTTTCATATCGAGTGACAAAATATAAATACATTCGGGCAATATCCCCTTTAAATTCATCGATTGGTTCAAAAACAGTACCTGAATATCCAGCAACTGAGCTTGATCCTAATTTACTTCCGTTTAAGGATGTCCATGTTACTGTGCCTACAGTTCCATGAGGATAGCTAGATCGTTGCCCGTTAACTTTTCCGTCTGTTGGAGTGATAAAATGCGCATCGGAAACCATTGGAGCGCTTGAGCTAAATGATGATTGTGGTATAATATGCTCTCTATTGTAGCAATCACCTTCAATTGAATAATTCCCACATCTTTGGGTTGTTCCAGCGGAGTAATTATAAGGATCTGTTCCAGTTGGATTTTCTGAATACATATCCAAAATGGTTGCGTCATTTTCAAAGTAATAATCCCTGTCCGATGTTTGATAGATGGTATATAAACCGGCGTATCCGTTATCTGTATGTCCTTTGACGATGTTGTATAATTGTGTTTTTAAGGTGTAGCCGGTTCCGGTGGCTGTGTTATAATAGCCAGAGGGAATTTGTGCAATACTAGCCGTAAAGAAGAGTAGTAAAGCAAAAGAGTAGATTTGTTTCATGGTTAACAGTTAATTGGGGTTGATTTATAGATGTTTTCAAAAAATATAACAAAATAGTATAAAATGTATATTTTTTTGACAAATGTAAATCATTAATCCATAACTGAAGTCACTAAATTTTAAGTTAGTTTTGAATTCTTAATTCTTTATAAATTATATATTTAGTTTGTAAAAGGACGGTTAGTATAAGCTCCTAAATCGGGTGGCAATGTTCTTGTTTTTCCAGTTATATCCATAGGAATTAGATACAACTGATTCCCTTTCGCGAAAGCGGCAGAAGTAGCGTCTATGTTAAGTTTGTTTTGAGACACCTTTTGAAATTTAGGGTCTTTATTTAGAATTATGGCATTGTAGTGCACAGGATCTGTATCAAACAAATAATTAGGTTGATTGGAAATGTTATCAAATTTTATTAGACAGTTGTTAAATTGATACTCAAATAAAGCACCCGTTTTTTTAGATATTGCCAGTTCATTCCAGTTAGAACCATAAATGATACAGTTGTTGAAAAAGGCCGCAGTCAGATCTTTTACTTCAGGTGTGGCACCTAGAGCATAGTTGTTTATTAAAACGGATAGTTGCTGGGAGCTATTCCAGTTGTTGTTGAACGTGCAATGTGTAAAGTTGTAATTTCCCCCGTATGTACAGGCTAAACTAGCTTGCCCCGCATTATTAATAACGATGTTTTCTCCTTTTATTCTTCCGGTTTGTGCTAAAATTCCATAATTGGTAGAATTGTATATCTGGGTGTTTTTTATAGAGGTAGTCGTTCCGTTATTATTTTGAATTAGTAAGCCAATGGTGGCGTTTTTAATTGTCAGATGATTTAGTTTGTGATTTGTGCTTCCGTCTGTTAGCCAAATTACACCCCATTGTCCCGGAACATTTGAATATTCTGGTTCAAGTCTATCTCCTTCAAAAATCACCTCGTTTTCCAGATTTTTGGTAATCGATACGGTACCGTTTACATTTATCGATGAATTTCTAGAAGCTATCAGTCCTGAATCTGCATGGAAATGCACTCTGCTTCCTGGATTAAACACGGCCGTTTTTCCAACGGGTACTGCAGCATAACCGTAAATGACATAGGGTTTTTTATTTGTGAAAAGCAGCTCGTTACCATTAATTGGATCGTTTTCGTCCAGATAAAAGCCATAGATTTTTTCGTTTCCCACTGGTAATGTTTCGGTTGTGCCGTCAGCAAAACGATTTGGATACAGGAAAACAGCATCTTGAATTAGGGTTACTAATTCGACAGTTTGTAAATTTTTTCCACCGTCAAATTGAATTTGGTCAGTGTATAGAAAGTCGGACGGATTCGCATCTGCAATATTTGCCGTGGTTTCAATGAAAATATAAAGGCTGTCTCTGGCTAATAAATCGATGTTGTTGAATATTTTACCTTGATTTCCATTCATTCCATCAACTGTCATTCGGTATTTAGAACTTAATCCTTTAGCTAATTTAATTGTTGGAATTGTGATGTCTTTTTTACTGCGGTTGTACACTTTTAGGCGGTAGGTACTAGAACCAATATTTGTAAATACAGTATCGAGGTAGATGGTATCTTTCGAAAACGATAATTCTCCTGAGCTAGCAACTGTTTCAAAATCGGAGCGGCAGGCACAAACTGATAAAAGAATTCCAATAATAAATAGTAAATTTAAGGGACGCATTTTGTTTGATTTTGTGTAAAAATAAGAAAAATCTATCTTGAATGAAACATGATTATGAAAATTGAATTCAGAATATCGATTGTATTTTATGTTTTGTGACTTATCTTTTATTTATTTTTACATTCTTATAAAACAGATTTCATGAAATTAGATAGAGATACAATGATTCAATATTGCAATGAGTTTTCTAAAAACACATTGATGCAAACTTTAAATATTGAGTATATAGATGCAGGAGAAGATTTTCTTGTTGCTAGAATGCCGGTTAATTCTTCTGTTCATCAGCCAATGGGTTTGTTGCACGGTGGAGCTTCGGTAGCTTTAGCGGAGAGTGTGGGAAGTACAGCGTCTCATTTTTTTATAAATACTAAAGAGCAAGAAATTCGCGGAATTGAGATTTCGGCTAATCATTTAAAAGCGGTGCGTGACGGATTCGTTTTTGGAACAGCAAGAATTATACATAAAGGGAGAACACTTCATCTTTGGGAAATAAAAATTACAGATGAGGCTGGAAATCTAGTTTCTCTTTGTAAATTGACAAATATTGTACTGACAAAAGAGAAGAAATAAAAAAAGTGGTTTTCCACAAGAAATTTTGGACTTAAATAGATAAATTATATGACTGATTTTTTTATAAAAGTAAAACAGCAAGAAGCATTGCATTTACCTTATGTGATCTACAAGAAACCAAATAAAAATAAGTTGGTGGGTTATTTTCAGAAAAACGATCATTTGTATTTTGCTGAAAACTTATCCGAAAAAGGCTTTGTTTTTGCACCTTTTGACGAAAGTCAAATGATATTGATTCCTAAAAAGGAAGCGGTAAAATGGGAAAGTCATTTGACTTCTTATAAAGAAAATTATCAACCGGACATTGTTATAGCTGAAGATAAAGTTGCAAAAGCGCATTATGAAGCTTTAGTTCAAAAAGGGATTGATGGTATCGAAAAGGGATTGTTTGATAAAGTGGTTTTGTCAAGAATGGAAGTTGTTGGCCTAACTGATTTTGAGGTGGTTTCCGTATTTAAAAGACTGATTCAAAGTTACCCTACTGCTTTTTGCTATTGTTGGTTTCATCCTAAAATTGGTTTGTGGATGGGAGCTACTCCAGAGCATTTACTGAAAGCTTCCAAAAAGAAGTTTTATACGATGGCATTAGCCGGAACGCAATCAGTACAAGAAAATAAGGAAGTGGTTTGGGAGAAAAAAGAAATTGAAGAACAACAGTTTGTCACTGATTATATTTTGGATAATTTAAAAAACGTCACTTCAGAAGTTTCGGTTTCTAATACCTATACTTTACAAGCAGGGAATTTATTGCATCTTAAAACAGATATTGAAGGGACTATTAATAAAACTTCAAGTTTGAAAGAAGTGGTGTCAATTTTACATCCCACACCCGCAGTTTGTGGTTTGCCTAAAAAGAACGCCAAAGACTTTATAATAGAAAATGAGGGTTATGATAGAAGGTATTATACTGGTTTTTTAGGAGAATTGAATATGAAAGGGATTGGTAAAAGGAAATCTAAAACCGATTTATATGTCAATTTACGTTGTATGCAAATAGAGATTGCTTCGAATCTCGCAATGACACAGGCGCATTTGTTTATGGGTTGTGGAATTACAAAAGACAGTGTTCCTGAAAAAGAATGGAATGAAAGTGTCCATAAATCGATGACAATGAAAAGGGTATTGTAAGTAGAGTGAAGAGTGAATTGCAAGGAAAAATTAATTAGTATTAAAGAAGAATAAAATGAAATTAGATATATTGGCTTTTGGGGCACATCCAGATGATGTTGAATTAGGGTGTTCAGGAACAATCTTAAAAGAAATATCTTTAGGAAAAAAAGTAGGTATTATAGATTTAACCCGTGGTGAACTAGGCACAAGAGGTTCTGCTGAAATAAGAGATCAGGAAGCAAATGATGCCGCAACAATATTAGGGGTTTCCGTAAGGGAGAATTTAAATATGCGTGATGGTTTTTTTGTCAATGATGAAAAACATCAATTAGAGGTTATTAAAATGATACGAAAGTACCAGCCGGATATTGTATTGTGTAATGCAATTGATGATCGTCATATTGATCATGAAAAAGGAAGTAAACTGGTTTCAGACGCTTGTTTTTTATCAGGATTAAGGAAAATAGAAACGCAACTAGATGGAGTTAATCAAGGAGCCTGGAGACCCAAGTTAGTTTATCATTATATTCAATGGAAAAACATAGAGCCTGATTTTGTTGTCGATATTACGGGCTTTACAGATCAAAAAATCGAATCTATATTAGCATACCGTTCTCAGTTTTATGATGCAACATCAAAGGAACCTGAGTCTCCAATTTCATCAAAAAACTTCTTGGAGAGCCTAAATTACCGTTCTAGAGACTTAGGAAGATTAGTAGGGGTAGAATATGCCGAAGGATTCACTGTTGAAAGGTATTTGGCAGTCAATAGCTTAGGGGATTTGTTGTAAAATTGATGATTTTTTTTCGAAAAACATTTGCAGAAGTAAACTTTAGTTGTATCTTTGCCACCGCTAAGCAAATGGTGGTTGTAGCTCAGTTGGTTAGAGCATCGGTTTGTGGTACCGAGGGTCGCGGGTTCGAGCCCCGTCTTCCACCCAGAAAGCAAAAGCCTTGAAGAAATTCAAGGCTTTTTTTGTATGCCTATTTTTCTGTAGACTGGACTGAAGTCCATTCCTGCAAAATGGGTCGAGCCGATGGCTCTGGTAAGTGTATCTAAGTTTAGTAGGAATGACCTATTTTGTTGCAACGGACTTTTGTCTGTTGTAGAAATGAATACTTCAATACAAAGTTTCGTACGGTGAATCTAAATTATAAAAAAAAAGAGCTTTGAATTTCTTCAAAGCTCTTTTTTTATGCACAAGGGATAAAAGTGAAAATCCCACGCTTTTTTGCGTGGATTGTAACGTATAGCCCGACCGCGACGAAACGCTAGTGGAGGTGGGGATGTGCCCAAATACTTTCTCTATTTCTTGTCCACTACGGGTCTGTTTTCCCTGTTTGCCAGTTCCCATGCAATTGTAAAAGCCAGTTGGGCTCTTCTTGCAAGGCCATCGTATTCAATTTTATCAGGGGTATCTGATTTTTGATGGTAATCAGCATGGACACCATTAAACAAGAAAACGGCAGGAATACCATTTTTGGCAAAATTATAATGATCTGAACGTTCGTAGAAACGGTTTGGATCCATTTTGTCATTGTATTTGTAATCCAGTTCCATTTGAATGTATTTGTTATTAGCATTTATACAAATGTTGTGTAAATCAGTCGATAATCTATCAGCACCTATTACATACACGTAATTGTTAGTGTCGGCGTGTGCATCATCACGGCGGCCAATCATATCGATATTGATGTCGGTAATGGTGTTTTTAAGAGGAAATAATGGGTTTTCTGAATAATAACGGGAACCATGCAGTCCGTGTTCTTCACCAGTTACATGCAGGAAAAGGATAGAACGCTTAGGGCCATGACCTTCTTTTTTAGCGATTTCGAATGCTTCAGCGATTTCTAATAACGCAACTGTTCCAGAGCCATCATCATCAGCACCGTTGTAGATAAAACCGTCTTTCATACCTACGTGATCGTAATGCGCTGAAATCACTAATACCTCGTCTGGTTTTTCTGAACCTTCTATGTATGCCCAGATATTCTCGGAATCACCAAGTTTAGGACCATATTTTTTATTCATGAAAGCTGCGGGAACAGCTTGGTAATAATTTGAAGCTCCCTTTGGAAACGGAATGTTGTTTTTCTGGTATTGACTTATTAGATAATTACCCGCTTTTTTTTGTCCCTCAGATCCAGTTTCGCGCCCTTCCATTTCATCAGAAGCCACTATGTATAGATGTACTTTTAGTTCATCGGCGGTAATGGTGTTCATGTATTTTGTGGGATCAGAAACAGTGGAAGCTTTTGTGTCTTCTACTATGGCAGTCTTGGGAGCGGAGCAGCTTATTGAAAGTGCGGCTAATAAGCTAAGGGTAATTATTCTTTTCATTTCTATGTTAATGTAAGTTTATGAATGTGTAAAAGGCAAAAAGCAAAAGTAAAATTATTATCACGAAGAAATTTATAAAAAAAAGGAATATTGTTTTTATAAATGAAATAAGTCGTGACTCGCCATAAAACCGATGATGAGCTGGAAAGAAATAATAAATCATCCAAGTAATACCTGTGAAATAAATTAATCCATTTATAAAACTTAAAGTATTGGAATCTCCAAACAATAAAAATATTTTGTCAGTAAGAAATAGAATTAAAATAAGAAGTAACAAGAATGAAAAATAGTGAAGCGTGAAAATGCCGTGATCAAAATAGTACCATTGTTTTTTGCCGTGAAAAAGCCACAAGAAAAAGGCGAAAATAGGCATGTATATAATTAATATTTTAGGGATATCATGAAGAAAAGATTCTTTGAATTTTTCAATGATTTCTTTTGGGGTATTATTTTCGGAAATAGACAATACTTTTTTTATTATCGAATATTCAAAGTTGCTATACTTGTCTTCTGTTTTGCCGTATTTTTGGATGGAGTCTAATTCCTTTAATGATTTAATTCCGAAATTAAAAGAGTTGTCTTTTTTGATGTTAATTCCTTTGGTTTGATTTATCGTTTTCTGAATGGTATCCAGTTCTGCTTTTGATAAAAAGCTATTAGGGATTATTTCGTTAGCTTTTATGTCTTTTTCGGTAACCGTTTTTCCGATTGGGTTTTCGGAATCGATATTCAAAAAATCAGAATTATGATTTGGAAAAAAGCTTATTAGAAAAAAAGTTATGAAACTGATGAAAATATAAAGACGTACTGGAGCCAAATAAGACAAACGTTTTCCAGAAAGATATTCTTTTGTTAATGCCGAGGGTTTAACAATGAGGTTTTTGATTGTTTTCCAAAAAGCATTTTCATAATGTGTTAAATCCTCAAAGAAGTGAATGAATAAATGAATAAAAGTCTTCCTTGGGTCAATATTTTCCTGTCCACAGTTAGAACAAAATCTATTTTCGACAACATATCTACAGTTTAAACAAGTCTTGTCTTTTCTTAAAGGATTTTTACTCATATTCTTATGGTTTGATTTATAAAAGTATCGAATTTATTTCTTTAGTACTTCATTTAAGAAAAGTTTTAAATGTTCCCAAGAGCGTTTGGCTGCTTTTTCATTGTAAGCTGCACCTTTAGAATTATCATTTCCTGCTTCTGGGTTAGTAAAAGAATGAACAGCATTTGCATAATAAATCATCTGCCAATCCGCTTTTGTATCTCTCATTTCTTGTTGAAATGCGGTAATTTCCTCTTTAGATTCAAAAGGGTCATCTGCTCCGTGACAAACTAATACTTTTGCAGTAATGGGTTCTGTAGGTCTGGCAGGATCTCGCCCTAATCCTCCGTGAAAGGATACAACTCCCTTTACATTAAGATGACCACGTGCGGCTTCTAAAGCTCCTGTTCCACCAAAACAATATCCGATGACCACGATATTGTCTGGATTAGCTCCACTTAGAATTAATTCCTGTAAAGCTAATGTTATTCTTTTTTGGTATTCATTAGTGTTTGTTTTGTAATACCCTGCGTTTTTACCCGCTTCAGCATTGTTTTTTGGGTAATTTCCTTCACCGTAAATATCGGCTATAAATGCATAATAGCCTAAGTTGGCTAGGTTTTTAGCGGTTTCTTTGGAGAGTTTGTCAATACCTTTCCAAGCAGGAAGTATAAGAATTCCAGGTTTCTGGATGTTTTTCTTTGTGGGACTAATTTTGAAACCATTCAAAACCTGAGTTCCGTCTTTGTAGGTTACGGCTTTTAACTGTGCAAAAGCACCGTTTGAAAAAATAAATAACCCCAAAATTAAAATTTTTATATTTTTCATAATAATTGATTTTACACAAATATCTGAAATATAAAAGTATTTAAACTTCTGAAATATAAATAATTGAGTTTTATAATAGAATTCTCTTTACTCAAGGGATCTATCTGGAAAACACATAAAAAAGAGGAGCCTGATTATAGCGAAATATTTCTTTTGAAAGCACAACCTAATTCAATCATAGAGTCGGTTTTTGCAACTCCAGGAATATTGTCAATTTTATTATATAATAAACTACGCATGTGTTCATGATCTCTAGCGACAATTTTTATGTAAAGTGTAAACGAACCAGTAATGAAATAACACTCGGTAACTTCAGGAATTTTTTTAAGTTCTTCAATGATTCTGCTGGAGTCCTCGTCTTTATTTAATGTAAGCCCAGTAAATGCACCCCAATCATAACCAACTTTTTTCTCATTGATAATTGGTTTTATACCAGTTATAATACCTTGTTCCATTAAACGATTAATACGTTGATGCACCATAGTATTTGAGATTTTTAAATTAGCTGCAATTGCTGAATAAGGCATTCTGCCGTCTTTCTCTAATTCTTTGATAATGTTACTATCGAATTCATCTAATATATCCATGATTTTTATTTTAAATTAAAAATGTATACTATCTTTATAGGTATTGTATTTTACGTAATTTCATTTCAGAAAATTTATTTAAAATGACTTTTAAAACTATTTTCACGAATAAAATTTATTTTAAAATCGACTTTTCAAGTCAAAAATACTAATTTATATTGGAAAACAAAAAAATATTCTTAGTTTTGTAAAATAGTGTTTAATATATAAAAAGAATATCATGGAACAAACAAATCAAGTACTTTCTTCAAAGTCAGAAGCATTAATAGAAAAAGAGAATAAATATGGCGCCCATAATTATCATCCACTACCTGTAGTTCTGGAAAAAGGAGAGGGTGTTTTTGTTTGGGATGTTGATGGAAAAAAATATTACGATTTTTTATCTGCTTATTCAGCAGTAAATCAGGGGCATTGTCATCCAAGAATTATTGATGCAATGGTTAAACAAGCGCAAACACTTACTTTAACTTCTCGTGCATTTCATAACGATCAGTTAGGTGTTTATGAAGAGTATATAACTAAATATTTTGGTTTCGATAAAGTATTACCAATGAATACTGGTGCTGAAGCTGTAGAAACGGCTTTGAAATTATGTAGAAAATGGGCTTATGAAGTGAAGGGAATTCCTGAAAATCAAGCACAAATTATTGTTTGTGAGAATAATTTCCACGGAAGAACAACTACAATTATTTCGTTTTCTAATGATGAGGGAGCGCGTAAGAATTTTGGTCCTTTTACAGCAGGATTTATCAAAATACCATATGATGATACAGCAGCTTTAGAAGAAGTATTAAAATCGTCTACTAATATCGCAGGTTTCTTAGTAGAACCTATTCAAGGAGAAGCAGGTGTTTATGTTCCTGCAGATGGATATTTGGCTAAAGCCAAAGCACTTTGTGAAGCTCACAATGTATTGTTTATAGCTGATGAGGTTCAAACAGGAATTGCACGTACAGGAAAGTTATTAGCAGTTAATCATGAAAATGTTCAACCAGATATTCTTATCTTAGGAAAAGCAATTTCAGGAGGAGTATATCCAGTATCAGCAGTATTAGCTAATAATGCTATTATGAATGTTATTAAACCGGGTCAACACGGGTCTACTTTTGGTGGAAATCCTGTTGCTGCGGCTGTTGCCATGGCAGCACTTGAGGTTGTTCGTGATGAAAAATTATCTGAAAATGCAGAGCGTTTAGGAGTTGTATTAAGAAAAGGGTTAAACGAAATCGCCGAAAGAAATTCATTAATCACTTTAGTAAGAGGAAAAGGATTGCTTAACGCGATTGTAATTGATTGTGATGAAGAATCAACTTTAGCGTGGGATATTTGTATGAAGTTTAGAGACTATGGTTTATTGGCTAAGCCTACACATGGTAACAAAATTAGATTAGCTCCGCCATTAGTTATTACTGAAGCCCAAATTCAAGACTGTCTTGCCATTATAGAGAAAGCATTAAACGATTTTAAGTTATAGGATATGGAACGATATATAAAAATAATTAAAAACCGGTCAGATATAGGCGCTGGTACTAGAGGTTCTGATTTAGGAATTGATGCTATCGAAATTGCAGCTATCAATCAGAATAGTAATTATTTCAATTTACATGAGTTTGAAGATGTTAAATCACATAACGAAAGTATATACGATAAAAACAGAAATAATTTTGCTAAAAGGATTGAGCATGTAGTAGAGCAGTGTACAAGAGTTTCATATGCTGTAAAACACAATCTTGAAGCTAAATATTTCCCTGTTGTTCTATCTGGAGATCATTCTTCGGCATTAGGAACAATTAGTGGGATAAAAGCAATGTATCCAACAAAAACTCTTGGAGTTGTGTGGATTGACGCGCATGCTGATTTACATTCTCCTTATACTTCACCATCTGGAAATATTCATGGTATGCCTTTGGCAGCTGCTATTGGTGATGACAATTTAAGTTGTCAGGTAAATGAAGTTGTTCCGGAAACGAAAAAGCATTGGGAAGATATGAAAAACATTGGTTGTCCCGGAGCTAAAATACTTCCTGAAAACATCATATTTTTTGGTGTTCGTGATACTGAAGAGCCTGAAGATAAGCAAATAGAAAAATACGGTATCAAGAACTATAAAGTGGACGAAGTACGTTATAGAGGTTTGCAAACCTGTGTAGCTGAGTCTTTGGCTAAATTATCAAGTTGTGATATGATTTACATCTCTTTTGATGTGGATTCAATGGATTGTGATATGATTTCTTATGGAACAGGAACACCTGTAGCAAAAGGTTTTGATCAATATGAAGTAATTGATATTATCAATCAATTATTGAGAAGCAAAAAAGTAGTTTGCGTTGAAGTTGTTGAAGTAAATCCTCTACTGGACACAAAAGGAAATAAGATGGCGGAAACTGCTTTTCAAGTATTGGAGCAAATTACCTCTGCGATAGTTTTACCTTTAGAATAATTATATTTTAAGATAGAAAAGCAGTTTATATACTTATTGTCGGAAAATGAAAATCCCAAAATCTTTTATTAGATTTTGGGATTTTTTTATAGCATAGTTTTATTGTTGGAAATAAAAAAGCGGCTAGTGAGTAAAGTATTCAATACTAATTGCTATAATATTTTTTTCGAAACCAAAAAGCCACGTTCACCAATGCTATTAAGGCCGGAACTTCTACTAACGGTCCAATAACCCCAGCAAATGCTTGTCCGCTATTGATGCCAAATACACCAATGGCAACAGCAATAGCCAACTCAAAATTATTTCCAGTGGCCGTAAATGCAATGGCTGTACTTTTAGAATAATCGGCACCAAAATATTTTCCGATGAAAAAACTCAAGACAAACATCACTGCAAAATAGATTACGAGCGGAATGGCAATTCGAAGAACATCCATAGGAATTTGCACGATTAATTCTCCTTTTAGGCTAAACATTAACACAATGGTAAAAAGTAATGCAATTAAGGTTATTGGCGAAATAAACGGTACGTATTTATTTTGAAACCAGTCTTCTCCTTTTAAGTTAATAAGAGCATATCTACTTATGATTCCCAATGCAAAAGGAAGTCCTAAATAGATTCCGACACTTTCGGCAATTTGCCCGATACTGATGTTGACTTCAAAACCATCGTAACCAAAATAGGGTGGAAGTACAGTGATAAACACATAAGCATACACACTGTAAAGGAATACCTGAAAAATACTGTTTAAGGCAATCAGTCCTGCTGCATATTCCCTGTTCCCGTCTGCAAGATCATTCCAAACGACTACCATTGCAATGCAACGGGCAAGTCCTATAAGAATGACACCTATCATGTACTCAGGATATCCATTTAAGAAAAACAAAGCCAATAAAAACATTAGAATAGGACCCACAACCCAGTTTAGAAACAGGGAAGCGCCCAATACTTTTGTGTTTTTAAACACTTCTCCCATTTGCTCGTATTTGACTTTGGCGAGTGGGGGATACATCATTAATATCAATCCAATGGCGAGCGGAATATTAGTCGTTCCGCTGGAAAAAGAGTTGATGAAATTTCCGCTGGAAGGAATTAGATTTCCTATAGCAACACCAACAGCCATTGCCAGAAATATCCATAAGGTTAAGTTTCGATCCAGAAAGCCTAATTTTTTTCGTTCTGCTGCCGGAGCACAATTATTTACGGACATATTTATTTTTTTATTTGTGAGAATACATAAAATAGTTCAGTAGCAATTTGCATACTTCTTTCATGATATTTTTCGGTTTGTTGCGGTGTATTGTCAAAAGCTTTTGGATCTTCATAAGTGATTGCAATTCTATTTTCGGCTCCCGCAATAAATGGGCAACCGCCATCAGCTTGAGTGCAAGTTAAAATTGCCGCAAACTCCGCTTGAGGATTAAAATCATCATCATAGGTTTTAGAAAAACCAATAATAGGATGCTCGTTATCAGTGTATTTAATGCTGTAAACAGGATTGTTTCCTTCAGATAGCGTTTTTACTTTAAATCCTGAATTAGCTAATGTTTTTGCCGCCATTGGAAACAAAGCAGTAGCTTCAGTACCACCTGAATAGCAAAAAACATTACTAATATTAAAATAAGATGCTGCTGTTTGCGCCCAAACTTGAGATAAATGACTCCTTCTTGAATTATGGGTACATATAAAGTTAAGTCGGATTTCTGCTTGATTGCTTACTTTAATTTGGATATATTCAATAAGCGGTTGCAAAATGTCTCTTCGTTCTTGTACTATATTTTCTGGATGAAATGAAAGTACTTCCTTTTCGATTAAAGAAAATATTTTAGTTTTTGATGGTATCATTTTAAATATCGAATGTTTGATTAACAACAACCTCCGCCTGGAGTACAGCTATTCGTTTGACTTGAAACTTCAACTAGGTTTATTTTTTGTTTTTCTGTTGGAATTGCACATTGGTCTAATGCTAAACAAGCCGTTTGTTTGTTTACTAGTATAAAATCTTTGCCGTTGAAATCCAAATCATATTTCCCAATCGTTTCCGCTTGGTATTCCACTTCAATTTCGAAATCTTCAATTCCCAACACCTTTTCAGATAGCGCAATAATGTCTAAAAGTTTTCGTGGTTTAAGACGGTGTTCAAAATCATTGGCATCCCATAATTGAAAATTCACCACGGTTTCGTTTCTTACTTTTCCACCACAATCGATAAAGTTCTTTGTGATAAAACCTATTTCTGTTACATGAAAATGTTCTGGTACATACGTTCCATTTGGTAATATAAATGCTACTGTATCTAATGTAGCTAACTGTGTTTTAATTTCTGATAGTTTCATAGGTATAATATTTTATTTTATTAAAAATCAACAACATTGATTTTTTTTGTTTTCTAGGTAGTTGTTTATGTTTGTAAAAAAGTGCTTTATTTTATTGAATCCTTCTTCGTTGAGACAATAGCATATTGAATTTCCTTCAAAATTGCCTTTTATAAGTCCGGCGTTTTTTAATTCTTTTAGATGTTGGGAAACGGTAGGCTGAGACAATGGTAATTCATTTACAATATCTCCACAGATGCAACTTTCCACTTTTAGAAGGTGTTGGATGATTGCTATTCTTGCGGGATGACCAATGGCTTTTGCTAATATTGCCAATTCGTTTTGCTCCTCTGTGAAATGTTCTGATTTAGTAATCCCCATCGTTATATATTTATATTGCAATATTACGATATAGATTTATGAAAAACAAATAGTTTATATAAAATTTTGTAAAGTTTTGAATAAAACAATTCAGGCCATTCTCCTGATTGGATTAATGTAATTGTAAAGAAGTTGTTTTAATCCTAAATTCTATAGGACTTTTATGATGGGTAATGAAATAGTTATTTTATTTTGGAATAACATGAAATCCTATTGATCTCACTTTATTTTCGATATCATTTACAGCAACTATTTTGGTTGATTGAACTGTAAATTCTCTAGGGAAAATCAGGGTATTTATTTCGACATAACTTATCCCTTCCATTTCCAATAAGCTGTTTTTAATATCCAGCATATCTTTTTCTTCCATTGCATTCGTTCCAAAAATTCTACCTTGCTTTCCTGGAATTACATTGTCTGATAATAAGCTCATCTTTTTATTGTTTAAGATTATTAATGCTTCTTTGTTTAAATTTTAAGATTGGGTTTAATAGCTTAAAGTTAATCATTTAAGATGTATAATTATTGAAATTAGAACCACTTTTTTAATACATAAGTTTTATAGTTTAGTATTTATAATTTTGTTCGAATAATTTAAAAATAATATCGTCAACTATCTATTTTTACTTGATATTTTAAAAAGTATTACTGATGTTTATTTTTTAATTCATTATCTTAGTGTGCTTGTAATCAACTAAATATATGATATTATGGAAAAGAAAGATGATAAGAACAAAGTACCTGATTCTTTATTGTATCCTCCTAGTGAAGATATTTATAACAAGTTTCATAAAGAGGGAGATATTAACCCAGAAGATATTACCAAAAAGAAAATTCCTGTTGAAATTAATAATCGTAGAAAATTAAATGAAAAGGATTTTGAAGAAGATATGTCTGGCGGTGATTTAGATATTCCTGGTTCAGAACTAGATGATGCCCAGGAAAATATAGGAAGTGAGGATGAGGAAAATAATCATTACAGTATAGGCGGTGATAATCACAATAACCTTGAAGAGAATACGGATTGAAAAAAAAACACATCCTTTAATTTTATATAAACCCTAGTATTTATACGTTTCGAATAAATATAAAACAAAAAAATATCGGATTTTTAAATCCGATATTTTTACTTATTAATTGAATACGTGGTATTTAGCAACTATCTATTCAAAGGGTATTTAATGTTTTTTGTTACCATTTCCTTTGTTTCCTTTTTTTCCATTGTGATTGTTATGGTTTCCATTTTTGTTGTAGTTTCCATTTCCTTTTCCAATTGATTTTTGAGGCTTACCTTTATATCCTTTGTAATATTTTTGTTTGTGAATTTTATAAGAACCATAAGGTCTTGAACCGTGATAGTCATTCAAAACAACTTTATATCCTCTGTTTAAGTCATAGTTTCTATATCTTCCAGGCAAGTTTCTAGATCGAATCCAGCTTCCTCTGTTTAGATATATAAATTGTGTTTGTCTGATATCATAATAAGCTTCAATATCTGGTAAATAATAGTAATCTGCTGATGCGTAACCTACAGGTCCCCATGATGGCGCAGTGCCTATTTGTACATTTACATTAAGTTGTGCTTGTACCGCATTCGATACAAATAACATAAAGATTCCTAATGTGATTAATTTTAAAGTTTTCATTTTGTATTGTTTTAATTAATTATTCTTTTGCTTAAATATTAAGTTTATACCACTTACTGATTTGTAATAGGATATTAACTTTATAAATATTTTATAAAAGTAGAATAAGTAAAAGTATGATGATGATTACAGCACCTACTGATAAATAAACTCCGTTTCCTGTTGATCTCAAACTAGCGTTAAGAGTACGTACTTCTTTACGAAGTTCTTTTTTCTCTATGCGGCTCATTGAAGATTTATCCATTGCTTTAATTTCATCTAATCGGGCTAACATTACTTTAACCTCTGCAGGTACTTCTTTGTTGTCAGTTACTAATGTTGTTGGATTTTTTTCAGCAGCAATAATTGATGTTGGGAACATACTTAACGACAAAACGATCATCATTAAATAAAGTGGAAATTTTTTCATATTTTTTTGTTTTTAAATGGTTCAATTTATAATGTAAAGATGGAACACATTCAAATATAAAATGTTACACATTTATTGGTGCGATTTACAAAATTCACACATTAAATGAATGTTGGAAATTGGGTAATTTTTAAGCAAAAAAAGGACAGGTTTTTAAGTTCCTGTCCTTTTTCTAATCTTAAATTATAATATTGGTATTTTTATTATTTACCTGAATTGAAAATGTCAATTATAACTGTACGGTTATAAGAACGTTCCTCAGGAAATTTGTTTTTAAAAGGGGAGAAGTTCAAATCTTCACCATAACCACTTATTTCAAATTTAACATCATTCCTTCCGGTTTTTGCCAAAGCATTTTTAATTATGTTTTTAACTTCATCAGCTCTGGATTGAGACAATTTTAAATTATAATCATCATTTCCAATTATGTCAGCATGACCATGTATAATTACAGTTCCATCTTTAGGAATTTTGGGAGCGACAACATCCGTTAAGTATTTTTCGTAAATACTAATGGCTTTTGACTCATTGAATTCAAAAATGACGCTGTATCTTAGACCATCTTCTATTTTTGCTGGTTTCCAAGCTACAACGTGTGCTTTAGTTTCTTTACTAATAACTTTTCCGCTTTTAGATTGGCCTATCATTGTAATAGTATAGTCTCCTTCAGGACGATTTCCTAAAATTGATTGACTTGGTAAACTCACGCTTTCTTGTGTATAAGGACCAAAAGATTGTGTTTTACCATTTTCATCCATAACTTGTATAGACCATACAGTGAAAGCCTCGTTAGCTCCTTTTGCATCAACAACTACATAACTTGAAAGAGGCGCTTCTTTTAAAGCCACTGTCTCAGATGAATTATAAGTATCAGGACCACTTTGAAATTCTGCTAATAAAATAGGAGAACTACTTTCGATAGATACTCTTCTATTGCCTTCATTTAAAAGATCAAGTTCAAGCGTTCCACCTGCTTTCCCAGAAGGAATAGTTGGTTTTAACTGCCCTTTTGTATTAATTCTAGAAGGATTAATTTCGAATGTGTTTACCAAATATAATTTCACAGATTCGGCCATTTTCTTGCCGTCTTCTGAACCTTTTTCGGATGAACCTACTAGTACAATAGTAGTAGAAGGATTTTTAGTCATACGATCTCCTAAGATGTTGATGACATTATAATACACATTCATTTGTCGTTCTGAACGACCTGATTGGTTTATAGGAGTCACCATTTCCAGTTGGCTTTCACTAAAGGTTGAAACCTCTTCTTTTTTAAGAGTTTTGTAACGGTTTGGAATTTCAGTTGAACCAGTATTAAAATACACATAGTTACGAAGTGGAAACACTTCTCTTACGCGACGCTTTGTAGGGTCATTACTGGGAGCATTAACCGAAAATTGAACTTCTGTATCCGGAGATAAAACGTCTTCAGGCTTTTCAATTAAACTTCCTTGTCCAAATTTAAGCGCAACACCAGCTCTAACGGTAGAAATGTTCATTGTTTCTACAGAACGTGGGTTTTGTCCAAAATAGGGGTGAAACGACACAAACGGAGAAAGTGTAAATTGTGTTTTTTGATTTTGAGAAGAAAGAGGTATATCAAATCCAGCTCCAATTTGCATTGAAATAACAGTTTTATTGACATCACTAAAATCTCCTTTTACTTCAGGGCTAACTGCCTGATTAGGAAAAGCAGGATTAACTCCAAGTTGGTAAGTGTACGACTGATCTTTTATAAAAGCTAATCGTGGACCACCAAACATATAGAAATTAGATTTGAAAGGAGCAAAACGTAAGCTTGGCTCAACAGTTATGTAGCTTATGTTTGTTGATAAATCTGCTGGACAGTCACAAGCTGTAGGAACCTGGTCAAATTTTCCTTTTCGATTATCATAACCTGCTTGAAACATAAATCCCCATCTTGAATCTTCTGGGTGAAATTCCACAAGAGGCGCAATAAATAGCCCAAAACCTTTTCCATCATGGAAAGTAGCCGGAGGTGTAAAATCGTTACTCAACTTGTTAGTTGAACCACCATAGATATTATAATTTGCTCCACCAGCAAGACCAAATCTCCAAGAAGGTTTAGAATATTGTAATTCTTGTGCTTGAAGTGAAGTTTGGAAATTTAACAACACCAATGGCAATAATATAAGAGTTTTAACTGGGAGATTATTTAGGGACCACGTTTTACGTGATCCCATTTTATTATTAGTTATTATTTTCATTTGTTTTTGTTTTACGGTTTAGTGATAATATTAGTATGTGTCATTACTACAGCTCCATTTCTGGCAAGCATTCTACCTACAGCAGTAGAGTAAGCCCCCATTGTTACAGACTGTAATGCTAAAATATTACCTTTAAAAGAAGTATAGTCACCTATGGTAGCTGAACTACCTGTTTGCCAATACACATTTTTAGCTTGAGCACCACCAGTAAGGATTATGTTTCCACCAGCTCCACCTACAGTTGTAAAAGCAGACGCTACTTGAAAAATCCAAACATCAGTTGAACTACCTGAAAGGGTTAAATCTCCATTTTGTACTAAAAGAGTAGATGTTGATTTATAAATACCGGCAACAAGTGTTTTTCCACCTTGATCTCCTGATACCGTAATTGGTGCAGAATAAGATGCTCCTTCGACAAAAAGGTAGGCATTAGTTAAATCTTGTTTAGCTTGTGTTAACATCGCAGGGATTCCTACTGGAGCTATATCATCAGAGGCATACATCGCTCCGTTTACAATAATTGCAGGTGGAAATCCAGTGATTGAAGAACGAACACCAGGGCTAATTCCAACATCCATATTGCGTATTTCACTAAATCCAGCATTGTTACTTACTCCAACACCTGATAAAATTCCAAATCTTTCAGCCGAACCAAGATTTACAACAGAACCTACAATAACTGCGTTAGTATTAAATTCCCAAACATATTCATTAGCTAAAGAAATACCTGTTCCGCTTTTTGCCGCATTTGTAATTGTTGCTTTATAAGTAGTATTTGGTGAAAGCGCACTTGAAGGAGTGAAAAAAGCGGTATCTCCAGCAAGATTATGGGTAACTGACCCTAAAACTGTATTAGTTCCTGCTTTTAAAGTAAATGTTGTAGTATTTAATGTCAATAAATCCATTGGCATACTAAATGTTACGCTTACTACTTTATTTGTCGCTACGTTAGTCGCATTATCCAAAGGATTTGTACTTACAACTTTAGGTGCTATTGTGGATCCTGTTTTAAATGTCCATATAAAAGGACTAGTTAAAGTTGTTCCCTGAACATTTTTAGCTCCTGAAATTGTAGCTGTATAATCAGTATTTGCAGTAAAAGGAGTTGAAGGCGTGAAAAAAGCCGTTGTACCATTGTATGAAACGGTTCCTGTTACTGTTGTTGTACCTTGTTTTAGTGTAAAGTTAGAATTGTTAATAGTAGATTGATTCATTGGCATATTAAATACCGCTGATACAACCTTGTTAAGGAATACATCAGTAGAATTATTTGCAGGATCTGTAGAAGCTACCATAGGTGTTAATGTTCCACCAGTGCTAAAGGTCCATATAAAATTTTCTTGTATTGCATTACCAGAAAGGTCTTTAACAGAAGTGTTGATTTTAGCAGTATAAGTAGTGTTAGCAGCGAGTGAACCATTAGGTGTAAAAGTTGCAGTTGCTCCTGAAACTGAAATTGTCCCAACTACTTGATTTGTACCTTGTAAAGTAAATGAAGATTGTGTAACAGTAGCTGCATTTATTTCTTTGTTAAACGTTACTGATATTACCCTGTCTAAAGGAACATTAATAGTACCATTTGCTGGACTGGTAATTGTTACAGTAGGGCATATACCAATGGTTTCAACGAAATCATCCTTTGCACATCCCGTCATTAATGCAATAAATAGTATTGCAATGGTAGATAATAGATTTTTCATTTTTATTTTATTTTTGGAGTTAAATTATTTTAGTACAAAGATGAGTTTGAGATTGCTTTAAAGTATTATACAATTTTAGGGGAGAGTTGTATTATTCACACATTTTAAATAATAAATGCCTTTAAAATGAATTATACTTTGTGTTTTTTTAATAATTATATAAAATGTGTAATTATGATTTAGTAGGAGTAAGTACCATTTTTCCAAATAATTATTTTGGTATAAACAAAAAAAAACCGAGGTTTTGAATCCCCGATTTTCTTTAAAAAAAACTAACCACAGTTTTTTGAATATTTATGAAAGCTATTGGCGCTATTTATTGATTTATAGAAAGCGGCACTTAAACCTTAAGTTATTTATTTAAGGAGCTTAACTTTGTCACTCCTTCTTTAATCAAATCTTTTTCATCTTGCCAAATGTTTTCTTGTCTTTTTATCATCGATTCAAATTTTTCTTTCATTTCATCGACAAGATCATTGCTCTTAGACATAATTTTTTTTCTGGTTTTCAATCCTTTATTTGGGGCAAACAAGATTCCAGCTATTGCTCCAACAGCTAGTCCACTTAATACTCCTAATACTATTTTACTTGAACTCATAATTTTGATATTTAATGATTATAATTTTTTTCCTTGAATAAGTCTTAATAATACGGCGATAATTGCGATTACAAGAAGGATATGGATAATAGATCCTAAGTTATAGGCAAAGAAACCTAATGCCCAAAAAAAGACTAAAATAACTGCGATAGTGTAAAGTAGATTGCTCATAATAATTAGTTTTAAAAGTTAAAAAAAACAAATAAGAAAGAGATATATTTTATAGGTTAGTTCTGAACATTTTTTAGCGTAATAGATTTCAGGCTGTATTGCAAATGAAATGGCAATTGGTAATTATTTTTTATTATCAACCGTAAAATCTTTTAATGCATTTCCTAGTTCATTCATATCGTGATTGAATTCATTTTTAAAAGATTTCCAATCATTGGAAGCATCGTTTTTATATGTATCCATTTTTGATTTTAAATCCTTGTTTTTTTGTTCTAAGACTTCAATCTTTTCATTGTAATTTGCATCGATTGATTTCCCCGTTTTTTTAAGATTCAATTTTAATTCTGCGATGCGAATTTTATTTATATTGATTACTGAATCAGTGTCCTTCTCGAAAGTTTTCCATTCTTCGGCACTTGCCTCTTTTTTCACTTCCACCAAATTGTCTTTTGCTTCTTCTACCTTTAGTTCAGCTTCAATTTCTTCTTTTGTTGAAGACTTACAGCCTGTTAATCCAGTTCCTGCAATAAGCAAAGTAAATACTAGCGAATAAATTGTCTTTTTCATTTTGTGGATTTTATTTATGATTTATTTTTAAAAATTTGATTTTGTATTTTAAATTCAAATTAAAGCCCTTCAATTATTAGATTTAACTCTTCTTTTGTTTTACCAAGTATTTTTTGAAGGTTCTCCATCATTTCTTCTTTCTTTCCTTTTACAAATAGCAAATCATTTTCATTTAAAGCAGCAAACTTTTGTTTTAGTTTTCTCTTTTGTTCATCCCAGTTTTCATTTATTTTTGCTTTATTCATTACATTGAATTTTTATTGTGAAAGTGTTTTTACAATAATACAAAGGTGATATGATTAGTGATGAAAAGTGTTATATAACTATTGGGAGAATTTATATTATTTACATATTTAAATATTTGGTTGAATATTATATTGCCTTTAATGCATTGTAATTAGTTTGTTCTAAATATATAGTTTATGCCCAATTTGTAATCATAGGGTTGCTTAAGGCAAAAGGATATTTGAGATCATTTATGTTCTATGCTTTTTTACCAGTACTTCGTGCTACTAATATAATTCCTCCAGCGATTATTATTAAACCAATAATGGGTGTCCATTGCACAGGATGATTTACTTCTTGGTTTATTTTTATAGGACCTATTTCGACTAGTTTTTCAGTAGTTACATAATTGAAACCAGTGTAGATTGTCATTATTATTCCTATTATAATTAATACTATTCCAATAGATTTTGTTTTCATTTTATTGTTTTTTTTTATATAAATTATTATGTTGATTTGTAGAGTTTTACGAAGTCGTATTTTTGATTTTCGTTCATTTTTTCTGTGTTTTTAAATTCTACTTTTATTTTCACAAAACGTTCATCTTCACTTAAGACATCAAACAGTTCTATTTTTGCATTATTAGGTCCAAAAAGAATGACTAGTTTATAATCTTTAATTATTTCACTTATCTTGTTATAATAAGTTATAAGGAGTTGTTGATCTATTGTGCGAATAAAATTTTCAGGCCATATCAAATTTTGTCCATTTTCATTAAGTATGAATTTTGATTCTATGGTGTTTATAACAAATTTATTTGATGTAAACTCCATTAGGTATGCTATAGAATGATCCATCCAAATCCCTAGTTTTTTTGTTGCTTTCATAATTTGTGTTTTTAATAATGAAATTTTTTATTTTCATTATTGTATTTCTAAAAAATTAAAGATCAGGATGTTTGTTGTGTAATGTGTTATATAAAATTAGTGATAAGTTATAATATTCACTTGTTTTTACGAATAAATTTTGAATGCAGGTTAAATTTGGAACAAAAAAAAGGCAGTCTATAAAAGACTGCCTCCCCCCAACCAAAAAATAAATATTATAAATCTTCAAAAATTTCGTTTGCCAATTGTTTATCTAAATTATAGATGTCATTTCTAAAATTTAATTGACCTGCACTATCCACCCAAGAGGTGAAATAAACTATGTATACCGGTATTGATGGCTTAATTTTTATTCCATATTCTTCATTCGTTTTTAGAATAGTATCTAATTTTTCTAAATTATAAGTTTTATTCTTTCGAAGGATATGCAATGCTAATTTTTTTGGATTTTCAACTCTGATGCATCCGTGGCTAAAAGCTCGTTTATTTTGTCCAAACAGACTCTTTGAAGGTGTGTCGTGCAAATAAATACTATAACTATTAGGGAATAAAAATTTCATTTTTCCTAATGCATTATCCATTCCTGGTTTTTGTCGGATTCTAAAAGGAACATTTTTTTCGTATTCATTCCAGTTGATTGTTGAAGGATCTATGACTTCTTTGCCAGAAAGGATTTCCATATTATTTGTGGCCAAATAATCAGGATTCTTTATCATATGTGGCACTATTTCATTCTTTATGATACTATTGGGGATATTCCAATACGGATTAAGGATGATACTCGAAATGTTTCCTTTGAAAATATTCGTTTGATTTACATCTTTACCAACCACAACATTTGTTGACCAAACTAACTTGTTGTTTTCGATAATATGCAGTCTGTATTCTGGAATATTGACAAGTAGGTATTCGTTTTCCATCTCTACCGGAACCCATCTTAAGCGCTCCAGATTCAACATCATTTGTTTAATTCTATATTCAACAGGCCTGTTTATCTCGGTAATGGTTTTATCGTTTAATTTTCCATCCTCATTCAATCCCATACGGTGTTGGAAATTGGCAACCGCTTTGGCTAATTGATCGGTAAAAACAATCGTTTTATCATTAAATTTTAAGTCTCCTGTTAAGAATAGATTATGTTTTACAGCTATTAAACACGAATCACTTTCAGTTGTAATTATTATTTTTTTTGTGGTAACTACTTTATGAAAGCCTCCTTTTTTATCAATTCCTCGGTATTCTTTTAATTTTTGCTTTAGCGTTTTATAATACTTATTTACTGGTTCCAGGACGGTTTCTCCTTTATTTAAAGTAACCAAAGAATCAAGTAGTTTTTGATAATTTTTCTTTTTTCTAGGTATAAACCACTCCAGTCCGTGAGTATTTTTTGTGATTCCCCCATACACCTTATGGGAATACCTAAAAAAAGTGGTTGTTAGTAAAAATTCCAATTCTCTTACGTTTTTTTCAGTGGCTAGAGAAGAATTACGGTCTTTTGAAAAAAGACTGATTAGGGAGTCTAATTTTTTGTTTTTAAAACTAGGGTCATTAAAATCAGCATTGTAATTTTGAATTTTATTGTTGAAAATTGGTGCTGCCGCTTTTATTCCTTTTTCATTGAACCAAGCATATTGATAATCCCTACTTTTATAAAATTGATTTACCTCATTTATAATAGAGTCACTTTCAGGAAATGTATTAAAATAGGAATTTATTGAATCTTGTTCTATAATTAAATTAGTATAATTTATAGTTTCTTTAGGTTCCTTTTTTTTACATCCCAATATTGTTATGGCAATAAATAAAAAAATAAATATTTTGTTTATGAATGTATTTGAAAATATTCGAATGAATCTCATAATTATACTATATTAGACAAAAAGACATTTTTTACAAAATGTTTATGTAGAACAAGAGGAGAAAATATATTTTCGAATATAGAAAATTATATTTTGATATAAAGTGAAAAAGCTACATTTTGTTTTACTTCCTTTAACACTCATTAAACAATACTAGATTCCAATAATGATTTACTTATGATTCGTCTTTTGTTGTACGCACAAGGCTGATGCCCGATGTGAAGAAGACAATACCAAGAATTCCATAAATGATTAGTTTTTTTATATCCTCTGTATTACCTGTTGTATTCGTTAAAACTACTGCTGTGTATATAAGTCCTCCTATTCCTAGGGCTGTGAGCAAAGCTCCAAAGATTCTTTTTAAGTTCATAATATTATATTTTAAATATTTGTTGTTGATGAAGGTTTTGTATTTCATCCAGTTAATCCATACAAAGTTGCGTAAGTTTGTTTTATAAAGCATTACACAATTTTACTTAAGAGTTACATCATTCACACTTTTTTCCCAAGTGACTTTTAGACAATAAAAAAGAGGCATTCTTCCGAATGCCTCTTAATATTTATATAGATTACTGTATATTATTTTGGCATTACAACAGTGTTCATTTGAAGAGTTACAGCAGTTTGCGCTAACATTCTTCCGTTTATTGAAGCTCCTGTTTTTAAATTAATACCTGTTTGGCTTAATATGTTTCCTTCAAAATGGCTGGTTGTTCCAAGAGTAACTGCACCAGATGTTTGCCAGAAAATGTTTTTGGCCTGTGCACCTCCAGCTAAGGTAATTCTAACGGCAGAACTCATATTAAGATTTCCTGCAACCTGAAATATCCAAACATCAGTTGGGCTACCTGAAATTGTAATATCTGTAGGGATATTTAGTGAACTCGTCCAAGTATATAATCCTGGTGTAAGTGTTCTTCCACCAATACTTCCTGCACCTAAATTTAAGAAATCAGGGTTAATACGACCAGCAGCATTAGTGTATGCTGATTGCATATCACCTACCGCTACAGTTAAACGTGTAGCATTAGTTACTTTGCAATCTGGTCCAGCTGCATCAACTGAATATATTGTACCAGTCACTTCATCACATTTTAAAAGTATAGCTGCTCCTGTAATAGGGCTTGCTCCAACATCTCCTGTAACGTCAGATTTATATACATCCGTAATACCTGTTTTTGAAAGAATCACAAAATCACCTGCAATACCAAGATTTACGGGTTCCAATGATTGGCTATTTTTTAAAATTGAAGCAGATTTGTCCGTAGAGGATTTCTGTGATGTTACTGCTGATGTTTCATAGATTGAATTTGCCACTATTGGTTCGCTTGACTCTTCCGCATCATTGCTACAACTCGACATTAACCCAACAAAAAGTACTGCCAAAACCGGTATTGTTTTTAATATTTTCATAATATGGTATTTAAATGTGATTTATTTATCACAAGACAAAACTGAGGTTTTTAAATGCAAATTTGTTGCTATATAATGGCCAAAAGTTGTGAAATTCACATATGTTACTCTTTTTCAATGTTTTTTCTTAATAAAAAAAGGGTGATTTTTATCTATTGATAAAAATCACCCTTTTAAACTTTAGTATATTGAGGTTTAAAACACACAGGATCTTACATCCTATCCATATACCAATTTAATTCTTTTTTCATTTTTCTATATTCAAAAATGGCTGAAATTATTTTTTGCAATCGCATAAATGCAGTTTCACTTTTTACAACATAGTCAAAAGCCTTATGGTGCATACAGTTTACGGCTACTTCAATTTTGTCTTGAGAAGATAGCATCACAACGGGTATGTTTGGATTAAAAGCCTTTATTTTATCTAAGGTTTCTATTCCGTTCATTGCCGTTTGATCAATTCCATCCAGTTGATAGTCTAATATGATAATATCAGGATTGTTAGATAATTGCGCTATGCAAAGTTCCCCAGTTGCAAAGGTTTCAATGGTAAAATCTGCATTTTCCATAAATTCAATTTCTAATGATTTTAAAAATAAAGCATCATCATCTACCAAGAAAAGTTTTATTTTGTTTTCGTTTTCCACGATTAAGTATTTTTAAGTATGTTTAATTCAATTTCTAATTCTTCACAAGCTTGATTGCATATTTCATCTATTTCAATGACTAATGATTTTATCTCTTCTGTGAATTGTTCTTTATTTGAGTGTTCAATAATTTTTTTCGCGATATTTTCATATTTTGAATTTATACCCATTATTGAAAAAGAGGGAATGATTTTATGAACTGCCGCACTTAATAAAGGCCAATTTTCATCTTCCATACTTTGCTTCATTGTACTAAGTATGGGTGGTGTATGTTGTATATAGAGTGAAATCATTTCCATCATTAACCTGGAATTTGATTTTGTTCGAATATTTAAATAATCCAAGTTGATGCATTTTGGTCTTACATTTTCTTGTACACTCTTGTTTTTACTATTAAGGTCAGTTTTAGTAGTTATATTATTTTTTATAAGGCCTACAATTTTGCTATGCAATATACGTTCGTCAACTGGTTTTGCTATGTAATCATTCATTCCAACTTCTTTACATTTTGCTAAGTCAACTGTGGTAACATCAGCAGTTAAAGCAACGATTGGAATTTTTAAATTCATTGTATTCCGAATGTGTTTTGTAGCCTCAAACCCATTCATTACAGGCATTTGTAAGTCCATTAAAACAATGTCATAGGATGTTTTTTCAAGTTTCTCGATGGCAATTTTTCCGTTTTCGGCAATTTCGCTTTCAAATCCAAAATCATCCAAAAGGGTTTTCATCAATAATTGATTCAGGGGAATGTCTTCAACAACCAAGACTTTTATATTATTGATTTCGGAATCCAATTCAACTATTTCAGTTTCCACTCCAACTTCTATTGCTGTTTTTTGAAAACTTAAAATAAAACTAAAGGTGGAGCCTTCGTTAATTTTACTTTTTACGGTAATGGTACCGCCTTGTGGTTCTACTAATTGCTTAACGATGGCAAGTCCTAATCCTGTTCCTCCATACAATCTTGAGGTGTCGCTGGTTGCCTGTTGGAAATCATCAAAAATAGAGTCTATTTTACTTTCCGCAATTCCTATTCCTGTATCCGAAACGGCAAATTCAATAGTAGAGTTTTCTTCATCTTCATCCAATAAACGAATACTAACGGTAATTTTTCCTTTTGAAGTGAATTTTATGGCATTACTTACTAGATTCAAGATGATTTGATGAAGGCGAACAGGATCTCCCAGTAATACTTTTGGAATGGTATCATCATATTCCGTTACCAATTCTAGATTTTTTTCCTTTATTTTTGTTTCAAATACGTGAAGCATTGCTGAAATTGAAGAGGATAATTTAAAAGGTACTTTTTCAAAAGTCATTTTTCCAGCATCAACTTTTGCTAAATCAAGAATGTCATTGATTAGTACAATTAGTGCATCCCCACTCAATTTTATGGCTGTTAAATATTCTTTTTGCTTATCGGATAAATCTGTTTTGAGCACTACTTTAGTAAATCCGATAATTGCATTCATAGGCGTCCGGATTTCGTGACTCATATTGGACAAAAATTGTTGTTTTGCTTTTACGGCAGTTTCAGCAATTTGTGTAGCATTCTCGGCATTTCTTTTTTCTTCTTCAGCAATCCCCGTTGCTAACTCGGCAAAAATTTTGGCCTCAATCAGTTCGGTTGCTATTCTTTTTTGAACTGTAATATCTCTTGCTGCTGCAAAAACCCCAAGAACATTACCGTCATCATCCCTATAAACGGATGCATTGTATAAAACATCTATTAATTCTCCGTTTAAATGTTTTAAGGTTAATGGATAATCTTCAACATACCCTTTTTCAAAAACTTGTCTGTATCCTTCTTGTGCTTTTTCAGGCTCGGTAAAATAATTAGAAAAATCAGTGCCAATAAGCATTTCACGCGATACTCCGGTAGCTTCAATTAATGCATTATTAACATCTGTTATTTTTCCTGCTGGACTAATGGTTACAAGAGGATCTAAACTTGCTTCTAATAAACTCCTAGCGTATTTTGAAGCTAGCTTTAAAGAATTGTTGATTTTTTCGAGTTCTTTATTGTCTATTTCCCTTTTTTCTTTTTCTTTATTCTGGAATTTAAGTTCAATGTCGGCAATCACTAATTCTGCGGCCCGTTTTTCCTTTTCATCATTTTGATATGCCAGTTCTTTATTGGCAATAACTAACTCAGCTGCTCGTTTTTCTTTTATCTTGTTTTGAAAAGCCAATTCTTCATTTGCAATTACAAGTTCATTCGCTCGATTCTCCCTTTCTTTATTTTGGTAGGCAAGTTCTTCGTTAGCAATAATCAACTCATTTGCACGCTCTTCTTTTTCTTTGTTTTGAAAAGCTAATTCTTTGTTGGCAATACGTAAATCTAACGCCCACTTTTGTTCAGCGATATCTCTGGCAACGATTACCACTCCCAAAATAGTACCACTATCATCTTTATAAACTGATCCGTTGAATAAAACATCAGTAAGTTTTCCTTCTTTATGTCTAATTGTAAGAGGAGAATCAGCAACAGATCCTTTGGCAAAAACTTCTTGATATACTTCCCGAGCTTTTTGTGGTTCTGTGAAATAATCGAAGAAATCAGAACCTATAAGTTCATTTCGTTCCACTCCTGTAATATTTACCGTTGCTTGATTAGTATCCATAATTTTACCTTCGGTACTAATGGTTACTAATGGATCAAGACTTGCTTCAATGAGGCTTAGAGAATATTGTGAGGCTAATTTTTGGTCTGCCGTAAATGCCTCTAATTGGTTATTTCTAGTTTTTAAATTTTTGACATTTATAAAGATAAAAGTAAAAATTGCAACGATGAAAATAAGAAGAATAAAAAACAGAAATTGAGAATAAGTATTGCTTTGTTCCTTTTCAATTTTTCGTTGTTTGAGTAATCGAAACTCGGCTGAATTAATATCCGTAAGTAATTTTTTTATTTTTTGTGTAATGTTTTTCCCTTTTATAAGGATTTGTAACTTTTCACTTTCGGTCAATTTATTTTGCTTTCTGTCTTCAATTATCTGGTTAACTAATATTAACTTTTCGACAGTTTTACCTTTCAAGGAATCGATGCGTACTTGCTGATTAATATTTTCTTTAGTGAGTTCCGATAATGCGAACAAGTTCGCATTCATTTTATTTACCGAGCTTTTGAATGATTCTAAAAAAAAGTCATTCTCCGTAATCATATAGCCTCTTGACATAGTTTCAATATCAAGAATACCCAAAAGGATATTGTCACTTTTATGGATCACTTCCTGAGTATGCTCAATCAAATTACTTGTTGATTTTGCTTTTATATTATTATAATAGAAAATAACCAATACCGATAGCAACAGTATTGCCATAAGGAAATAAGAAAGGTATGTTCTTTTTTCGGATACTAATTTCATAAAGCGGTTGTGGAATTTTTATCAATTGGATTGCCAATCTCTTCAATTGGGCTTCGCCTTTTGTCTTTCAATTGTTTAAAATGAGAAGGGGAAAGTCCTGTAACTTTCTTGAACTGACTTGATAAATGCGCCACACTACTGTATCCCATTTTCCAAGCTATTTCGGTAATATTGTGTTCGCCATAAATAATCAATTCTTTGATGCGTTCCGTTTTATGGGCGATAATAAATTGTTCGATTGTAGTTCCCTGTACCTCTGAAAATAAATTAGATAAATACGTATAATCGTGGTTTAATTTTTCGCTTAAGTAATCGGAGAAATTTATTTTGATAACTTCCGCAGAGTGGTGAACCATTTCGATAATTACATTTTTGATTTTTTCAATCAGCATTGCTTTTTTATCATCCATTAATTCCAACCCTGAATTTCGCAGGTTGGCTTTGAGAATAGTACGTTGTTCGATTGAAATGTTTTCCATGATCTCAACTTCGCCTAAATCAACTACAATAAAATGTAGACCTAGGCTTCTTAACTCTTCTTTTACAGCTATTTTACATCGGTTGCTAACCATGTATTTTATATATAATTTCAAATTATTTTGTTTTAAACAGATTAGGTAAAATTCGGGCTATTATTTTCGAAAAGACTTATACAAATTTCATAAAAAGTTGTATAATTCACACATATTAATTGAATTTATTTTTAATAAATCCTGATATTTTTTGGAAATAGAGTTAGTTAGATTTAAACTGATTTGAATCTAATTGGCATTATTTTTTTAAAGTTACAAATAAGACTTGACAAAAGAGTTTCTAATTAATTCTAAAACAATTAAATGTGTTTTCAAGATGACTTTGATTTTTTTAGGGTTTCCCTATGAACTCTTGGTTTAGGACCTTTCTTATTGACATTAATAGGAATGATGTATTTATTAGGTAAAATTAAATGTGTTTTAAGAAAGTCTATATTATATGGAGGGCGGACGCCATTAGAAAAAAATAGTTCCTGATACTAAAAGGGGAGTCCTTCAACGGAAACCTGCCTCAAAATAAATTTTGAGTTTGTTTTTTGTTTTAAAACGTGTTCTCAAAAGCAAGCTTTTGTCACAAGTTTTAAAACAAAAAACCCGAAACTTTCGTTTCGGGTTTCCTTCGCGGAGAAAGAGGGATTCGAACCCCCGGACCTGTTACAGTCAACAGTTTTCAAGACTGCCGCATTCGACCGCTCTGCCATTTCTCCAGTCTGTCGCTTTCATTATCTGATTGCGAGTGCAAATATAGGATTTGTTTTGATATATAAAATAGAAAATCAATAGAATTTTCTGTTTTTTGTATCAAATAATTTTCCTCTTTTATTGAATTGTTTTTTTGTTTTTTATACTTTGTTCTTTTTAAGACAGATAGGTATTCTAAAATTGTGATTCTTGCATATTGAATAGTTAGATAAAGAACAATTCGAGTGCAAAAAAAGAATCTTAATAATATAACCTAAAATCGAGTAGTTTGCAAAGTTCATAGTGTTTTTGATGTAATTCTTCAACAATCTCAATGACATTATCTTCTTCTTGACACAAACAAAAGAATGATTTGTCAAGATTGATGCTTGTTAGGTTGTTAAATGCCACTCCGTAACCTGAAATCGCACGCGCTCCTGTAATGTCCAAAAAGTATTGGGCTTCTTCCTCGCTTAAGTCTAAGATTTTTGTATTGGCAAAATGCATAATTTTCCCCGTCAGTTTTCCTTCAAAAAGCTCCGCTATTTCTTCTAGACTGTAATAATAGTCATTGAGGCAAATGTTGTTTGCTTCGCCTTTCATAACTAAGTAGATTATTTCATAATCTTTAAAGTTATGGTCATCATAGCGCAAGGCACCTAAACTTTCTTCTAATCCTTCAATTGTGTCACAGGTTTTATAAATACTCGAAATCCCTTGCTCTAGCGCTAATAACTCTAAGTTTTTGAGTACTTCAGTAGTGGTGGAAATTTCTATGTCTGGAACGGCTTCGAGACAGAAAATAAATTTATCTGGATCTAAGTAAATGGTTTTATCTAGAGTATTCATTAGTTGTGAATTAATAAGTCTTAAAGTCTAAAGTCAAAAAGACAGTTTCGGATATTTTTTGTATTATAATTTTAAGATGACATCCGTTTTAATTAGGTATCGCAATTTTTTGCTTTCAATGCTTTTTTTTTAGTCCTTTTTTGGTTAGATGATAGGTTTGTTTTGAACGGGTAGGTTTATCCGGAATGGTCATTTCAACCCAACCTTCTTCTATGGCGGAGTTTAAATACGTATCTCGTAAATTGTCACGGTGTTTTAACTCCAATGCTTCTTGTATTTCATCACGATTCATTTCTCCGTCTAATACCCATAAGTCTCTTTCGATTTGAGTAAAATAGTAAAGACTTGCCCGTAGCAGGACGGTATATCGTGACTGAAAAACCTTCTTATACATTTATTCGAAACTCTTATTGTTGAAGAAGTTTTTAAAATAAAAGTTCTGTTTAATTGGCTATTTACTTTTAATTATTACTGGAAGTAATTTCGAATCAATGCCAATAATTCATTTTTTATAATGGGTTTCTTAATATAATTATTGCATCCAGCTTCGATTGTCTTATCTCTGTCCTCAGATAGTCCAAAAGCTGTCTGTGCTATAATTATAACTTCTTTGTTAAATTGTCGAATTTCACGAGTTGCTTCATAACCGTTTAAATCAGGCATTTGAATGTCCATCAATATTAAATCAATGTCAGGATTATTGCGGAAAACCTCAACTGCCTCTTTACCAGTACTAACTTTTAACGTTTCTTTACTATACGTTTCGACTGATTTTGAAATTAGCTTTTTAGATATTTCGTCATCTTCAGCAATTAAAATTTTCAACTTTTTAATATGCCTTTCTGTGTCTGCCGACACGTCATTTTCAATAATTATTTTTTGTTTGTAATCAGAATTATATGGAATGGTAAAGTAAAAAGTACTCCCTTTCCCTTCTTCGCTTTCTGTCCAAATTGTACCTCCAAGCATAGCAACATAAGCTCTTGAAATTGTTAATCCCAAACCGGCTCCTTCACGAGCCATTCTGTCAACAATTTCTGCTTGTATAAAACGTTCAAAGATGGCTTCCTGTCTGTCTTTTGAAATACCTATTCCGGTGTCCTTTATGTAAAATTCAAGATTAAAAGAACTATCAGGGATGCTGTTCTTTTTTAAAACATATCCAAATTCTATTGACCCTTGATCTGTGTATTTTATAGCGTTTTTCACAAGATTAGAAAGGATACTAATAAATTTTTCCTTATCTGTATTAATAAACGATTCTTTATCAGGCACCCCATTGTTAATAATAATATTTAGTCCTTTCTTTTCAGCATCAAGTTTTAAGAGGTTATATACAAATTCTGTTTGTTCATTAATATTAATCTCAGAATTATACGTATCCATTGTTCCAGATTCAATTTTGGATATAGTTACAATGTCATTGATGATATTAAGCATTCGCGCACCACTTTTTCCAATAATATCAATATATTCTTGTTGCTCTTCGCTATTTAAACCGGGTTCTTTCAGCAATTCAGCAAAGCCAAGAATTCCATTCATAGGTGTGCGAATTTCATGACTCATATTGGCTAAAAAGGCTGATTTTAATCGATCAGATTCTTGTGCTTTATCTAATGCTTTAACTAAATCTTCTTCATGCCTAATACGCTCGATAGAAATACTAATTTGGTGAGAAATGATTTCTAATACTTCTTTGTCTTTCTCAGTATAAGCATCAGGATTGGTATAGCTCTGTACAACTATGACGCCTATTACTTTTCCTTTTATTTTAAGTGGGACTCCAAGCCAAATTTTTGATTCAAAACCAATTTGTTCAATTCCCTCTTCTTTTTCCAATTGAATCACATCTTCAGCATTCAATAACAAGGAAACACCTTTTTTAAACACCAGTGAAGTAAGTGTTTTTCCAGCGGGAAATTCAGAGATGTCCTCCTGTAAATCCTTATAAAATGGCAAATTAAACGTATTGGCTTTTTTATTGTAAAGTGCCACAAAGAAATTGGTTACATCTACTAAACGGCCTAATTCTGTATGTACAAATTGCATAAACTCACCTATGTCAGGAGTAGTTTGTACGGCATTGGAAATATTTAATATAACACTTTGAATGGTTTCTGCTCTTTTTTGTTCAGTAATGTCTTTATTTACACCGCGCTGTCCTAAATAATTTCCATCATCATCATAGACTGGCCTGCAAAAATGACTGATCCATTTTTCATTTCCATTAAGACATATAATAATAAACTCTATAGGTTTATATATCAATTCTTCTAGTCTTAAAAAATGATTGTCAAGCATTTCTCTATAATCTGTATGGGCTATTTCTACGAGTAAATTATTATTCTTCACAAAATCTTCGTGAGTGTATCCACATATTTTTTCGCATGTTGGAGAGTTATAGATATATGTTCCTTTTTGATCAATCCAAAACTCCCATTCAGTAGCATAATCCGCTAGTAATCTAAATTTCGTTTCGCTTTGTTTTAAGGCTTGTTTTTGGCGTTCTAATTCACGTCGTCTATAGGCGTTCAACAATACTGTAGGCAAATGTATCAAGTAATTATTGTGTTTTGTCACATAATCATCGGCACCAATTTTTAAAGCTTCAACAGCTATATTCTCATCACCTTGACCCGTCACAATTACTATTGGAATTAACAACTTACGTACTTGTCTTATTTCTTTAATAATTTCTAAAGCATTGATACCTGGTAATTGAAAATCGAGTAAAAGCACATCGTAATCGCTTTCGATTCCGGAATTAGTAGGTAATTCACTTAATGCCAACTCGCCAGAAGCAATTACATTTAAATGAATGTATGGAGCGTATCTACCAAAGTGATTTTTGGTTAATTCTACATCCGCTTTATGATCTTCAACGTATAAAACTTTGATGTGTTTTCTGTTTTCAATCGTATGGTTTAAGGTAAACTCTATTTGATCTGGGATAATTTCTTGATAACCTTGTCTTTTAGGCAAATAATTATTGGCGCCAGCTTTAAGACTTGCTATGGCAATATCTTCGGAGCCTACAGATGTAAATATAATGACAGGCAAATTATTGTACGCCGTACGTAACTCAATCAACAAATCCATTCCATTGCCATCAGGCAGGTTTAAATCAATTAAAGCGATGTCAAAAGGTTGTTCCTCTTTAAGCAAACTACGCGCCACAGACAGTGTAGTCGCTAGGTGTAAATCAGCATTTGGCCAACGATTCTTGATCGCTCTACCTACTAAATCAGCATCTGTAGGATTATCTTCCAATAACAATATTTTCATCTACAATTCGTTTTTTATTAATGGTTTGTTTAACACACTCCAGTACAATTCTATTTGACTAGCCACTTCTATAAAATTATCAAAATTAACCGGTTTTACAATATACGAATTCACACCAAATTTATAAGCCCTTTCGAGGTCTGTACTTTCTAGGGATGAGGTTAATACCACAATTGGGATGGCCTTGTAATGCTCATGAGATTTGAAGATTCTCAACACTTCTAAACCATCCACTTTAGGCAATTTTAAATCAAGTAGAATAACAACTGGAATCAATTCTCCTTCGTCCCATTTTTGGATATAACTCAAAGCTTCTTCACCATCACGCGCCACTTGAATGGGATTAGTGAGGTTTTTAGTTTTAAAAGCACGTAAGGTTAAATCAACATCAACAGGACTGTCTTCTACTAATAAAATTGGATTGTTGTATAATTTTTTTTTCATACGATGAAGTTTTATTTTTTAAATTCTAAATAAAAACAAGTTCCTTTGTTCATTTCACTTTCGGCCCAAATCCTTCCATTCATTCTTCGCATGGCTTTTTCTACCATAGCTAAACCAATTCCGGTTCCTTCAAATTCTTCTGGTAAATGTAAACGTTGGAATATTTTAAAGATCCTGTCATGGTATTTCATGTCAAAACCAATCCCGTTGTCCTTAACAAATATAAGCCAATGTGTTGAATTTTCGCTACTTCCGATTTCAATTTCAGGTTTTTCACTTTTACTTGAAAATTTTATAGCATTATCTAACAAATTACGAATCACTAATTTTAATCCGTTAGTATCAGCCAAAAGCATAAAATCTTTTGGTAAAGACGTTTTGATTTGAACTTTTGACTTTTTTATTTCACCTGACAAGAGTACTATCAAATCATTAATTAATGGTTGTAACGCTACATTTTTAATTTGAAAATCTTGTCGTTCTAAGTGCGAATAAGACAGTAAGTCTTCAATTAAATGATTCATTTGTTTTGCACCACCTCGAATATTATTTAAAAATTCTTGGGCCTCTTCATTCAGATCTTTTTTATAAAGATCTATCAATAATTTACTATATCCATCAATCCCTCTTAATGGAGCTTTTAAATCGTGTGATACGGAATAGGTAAAAGTTTCCATTTCGGCATTGATTTCCACTAGTTTTTGGTTAGCTTTTTCTATTCGTTCTGATTGTTCATTGATATCATCAACTAAGTTTAATAAGGCATCTTGGCTTTGTGCTAATTCTTTGGTACGTTCTTGGACCATTTCTGATAAATTCTCTCTATACTTTTTAAGCTCATGTTCTGTTTTTTTACGGTCAGTAATGTCTATGGCCATACCACATACAAAAGTTTTTCCCTCTTCAACTTGTATCGAAAATTTATTTATCAAGTAATGCAAAACATGACCGTTTTCATCCCTTATAATTTCCTCGGTTTCCAATAATTGATTGGTTTCTAGTACCAAACGATCATTTTTTTGAAGTTGCAGTGCGGTTTCTTTGTCAAAAATTGACAAATCATCTTTTCCTTTAATGGTTTCCAATGAAATATTAAATTTCTCTTCATACGCTTTGTTTAAGAAAACATAAGCTAGATTTTCATCTTTTATCCAAGCAATTGCTGATGTATTATTCATAAAAGCTACAAAGCGCTGTTCGCTTTCTTTGAGGGCTTGTACAGCTTTTTTACGGTCTGTAACATCATGGAAAAAGATGGATAAGCCATCTTCTGTGGGCACTATATTGTTTTCAAACCAACGATCCCAAGGCGAATAATAATCTTCAAAACTGATAAATTCTCGGGTTTCTACTGCTTTGTGGTAGTTGTTATAAAACGGTTGGCCTACGCCTTCTGGAAACTCGGTCCAAATATGTTTTCCAACTAACTCTTCTGGTTTTCTGCCAAACATAGCAGCAGCTCTTTGGTTAACATAGGTATAAATCCAATTCTTATCTAAAGACACAAATCCATCAGTCATGTTTTCGATGGTATTTAACATCATTTCATGAGATTCTCTAGCTTCACTATTTAATTTTTTCCAGATTGAAAGGTCTCTCAAAGAAAATATCGAAAATAGTATTTCCCCTGTTTTATCTCTAACAGAACTTACATTAAGTGATACATAAATTTTATCGCCTTTTTTAGTTTTAATAATTAATTCATTTTCAGAAACTTCCCCAGTTTTACCAAATTCCCTGAATACTTTTTTTACTTCTTCCAGACAATCATCATGATACATTTTGAATACTGGATTCCCAATAACTTCTTCCCTTAAATAACCTGTTTTCTGAAGAACGGTTTCATTACATTGTAAAATACGGGCATCAATTGGTGATACAGAAACAAACATATCGGGCGATTTATTATAAAGTATTTTAAATTTTTCTTCAGATTCGTAAAGGGCTTTTATTGTTTTTTCTCGCTTTTCAATTTCTTGTTGAATTTCATTGGTTCTTTTTCTAATGGTATAACGAAGCGCTAATATCCAGCTGGATATCAAAATTATTATTATTATTAGAATAACACCAATTGGAATTATATTTTCAGCAATCCAGGATTTTTGCTCTTTTTCTATCCATTTTTCTCTTAGCTCATCTAATTTTCCATTTTCCTTAAGTCTAAATAAACCAGTATTAATTTGCTTTAATAACTGGTCATTTCCTTTTAATACAGCAAATGACAATTCTCTCGGTAAAACAGGTCTGCTAATTGTCACTACATTTTTAATGTTATATTTTTTTAATGCATGATGCGCGATAATTTGTGACACTATAGCAGCGTCACACTTGCCTTCTGAAAGTTGAATTAGTGCCTCAGGTTCGCTTGGAACAGGGACTACAATTATTTCTGGGTAATTAGATATTAAATATTCTATTAAGGTTGATCCAGCTTGAGCGGCAACTCTTTTTCCTTTCAGATGCTCAACCGAAGTGATTGAATGCTCCCCTTTTCTTACGTACAATTCATCATAATTTATTTCATGAGGAACTGCATAATCTACTATTTTTTCACGCTCTTTTGAATAAAACAGGTCTACTATATCAATAGTTTTTTGGGTTTCAAACTCATATTTGATATTTGACCAAATCCCTAATTTTATTTTAACGTTAAACCCCATTTCTTCAGAAATCGCTCTAATCAAATCAACATTAAATCCGGAAGGGTTGCCTTTGTTATCAAGAAATTCATATGGTGGAAAATTATTGTCACTGCCAAAAACTAATGTATCTTTTTCTAAAGTTTGAGAAAATGAGTTGGCGGAAAAAAACATCAATAACAAAATAAAAATTTCTAAAATTTTAGTCTTGGTTTTTATAAAATATGAAAGTTTAAATTGCTCCATTTTGACAACTTTTTTTTTATTGATTTTTCAATTTTTCAATTTCCTTTTTAAGTTCGGTCATTCTTAATTCGCGCCCCACAAAAATTTTATTCAATTTATCTAATTTTTTATTTTTTCCTTCAAGTTCTAGTGTTCTGTCTTTTACTATTTCTTCTAAATGTTCTCGGTAATTTTTAAGCTCTTCTTCGGTTTTTTTCCGTTCCGTAATATCCGTAGAAATTCCGCCAACAGCATAAACCTCTCCCACAGCATTAAAAACCGGAAATTTCACAGTTAAATAATGATGTTTAATGTCCAATTCTATATTTACTTCTTCAAAGGTTGCGGCTTTTTTAGTGTTTATAATTACTAAATCATTAGATCGATGTTCATCAGCGACCTCTAAAGACATAATTGAGTTGCGGGTTAAGCCTACAAAATCCTTAAGAGCTATATTAAAAAGTCTTTCAAATTCTCTGTTGAATAATAAAATTTTGCCTTCAATGTCCATCAAGTAAATTAATGAAGATGAATTATTAATGATATCTAGAGTTAATTGATTGCTTTTGAAAAGTTACTCTTGTGTTTTTTTTCAAATGGAAATATCTCTCCAAGAAGATATTGAAAACAGTATTTTTCCTGTTTTATCTCTTATGGATTTCACATTAAGACTTACATTAATATTAGTCCCTTTTTTAGTTTTAAGTATTAATTCTTTTTCTGAAACTTCACCAGTTTCAACAAATTGATGGAATACTTTTTTCACTTCTTCCTTACAATCATTATGGTACATTTTGAATATTGGAGCTCCAATAACTTCTTCCCTTAAATAGCCTGTCTTCTGAAGTAAGGTTTCATTACATTGTAAAATACTACCATCATTTGATGATACCGAAACAAGCATATCAGGCGATTCGTTATAGAGAGCTTTAAATTTTTCTTCCGATTCGTGCAATACTTTTGTAATTTTTTCTCGCTCTTCAATTTCTTGTTGAAGTTTGATATTAGTTAGTGTAAGTTCTTTAGTTTTGCTTTTTACAAGTTTTCTAAATATCCAAGCAATTATTAGGGTAACTCCAATAGCAAAAATTAATAACAATCCACCCCATTTCACCCATTTAGGAAGTTGATAAGCTATTATAACACTGTCTCCATACCATTTTCTTAAAATAATGTGATAGGGCGATCTTGAATCAGTTTTCCAAGCAATAAGGTGTTTGTCAATTGTTTTAATAAGCTCTTCGTTCTTTCCCTTAGGTACTGCAAATAATAGTTTATTAGGATTAAAAAGGATAGGAGTTTCTACAAGGTCAAAATTTTCTAAATTTGATTTTGTCCATATATTATTACTTACGCCAGCATCACATTTATTTGTTTTTACATATTGCATTACATCATCATATGAATCTAATTCAATAAATTCACAATTGAGCTCAAATCTTTCAGTGAGTTTAGAAAAGTTGATTCCATGAACCCCTCCTTTTAGAACGGCTACTTTCTTGTTTTTTAAATCAAGAATGTCTTGGATAGGTGCGTTTTTGGTTGTGCAAACTACACCCCAAATAGTAATGACAGCTTCATCATTATAATCAACAAATTCCTTTCTTTCTGGTAGATAGGTTATGCTGGTTATAATGTCTAATTTGGAATCTTTTAAATTCTCTAAACTTTGATCCCAAGTATCGAAAACATATTCTATTTTCCAATTTTCTTTTAGGGCAATTTCGTTTATTAAATCAACAAAAATACCACTTGGAACCCCAGAATTATCTTTATGAACCAAAGGAAAATTTTGATAAATACCCACTTTTATTGTTTTTTGAGCATTTATCTCTGGTGAACTAAGGGAACAAAAAACAATAATTGCAAATTTTATAAGGAATGACTTTGTCATAAGATACTTTATTTCAGATTTAAATGTACTAAATTAGTTTTTATGGCAGCGCATTAAAAATTAATAATTACTGAAATAACATTTGAAGGTTAGCTACTTCATTTATTTTTGCATAGGGATAAAGATTAGCTGTATCAACACATTTACACATTTAAGTAACACTATATTCTTTTTCGTTTTATAGCTTGTTCTCAAAATCTTTAAAACAAAAAACCCGAAACTTTCGTTTCGGGTTTCCTTAGCGGAGAAAGAGGGATTAGTTCCTGATCCCAGAAGGGGAGTCCTACAAAGGAAACCTGCCTCAAAATAAATTTTGAGTTTGTTTTTTGTTTTAAAACGTGTTCTCAAAAGCAAGCTTTTGTCACAAGTTTTAAAACAAAAAACCCGAAACTTTCGTTTCGGGTTTCCTTCGCGGAGAAAGAGGGATTCGAACCCCCGGACCTGTTACAGTCAACAGTTTTCAAGACTGCCGCATTCGACCGCTCTGCCATTTCTCCAGTCTTTCGCTTTCATTATCTGATTGCGAGTGCAAATATAAGCCCCTTTTTCGGTTTTCAAAACAATTTAGATTAAAATTTCAGTCCTTTTTCAAACTATTTTTTAATTGTTTCATTTCCTTGTGATTAGGAATTGGGTTGTTTTGTTAAACTAGCTTATTTGCTGCTAATATTTTACATATTCTGTGATTTCAAGACCATAACCTATCATACCCACACGTTTCCCTTGTTCAGTATTCGATACAAGTCGGATTTTAGAAATGTCTATATCGTGAAGAATTTGTGCTCCAATACCAAAATCTTTGTTGTCAATGATGATTTTTGGTGCTTTCATTTCTCCTCCAGCCTGAATTGTTTTCAGTTCAGAGATGCGGTTTAATAAATTTACAGATTGCATGTCTTGGTTAATAAAGATTACGGCACCTTTACCGTGATCATTTATTGTTCTAAACATATCATCTAATTGCTGGTCTGCATTATTAGTTAATGTGCCTAATAAATCATTGTTTACTTGAGAAGAGTGGATTCTAGTCAATATAGCTTCACCTAAATTCCAAGTTCCTTTTGTCAAAGCAATATGTATCTGCTTATTTGTTGTTTGCTGGTACGCTCTTAGTCTAAAATCTCCAAAACGGGTTTTGATCTCAAAATCCTCTTTCTTTACAATCAGGCTATCGTGTTGCATTCTGTATGCAACCAATGCTTCGATAGAAACTAATTTTAAATTAAATTTTTTAGCGACTTTAACCAATTGTGGTAAACGAGCCATAGACCCATCTTCATTCATGATTTCGACGATTACCCCAGCCGATTTAAAACCAGCAAGTCGAGCGAAATCGATTGCAGCTTCTGTATGTCCTGTTCTTCTAAGAACTCCTCCTTGTTTAGCAATTAATGGAAAAATATGCCCTGGTCTTGCTAAATCATGTGGTTTTGTATCTGGGTTTACTAATGCTTGAATAGTTAGCGCCCTGTCTGAAGCTGAAATTCCGGTTGTTACACCATTACCTCTCAAATCTACCGAAACTGTAAATGCAGTTTCCATAGGGTCTGTATTATTGCTGACCATTACGTGTAAACCTAATTCTTTACAACGGCTTTCTGTTAATGGGGCGCAAATTAATCCACGACCGTGAGTGGCCATAAAATTTATCATTTCCGGTGTAACCTTTTCGGCTGCAGCAAGGAAATCACCTTCATTTTCTCTGTCTTCATCATCAACTACAATTATGATTTTACCTTGGCGGATATCTTCAATTGCTTCTTCTATTGTGTTGAGTTGTATTTTATGATTAACCATGAGTGGTATTTATTTTTGAGATGGAAATATTTTTTGTGCTATTATTTGTGCTATTTTTTGGAATGGAGCTAGAATTACATCCATATTTATAAGTCCTATATCGTTTGTAGCTCTATAGGTTAATAAAATTGCCAACGGAGAAAGTATAAAAGAGGACATCCAGGCTCCCATAAACGGAGATAGTCCATTTTCCTGCGATATTCTTTTTCCAAAAGTATTTATAAAGTGAAATGAAATAAAAATCAATACGGCGAAAACAATAGGTAGACCAAGGCCTCCTTTTCTAATAATTGCGCCTAACGGAGCTCCTATGAAAAACATTAGAAAACAGGCAAACGCGATCACAAATTTATCATAGAAAGCTAACATGTGATTGTTGATGTTTTTTTGCTTATTGTCTAAATCAGTTTTTGTAGCATCAATGGAGTAACTTGTACTTAGGATATTACTGCTTGCCATTTTCAAAAGATCTAGTTTTTGAACATTGGTATATAAAGATAGTATGTCGTTAGGGATTTTATTGTTTTTTTTTGCTGCCTTAGTGGTGTCGCTTTTAGGAGTATTACTATTTAAAGAAATACCAGTTCTTAGATTGATGTTTTCTGAATAGGACGCAATATCAGTATTTAAATTATTTTTCAATGAATCAATAGTGTAGTTTAATTCATTTACGGTCAGCATTGTATTAGTGCTTGTTGTGTTTTCATCGCCTTCGTTAACCTTGTTCAATTGTGACAAGTCGATATTGATGGTGTATTTTTCGAAAGCGCTTTTAGCAAATGGTAATTTGCTACGGTCTACGTAATTTTTTGGAGTGATGTCCTCGTAATAATTTCCTTTATTGAGAACTAATTGTAAGATGCTTGATTTTTCACTACTTATCAGTTCGCCATCTTTCGCTTTTATTACGGTTTTACTTCCATCGCCAATATTCGATTTTTTATGAATCGTAACTCCTGTAAGGACATTTCCGTTTTTTCCTGATTTTTTATTTACTTTAATGTTGTAATCCCCAACATTGCTAAACTGCCCTTCAGTTATGGCCATAGCTGGTTTTACTTGAGCGATACTTTTTCTGAAATTGATGAACTTGTATTCAGCAAACGGAATTACATTATTCGCGAAAAAGAAAGCTACAATGCTCAATAAAAGAATAAATATCGTCAAACTTCTCATTGCTCTTTGAAGCGATATTCCAGCTGATTTCATTGCGGCAAACTCGTAATTCTCAGCGAGATTACCAAAAGTCATAATTGAAGCTAATAAAATCGATAGGGGTAGTACCAATGGAATTATTCGAGGCATAGAAAAAAGAAGGAATTTTATAATCATAAATCCATCCAAATCTTTACCTGCTAATTCAGCTATAAAAAGCCAAATAGTTTGAAGAATGAAAATGAAAAATAAGATTACAAATACCGTGGCAAATGTAGTCAGGAATGTTTTTAATAAGTACTTGTCAAGAATTTTCACCTATAACTTAATCTAATTTATTGATATAATAATTTGGATATTTATTTTCGGCAAAGGTAAATTGATTTTTTGACAAAGGTTGGTTGGTTTTAAAAGAATTAACTGTTAAAGTAGTTTTTGTTCCTTTTTTACCTATTTCAATAAGATTATAAATGTGTTTAGTCTGTACATCGATACCTAAAAGAATTTCTTTTCTCTGATCTCTAGAGTTTGTAGGTACTAATTTAATGTATTGAATTTTGCGGCCTCTTACATTTTGTAAAATATCCATAGAATAACGGTAACCATGGTTGAAAAAAGTTAACATTTTTGAAGGTGTAATAGCATTATCATCGTTTTCATTTAGATTCGAAATAGTAATTTCTTCATCTTCGGGTACAATAGTGTATGTTTTTCTTCCGTCAAATATTTTAGTAACACCCATAAAGTTTAAAACATAACGATTGTCTTTCATCGTAACGTTTCCTTTGCTGTCTTGATTGATGTTTTCTTTAGAATTATTTAAAGAATATTTAAAGTCTATAACTATATTATCATAGCTTTTTACTTTTGAAGTTACTTGATCTAAAAGATTTTTAGCTTTTTGATCTTGTGCTTGTATCGAAAAAGTGAATAATAAAAGGAATGATAATAAGATTGCTTTTTTAATCATGGTTTTGTTTTTAATTTGAAAGAAGTATTAATTTTTAATCTTCGCTTTCAAAGTTTAATTGTTTTGTTCATTGTTGAAAAATTGATCAAGAGAACTCATATCTAGAATATTAACGGATCTTGCTTTGCTTCCTTCAAACGGGCCAACAATTCCAGCAGATTCTAATTGGTCTATTAAACGACCAGCTCTGTTGTAGCCTAGTTTAAGTTTTCTTTGCAATAGTGATGCCGATCCTTGTTGTGCATTTACAATTACCTCTGCGGCTTCTCTAAACAATGCGTCTCTGTCGGATATATCCACATCAAGATTGATGCCACTATCTTCTCCTACAAATTCTGGAAGTAAATAAGCTGTCGCATATGCTTTTTGTGAACCAATGAAATCAGTGATTCTTTCCACTTCAGGAGTGTCTATAAAGGCACATTGTACCCTTACTACATCATTTCCATTAGTGTAAAGTAAATCTCCTCTACCTATTAATTGATCTGCTCCTTGAGTGTCCAAAATAGTTCTAGAGTCAATCTTAGACGTTACTCTAAAGGCTATTCTTGCAGGGAAGTTGGCTTTTATCAATCCTGTAATTACATTTACAGATGGTCTTTGTGTAGCAATAATTAAATGGATTCCTATGGCACGAGCTAATTGTGCAAGTCGGGCTATGGGGATTTCCACTTCCTTTCCGGCAGTCATAATTAAATCGGCAAATTCATCAACTACTAAAATGATGTACGGTAAAAAACGGTGTCCATTTTCTGGATTTAGTTTTCTGGATTTAAACTTATCGTTGTATTCCTTAATGTTTCTCACCATAGCATCTTTCAGCAAGGAGTAACGATTGTCCATTTCAACACAAAGCGAGTTCAAAGTGTTGACTACTTTAGCATTATCAGTAATAATGGCGTCGTCAGTATCTGGAAGTTTAGCCAGATAATGTCTTTCAATTTTATTGAAAAGAGTCAATTCCACTTTTTTGGGATCGACCAAAACAAATTTTACTTCAGCTGGATGTTTCTTGTAAAGTAATGATGTTAAGACAGCATTTAAACCAACAGATTTTCCCTGACCCGTAGCTCCCGCCATTAAAAGGTGAGGCATTTTTGCAAGATCGACTACAAATGTCTCGTTTGAAATTGTTTTACCTAAAGCTATAGGAAGTTCCATTTCAGCTTCTTGAAATTTTGCCGAACCTATAACGCTTTTCATGGAAACCATTGTAGGATTCTTGTTTGGAACTTCGATACCAATAGTTCCTTTTCCTGGGATAGGAGCAATGATACGGATTCCTAATGCAGATAGTGATAAAGCAATATCGTCCTCTAAACTTTTTATTTTTGAAATACGAATACCAGCTTCTGGAACAATTTCGTATAAAGTTACAGATGGACCTACTGTCGCCTTAATTTGAGCAATTTCTATTTTGTAGTTGCGTAAAGTATCTACAATTCGGTTTTTATTTTCTTCTAATTCTTCTTGGTTGATCGTAATTCCACCAGTAGAATATTCTTTTAATAAATCGATTGTTGGGTATTTGTAATTGGATAAATCCAATGTTGGATCAAATAATCCAAAATCAGCTACTAATCGTGAAGCTAGATTCTCTTCAATTATTGTCTCTTCTGGTGCGGTTTCAACCACAAAAGAATCTTTAACGTCATCTGTACTTTCTACAACATTTGTTTCAACAGGTTTTGGTTTTGAAACAGGATCCAGATTAATTTCAGATGAATTATTAATCGTGGGTTTTAAAGATTCTTTATTAATTTCAAATTGTGAAGGAGTAGGTTTTAAAACAATATTTTCTAAAGCTTCGTCTTCGGGCACTGCAAATTCTTCTAAATTATAGGCGCCATCGCCCGTGTTTATTGGATTTGAACCTAAATCCGATTTGATTTCTTTTTTGGTATTTTCGAAAAAGGACTGTATTCTTTCAGGGGAAATCTTTAGTTTAAAAATAACATAAATTATTAGACCAAAAATCAACAGAAGCAAAGTCCCCGTTTTTCCAATGTAATCTTGAGAAAATATATTTAATTCATAGCCTATTGTTCCTCCCAATTCAGGGGTAGAGGTGGCAAAAAAACCAAAGAGAATTGAAAGAATAATAATGGCGAATAAATCCCAAAACCAAATATTCTTTAGTTTTTTTGTTGGGATATTCAGTACAAGGAAAATACCGGAAAGGAAAACTAAACGAACGAAAACGAACGAAGCGATTCCGAAACCTTTGTATATGAAAAGATCGGCTAAAAAGGCACCAAATTTCCCTAACCAATTTTGAACTGTTTCAGAACGGTCTGTAAATTCTCTTACAGCACTCTGATCTTCTTGCCCGTATATAAAAAAGGAAATAAAGGCAAGTAGTAAAGCGACAGAAAATAATACCAAAAGACTGCCCAAAATAATTTTGTGCTGTTTAGTAAATTCCCATGATTTCTCTACTTTTGATTTTGAATCCGTTTTTTTATCTAAAGTTTCTTTCTTTGTAGTTTTTGCCATTTTTCAATTTGGGGTTATAGCTATAAAATTCTTGGCATATAAATGATTACACCTATTATTATTGCTGTCATTGCTGCAAAAAATACAGAACCAGCAGCGATGTCTTTAATAAACCCAATACGTTCATGATAGTTGGGATGTATAAAATCGGCTATTTTTTCAATAGCGGTGTTCAAACCTTCAATACTCAAAACTAAACCAATGGCAAATGTTTGAAAAAGCCATTCAGTAGGAGTGATCCCGAAATAAAATCCAGCAACAGTTAATAAGACACCAATTGAGAATTGTACCATGATACTATGCTCAGTAGTAATCAATTTAAAAGCTCCTTTATAAGCGTAGGTAACGCTTTTTAATCTTCCGGTAAAGAAGCTGTTGTCTTTTTGAAATTCCATTATTTATGTTTTATAGTGCTGCTAATGCTGCTTCGTAGTTTGGTTCATCCACAATTTCATTTACTTGTTCAGTATGTGTAATTGTTCCATTGGCATCTATAACAATTAAAACTCTAGAATGTAAACCAGCTAATGGTCCATCAACTATTTCCAAACCGTTGTTTTTACCAAAATCACCACCGTTGAAATCAGATAAGTTGATTACATTTTCAAGTCCTTCAGCACCACAAAAACGTTTTTGGGCAAAAGGTAAATCTCTTGAGATACATAATACAGAAGTGTTTTCTAAACCTGCAGCTGTTTCATTAAATTTTCTAACAGAGGTTGCACATGTTCCAGTATCAATACTTGGGAAAATATTTAAAACTAATTTTTTACCTGCAAAATTACCTAAAGTGGCAATTGAAAGGTCATTTTGAATTAATTTAAAATCAACTAATTTCGAACCTACTTTTGGTAATTCACCTATTGTGTTTATTGGATTTCCACCTAATGTAATTGAAGCCATGTTTTATATTTTTTAATGAGGTTCAAAAGTATGAAAATTATTTCAGAATTAGGTTTTAAGATTCAAGATTTTAGTTCCAATGTCAAACTGTGGTAACCAAATGTTTCTTTGATAAATAGAATGTAATTGCATAAAAAAAGCACTCCGTAAAGAGTGCCTTTTGATAATATTGAAAAAGATAATAGTTGTTTTACTTGTCGATAGATCCTAAAACTCGCTTCATAAAAGTATTTAAAGCTTCTTTTTTATCAGTACCGTTTTTAATAAGTTTATGTACTTCTAAAGCGCCGTACATATTTGAAATTAACTCACCTATAACATCTAATTCTTCCTCTTTCAAAGACGAAATTTCAGTCATGGCTTCTAGAACTTCAATTGTTTCAACAATATAATCTTGATCGTTTTCTTCAATGAATTGAGTAAGATGTTTTATTACTGGTAACTTCATGTTTTTTTAGTTTAAAGTTTAAGGTTTAAAAAAGTTTAAGGTTTATATGCTGCCATTGAACATTATGCAATAAAGTTTAAATCTAAATTTTAATTGCGTTGTTGAACAATTTTAAACGTTAAACAAAGAAAACTTTAAACAATTTCGTTTACTAATTCTATAAGTACATCCTGTTTGTTCGTTTGCGTTTCGTTTACTAATACTCCGTTTACGAAAGTGGCAAAAGTAGGCAGGTTACTTACATTAGCTAATTTTCTTGATTCAGGAGAATTCTCAGCGTCCACAAGTACAAAAGTAATTCCTTCGTTTTCAGTAGCCAGTTTTTTAAATTTTGGTTTCATAATTCGGCAATTACCACACCATGAAGCAGAATATTGTACTACTACTTTATTATTTTCAGTAACCAATGAGGCTAGGGTATCTTCGTTTAATTCTATTAACATTTGTTTCTTTTTTTAGGTTCAAAGCAACAAAGGTCCATAGGTTCAGAGGTACAAAGTTGCAAAGGTTTTTTTTGAGTTGAAAAGTTACAAAGGTTCAGAGTTACAGAGTTTTAGAAACTGTGTAAATAGAAGTAGCAAAAACTTTGCGACTATCTGACTTTGAACCTTTGTTACTTTTGTTAATTTAAGCTTAAGTATTCAGCAGTACTTTTTCTGTCAGCACTCATCGCTTCTTTACCAGCTTCCCAGTTAGCAGGACAAACTTCTCCTTTTTCTTGGATATGAGCGTAAGCATCAACCATACGTAAATATTCGTTTACGTTTCTACCTAATGGCATATCGTTAACGCTTTCGTGGAAAATTTTCCCTGTTTCATCGATTAGGTAAGTCGCTCTGAATGTAACATTAGATCCTTCGATAATTACTGAATCAGTTTCTTCGCTATATTCAGTTGAATCAATATCAAGAATCCCTAGGATGTTAGATAAGTTTCTGTTTGTGTCAGCAAGAATTGGGTAAGTTACCCCTTCAATTCCACCGTTGTTTTTTGGAGTGTTTAACCAAGCAAAATGTACTTCGTTTGTATCACAAGAAGCACCAATTACAATTGTGTTTCTTTTTTCAAATTCTGGTAATGCAGCTTGAAAAGCGTGTAATTCCGTTGGGCAAACAAAAGTGAAATCTTTTGGGTACCAAAACAAAAGTACTTTTTTGTTGTTTTTTGTAGCTTCTTCGAAGATATTGATTTTCATGTTATCACCCATTTCTGAAATAGCATCTACTGCAATACTTGGGAATTTTTTACCTACTAATGACATAATTATATATTTATTATTAATTTTTTCTGTGGCAAAAATAGCTAATAAAGAAGAGTTTGGATAATCAATTTCAATTATATAATATTATGAAGTGATAGTATTTGACTATGATTGAAATAAATAAAGCCATAACTTGATGTAAGTCATGGCTTTATTGTTATAAATGGATTTGAAATTACTTTTAGCTATTTGCTTTTTCTGTTACCAATTGTCTAATTTTTATATTGAATGCAGCAAAGATTAAAGTCATAAACGGACTTAAAATATTAAAGAAAGCATAAGGTAAATAATCTAAAGTAGATACGCCTAAAGTACCAGATTGATAGGCTCCACAAGTATTCCAAGGAATCAAAACTGATGTTACTGTTCCGGCATCTTCTAATGTTCTACTTAAATTTTCAGGAGCAAGTCCTTTTTCCTTGTAGGCTTTTGCAAACATTTTTCCAGGAACTACAATAGCTAAATATTGGTCTGAAGCCGTAATGTTTAATGCTAAACAACTTCCTACAGTTGAAGCAAAAAGTCCAAAAGTAGTATGGGCCAGTTTTAATAAAGTTTGACTTATTCTAGCCAAAGCGCCTATAGCATCCATAATTCCTCCAAAAACCATAGCACAAAGTATCAACCATATGGTTCCTAGCATTTTTTGCATTCCTCCTGAAGTAAATAAGTCAGCCAGGGTTTTGTTTTCTGTGGGGATAACGATTTTTCCAGTGATGGCATCCATTACACCTCTATAGGCCGATTGAAAAGTCATCGTTTCAACACCTGCAATTTGATTGACAATATGGGGTTGAAATAATACCGCAAAAACAGCCGCAAGTAGTGTTCCTACTAACAATGCAACTAAAGGCTCCGTTTTTCTTATGATTAAACCAATAACAATAGCAGGTACTAAAAATAACCATCCCGATACTGTAAAAGTAGCTTCAATATCATTTAATAGGCTAGCTATATCTACATTCCCTTTTATATCTACATTTAATCCCAAGATTATAAATAGAATTAAAGTGATGATGAATGTTGGAATTGTAGTTAAGGTCATGTATCTAATATGGGTAAACAAATCAGTTCCAGCCATAGCCGGAGCAAGATTAGTCGTATCCGACATAGGAGAAAGTTTATCACCAAAATAAGCACCTGAAATAACAGCTCCAGCAACCATTCCTAGATCAAAACCCAGTGCGCCACCAACGCCTATTAAAGCAATACCTACAGTTGCACTCGTTGTCCAAGAACTCCCTGTTGCAATTGATATAATTGAACAGATTACTACTGTTGCGGGTAAAAATATGGCGGGACTTAGAATTTGTAATCCAAAATAAATCATCGTAGGTATAATACCGCTTATCAACCAAGTTCCAGCCAAAGAACCAACCATTAGTAGTATTAAAACAGCACCAACAGTCGACTTTATGTTTTCGGCTACTTCATCCATCATTTTTTTATAGGAAACTTTATTAAAGAAACCTACAATAGCAGCAACTGCGCCACCTAATAATAAAACAAATTGATTACTACCGCTTAAAGCTTCGTCTCCGTAAACGAATACATTAAAACCCAACATTATTATAAGCGCTATAACTGGAATTAAAGCTTCTCCTATTGATAATTCTTTATTTCTTAAAATTCTTGTATCCATTCTATGTTATTTGAGTTCGCAATATAAAGAAAAAAGAAGCTAATAGCCTAACGGGTTTTTTAAGATTTTTTTTTTGTATCGAATTAAATATGGGAGTTTTTTAAGCGAAATTGACAATGTTTGACTGTGTCTATTGTCAAATTCGTTTATCAGTTGCCATTTGGAATCGTATCCGAATAATAAATACGTGTATGTTTTAAAGGGGTTAAATCCCTCTAATATGCACAGGAAGAGCGCCTTTGCATTCTAGGTTCTCCAGTAATTGCCGTGCTGCATTTTCATGAAATTCTTCGAAGTCTTGGTAAACTTGAACGATCCCTAATGCTGATGTGATGTTAGGAATAACTTGCAATGCATACGGGTTTCCAAAAACATATAAAAGACACTTTTTGTTGATAAATAGTTTTTTCATAACTTCCAAAACGGCATCTTCTATATCAAAATTATTCATTGGCTTTGCCTTTGGAACAAATAATGAAATAATTATAGTATCGTAATCAATCAGTTTTTCTTCTATCTCTTCAACTCCTTTAGTATCCTCCATTTCAATTGAAAATTCGGCTGAAGCCAAAGTAGAAGCTAGGGTTTTAAAGAAGGTGTTGTCGGTGTTTTTGTATAGGCTTAGTTTGGCCAGTTTGCCTCTTTTTGCAGCCTCAAAAACAACAGCAGTATTGTTATTGTCTTTTATTTTTGTGATGCTTTTCTGTGCAATTTTAGTGTTTAAAAGCGAAGCGGTATCAAAATCTAAATTGGTTTCAACAGCAGTATTCGAAGTTAACAAGCCTACTTTTTCTTTGCATTTCATTAAACGAGTATAACTGGCCTCAATACGTTCAGGACTTGCGTTTTTAAGTATTTCCTGAATTCCTTCTGGGACATTTTCGGCAAAACACAAGACATCATTTCCGGCATTAAAAGCTTCCCATTCCAGTTGGCCTTTCGTGTCGTATAATTTGGATACACTATGCATATTCAACGCATCCGAAATCACTAAACCATCATAATTTAATTGCTTTCGCAAAAGAGTCTCAATAATGGGTTTGGATAATGTAGCCGAAGTGTCTTTTCCATCGTTTAAAGCAGGAACTGCTAAATGCCCGATCATTATCGAATCGACATTATTCTCGATTCCTTTGATAAACGGATACAATTCGTTCTCCATTAACTCCTCTAAGCTTTCTTCTAATACGGGTAATCCCAAATGAGAATCCACATTCGTATTCCCGTGTCCAGGGAAATGTTTCAGGCAGCCTAAAACTCCCACATCGCTCATTCCTCTTAAATATTCAAGGGCAAAACGGGCTACTTTTTCTTTGTTTTCACCAAAGGAACGGTACCCAATCACGGGATTATTCGGGTTGTTATTGATATCTGCTAATGGTGCCAGATTGTAATGAATTCCAGCCGATTTTAAGTCCAATCCTATTTGTCTCCCCACTTCGTAAACCAACTGAGATTCACTTTCAGGTAAAGCGCCTAGCGTGATAGCGTAAGGATATTGAGGTGTTTTTTCAACTCGCATAGCAAGTCCCCATTCCGCATCAATACTCATTAATAGGGGAGTGGTGGCGCATTTTTGATATCGAACAATAAGGTCTTTCAGTCGCAGATAACTATCGTCATTAAAAACAATCTTTTTCTTGGTTTCATAGTTAGTTGCCGCACTGGCTCTACTGTGAAAAAAAGTAAGTCCACCTATGTTGTTGTCTCTAATTAATTGTTCTGTAGCTTGAATATTTTCTTCAGTGTCGTTGATGAAAACGGCAGGGAAAAAGAATTGACCTATTTTTTGTTCTAATGTCATAAAGTACTATTGTTATTGAACCATATAAGTCATATAAGTTAAAAAAATGAAATATACAACGGCATTATACCAAAATCATTGGACTAAAATATAATAATTAATGGTATAAGTAGAGTTTGGTAAAAAAAACTTAAATGCCCTTATATGTCTTATATGTTTTAAAAACTTTTATGTTTATTTTTCCTCCGTTTTCTTCCCGAAATTATCCGGATAGATTAAATAACGCGATAATATTAAGCCTGGAATAGTCGCAATGAAAACCCAAATAAAGAAATTGGCGTAGCCTAAATATTCTTGAATAAATCCACTTAACATTCCAGGAAGCATCATTCCTAAAGCCATAAATCCGGTAGCAAGTGAATAATGAGAGGTTTTTGATTCGCCTTCGGCTACATAAATTAAAAACATCATAAAGGCTGCAAAACCAAAGCCATAACCAAATTGCTCTGCAATAACAGTAGCATAAACATAGTAAACCGATTCTGGATGAAAATGGGAAAGTAATATGAAACCAATAATAGGCAAGTGCATCATTAAAATCATTGGAAGCATCCATTTTCTTAAACCATCTCTAGAAATGGCAATTCCGCCTAAAATCCCACCTAAAGTCAATGATATAACACCAAAAGTCCCGTAAATGATTCCTACATCCTGAGTTGTCAATCCCATTCCACCAACGCTTTTTTCATCTATTAAAAAGGGAGTCAACATTTTTAATAATTGTGATTCTCCTAATCTGAATAATAAAATGAAAGTCAAAACCAGACCAATTTGTTTCTTTTGAAAGAAGCTAGAAAATACAGACCCAAAACTTACTTTTGATTCAAGTGCCTTTTCTTTTGATTGAGTTGTAGTTTCGATTTTTGGTGTAGAAAAATAATTATAGACTGTAAGTACCGCCATAAGCAAACCTACTATAATCATTGTATATGACCAAGCTTGTTGTTTGTCTCCAAAACGCTGTTCGAGATAACCTCCTATAACTACAATTAGTCCATTTCCGGTAAGCATTGAAAGGCGGTAAAAAGTACTTCTGATTCCTAAGAAAAATGATTGTTGGTCTTTTTCTAGCGCTAGCATATAAAACCCATCACTCGCTACATCATTAGAAGCCGATGCAAAAGCCGCAACCCAAAAAACTGCCAAACTGATTACAAAGAAGTGATTCATGGGAATGGTTAATCCTACTATTACAAAAGCAATAGCGATTAATAATTGCATGAATAGAAACCATTTCCTTTTAGTGGAATACAAGTCTATAAAAGGACTCCATAAAGGTTTTATAACCCACGGAAGGTAAAGCAAACTCGTATATATCCCGATATCTTCATTGCTGATACCTAGGTTTTTATACATAATAACTGAAACCGAAATAATAATTGCATAAGGCAATCCCGAGGCAAAGTTTAATACAGGTATCCAATACCAAGGTCTATTGTCTATTTTCATTCTTTTTAGGGCTTTGAATTATTTTAATTTCAGTAGTCGTATTTAATAATGTAGGTGCACTTTCATTACCATAAAAATCGATAAAAGAAACCGCATAAGCACTATTTTCATCCGTTTTATTTTTTTGAATGACTATGTTTATAGTGTCCTTTTTTTCATGGAATGCAATTTTATCAATAATCTGACTCGCATTATTAACGTCAATTTTCAAAGCTGTTTTAGCATTGTAAACCATCACGTAACGTACCATAGTATTCTGTGGATAGTTTAGCGTAAATGTAGAACAAGTACTGTCTGATGAATAATTACATACTGTTGGGATATCAGTAATGGTTTTTTTCGAATTAGGCACAGGAAGTGGCAATGCTGGATATTTGTATTGATTTTCAATTAGTAACTTAGTTACTGAATTGTTTTTGTTTACAAAAGATTTGGCACTAAAATAAGCGTTTCCACTAATGTTTTTGTAACTTCTTGTTATGTCAATCTGATTTGGTATTTCGGTTGGGTCGTTCCATCTTTTATCGGAATCAGCATTTATTTTATAACTACTGTTTCCTATGTAGATGGCTGTATTCTTAGAGTTATTGGCCCACCATTTCAATAATTTAGTATATGAAGCAGTACGATGATCCATACTCCAGTACAATTGTGGAAGCAAGTAATCAATCCAGCTGTGTTCCATCCATGCTAAAGGATCTGCAAATAAATCATCATAATTTGTTTGTCCTGATTGCGTGTCTGAACCCCTTGGATCTACTGATTTGTTTCTCCAAACCCCAAACGGACTGATACCAAATTGTACCCAAGGTTTTACATTTTTGATAGCGTAAGAAGTGTATTTTACATAGTTGTTTACATTCAATCGTCTCCAGTCTTCTAAACTCATACCATTACCATATTTTTTAAATGAGGCGGTGTCATTAAATTCTTCACCAGTAATTTTATAAGGATAAAAGTAATCGTCAAAATGAATGGCATCGATATCATAATTTTTAACTACTTCTTCAACAACGGCAACTAAATGAGTTTGAACCTCTGGTAAAGCAGGGTTGTAGTAGTATTTTCCACCATATTTAATCATCCATTCGGGATGTTTGTTTACATCGTGGTCTGGACTTAAGGTTTCTGTTTTTAAGTCGAATGTGGCACGAAAAGGATTCAACCAAGCGTGAAATTCAAATCCGCGATTATGTGATTCCGTAATCATCCATTGCAAAGGATCGAAATTATTAGCGGGAGCTTTACCTTCTTTTCCAGTTAAGTAACGGGACCAAGGAGCTAGTTTTGAAGGGTAAAAAGCATCTCCTACACTACGAATCTGTACGATTACTGCATTGTAGTTCAGTTTTTTATAAGTATCTAATATCTCTATGAAATCGGCTTTTTGCTTTTCGATAGGATCAACACCACTTTTTGGCCAGTCAATATTTACCACTGTGGCAATCCAAACTGCTCTAAACTCGTTTTTAGGATTCATAATGGTATCTTGGGAAAAACCATTCCAAAACGATAATAGAAATAAAGAAAGCAAGAAAAATGAGGTGCTGTTTTTAGTCATTACAGATGTGTTAATTTAAGTGCCAAAAATAGTTTTTTTAGCCAAATTTTGGTGATAAAATTTCATTATTATTTGGATACCAATATAACAGCAATTTCTTTGCCAAATATATTTTCGAATAATTCTTTAGCTAATTGCCGTTTCTGATTTTTTCTTATTTGATTTATTAATAAATGAGGCGTTATATTTTTATATTTGTCAATCGTTGTCATAGCAACTGACTTTTCTCTTAATTTAGTTTTTATAATGTAATTTACATGTCGATATCTTCCCAATTAAATCAATTAGCATCGTCTTTAGAAGGTACCCTTTTATATGATGAATTGCATAAAACACTTTATGCAACAGATGCTTCTGCTTACCGAATTATGCCTCAGGCGGTAGCTATACCTAAAACCGTTGATGATATTGTAAAACTAATGCTTTTTGCTCGTGAAAATAATATCTCTCTAACTCCTAGAACGGCGGGAACTTCCTTAGCGGGGCAAACTGTTGGTGACGGAATTGTGGTAGATGTTTCAAAGCATTTTACGAACATTGTCTCTTTCGATAAAGATAAGAAAACGATAACGGTTCAGCCTGGAGTTATCCGGGATGTGCTGAATTTATATTTAAAACCACACGGATTATTTTTTGGTCCTAATACTTCCACTTCAAGTCGTTGTATGATAGGCGGGATGGTAGGGAATAATTCTTCGGGGACGACATCGATTCGGTATGGCGTTACCCGAGACAAAATTGTAGAAATTAAAGCAGTTTTGAGTGATGGTTCCCAAGTGGTTTTTGGCGAATTAACCTCGGCTCAATTTATTGAAAAGACTAAAGGAAACAGTTTAGAAAACGACATTTACAGAAAGTTATTCGAAGAATTATCAGTTGCCGCAACACAAGAAGAGATAAAAAACGAGTTTCCAAAACCCGAAATTCACCGTCGCAATACGGGTTATGCGGTGGATATTTTATTGAAGTCGGATTTGTTTTCGGGAACTGAGCCAACAATAAACGTTGGGAAATTACTTTGCGGAAGCGAAGGAACTTTGGCATTTACTACTGAGGTTACTTTGAAAGTGGATGTTTTGCCTCCTTCGAATAATGTAATGGTTGTCGCCCATTTTCATTCCATTCAGGAAAGTCTGGAAGCGGTTGTGACAGCTATGAAACATCATTTGTACACTTGTGAAATGATGGATGATACTATTTTGAACTGTACCAAAAACAACAGAGAACAGGCCAAAAACCGTTTTTTTATTCAAGGCGATCCTAAGGCAGTGATTATGCTTGAAGTGGCTTCTTACGAAAGTATGGAAGATGCCGAAATGCAAGCGAATGCTTTGATAGCTGATCTTGAGAAGTATAATTTTGGCTATGCTTTGCCTAAGATTTATGGAACCGATATTGATAAAATAAACGAGTTGCGTAAAGCAGGTCTTGGACTTTTAGGTAGTATTGTTGGCGATGAAAAAGCAGCTGATTCTATTGAGGATACAGCAGTTGAACTAAGTGATTTACCGAGTTATATTGCCGAATTTTCGGCTATGATGGAACGTCACGGTCAGGAAGCAATATACTATGCGCATGCCGGAGCGGGTGAGATCCATTTGCGTCCTGTGTTAAATTTAAAAACAAAAGAAGGCGTTCATCAGTTTAGAAACATCGCTACTGAAGTGGCTGTTCTAGTAAAAAAATATAGAGGTTCGTTAAGTGGAGAACACGGTGACGGAATCGTGAGAGGGGAATTTCTTCCTTTTATGATAGGCGAGAAAAACTATGAGTTGTTAAAGCGCATTAAATTAGCTTTCGATCCTTATTCGGTTTTGAATATGGGGAAGATTGTGAATGCTTTAAAAATGGATGAAAATCTACGCTTTGAACCCGGTAGAGAAGAACCAGATATTGAAACGATTCAGGATTTCACTGATAGTATGGGAATTTTGCGTTTGGCCGAGAAATGCAATGGCTCGGGAGATTGTAGAAAACCACCTTCGGCTGGAGGAACGATGTGTCCGAGCTATCGTGCCACCCGAAATGAAAAAGACACGACTCGTGCCCGCGCCAATGCCTTAAGAGAGTATCTAACCCATTCTGAAAAAGACAATAAATTCAACCATAAAGAGCTTTATGAAGTTTTCGAATTGTGTGTGAGTTGTAAAGCTTGCGCCAGTGAATGCCCTAGTAATGTAGATGTATCGGCCTTGAAATCGGAGTTTTTATATCAGTACCAAAAAGCAAACGGTTTTTCTATTCGAAATAAAATCTTTGCACATAATGCTAAATTGAATAAACTAGGTAGTCTTTTGCCTGGAGCGACAAATTTCATACTCAACCAATCCTTGGTGAAAAAGAGTATGGGAATTGCTTCCAAAAGGGAAGTTCCTTTATTGGCACCCAAATCATTCCGAAAATGGTATGAAAAGAACAAATCTAAAACGGGACAAACGAGTTTTGTAAACGGAAAAGTGTATCTTTTTTGTGATGAATTCACGAATTACTATGATGTTTCGGTGGGGATTGATGCATTCGAATTATTATCGAAATTAGGATATGAGGTTGTAATGGTTAATCACGAAGAAAGCGGAAGAGCGTTTATATCCAAAGGTTTTCTGGAAGAAGCTAAGGCTGTGGCCAATAAAAACGTGGCGGTTTTTGCTCCAATAGTTTCTGATGATTGTCCGTTGATAGGTATTGAGCCATCAGCTATCTTGACTTTCAGGGACGAATATTTGCGACTGGCAGATGATAAAGAAAGTGCAACAACCTTGTCTAAAAACGTATTTACTATTGAAGAGTTTTTTAAAAATGAAATAGCATCAAATAGAATCCACTCCGAACAGTTTTCAACTGAAGACAGACAAATAAAAATCCACGGACATTGCCATCAAAAATCATTGAGTTCGATTGAAGCTACTTTTGCAATGCTGAATTTACCCAAAAACAACAAAGTGACCATTTATAATTCGGGTTGCTGTGGTATGGCAGGTTCTTTTGGTTATGAGCAAGAGCATTATGATATTAGTATGCAAATGGGGGAAGACACTTTGTTTCCAAAAATTCGTTCTACTGATACTATTGTGGAGATAGCGGCTGCAGGTACCAGTTGTCGCCATCAAATATTTGACGGAACCAAAAGAAAAGCGCAACATCCTGTAACAATATTAAAAAATTGTTTGAAATAGATTGTTAATATATTGTGTAGTCGTCACTGAAAATTGCTTTTTTTGGCAGCTTCAAATATACCGAACTGTTTAATATTTATTTTTTAGTTATTTGTCTCCATTAAAAATACATCATTTGCTTTTTAAACAATGGAAAATGTATAATTTGACTTATTATATGGTTTGTAATAAAAAATATCACCTCATTTCTTGGTAGATTGAAATTGTTTTATACATTTGGTTTTTAATTAAAACTTGCGTTATTGTTACAATAAAAGCATATTATTTACGGGATATTAATTTTTAATGAGAAATTTTAGAGTATGACATTTTCAAGTTTATTTAGAAAAAAGACAGTACAAGATATTTTAAAACAGGTTGAAAAAAATGAAGCTGACGGGCATAATGCTTTAGGAAGACATTTAACTGCGAGAGATTTAACTGCTTTTGGTATTGCTGCAATTGTAGGTGCCGGTATTTTTAGTACGATAGGGAAAGCCAGTTCTGATGGTGGACCTGCAGTGATTTTTCTGTTTTTATTTACGGCTTTAGCTTGTAGTTTTGCTGCTTTTGCTTACGCAGAATTTGCTTCTATGGTTCCCGTTTCCGGTAGTGCTTATACTTATTCTTATGTTGCTTTTGGGGAACTGATGGCTTGGATCATTGGTTGGGCCTTAATTATGGAGTATGCCATAGGTAATATAACCGTCGCCATTTCCTGGAGTGATTATTTTACGGGATTACTCGAAAGTGGCGGTCTGCATTTACCGCAATGGGTTCAAATGGATTATTTGTCAGCATCAAACGGGTTTAAAGACGCTACAGCTTTAATGCAAAGCGGAAAATCTTTTGAAAATTTAGCCGAACCATTAAAAGCTGCCTATACCGCTTGGACAACTTCACCAACGATAGGTTCCTTTCATCTAGTGGCCGATTTGCCAGCTTTGTTTATCATTATTTTGATTACGGCATTGGTATATCGTGGGATGAAAGAATCTCGTAATGCGAGTAATGTTATGGTTGTCGTTAAATTATGTATTATCCTTTTAGTAATAGCAGTGGGTGCATTTTATGTAGATACTGAAAATTGGACACCATTCGCGCCTAACGGTGTGAGCGGAATATTGAAAGGAGTTTCAGCGGTTTTCTTTGCTTATATAGGTTTTGATGCTATTTCGACAACTGCCGAAGAGTGTAAAGATCCACAACGTGATTTACCTCGAGGAATGATGTGGGCCATTATTATATGTACCATTTTATATATTGTAATTGCCTTGGTTTTAACCGGAATGGTGAATTATAGCGAATTGAATGTGGGTGATCCATTGGCTTTTGTATTTCATAAACTGAATTTAAAATGGATGTCGGGGATTATTGCGGTGAGTGCCGTAATTGCAATGGCGAGTGTTTTATTGGTTTTCCAAATGGGACAACCTCGTATCTGGATGAGTATGAGTCGTGATGGTTTGTTGCCAAAGAAATTCTCAAGAGTACACCCAAAATATAAAACACCTTCATACGCTACAGTAGTTACCGGATTTGTGGTTTCAGTTCCTGCTTTGTTTTTGAACCTGACTATGGTAACTGATTTGTGTAGTATAGGAACATTATTCGCTTTCGTATTAGTTTGTGCGGGTGTATTAGTGTTGCAAAACAAGAAAGATATTCCAAGAGGGAAATTCAAAACGCCTTATATGAATTCAAAATATGTAATTCCTTTTATGCTGGCTGCAGGATTATTCTATGCTTTTAATTACAACAATAAGGCTACGATGGGTTTCATTACTAATGAAACAAAAACTGTTAACGCAACGGATATCATCACTTCTTTAAACAAAGAAGAATCTAAAAAAGTATATGAATATTTATTGAGTATCGATACTAAAAAGAACACTGCCGAAACTCAGGATTTAGAATCTATGTTAATGCAATACCAACAAGACGATACTAAATACGCAGAAGTAGTTGCAGGATTACCTATAGGTGATGAACTGAAGTTTGAAAGTGGTTTCGATTTGTTCAAACACAAAATACCAATGTGGATTTTCTTAATCTCATTAATAGGATTGACAGTGTGGTCATTCAAGGAAAATTTATCTTTAATTCCTTTGTTGGGATTAGTAAGTTGCTTGTATATGATGGCGGAATTAAGCGTTTGGAACTGGATTTATTTTTCCATCTGGTTGCTTATCGGGCTTTCAATTTACTTTGGCTTCAGCCGAAAAAACAGCAAGCTGAGTCATATGTAGTTTTATTCTATAAGAAATTATTTTATACAGACCGTCTTGATTCAATTCAAGGCGGTTTTTTAAATTAGGAATGTCTCTTGTAAATGTTGAAAAGTATATAAGAAAAATAGTGTTATTAAAACAAAACGCTTGAAAAAGTTGTATACATTTGATGTTATTTACAAGTTAGTAGCCAGTTACTCCAAAAATGCGAAGAAGAAAGAAATAATGAGAAATTCACAGTTAATATTAGAAAATTGAAAAGAGTTTAAATTACTAATTAAATAGATAGGATTAACGCAAAAAAAATAGAGCCAAAAGTGGAAAATACAATAACAAATACTCAAATTAATAACAAAACAAAATTTGCTATCCTTCCAATTATAATTTGTTTGTTTGTGACAATAACATCATTAGGATTATTTTATTTAACTATAAATTCATCTAAAGCAGGAATTTTTCTTCCTATACTTTTATTGATATTTGTAATTTTTTTTTGGTTAACTGAATTCAGAACTAGAGCTCATAAAATAGAAATCCAAAATGAAAAGATTATAGTAAGTGAATATTTTGGACTTGGAAAAAACAAAGTTTTTAAGTTAAAGGATTTAGAAGGATTTAATGTATTACTTCAACCAAGTAAATCTGGTTATTATGAATATATATTTATACTCAATGAAGGAAAACGAATTGCTTCAATTTCAGAATTTTACCATAGAAATTATAAAACTATGAAATCTGTAATTGAGAAAGAAATTAAATATTTGGGGAAAACCGAATATAAATTCAAATACGGATATGAAGAGATGTTTAAATAAAAATAATACTGCCGGCAGAAACTTGAAAAGTTTGCGATTAAATCATATTTCCGAAAAAAATAACCGGCTACTAACCGCCATTTAGCGAGATTGTGGGTTTAGTGGAATTTCCGTTTTTTAATGACGTTTACGTTCAGCCGAAAGTACTCGTTTTCAAAAGTCCACAACCTCGCTAAGTGTCATAACGTTGGGCAACATATTAACCAAAAAAGAACGAAACCAAAAAATGAAAAAAATTGTAATATTAAGTCTGATTTTATTGTCAGCTAAAAGTTTCTCACAAACAAAAAATTTTATCGATTTACCATATATTGAAACTTCAGCTAAAGTTGATACTTTAGTAGTTCCAGATAAAATTTATCTGAATATTATGATTACGGAAAAGGACACAAAAGGCAAAATATCTGTTGAAGAACAGGAGAAAAAAATGAATGATAAATTAAAATCTCTCGGAATTGCAACGGAAAAACAATTGACTTTAAACGACTTATCTAGTAATTATAAAAAATACTTTTTAAAACAACAAGACATTCAAAAAAGCAAAAACTATACTTTAATAGTTTATAATGCGAAAGTTGCGGGAAAAGTAATAATCGGTTTAGAAGAAATTGAAGTATCAAATGTTACATTAGAAAAAACAGAATACTCAAAAGCTACAGAGATGATTTTGACTTTAAAAAGCAAAGCAATACTGAAAGCAAAAAATCAAGCAATTGCGATGACTAAACCAATAAATCAAAAAGTTGGAAATGCAATTTATATTTCAGATTATAATAATATTTCAAATATGTTAAGTGGAAGAGCAGCAGGACTTCAAATTCGTGGAATGGCACCCTTAAAAGATAAAGACAACTTTGAACCAATTGACATTGAGTTCGAAAAAATAAAAATTGAAACCGAAGTTAAAGTGACATTTAAACTGGAATAAAAATACGATTGCCCAACAGCTGTTTTGAGCTAGCTGGAGTTTAGTGGAATTACCGTTCCGCATCAAGTTTTCGTTAAGCCGAAAACTGAAAGGTTACGAATTTCCAGCCATCTCAAAATGGCGAAACGTTAGTGTCAACCAAACCTCACGAAATCAAAAAAGAAGAATTTATGAAAAAAATATTGCTTATTTTATTTACAATTTTACTCTTAAATTGTTCAAAAAAAGCAGACACTTTTGATTTATCTATTTCAAATCACAATTATAAATTAGATATAGAAACAGGGGAATTAAATATAGATTGGTACAGAAATTATAAAGGTCAAGTACAATTTTCTAAAGAAGAAAACGAAAAAATAAATGAATTAATATACAAATATCATTTAGACACGTTAAAAGGAGAAAAATGGGTTTGTGGAAATGAAATTTTAATTATGCCTAATTTTAATGACGTAATTACACTGAAAAAAAAGAATTCAATAACTTCTAAAATATACATTTCTACTCAAGTGAGTTTAGAAAAATCTAAACCAAATAAAACTGAAATTGATATTTTTAACTTTAAAGAAGAGTTTTTTAAAATTCTGAATAAAAACGGTGATTTTAAAAGAAATATGGATACCTTAAAAATTGCTAAAGAAAATGACAAAAGACTATTTCTATAAATTGGCAGCCACTAACAGCTGTTTTGATATAGCTGGAATTTAGTGGAATTACCTTTTCGCATCAAGTTTTCGTTAAACCGAAAACTGAACGGTTACTAACTTCCAGCAATCTCAAAGTGGCAAAACGTCAAACTGTCTAAAAACCAGATTAAGATAAGAGCCTATCGCTAACAGCGAAGGTTAGTTACGTGCACAGCAGCAACGCCCGAGGAAAGGAATATAAATCAACGTATAAGAAAGAAGCTGTACAATAGTTTCCACTTTTGAAATACTTAAACACATTACTAAAAAATGAACGGAGAAAAGAATTTAGAATTACTTTTAAAAACGATGAACCCAAAACTGAATATCGGTAAATATGTGTTTTGTAAAGTTGAGAATTTAGAAAAAATCACTTTGAATGACATTGTAATGACTTTCAAAGAGGAAGAAGGGATTACGGTTATTGCGGAAAAAGAAATTGCAGAAAAACTAAATTTAGACTATTCTTATGTTGCTTCTTGGATTACATTAACAATTCATTCTTCATTAGAGGCAGTAGGACTTACGGCAGCATTTTCAAAAGCATTGTCAGAAAATGGTATTAGTTGTAATGTTGTTGCCGCTTTTTATCACGATCATATTTTTGTTGACATAAAAGATACTGAAAAAGCAATGGAAGTTCTAAATGATTTTTCGAAATAAATAAAAAGAATAGCTTTGTAAACTTTTAAGCGTAATCATAAAGCATCTAATGCTAAAAATAATAATTAACCAATGTCAGTATATAAAACAATTGCAGAATTAGGGTCTAAGTTTGTTGGGAAAAGTAAACTCTTTAAATACGGGTTTAACTATTCGCCTATGTATAGAAGAAGTACAGCCAAGATAATCGATATTTCAGAGGATTTATTGAATGTAACAGTTAAACTTCCTATAAGTTATAAAAACAAGAACTACGTAAACTCCATTTTTGGAGGAAGTATGTTTTCGGCGGTTGATCCTATACCTATGATTCAGTTGATGAATTTATTAGGGAATGATTTTGTTGTTTGGGATAAAGCAGCAGAAATCTATTTTAAGAAACCAGCCAAAGAAAATTTGTTTGCGGACTTCGTTTATACAATGAGTGAAATAGACGAAATTAAAGCGAGAGTGGAGAGTGAAAACGAAATTGAAATCACTACAATTACAAAGCTCACCAATCTAGATCGTACCGTAACATACTGTGAAGTTAAGAAGACGATTTATATCGCTGTTAAATCATTTTACATCGAAAAAAAGAAATTAAAAAACCGACAATAGTAGTTTTAATTTAATCTATAATTTTTATAGTACTCCAATTTCCAGCATACAAGCCTTCATCATTTCGTATGTTCTTTCGATATTGTTGTCTAAACCTATAGAGAAACGAATTAATCCATCAGTTAATCCCATTTCTACTTGTTTCTAAGTAGTCTATCATCTTTTATTGTCAGCAGAAAAGTATAACTATAAAAAATCAGAATAGAATTTTTTATAGTGTATAAATAAATAAATTATTTAATTTAAAAAACAGCATTACATCTATATTTAAGGGAATAATATTATGAATTAAATAATCAAATTTATTATGTTTTGTTGTTGTTTTTTATTAATTTAGAATTTTATAAAAAGTTTAAAATTATCACATAATTGAATACTTAAAAGGACTAAAATATAATTTCATCTTGAATTAATTTAAATATGGAAGAAGTAGTAAACACAACGTATAGTTCATTACAAAATATTTTTTTATTTGATGTTTCAAAAGAAGAGCAATGTAAATTTGATATTTATTTTGCATTAGAATTATTGCAAACAAAAGACAAAGTATTAATTACAGTTGGAAGTCTGTGGATTGAATCTATTTTTCAAGCTCTTAATTTTGATAAAAATGTGCATTCCTCTTTATTTTTGAATTTAGAACTAAACTTAAAAGTAACACATCCAGATCTTGCAAAACTTGCAGTCTTAGCCGCAAATGTTACGGTATTATCCGTTGGGGAGTATATAAATAGAGAAGAGACTCTTATAAATAATATTACGAATTGGCATATTAAGTTGTTTTCTAAAATTGATAAAAGTGCGATTCCTCAGTATTTAAATAGCATGAAAAATGACGGACAGAAACATATTGATTTTATATATGAATCTAAAGAAAATGAAAGCTTAGAAATATTTGTAGCATATTGTAGTTGGGTTAATTCAGTGCTTTCTTCGTTAAAAGTCGAAACAATTAGCTTAGTTAGATTTTTAAATACCATTAAAATTTTTATGAATATTCAATTAATAGAAGAACCTTTTGTTTATGATATTTTTATTAATGAGGGGATAAGTTCTCTATTAAAACAAAAAAATAATGATATTTTGATGAATGATTTTACTGAGCCAATACATAGTGAATATTTGAAATTACTTCTAAAAGGAGAACGACAAAAAGCGGGTATTTTGATTCATAAATTATTAGATGATGGAATGGATATTAAAACTATTTATTTGAAAATTTTTCAAGAATCTCAATACGAAATAGGGCGGCTTTGGGAAAAAAACGAAATTTCGGTTGCACAAGAACATTATTGTACAGCGACAACCCAAATGATTATGTCTCAATTATATCCTAAAATCTTTAAAGAGAATAGTCTAAATAAAAATATTGTTGCGACATGTGTAGGTGACGAATTACACGAAATTGGAGTGAGAATTGTTGCAGATTTCTTAGAAATGGAAGGCTGGAATACATACTATTTAGGCGCAAACACACCGATTATTGCTATTATAGAAGCTATTGAAGAATATAAGGTTGATATCCTTGCGATTTCGGTAACGATGGTTCCACATGTTAAAAATGCCAAAGAATTAATCCAGGAAATAAGAGAAAAATCATCACGAGAAGTAAAAATTTTAGTTGGTGGATATCCTTTTCATATTGATGAAAATTTATGGATAAAAATAGGTGCTGATGGATTTTCAAAATCAGCGATTGATGTTCATAATACAGCAATTAAATTATTAAAAGCTATTTAATGAAAAACGGATTTTCTACATATTGTACACAATACGGCGTAATAAAAGAAATCATTCATGATGGTGTTGGTATTTTAGTTCTAGACAAATCTTTTTTGACTTTAGTAGAGAAATCAAGCATGGGCAAATTTTTTTCCTTTTTAAAAGAATTAAATGATAAAAGAAGTGCTATTGGATGGGAAGTTAATTTTGAATTTATAAACAACGAGTATCACACCTATTATATAGCAGGGATAAAAAATGATAATGATACCCTAACTATTATAGGTTCTACAGAAAATAGGAGTACACGTAAATTTTACGAGGACTTAATGTTGATAAATAATGAACAAGCAAATAACATTCGTTTGTTATTAAAAAATGATAATAAAAAAGACCAATCAATAAAAAAGACCAATAAATCATTTGATGAGTTGACAAAGTTAAATAATGAGATGGCAAATCTTCAAAGGGAACTCATCAGAAAAAATAACTTATTAGATACAGCTAATAGCAAACTGGAAGAATTAGATATTTTGAAAAATAATTTTTTAGGAATGGCAGCTCATGATCTTAGAAATCCACTTTCTTTTATTCAAAATTATAGTGAGATTCTTCTGAATGAATCAAGTACAATAAAAGAAGGTGAAAAGGAACAGATATTGACAGATATTCATAAATCAAGTTTAATGATGTTGAGTATTGTAAATGATTTTTTGGATGTAAGTAAAATTGAATCTGGTAAATTAGATTTAAATATATCAAAGGTTGATTTAATTGAGATTATAAAAGCAAGTATTGAATCTAATAATTTTATTGCTTTAAAGAAGGAGATAAAATTAGATTTTCATAGTGTTATGAAATCTTTTATTATTGATGTAGATTCTAATAAAATTCTTCAAATATTGAATAATTTAATTTCAAATGCTATAAAATATTCACATTCTATTACTAATGTTGATATAAATTGTATTATGAATGAGAATGAAATATTAATTGAAGTTATTGACCAGGGCCAAGGTATTCCTTCGTCTGAATTAAAAAACATATTTAATGCCTTTACTATTACAAGTGTAAAGTCGACGGCTAATGAGAAAAGTACGGGGTTAGGATTGTCAATAGTAGAAAAAATTGTTAAGGCGCATGGAGGTGAATGTGGGGTAAAAAGTGAAGTTGGAGTTGGATCTGTATTTTGGTTTACAATTCCTTTTAAAGATGAGCAGCTTAATAATAATACGGTAATTGAAAAAGTTTACGAAGGAAATAGTTACGATTGTTTAAATGGAAAAGTAGTTTTAATTGTTGATGATGATAATTTAATGAGAAAATTGGAAGAAAGAATTTTCTTGAATCAAAATTGTGAGGTGCTTATTGCTTGCAATGGACTTGAAGCTATTGAAATTATTAATAAAAGAGATAAAATAGATTTTATATTAATGGACTATTTAATGCCTATTATGAATGGTATAGAAGCTACTCTTGAAATTAGAAAAAAATATTCTCAATATGAATTACCTATATTTGGATTAACCGGTTTGTCAGAAGTTGAAGTAAAAAATGAATTGATAGCAGCAGGAATGAATGACGTGCTTGTTAAACCTATTAAAAAAGATCAAATAATTGAATCACTTCTTAAATTAGTTTTAAATGGATAAATTTTTAGAATGGACAAAAGAGGAAGTTTTAAAAGAATTATCAAGCTTTAATTTGGAAATTGAAACTTGGCCAGTGGATTTTCAAAGGAAAATTTTGGGTAGTAATTCAAAGCCTCTTTTATTAGAAGGTTGTGGTTATATTGATGAGCTAAAAAAAATTAATATTAAGTACACATCCATTTACGGTAGTAATTTAGGAATAACGACACTTATTATCTACCCTATTAATGACACGATTAACTTACCCATATTTGCTGTTGAATGGGTAGTAATTGCTGAAAAAATACATCTGTTGGTTTTAGATGTTGTTTATGTTGAAAACGCAAAAAAAAATATTTCGAATCAATTTAGAAAGTTACAAGAGGAAAAGTTAAAGATTTTTCCTCTTAACAAAGAAATTCCGGATTGGTATATTGATATAATGGGGCCACATACTATTTATGGAAATTCAACCAAAGATAAACTAGGTGAAATGAAAAAAATGTTTAAAGAATACTTAAAGTTATATGGCGATGAATTGAACTTAAAATATAAAAATATCTCTTCAGGGCCGGAACATGAAAAGATAAAAAAATATAAAATTCACCATTATTTAAATTCACCGGCTAAAAGAATTTTGACAACTGACACTCTGTGGGTTGATGATTATTTAAAATTATATCACTTTGGACCTGCATATATAATTTAATTATGATACACGAAAAATTAAAAAAAGAAACAACCTTACTACATCGTAATGTTGAACGTAATTCGATGTTAAAAAGAGTAATGGATCCAAATTTAACGGTAGATTATTATTCCATAATTATAGAAAAATTTTATCATTTTCATCAAGAAATTGAAACTCAATTAGTGAAATTTAATAATCAGCATAAACTTATAACCGACTTAGATAACCGACTTAAATGTGATTTTCTTGAAGCTGATATTGTAGAATTAAATATTGTTAAAACTAATTTACCTAAAAGATATATAGAAATAAATACGGCCGAAGATTTTTTTGGTGTATTGTATGTAATCGAAGGCTCTACATTAGGAGGACAATATATTATTCCAAAATTAAATGTATCACTGCCAGAATTAAAGCATTCATACTATAATGGATTTGGGGATGAAACTAGAAATTTATGGCTAACATTTATTAATCAATTGACATCTACACAAGACGCCCTTAATCATGAAGAAGTTGTAAAAAGTGCAAATTTGACCTTTTCAACCTTAATTGAATTGTTTAAAGAATAAATGATTTTTAAAGATTTAAAAACCATTTTTTCTAGAATTTAAAAAAAATCCGTTTAAGAGAAATCTTAAACGGATTTTTTCAAATTAACCTATAATTTTTATAGTACTCCAATTTCCAGCATACAAGCCTTCATCATTTCGTATGTTCTTTCGATATTGTTGTCTAAACCTATAGAGAAACGAATTAATCCATCAGTTAATCCCATTTCTACTTGTTCTTCCATAGGAATTTCGCTTGAAGTTGAACTTCCCGGAGCACTAAACAAAGTCTTGTAGAAACCTAAGCTTACCGCTAAGTAACCCAAATTACGTTTTTGCATCAATTCCATTAATTCATTGGCTTTCGCTAAAGAACCTGCATCGACAGTCATCATACCTCCAAAACCATATTCTGGATTTATCATTGAAGCATATAATTTATGACTTGGATGACTTGCTAAACCTGGGTAAACTGTTTTTAGTCCGTCCTTTTCAAAACGCTCTGCTAGATAAGCAGCATTATAACTGTGTTGTTTGATTCTAAGGTGTAGCGTACGTAAATTTTTCATCACACTTGCTGAACGCATACTGTCCATCGTAGGTCCTAATAACATACTGGCACCACTATTTACATTTTTCAAGTCATTGATAAATTCTTGTGACGCACAAGTTACACCACCTACAGTATCACTACTTCCGTTGATGTATTTTGTTAAACTATGAATCACGATATCAGCTCCCAATTTTATTGGAGTAACTGATAACGGTGAGAATGTATTATCAACAACCAATTTCAGATTGTGTTTTTTTGCTATTTTAGATAGACCAGCAATATCAGCCACTTCAAGCAATGGATTACTTACTGTTTCACAGTATAGCACTTTTGTGTCAGCCGTGATAGCAGCTTCCACTACGTCAAGTTTTGTGATGTCTACAAAAGTTGTTTTTACACCTAATCTTGGTGCAAAATTTTTCAAGAAAGCATATGTTCCGCCGTAGATCGTTCTACTGGAAACAATATGATCACCTGCACCACACAATTGTAGTAATGTAGGTGTGATAGCTCCCATACCAGATGCTGATACATTAGCAGTTTCTGTTCCTTCCATAGCAGCAAGTGCTTGGTCTAAATATAAATTACTAGGAGAGGAGTGACGAGAATACAAGTAACAACCTTCCATATTTCCTTCAAAGGTATCAAACATCGTTTTTGCCGAAAGGAAAGTATAAGTTGATGAGTCTGAAATAGATGGGTTTACACCACCAAATTCACCAAAATACTGTAAGTCTTGAATATTGTCTGCGGGATTGAATTTCATTTTAATGTTGGTTTATTGTTAGTTAATTATTTTATTGTCAAATCGTTTAATATTGGCTTTAAGCCAGTATAAAATTTGGGTTGTTATAATTTCATAAGAATCTCTAATGAGATGTATTGTAAAGTAAGCGTATTTAGAGTTTATTGTCAATGATATGATTAAAACTCAGTTTATTTATCTTTGATATCATAATTATGTAGATTTTTTATCTATTTTTATCAAAATTTTAATGCTTTCGCCAAAAAAACGACTATTATGACCTTAGATGCCATCGATAAAAAACTGTTATTATTATTACAAACCGATAGTAAGAAAACCACAAAAGAACTTTCTTTAAAGTTAAATCTTTCGGTTACTGCAGTTTATGAACGTGTTAAAAAGTTGGAACGAGAAGGGATTATTGATAAATATGTAGTGTTGCTCAACAAATCAAAAGTAGAGAAAGGGTTTGTGGTTTTCTGTCATTTAAAACTGATTCAGCACACTAGAGAATTTTTGACCAATTTTGAAAGCGAGGTAGTCAAGCTAAAAGAAGTTTTAGAATGCCACCACGTAAGCGGTGATTATGATTATATCCTGAAGATTGTGGTAAAAGATATGGAGGCTTATAGAGAATTCCTGGTTACTAAATTGACCACCTTACAACACATTGGAAGTACTCAAAGTACCTTTATGATTAATGAAGTTAAAAACACTACAGTTCTGGAAGTATAGAAAAAATTGACATAAATGCTAAAATTGCAGGTAGAGTATGTATAGCATAGCGAAATTCGTAACAAAAAAACCTGAACTTTAAACTTTAAACAAAACTTAATTCCTTAATTTTGTGCTTCGAAAATAATATACACATAAAAAATATACTATGAGTTCATTTGACGTAGTCATTATTGGTTCAGGACCAGGAGGATATGTATCAGCTATTCGTTGTGCACAACTGGGTTTCAAAACAGCAATTATCGAAAAATATTCAACTCTAGGAGGAACATGTCTTAATGTAGGATGTATTCCATCTAAAGCATTGTTGTCCTCTTCTCACCATTTTGCTGAAATTAAACATTTTGCTGATCACGGAATTGAAGTTACTGGTGAAGTAAAAGTTAACTTAGAGAAAATGATTGCTCGTAAGAAAGCAGTTGTGGATCAAACTTCAGGTGGAATCAATTACTTAATGGATAAAAATAAAGTAACTGTTTTCAATGGTTTAGGTTCGTTTGTAGATGCAACTCACGTTGCTATTGCAAAAGAAGATGGAACAACTGAAACTATTGAAGGTAAAAATATCATTATTGCAACAGGTTCTAAGCCTTCTTCATTGCCTTTTATCAAAATTGACAAAGACAGAATTATCACTTCAACTGAAGCATTAAGCTTGAAAGAAGTGCCTAAGCACCTTGTTATTATTGGTGGAGGTGTAATTGGAATTGAATTAGGACAAGTATATCTACGTTTAGGTGCGCAAGTATCTGTAGTGGAATTTATGGATCGTATCATTCCTGGAATGGACAGTTCATTGTCTAAAGAATTGACTAAAGTATTGAAGAAACAAGGAATGAAATTCTATGTTTCTCATAAAGTACAGTCGGTTGAAAGAAACGGAGATGCAGTTACAGTTCAGGCTGAAAACGCAAAAGGAGAAACAATCACTCTTGAAGGAGATTATGCATTAGTTTCTGTAGGGCGTCGTCCATACACTGACGGATTGAATGCAGATAAAGCTGGAGTAAAAATATCTGATAGAGGACAAGTAGAAGTAAACGATCATTTGCAAACTTCGGCTTCTAATATTTATGCAATTGGCGATGTAGTTCGTGGAGCAATGTTAGCACACAAAGCGGAAGAAGAAGGAACTATGGTTGCTGAAATCTTAGCGGGACAAAAACCACATATCGATTATAACTTGATTCCTGGAGTTGTTTATACTTGGCCAGAAGTGGCTGCAGTAGGGCAAACAGAAGAGCAATTAAAAGCTTCTGGAACAGAATATAAAGTGGGAAGTTTTCCTTTCAAAGCTTTAGGTCGTGCTAGAGCAAGTGGAGATTTAGATGGTTTTGTAAAAATCCTTGCTGACGCAAAAACCGATGAGGTTCTTGGAGTTCATATGATTGGAGCCAGAACTGCGGATTTAATTGCTGAAGCAGTTGTTGCAATGGAATTCAAAGCATCTGCTGAAGATATTTCTAGAATGTCACACGCACATCCTACATTTGCGGAAGCGATAAAAGAAGCGGCATTAGCAGCTACTGACAATAGAGCATTACACGTATAGTTAAATATACTTTATTATAATAAAACAGAAACCCGTTCAATTTGAACGGGTTTCTGTTTTTATAAAACATTTGATTATTCTGCTTTGAAAAGACCTTTGTAGTTTTCCCAATGAGTGAAGATTAAAAAGATATTACCTACGAATACAAATATGGCAATAGGTAGGTTGTCTGGTGTCAAGAAATAGTTAATCAATAAAATATTCAAAGTAACCGGAAAAATCATAAGATTCGCTAAAGTCATGTATTTTCCAGTGACAAAGGAAAGACCACATAGTAACTCAATTGCTTTTGCTAACGGTAGCAAATAAGTAGAAGCTACTAAGCCAACTTGAAATGCCTTGAATTCTCCTGTTGTTGCTGGTTCTGGCGCTAGGTGAAAGAAATAACTAACGGAAGTATAAAGAAACAAAAGACCAAGCATGGTTCGGATAATGAGGGTTGCGATTTTCATAGTATAATAGGATTATTGGTTAAATGATTAAAATGAATTATTATGGAATTTCACGTTAACTCTGGCAATAAATTCTCGTAGCTTTTTTTAAATTGGCAAAACGAGGTGTGTAAATCCATCTACATTCTTGTGGTTTTATTTAAAAAACGACACCTTTCTTCACTTACTTTTTACTAGTTCTTCTACTTTTTCTCTACTTCTACATTAATTCCCAGTATCACTTCAGTGTGTATTTTATATTTATTTTTTGGTAAAGCCTTTAAAACGTTCTCCATTTTATAAAAATGCTCATACGTTTTTTCTTAATGTATTTATATTTCCAGTTTTATTTCAATTCGATTAAGACTGTTAAACTCAATACCTTATTGTAAATTTACAAAAAAAATAGACTAATTTTCTGATATTCGAATATTTAAGGTTTTTTTTTATCGTAATTTTGAATTTTAAAGAAACTTTATTTTTGAGAACTTCCGTTTACAAGCAAATTTCAGAGCCAAAATTGTTTAAAGACCAGCTATTATATTGGTCACAACAGTACCGTGAAATTATTTTTTTGGATAGTAATGATTACCCGCAGGAATATTCAAATTACGATTGTATTCTAGCCGTAGATGCTTTTACTTCTATAAAAACCGACTACCATAATGCATTTGAAGACTTAAAACAATACCAGCAAATTACTAAAGATTGGCTTTTTGGTTATTTGGCTTATGATTTGAAAAATGATTTAGAAGTTTTGAATTCCAATAATTTTGACGGACTGTATTTTCCTGATTTATTTTTCTTTCAACCCAAAAAAATATTATTATTAAAAGGGAACCAACTCGAAATTCAGTATCTCAATATGTGTGATGATGAATTAGAAGAGGATTTTGAGGATATTCTAAAGCAAAAAACAAATTCTGACTTTCAACAATCTTCCATTGCTATAAAGAATAGAATTTCAAAGGAGCTTTATCTTGATAAAGTGACTAAAATGCTAGATCACATTCATCGTGGGGATATTTATGAGGCAAATTTTTGTATGGAATTTTATGCCGAGGATACAATCATCAATCCATTGGATAAGTTTCTTAAGCTCAATGAAATTTCAAGACCTCCTTTTGCAGTATTTTTAAAAAATAATAAACATTTTTTACTTTCTGCAACACCGGAGCGTTATCTAAAAAAAGAAGGTGAATTATTGATTTCACAACCTATTAAAGGAACTGCAAAACGATTTGAGGATGCAATTGAAGATGAAGAAGCTAAGAAATTATTGGCTTCAGACCCAAAAGAACGTGCCGAAAACATAATGATTACTGATTTAGTCAGGAATGACTTGTCCCGTATTGCACAAAAAGGGTCGGTTACAGTATCTGAGCTATGCGGAATTTATTCTTTTATGCAGGTGCATCAAATGATTTCTACCATAACAGCAAAATTAGATACCCAATATTCAGTTACAGATGTTTTAAGATCCACTTTTCCAATGGGAAGTATGACCGGTGCTCCTAAAATATCGGCAATGAAAATCATTGAAGAACTGGAAGAAACAAAACGTGGCTTGTACAGTGGGGCAGTGGGCTACTTTACTCCTAATGGTGATTTTGATTTTAATGTCGTTATCCGTAGTATATTGTATAATGAAGAGAATAAGTATGTTTCGTTTTCAGTAGGAAGTGCCATAACGGCTCAATCTATTCCTGAAAAGGAATATGAAGAATGTTTGCTTAAAGCAAAAGCAATGCAAGTCGTTTTGAGTTAATTTGAATTCATAATTCGATATTAAATTTTAATCTTTATTTTTGAAGGATGCAAACTAAATTCGAAAATCATATTTCCAATAATTTTTCGTTTCTAAATGGAAAAAAACTCCTTTTAGCGACTAGCGGTGGCCTTGACAGTATGGTTATGGTGCACTTGTTCCAGAGTTTGAATTGCGAAATGGCGCTTGCCCATTGTAATTTTCAACTTCGTGGGCTGGAGAGTTTTGGGGATCAGAATTTTGTTCAGGAATATGCTGAAACAAATGACATTCCGCTTTTTGTTACCCAATTTGATACTCAGGCTTTCGCCAATGATTATAAACTTTCCACCCAAGTTGCCGCACGTGATTTACGATACAACTGGTTTTACGAGCTTCTTGAAACTGAAAATTATGATTATGTACTCACAGCACATCACGCAGATGACAATATCGAAACCTTTCTTATTAATTTAAGTCGGGGAACTGGTTTAGAAGGATTGCTTGGAATTCCTGAACAAAATGATAAAATCATCCGACCCTTATTGCCTTTTTCTCGTTATGATATTGCAAATTATGCTGAGGAGAATAATATAGAGTGGAGAGAAGACAGCAGTAACGCCTCCGATAAATATTTACGAAATAAAATTCGGCACGACTTAGTTCCTTTATTAAAAGAACTCAATCCGCAGTTTATAGATTCTTTCCAGAAAACCCAATCGTACCTTCAGGAATCTCAAGCTATGGTAGAGGATGCCTCAATTATGGTGTATCAGCAGGTAGCAAAACAAGAAGGGGAAGCAATTTATTTTGACCTAAATCAATTGATAAGATTGCCTAATTATGAATCTTATTTATACCAATGGTTGAAGGAATTTGGTTTTTCAGCTTGGGATGATATTTATAATTTGGTCGAAAGTCAGTCTGGCAAGCAAGTGTTTTCGGCAGAATTCAGATTACTGAAAGACAGAGAATTCATAATCTTGAGCCCGATAAATTTTGAAGAGGAGCAATCGGAATATTTTATTGAAAAAGAAGTTACAGAAGTTAATATTCCCTTAAAACTTATATTAAGTAAGGTATCTGACATTTCATTAACTGCAAATACAACTATATTTGTCGATGAAGATAAGTTGGAATTTCCATTAGTTTTGCGTCGCTGGAATGAAGGTGATTATTTTCAACCTTTTGGAATGGAAGGAAAATCTAAAAAACTGAGCAAACTTTTCAAAGATGAGAAATTATCTCTATTAGAAAAAGAAAACGTTTGGATTTTATGTTCCAATAATACAATTGTTTGGGTAGTTGGGCTCAGACAGGATAACCGATTTAGAATAGAAAACACAACAAAAAACACAACAAAAAACATATTAAAAATACAATTAGAATAATGAAGAAGTTTATTTTTTTACTACTCGCTTTTTTGGCTTTTGCCAATGTCAACTCTCAAATACTTGATCCTGCCAAATGGACTACCAAGATTGAAAAAAAATCAGACAATACGTATATCCTAGTTTTTGATGCCGTTATAGAAAAGGATTGGCATTTGTATTCGCAGTTCACTCCTGACGGAGGGCCATTAGCCTTAGAGGTTGTTTTTAAAAATCAAAAAGGAAATTTCACTCTTAATGGTAAAGCCAAAGAGAGTAAAACGAGAACAGCTTACAATGATATTTTTGAGGTAAACGAAACGTTTTTTGAAAAAAAGGCTCAAATACGTCAGGAAATTACAATTACAAACCCAGCAATTTCAAAAGTTGAGGTGGAGTTGAACTATCAGGTTTGTAAAGAAGTTTGTATCAATGTGGAGAAAAAAATCACTTTCTCTATTCCTGCATTTAAAACTCTAAGCACTGCTCCAGTGGTTAAAGTTGAAACAGAAACCGCAATTGCTGAAGTAGAAGGAAAAACAGACACAACAAAAGTTGACGCTCTAGTTCCTACTTTAGGTGTTAGTCAAGGATTAGTTACTGCTGATGATAAAGAAGTTGCTGTTGAGGCTTCAACAGAAGGTTCGCAAAGAGGATTGTGGTCTATCTTTTTTATTGCTTTTCTATCTGGATTTGCAGCCTTACTTACGCCATGTGTGTTTCCTATGATTCCTATGACTGTGAGCTTTTTTACAAAGCAAAGCAAAAATAAAGCAAAGGGAATTAGAAACGCTTTCATATACGGAATTTCGATTATTGTTATCTATGTAATGCTAGGATTTATAGTTACTTGGGTTTTTGGTGCAGGTGCCTTGAATGCTTTATCTACGAATGTTTGGTTTAATATTATATTCTTCATTTTATTAGTGGTTTTTGCTGCTTCATTTCTGGGAGCATTCGAAATTATGTTGCCTAATTCTTGGGCAAATAAAGTAGACAATCAAGCGGATAAAGGTGGAATTATAGGGATATTGTTTATGGCTTTGGCTTTGGCAATCGTCTCTTTCTCTTGCACAGGACCTATTGTAGGGACATTATTAGTGGAAGCAGCTTCCAAAGGAGGAATCGCGCCAGTTATTGGAATGCTTGGTTTTTCATTGGCTCTAGCCTTACCATTTATGTTATTTGCCATGTTCCCGGGATGGTTGCATTCTTTGCCAAGATCTGGTGGATGGTTGAATACCGTGAAAGTGGTTTTAGGATTTCTTGAACTGGCTTTGGCTTTTAAATTTTTATCGAATGCCGATTTAGTATTGCAATTGCATTTATTAGAAAGAGAAGTATTCTTAGCTATATGGATTGCTATTTTTGGAACTTTGGCTCTTTATTTATTCGGGAAAATTACTTTGCCTCATGACAGTCCAATGTCTCATATATCTGTGGGACGTTTAATGATGGGACTATTGGTTTTAACCTTTACAATATATTTAATTCCTGGTCTTTGGGGAGCGCCTTTGAAAATAATCAGTGCTTTTCCACCTCCTATGGAGTACAGTGAAAGTCCTTATGGCGTGGGAGGTTCTCGTGGAAATACTGTAGCTGCAGTCTTACCTGATGGTGCTAAAAGTGGTCCTCATGGGATTGTGGTTTTTGATGATTATGAGAAAGGATTAGCTTATGCTAAAACAGTAAACAAGCCAATTATGCTGGATTTCACTGGCCATGCTTGTGTGAATTGTCGAAAAATGGAAAATAATGTTTGGTCAGAAGCCAATATATTACCCATATTAAATAACGAAGTAGTACTTATTTCTTTATATGTTGATGATAAAAGAGAATTGCCTAAGAGCGAACAGTTTGTGTCTAAAATTACGGGTTCTGAAATTGAAACAGTAGGGGATAAGTGGACTGAATTTATGATATCAAAATACAAAACAAATACTCAGCCGTTGTATGTAATTACAGACTTAGAAGGAAATAACCTTAATGAAACTAAACCAACAATTAGTTATGTAGGTGTTCAAGAATACGAGTCTTGGTTGAAAGAGGGAGTTTCTAAATTCAAAAAATAAGATTTCTTTTTTGTATGTTTTAAAAACGTATTAAGAAATCTCAAAAACTATCCTGTTCCTTTTTGGACAGGATTTTTTTTGTTTTACTTCGAATGATTTTATCAATGAAAAAAGTGGGCATTATTAGTTTGAACTAGAATTGTAAGTGTCAGATTAGCTCAGTTAATATGTTACATGATATAAGTATTGATTGTTTATTGCTGGCTTTTTTTAATGTGCTCAATCCTATTTTAAGTTTTCGATATAATGCCAAAAAAAACACCCTGAAAAATAATTTCAGGGCGTTTAAGGGTATTGATGTTAATTGTTTACAAGAACTCTCCGTGTTGAGAAATATCTAAACCTAGTTCTTCTTTGTCTTCGCTTACTCGTAATGGAGTTATTTTGTTTACTATAAAGAAAAGGAAGTATGACGCTGTAAAAGCAAAAATGGATACAATTACCAATGCTGTTAATTGATTCAGGAATAAAGTTGTTTCACCAAAAACAAGTCCTTGATCAGTTACTGCTGAATTTACAGAGCTAGAAGCAAATACTCCTGTCAACAGCATTCCAGTCATTCCTCCTACACCGTGACAAGCAAATACATCTAAGGCATCATCAATTTTTCCTTTTGGAAATTTACTCACAACAAGATTGCTTACGATGCTACTGAAGATTCCTATGAAAATAGCATGTGGAATACTTACGAAACCTGCTGCGGGTGTAATTGCCACTAATCCTACAACTGCTCCTATACAAGCTCCCATTGCAGATAGTTTATGACCTAATATTTTATCAAGGAACACCCAAGCCATTCCAGCTGCTGCGGCTGCAACTGTAGTTGTTCCTAGTGCTTGAACAGCCAGCCCATTGGCTCCCATAGCTGATCCTGCATTAAAACCAAACCACCCAAACCATAGTAAGCCTGTTCCAAGTAATACATAGGTGATTCTCGCAGGATTTACTTTTTGGATTTTTCTTTTTCCTAAAAACATAGCTCCAGCTAAAGCAGCCCATCCCGCACTCATGTGTACAACAGTTCCACCGGCAAAATCCAATACTCCCATTTTAAAGAACAATCCATCTGGATGCCAAGTCATGTGACATAAAGGAGAGTAAATTAATAATATAAATAAAACCATAAACAATAAATAAGCCCAGAAACGGATTCTTTCAGCAAATGCTCCTGTAATTAATGCAGGGGTAATGATTGCGAATTTAGCTTGAAATAAAGCAAATAACATAAATGGAATTGTTGGGGCTAATCCCCAAGCTGTTTTTGTGCCTACGCCTTGAAAAAACAAGTTAGAAGTGGGGTCACCAATAATTCCTCCTATAGAAGTTCCGAAAGAAAGCCCAAATGCAACAACTACCCATAGCACAGTTACAATTATCATAGCCATAAAACTTTGCAGCATAGTACTGATGACATTCTTTTTACCTACCATACCTCCATAAAAGAAACCTAACCCAGGTGTCATAATCAATACAAGAGCGGTTGCGACAATCATCCAAGCAGTGTCTCCCGTGTCAAAAGCGACTTCTTTTGTAGGATTCGGATGTGCAGTTAGTATAAAAGTTGAAAATAAGGTTAATACCAAAATGGTGATCAAAATCACACTCAAAATAATTTTTCGCATTGTTTTTTAGTTTTAATTTTCGTAAAAATATATATTTACACAATGCACCCCTATTAAAGTAAACTTCAATTTTAAATTTTTGTAAATTTAGCAATTAGACCCCTATTAAATTACGGGTGTGTTATTAAAAACAAATAAAATTATTAATTTGAGAATTTATATTTTAAAAAAAAAGTGCCAATTGCTTTTGTTGCAATTGACACAGTTTATGTTTAAATCTAATAAGATTATATTATTTCAAAATATGTTGACTTAATATTTTATAGACTTCATTGATGTTATTGTCTTTTCCAAATTGTTTTTTAATTGGTGTGGTTTCTCCTGTTATCCAAATTTTTAATTCAGCATCCAAATCTAAAATCCCACCACTTTCTTTTGAAAATTTCTTGATACTTGAATATGGGATTGATTGATAATCAACTTTCGAACCAGTCACTCCTTGCTTTTCTACAAGTATTAGACGTTTATTAGTAAATATAAACATGTCTCTTATTACTTTATAGGCCTTTTCAATTAATTCTCCATCAATTAATATAGGTTCAAATTCTTTTGAAACTTTTTCTATGCTAACTTCTGAAGCATTGCCTAATATTGCATTAAATATTCCCATACAGTTATCTATTTCTGATTGTATTTTTCTTTGTATTTTTTATAAAGTTCAGTTTGATGCGTTTCAAGATTTAAAGTCCTTCCTTGAATAAAAGCAGCTGTCAATTTATTAGTTCTCATATCTAAAGCATCACCCTCCGAAATAAATAAAGTAGCATCTTTACCTTCTTCTAGAGTACCGCATAAGTCATCGATACTTAATAATTTTGCCGTATTAGATGTAATTAATTGTAACGCTTGTTCTTTGTCTAAGCCGTAAGCCGCACAAGTTCCAGCAAGAAAAGGTAGGTTTCTAGTGTTCATACGTTCCATATCTCCACTGTTTTCAAGACCTACAACAACTCCTTTATCAGTAAGTATTTTTGCCATTTTGTATGGTAAATCTACATCTTGATCGTCTCTTTCAGGTAAATCATGAACACGTCTCAATAAAACCCCTATTCCGTTCTCTTTTAGTAAGTCGGCTGATTTATAGGCTTCAAAACCACCCACAATAACTACTTTTTTAATTTCATTATCTTTAGCTAACTGAATTCCGTCAATTATTTGTTTTTCTGAATTGGCATGTATAAACAAAGTTTGAGTACCGTCAAATAAACCTTTAGTAGATTCTAAAACTAGATTACGTTCTTTAGCTTCAGATGAATTATATGCTTTTGAATTTTTCAAGAAAACCGAAACTTCATTAATTTGTTTGATATAGTCTTTATTTACAGAAATGCTTCCTGGTTCAAACTTAGATCCTCCTTTTCTATAAATGGTAGGGAAGTCTAAATGAATACCATCATTTTCTTTAATAAGAGCGTCATTATAATTCCAGGCATCAAGTTGAACTATAGAAGATGTTCCAGAAATTCTACCGCCTCTAGGAGTAATTTGAGCCATCAAAATACCATTAGGACGTACGGTTTCGATTACTTTAGAATCTGCGTTATAGGCTATGATACTTCTTACGTTTGGGTTAAGATCACCAATTTCGCTTTCATCATCAGATGATTTTACTGCGTCAATTTCTACAAGTCCTAATGTTGAATTAGGAGCAATGAAACCGGGATAAACATGTTTTCCTGAAGCGTCGATTGTTACTTCATAAGCGTCTTTCGCTAATCGTATTAGTTTTGAATCTGCTACTAGAACTATTTTTCCATCTTTAAAACCTATGGCGCTATTTTCTATTATTTTACCATTCCCTAAATGGGCTGTAGCATTTAATATTAGAATAGACTTGGTTTGTTTTTTAGCTGGACTATGTTGTGCGTTTGTATTTGTCGTAATGACAAATAGAAAAAGCAATAGAGATATATTTTTTCTCATGAGTTGATTTTTTATTAGATAATTATGTTTCCTTATCAGTTAATTATAATTCCTCTAAGGTGTCACAATGGTTTTCCTTTTTTTCTTTTTTAAGAGGCTCTCTAGTTTTAGCGCCACTGTTTTTTTCTTTCAACAATTGTAAGATAAGCTCGTTTCGTTCCTTTGCAAGTGAAGTTCTTTGCTCTTCATCTTTTTGTAAATCATAATAAACTGCTCCGTCTATAACCGTTTTTTCAGCTTTTGCATAAATAGATAATGGGTTGTTATTCCATAAAACAACATCGGCATCTTTACCTATTTTTATACTTCCTACTTTATCATCAATACGCAATAACTTTGCAGGATTTAATGTTACAAATTTCCAAGCATCTTCTTCAGATACATTACCGTATTTTACTGCTTTTGCAGCTTCTTGATTTAATCTTCTTGACATTTCCACATCATCCGAGTTATAAGCAACAACTACACCTTGCTTGTGTAATAATACACCGTTGTAAGGGATTGCGTCATTTACCTCAAATTTATATGCCCACCAGTCAGAGAATGTAGAAGCTCCAACACCATGTTTTTTCATTTCATCAGCTACTTTATATCCTTCTAAAATATGAGTAAAAGTATTCACTCTAAAATCGAATTTTTCAGCAACATTCATTAGCATTAAAATTTCAGATTGTACATAAGAGTGACAACTAATAAAACGTTCTTTATTGATTATTTCAGCTAAAGTTTGTAATTCTAAATCTACTCTTGGAGCTTTTTGTTTGTCTTTTTTTCCAGATGCATTGTATTTTTTCCATTCATTGTCATATTCTTTCGCTCTTTGGAAGTAATCAGTAAATACTTGTTCTACACCCATTCTGGTTTGTGGAAAACGTGTTGGGTTTGAAATACCCCAATTAGCTTGTTTTACATTTTCTCCTAAAGCAAATTTTATAAATCCAGGTTGGTTTTTATACAACATTTCTTCAGGTGATGCTCCCCATTTCCATTTTACGATTGCTGAACGACCACCAATTGGATTTGCTGAGCCATGTAATAATTGAGATGTTGTAACCCCTCCTGCAACACTTCTATAGATATTAATATCTTCTGAATTTACAACATCTTGAATCGTTACTTCGGCAGTTGAATTATGACCACTTTCATTAACTCCATTAGAAATGGCAATATGAGAATGTTCGTCAATAATACCACTTGTCAAATGTTTTCCTTTTGCATCAATAACTGTAGCTGATGCATCAGAAATGTTTTTACCTATTGCACTAATCTTTCCGTTTTTAATTAAAACATCCGTTAGTTCTAGAATTCCTTCTTTCTCATTTGTCCAAACCGTTGCGTTTTTAAACAATAAAGTTTGTTGTGTTGGTTTTTGAAGATTACCAAAAGAAGTATTTGGAAAAGTTAACGCATGAATAGCACGAGGCTTTTCAGGTTTTGTAGTGTCTTTTTCTTTTACAAAATCAGAAGTTCTCAATGCTGTCCAATTAACTTCTTTTCCATTTGAGATTACAGCTTTTCCGTTTAATTTTTTTACATTATCAATAAAACCGGATAATCTTACGTAGTCAGTACTTATTGAATCTTTTGGTTTTATTAAAGCCGTAATCCAATTATTAGCTACTGTAAGTTTTACATCTAATTTTTTTGCATTTGCTGTTTTGATTTCAGTTTTTGGAGCTGCTATTTCCCCATCGATTTTCATTTTATAAACAGTGTTGTCTATTGTTAAATCATAATTTCCTCTAATGTCTTTTGTAGAGATGTCATTTATAACATATTTCGATCCTTGAACCCAATTTTCGTAAAATGTAGTTTTCTCATCAAAAATTTCTCCTGAAGTAATTACAAAATTTGCCAAGCTACCATTAGATAAACTACCTATTTCATTGCTTTTTCCTAATAAAGATGCAGGAACAGTAGTTAAAGCTTCTAATGCTTTGGTTTTATCATAACCAAATTTTATAGCTTTTAATAAATTAGTTCTAAATTCTTCTATTTTAGCAAGTTTGTCTGTCGTTAAGGCAAACAAAATTCCGTTTTCTGATAAGATTTTCAGGTTCGTTGGTGCTTGATTCCAAAAACGTAAATCACTTAATTCCATTTGATCTGTTTGATATGGATCAGAAACATCATAAGCTTCAGGAAAGTTTACAGGAATAATGAATTTTGCATTTGTTTTTTTAATTTCTTCAATTCGCTCAAATTCATTTCCAGCTCCTTTTAAAATATAGTTTAAGCCAAATTCTTGAGCTAATTTTGCAGCTCTTAAACTGTTTAATTTATCTTCAGAAGTAAAGATTTGAACTAATTTTTCATTGTTGATTAGTGCTTCTAATGAGGCATCTTTAGTCAATGAGTTACCATTTTTATACCAGTTTAGGTCTAAATACATTTGGCGTATCAAAGCCATCATACCCATTAATGAACTTGGATAGGCTTGATTTGTTGTAACGCTTCTTGTAAATCCTAAATGATTTGTTACTTTGTTTGATAATAAACGGTGTTCTTTATTGAAGTTGTTCAAAGCCACTAAAGTTCCAGTTCCTCTAGCTATACCATCTTGAACATGTGTTCCTACTACACCAAAACCAGCTTTTAACAGCTCTTCTGCCTTGGGTTGATCGTATGTAAAACCTTCATAAGCATTTACTTGTGAACGAATATTTTCATTCCAGTAGTACCCTTCTTTTTTAGTATCGTATAAAGGGTTTCTGCCATTTCCAGGATTTCTTTGAGGTTTTGCAACTCCAAAATCAGTGTAAATATCGATAAAAGAAGGATAGATAGATTTTCCGTCTAAGTCAACTGTGATACTGTTTTTAGGGATACTAATGTTGTTCCCGGCTGCAATTACTTTGCCATTTTGGATAAGTAAAGTTCCTTTGTCAATAATTTTAGTAGGTGTTACATAAATCTTAGCATTTGTAAATGCAGTGTAATTATTGTTTTTATTGTGAACACTTTCATTGTTTGGAAAGTATTCTTGCGCATTCGTTTTTGGGATTAAAATCGCAAAAAAAAGGATGAGAATAAGTCTTTTCATAAGGTTTGGTTAATTTTAGCTAAAAATAATAGATTTAATGCAATAATGCATTAAAAATAAGAAAAATAACATTTTTGCTATATGTTGTGTTGATATTTTAAATAGGTATAAAATAAAATGGGAGTTGACTGTAAATCAACTCCCATTTTTATAATTATAAAAAAATTTTATGAAAAATTATCCTATTGTTTTCTGAATATAATCTGAGTTTAAAAGATATAATGCACCCATGTATTTAATTTTAAAAGAAACTAAATCTCCTATTTTATATTTCTTTTTTGAATTTGAAATATCTATTACTAGCATATCTGAACTCGCGTCAATAATTGTAATGTCACTATCTTCTGCTTCTATGTATTGCGGTTGCATATCTAATAATCCAATATCTAGAATTGCTCGTAATGAGGTATCCCCTAAATCTCCTGAATCACTTGGCACATAAGAATTACCTACACCACTTTCTCCTAACTCACCTGTAGGCGCATCTGGTTTTTCGGTAATTTCTATAATTTCCGAATACAATTTAAAAACATCATTGTGCATTCCTTCTATAGTTTCACCCGTAAAAAGATCTTTACCAAAGAATAAAGCTTCTCCTATTCTAAAATGATTGACTGCCATAGGTCGCGCATTTTTCAATATTAACGGTATTGCCACTGATGTTCCACCGGATACCCAAGGGATTGTGATATTGAATTTAGCTTCAATCAATTGTTTGTATAAGCTCAACTGGATCAATTTATCTTGTGTAGGCATAATACCGCTTAAACAATTTAAATTGGTTCCAATACCACGAATTTCGATATTTGGTAATTTTAAAATATCGCCATAAAATTCAACTAACTCTTCACCCATAACACCTTCACGCAAATCACCCATTTCAATCATAATTATGATTTTATGAATTTTATTTTGTTTTTGGGCTTCTTTAGAAAGTAATTGAATAGTGTAAATTTCAGTGTTGAAACTAACATCTGCATATTTTACAATGTTTTCAATGCTTCGCTTTGCAGGAGGCTTAATATATACGGTTTGAATTTCTGGATTTAAAGCTTTTATTTTCTTTAAATTACTTATTCGTGAATCATGCATTTCCCTTACGCCTAATGCAATAATTTCTTTCAGATAAATTTTATTTCCACATAAAAGTTTAGAAACCACTCCCCATTGAATGTTTCTGGATTTAAAGATATTATCAAGAAAAGCGTAGTTTTCTTCTAGTTTCTTTCTATATAATTTTATAAAAGCCATTATTCTATAATTTTTCGTGGAATTGTTTTCGATATTCGGGTTAATAATTCATAATTCAGTTGGTTACTGAAATCACTGAATGAAGCAACTGAAACCGAGAGCTCATTTTGTGAACCTATTAGAACTACTTCATCATCTTTCTTTATTGTCTCAATATCTGTGACATCAACACTCATCATATTCATATTTACAGATCCTACAACAATGCAACGATGTCCGTTTATGAGGACTCTTCCCTGATTGCTTAATGACCTACTATAACCATGTGAATAACCAATGGGTACCACTGCAATTTTCATTTTTCTTTCGGCTAAAAAACTAGTTCCATAACCTATGAAGTCACCAATATTCACTTTTTTTACACTCATCACTTTACTTTTCCAAGTAATGACACGATTAAGTGGATCTATTTTATTCTTTTTTGTATTCAAATAATTGACGAATACTTCGGGACTTGGCCACAAACCGTATTGCATAATTCCGATTCGAACCATATTCATTCTTGTTTCCGGAAACATTATTGATGCTGCGGAACAAGCGGAATGTTTGATTTCAGGTTTAAGGTCATTCTTACAAAGATACTGATAAATTTCTTCAAATCGTTTGATTTGTTTGTCCACCCTATAATAGTTTGCGATGCTTTCTGCTCCTGCGTAATGGGTACAAAGTCCTTTAAAAACTACATGCTCAGCTTCTTTTTTTAGAAACGAAATAACATTGTTTAATTCTGATTTTTCAAAACCAGTTCGGTTCATTCCCGTTTCCACTTCGATGTGAACTTTGGCTTTTTTATGAAGTTTTTTTGCCATTTTAGTGGCTTTTGTAAGTCGGTATTTATCAAATACAAAAAACTCAACATCATTAGCAACCACCCATTCCATATCTTCATCTTGAACGAGCCCCATCACCATAATAGTGACTAAATCTTGTAATTCAGTTTTAACTACTTTGGCTTCTTCGACATCAAAAACCGAGAAGTGGGTTACGCCGCATTGGTAAGCCATAGTGACAAATTCCCGAACGCCATGCCCATAGGCATTTCCTTTTACAACGGATGAAAGTATTACTTTTTTTCCAAATTCTTTTTTAAGGAAATCTATGTTTTTTTGATAGGCTGAACGGTTAAGTTCTATGATTGAATTAGTGTGCATTCGTTATTTGTTTGCTTATTTGGTAAAAAATGGAAACTCCGGTTTTAATGATTTCATCCGGAAAATCATAATCAGGATTGTGAAGAGCGGGTGTGTTTATTCCAGAACCCAGCCCAAACATTGCTCCGGGATATTGCTGGGTAAACAATCCAAAATCTTCTCCCCAAGTAAAAGGGGTTTCTTTTTCCAATAGTTCGAAATTATTAATTTTCGCTGCATTTCTGATGTGATCTGCAGCCTGTTTATTATTTTCATTTGCTTGAAAACCTTGCGTCCAAGAAATGTTACATTCTAATTGGTGTTCTTTTGCTATGGATTGTGCTAATTTTTCAAGAGTGATTTCCACTTTCTTCATTTGCAAATTGCTGTCGCTTCTTACCGTAAAATGAACTTCTCCAGCTCCGGCCGAAACCCCATAGGCTTTTTTCCCCATTTCAGTATAGATTGGGGTAACCAGACAATAATCTTCTTTTGAAATATCAGCCTGAATGATTTTGTTAAATTGAGTAATTATCGAAGCAATTGCCAAGGCGGGATTGATTCCTTTCTCTGGTTCACCTGCATGGGCAGTTACTCCGTTTAGTTTTATAATCACACTATTAACGGCACAAGTAAAGGTGTCGTTTTTAACAACAATTTGATTTTTGGGAAAACCAGGTAAATTGTGCAAGGCAAAAACAAAATCGGGTTTTAGCGTTGCAAACTTGGGATCGGAATATATTTTTTGAGCACCGCTGCCGTCTTCTTCTGCGGGTTGAAACAACAAAATAACTGATCCTGTTTCGGGTTTGTTATGATGTAATTCGGTTGCTAAACCACATAAAATAGCCATATGGCCATCATGACCGCATTTATGGGAAACCCCATTTGTTAGCGAACGATGTTCGAAAGTGTTTATTTCTTCAATGGGTAAAGCGTCTAGTTCACAACGAAATAAAACGGTTTTACCCGTTTTATTTCCTTTGTAAATAGCGACTACACCTGTAGTTCCAATGTTTGTAATCAATTCATCAGGAGGGAAATTTTCTAGAAAAGAAGTGATTCTTTTGGCCGTTTCAAATTCCACTCCCGAAACTTCCGGATGTTGATGTAATTCCTTTCGCAATAGCGTAAGTGCGGCTATGCGTTGGTTTAAATTTTCCATTTTGGATTATTTTACAAGACGCATTTCCAGGTATTTATTAGTAAATCCTAGTTTTTCGTATAATATTTTTGCAGGATTATTTGGCTCTACGTGAAGTGCAATATTCCCTTCTGAAATTGAGATGGCTTTTTGCATCAATTGTTTTCCGTATCCTTTACCACGCTGACTGTTATCAACGGCGATATAAACCAAAATGTTTTCTGGAATGAAATCTTTCATACCCGTATTGTTTAAAATTGTAACACCTACAATTTTATCCTCGTCTAAACCCACTACGACATTTCCTCCTTTATCAGGATTCATTACGTAAGCGATACATTTTAGAATATCTTCGATTTTATCTCCGTATTCCTCTAAATGAGTATATAAAAATTCAGCAACTATTTGATTAGTATAGGTTTTGTCTTCTCCTGAAGCTGCATTAATTATTTTGAATTCCATTTTGTTTTTCTTTTTTGTTATAATGATATAATGATAGTGTAATAAATAAAATCAGTGAAACACTTATGCCGTAAATATTCGCGTCTAAATGTTCTGGTAATTTAAGTCCTAAAGGTAATTTATTTTTGGTAATAATTAAAATAATGGTGGTACTACCTCCAAAAAGCATACTCCAAAAAGCAGCAATAGGATGGCTTTTCTTCCAAAATAAAGCACCAAGGACAGGAATGAATAATCCTGAAACCATAAAGGCGTAGGAGTAGAGCATAAGTTCCAATACATTTTGCATTTGGGATGCCAATAAAATGGCAAATACACCAATTAATAATGTGACTATTTGTGAAAGTTGAAGTTCTTTTTTATGGGTTAATGCTTTTTTCGAAAATTTAGCCAGAATATCAGTAACAATATTTCCGGAGGCAGCCATTAAGCAGCTATCAGCTGTGGAAAGTATAGCCGAAAAATAGGAGGAAAGCATCAATCCCATTAATCCAACAGGTAGAATCGTTGCCAGTAAAATAGGTAACCCCATTTCGCTATCCATAGATGAAGCATCTGTAATTCCTTTAAACATTCCGTTAGTGGCGGCTACTTTGGCTAGCATTCCAAGAATTACACCCATAAATGCCATAATAGGCCATTCGAAAACACCAGCAATTAACCAGGCTTTTTTCGCTTCTTTTTCTCCTTTACTGGCATAAATTCTTTGGTATAATGTCATTCCCACAAACCAAATGGGAATAATGGTTATGGACCAATTTAATATTTGGTACCATTCGACATTGGTTAATGATAAATATTCAGGAGCTAATGTGGCCTTGATAACATCATATCCACCTACAGCGGTATAAGCTATTGGTATTCCAATAAAAACCAATCCACCTATTAATATTAACCACTGAATAGTGTCCGTATATATAACAGCTTTCAATCCCCCAATTGCCGTATAAATTACAGCGATTGCACCCATAACGATCAGTGCCGTTTGTAAGTTTAAACCCTCTATGGTTGCCGAAGCTAATTTGGCTCCAGCCAAAACTTGAGAACTCGTAAAACCGATGTACCCAATAGCAGAAATAATTCCGGCCAAAAGCGCCACTTTACCGTTATAGAAATGATTGAAAATTTGTGGGAAAGTAAAAAATTTATGTTTATGTCCCAGGTGACTCACTTTTGGAATTAAATATACTGCACTCAACCAAGCGCCCAGAAGTCCCGTGAATAACATCCACGAACCGGAAATTCCCATAGTGAAACCAAGTCCTCCTAAACCGATTGAGAATCCTCCACCTACATCAGTGGCGACAACGGATAAACCAATGTGCCAGGAACTCATATTTCTACCACTTACATAAAAGTCTTCGGCAGTTTTGTTTTTATTGAAAAAATAAACACCAACTCCTAACATAGCCAGCATATAAACAACAAAGATTAGATAATCTATCCAGTGCATTTTTTTTAATTTTCGGATTATTTAATAGCCTGTAAATGGAATTTTTCCAAGAGGCAAAGATTACAGCAAGCTGTAAAAAAAAGGATGATTTTTAATCTGATTTCAGGAATATGAAATCGCAGAATAAGAGTGTGTGAATTATTGATAATAATTCAAAAATTAACCCAAAAATCAAATAAACAACGGCAAATATAAGAAAATATATCCAAAAGACTAGTAATTGTTCAATGAATTGGTTTTGAATGGCTGTCGGGATATTGCTTTTTATAAGGCAATACAATTGCGGGTTAGAATTTGATACTTCTTATAGCCGTCAAGTGTGTTTTTTATTTGGTATCAAATAGCCTCTGATTGTATGATTGTTATTTGATTTTATAATTTGAATAAAAAATATGAAAAGGTGTGTTAAAATTCATTATTTTTAAGAAAATTATATAGGATGTTAGTAAAAGTTTTTGGGAGTGCCGTTTTCGGAGTTGAAGCTACAACAATCACAGTAGAGGTAAATATAGACAAAGGAATTGGGTATCACTTAGTGGGTTTGCCAGACAATGCCATTAAAGAAAGCAGTTATAGAATCGCTGCAGCTTTAAAAAACAATGGGTATAATATGCCAGGAAAAAAAATAACAATTAATATGGCTCCCGCTGATTTGCGTAAAGAAGGATCAGCCTACGATCTAACTTTGACAATAGGTATTCTTGTTGCTTCCCAGCAAATTGAAGCCAAAGACATTGACAAGTATATTATTATGGGAGAACTCTCTCTTGACGGTAGTTTACAACCCATACGTGGGGCTTTGCCTATTGCGATAAAAGCCAAAGAAGAAGGGTTTAAAGGTTTTTTCCTTCCTATCCAAAATGTGAAAGAAGCTGCAATTGTTACTGGTTTAGATGTTTATGGAGTGTCAAACGTACAGGAAGTGATTGATTTTCTGGAAGGTAAAGGGAATTTAGAACCCACAACAATTGACACCAGAGCTGAGTTTTATAAAGATTTAGATTTTCCTGAATTTGATTTTAGTGATGTGAAAGGGCAAGAGTCTATAAAAAGATGTATGGAAATTGCCGCTGCCGGAGGACATAACATTATTCTCATAGGTCCTCCGGGAGCAGGAAAAACAATGCTTGCCAAACGTTTGCCCAGTATTTTGCCGCCTATGACCTTGAGAGAAGCCTTGGAAACTACTAAAATTCATAGTGTAGCCGGAAAGTTGAAAGAAGTTGGTTTAATGAATCAAAGACCTTTCAGGAGTCCGCATCATACGATTTCGAACGTGGCCTTAGTTGGCGGCGGGAGTTATCCGCAACCGGGAGAAATTTCTATGGCGCATAACGGAGTTTTATTTCTCGATGAATTGCCTGAATTTAAGCGCGATGTTCTTGAAGTGATGCGTCAGCCACTGGAGGATAGGGAAGTGACCATTTCCAGAGCCAAGTTTACGGTGACCTATCCATCGTCTTTTATGCTGGTTGCCAGTATGAATCCCAGCCCGAGTGGTTTTTTCAATGATCCGGATTCCCCACAGACGTCTTCGCCACACGAAATGCAGCGCTACTTGAGTAAAATATCAGGTCCTTTATTGGATAGAATTGATATTCATATAGAAGTGACTCCAGTTCCTTTCGAAAAATTATCAGATGATAGAAAAGCTGAAAGCAGTGTTGATATTCGAAAAAGAGTAACCGCAGCCCGTGAGCTACAATCTACTCGTTTTGAGGAAATGGAAAACATACATTACAATGCCCAAATGAATACCAAACACATTAGGGAATATTGTGCCTTAGATGATGTTTCTAAACAATTATTGAAAACTGCTATGGAACGATTAAATCTTTCTGCTCGGGCTTATGACAGGATTTTGAAGGTAGCACGCACGATAGCCGACTTAGACGCTGCTCCAACAGTAGTTTCATCTCATATTGCCGAAGCAATTCAATATAGAAGCTTGGATCGTGATGGCTGGTTGGGTTAATTTAGAGTTATGTATATATGAACACTATTTTGTCATTCCGAAGAATGAGGAATCACATTATTTACTCACGTAATGGGATTTATTATTGAAATGGGCACGGATTGAAAATCCGCGGTATCGACCGCCAACCTACATTACCGAGCAATCGGATTTAGTAACCGATGCAATAGATTGGAAATATAGCTCAGCACGAAATTATGGTAATAATGATCAGACTGTTTTAGAGATAGATTTAAATTGATTTAAATTGTGTTCACGAGCGTGACGCTCGCGCCAGCAGTGATTCAAAATTGCGTAATTCAACTTCAACCTTATTATATTTCTTTAAGAACTCTTAATCAATTACTTCTACAATAGCTTCTATTTCACAAGCAAAATTTAATGGTAATGATGCCATTCCTACAGCGGTTCTTGCGTGTCGTCCTCTTTCTCCAAATATTTCAATCATTAAATCAGTATAGCCATTGATAACCTTTGAATGATCTGTAAAATCAGCAGTTGCATTAACAAGACCTAGGACCTTAATTATTTTTACAATTTTGTTTAAGTCGCCTATCTCAGCTTTCAGGGCAACTAAATGACTAATGGCCACAAGTCTAGCGGCTGCATAACCTTGCTCTATTGTCAAATCTTGACCTAGTTTTCCTGTAACTTTCTCTCCATTAGGCAAAACAGGTACTTTTCCTGATGTGTACACAAGATTACCACTTCTCGTCGTTGATTCAATTTTTGTTGAAGATATGGTGTTATGAGCTTGAAGGTCTATGCCTAATTCCACTATTCTTTGTTCTACATCATAGTTGTAAAGACTTTCTTGACTATATGAATAATTACATACTGAAAGCAGTAACAAAAGACTTAATATTTTTTTTATTTGAGTTTTTTTAATTATACCAAAGTTCTCGGACTTCTAAGCGTTTCCAATTATTTTATTTCGATTAACCCATATCCAATTGGCAATTCATTATGTTTTTCAGTTGGTCTTAATGAGTCCATAGACACGCTATTGCCTTTGAAAAAATTCTTAACTTCTTCACCAGAATATTTTCTTAAATCTATAAAATCTTTAATGAGATAAGGCATTCCTTCTCCACCAAAAAACGCATTACTTTTGGTTTCTAAATGAAAATGCAAATGTGGGCAATCAGAATTTCCACTATTTCCTAATAAACCTATTAGCTGTCCTTTTTTTACTTTATCCCCAATTTTCACCTTAAGACTGTTTGGAATTAAATGTCCGTAAACAGCATAAAGGTTGTTTCCAATATCAATGATAATATAGTTTCCACCAATGGTTTCTCTTGTAATTCGTACAGCCATATCTTCAGAGAGCGGTACATTTTCTATTATTCCATCTTTTATGCCTACAATTGTTCCGTCTGCAACTGATATTAATTCAATACCATAGCTCTTCCAGTTTTTATTATGTTTAATATCATTTTCTGCAAAACACCCATTATTCCCTAAAAATATCCAGTCTATTGCAAATCTTTGAGGATAGGTCGCTTTTCCTTCTGTTAGAAACCTACTGGCTTGGTGACTTTCCGCTGCTTCGTAAAGCCATTTGCCTTTTTTGTTAAATGGTAATCCTAATGTAACTTTTGTGATTTCAGGAATTTTTATTACGGCAACTTCGATTGGAATTATTACCGTCTCTCCTTTTTTATTTTGTCCTTCAAAATGGAGCTTATGATATACTTTTTTCGGAATAGGTTGCCCTTGCTTGAAAACAAGCTCCAAATTTAAAATTCCAAATTGGTTGTTTGATAAAACTTTTAAATCATCTAAATCATCACTGCCGGGTCTTTCAAAATGTTCGTCAATATAATTTGAATCGAATGAAGCTATTAGGTTACCATCCTCTTTTAGATCATATATTTCTACTTTTTTTAAAGTGAAAGGAACTTTGTAATTATTTAAAATATTTAATTCATAAATTAATTGAGTGGTATTATTTGTTTTTATGAGGTCGCTTAAAAAAGAAACATTGGCTTCAATAGGCAATCCGGAATATTTTAGTTTTTTTTGAATTTCCGTATCGCTTTCGAGACTTTGATGTTTTGAACTTGTGTTTTTATTACAAGCAACAAAAGAGAGAAAAATAGTTATTAAGATTGTGTATTTCATTAAATTCGGGATGTTTCTTATAATTAGTTCCAACGTTTTGGTACTTTGAGAAGGTGTGTGAATCGTAACCTTTCAATTTTTGGTTTGTTTGGAAAATACGATTAAAAAGATAATTCCACTAAATTTGCAAATGGATGGAAACGTGTGTTGGCAATAGTTTCTTCATCAATTTACTCGGGTTAAATCCATACATAAATTTATTCAAGTGTCCATTTGAGAGTAACATCGGCAAATCTTTAAATTCCAATTCCGATTTTTTCTTGCTATTTTTATCTGTAGGTTTTTCCAATTCCAATACAGTTTTAATCAGTAGCTACTTTGTGTTTTTTTCGACTGTTAAAAAGTCAAAATATTTGCCCATTTTAAAAGATACATAATTAGTATTGTAATTGCGGTACAGGTGTATAATGCAAGTTGCCAGAAATAAAGTTTACTTTTCCAAGAATCCAATATCTTTTCACCAAATTCTTTTTTGACATATCCATTAACACATTTATAATAAAGAAAATTAAGTATTATAAAGATTGTTATCGCTATTGTTAATATCCAAAATTTTTCCATTCATCGAATTTTAATGTTTATGCTTGTAAATTGTAGCCAACATCCTGATTCAAGATAATGTTGGGGAAATAGGAGTAGAGTATTTTCTGTTAAACGAATATATGAATAAAAAAGTTAATACCACTTTAACTCTAATCTTGCCAAACGGCTTTTACAAGCTGATGTACTCAGGCTTTCTATTTATTTCTTTAGCACCATATTTTTTAAATTGATACTACCACAATGAATATTTTGATCACTTGATTTACTGTCACTTTTTGATCCATCATTTTTTATTCTATAAAAAAGATTTTGTCCTTTTAAGCTTAGTCCTGTTCGTATAGTTCCGTGTGCTCCTTCGGTTAAGCATAGTGTTACAAAATAAAAACCATTCGATTCTTTTGGGTTAATGGTTCTTCTTAATGATGCAGATTTATGAATATTTTTATCTAAAAAAGAATTTAAATTTGTCAGTCCATAATTAAACAAAGGAAATTTTTTAAGCGTCATTGTGTCGGCAGGAATTAATACTTTATAGTATTTACCTGGTAAAGACGGAATTTCGTATGAATCTACAGGAACGTCCATCTTCAATTCTAGAGGACTATCTGTTAGATTGGTAATTTGAGTCCAAAATATGGCATAATTATATACTTCGCCATTAACATCAGTATATTTCATTCCACCTCTTGGGAAGCTGTTTTGTATTATTATGCTCTTACCCTTAGAATCGTTGTATTCATATTCGGTATGAACGTCTTTGTCATTGTAATTAGCCAATGTTTTTTTACTTTGGATATTGTTTACTGAACTTAAAGTTGCTGCGTCAACAGTATCTGGAGTCGATTTATTTGCTTGTCTACAGGAAAAAAGTCCTATAGCAGCCATAATTAATATTAGCGTTTGTGTTTTCATTCTGGTGTTTTTAAGATAGGGTACAATGTTCTCGCGCCTCTAGCCGGTATACAAGCTTTTAAAACGAGTATTTTGGCTAAACGAAAATACGATTAAAAACGGTAATTCCACCGCTAGCGCGAGCGTCTCGCTCGTGCACACAAAGAATAATAACATTAAAAATAGTCAATTTTAGCAATCGTAATCTTCTATTTTGTTTTTCGAGCTAAAATGAAACAAGAAAAGTATAGAAATAAATAAGTCAAAAAAGAGAGTTCTATCGAAATCTCTTTTATTTTTGCCAAATGTTAGAAATTCTTTACCAAGACGAATATATTATAGCAATTAATAAACCAAGTGGATTGCTAGTCCACAAATCATTTTACGCGCGCGATGCAAAAGTTTTTGCTATTCAAGAATTGCGAAATCAAATAGGAGGGCGACACGTTTATCCTATTCATCGGTTAGATCGAAAAACATCTGGTGTCTTGTTATTTGCGTTGAATAAAGATGTTTTAAAAATTATGAATGATCGTTTTGCCACACGCGAAGTGGAAAAAAAATACTTAGCAATTTTACGTGGTTGGTCACCTGAAGAACTAACGATTGATTATGATTTAACCAATGATGATGGTATTATACAAAATGCAATAACCTACTTTCATCGATTGCAAAGTACCGAAATTGAGTTAGAATTTAACAATCAACCAACGTCACGATATTGTTTGGTAGAAGCGATTCCTGAAACTGGACGTATGCATCAATTACGAAAACATTTCAAACATATTTTTCATCCCATTTTAGGAAGTCGTCCACATGGTTGTAACAAACAAAATAAATTATGGTTGGAGAATTTTGAAATGAAAGGAATGATGCTTCATGCACATCAGTTAATTTTTAATCATCCAATAACAAATGAACAACTTATCTTGAATGCAAAGATTAATGAAGAGTTTAGCAGAGTAAGTACTATTCTTAATCTAGATATGAATAAGTACGAATAGAATAATAATTTGCAAATTAATGCTTTAAATTAGTGTTGTATTTGGAAATAACAGTTTGCAGTATAAAGAGGAGCAGAGTTGATATTTCAGAATTTTGATCAATTCTTGAGACATTTATTAAAAAATCAGGAGACTTTTATATCGTTTGGTATTTTTAAGAATATTTAAATTAAAAGCTCAAACAATGTCTTGTGACTTTGCGGAGCGGAGATAGAATTAAATTGATTTAGATTGTATGCACAATAGGGACGCTCGCGCAATCTGGAGTTCTTATTTCATCAGGTAGACTGTCTTAAATTGTTCGCACACAATTACCATATTTTCGTCAAATTCCTCATTGAAAGGTTTCATTTCTCTTGTATAATAATCTTTATGAACCTTTTTCCAATACTCTAATGATTTATCGCCTTCTCCTTCAATTTCAGCAAATTCTGATGTAATCTTGTTGTATGGAACTTGCTCTACTTTTGTTGTCTTAATTACAGCTTTAGCATTTCCGCTCCAATCTGTTATAATATACTGGTCTCCAACTTTCGGAAGTGACTCATTATTTTTTTCGTACCACCATAATGAAGTCGCTGTTGCTCTTTTTATTCCTTTTACAACCAAATCAGCACAGTCATTGGCATCAAATTCATTATCACAAAAGTAGAAGGAAATAGGGGTTTTTAGACTTTTATTTTCAGGGTTTTCAGCGATATAATTTTCCCATAGAATTTCAACAGATTTTTTATTTTCCTCGACATCTTTCATATGATTTTCAGTGTTTTCAGATTTACAGTTAATTAATAAAAACTAAAATGGTAAAAGAATTAGCTTAGTTAAATTACTATTCATTGGTTTTCGTTAAATGCCTTACGTTTCGCTGCTTTGATATGGCTGGAAGTTCGTAGCCGCTCAGTTTTCGGCTTAACGAAAACACGATGCGAAACGGTAATTCCACTAAAGCCTCAAATACGGCAAAACGTGTGTTGGCATTTCGTGTTTTATTTTTTTCGTTTGTAATGATTCTGTGTTATTTGGTTCAGATATGTTTTTGCTCCAATCAGTTCAAATTTCAGTTCGTTTGGTAATTCTGCAAATAATAAAGAACCGCCACCTAACAAAATCGGAATTGTCGTAATCACCATTTCGTCAATTAAGTCCTCTTTCAAATAGTTCCGAATTGTGGTTCCTCCATCTACGTATAAACGATTAAAACCTTTTTCGTGAATTTGGTCTAAAATTTCAGTTAACGTTCCTATGACCATAAACGCTTTGTCTTTATGAGATTTAGGCATTTCTTTTAACTTATTACTCAATACGAAAACAGGTTTGCTATATGTCCAATCAATATCAAATCCGAGTACAGTTTCAAATGTTGTTCGTCCCATAACAAGTGCGTCAATTCCCTTGTTAAACTCTATATATCCCATATCATTATTGTTGGGATTTGGTATAGAATGCAGCCAATCAATTCCACCATTTTTGTCAGCGATATATCCGTCTAAACTTGTTGCGATAAATACACTATTCTTTTTATTCAATTCCCATTTTTTTTTGTGTACAATCAATGTACAAACTATTGTCTAAAAATATTTTGTTTCCCAACATTCCTGTCATATCAGAAAATTTCATCATTAAGTATTGGGCTTGAGAAAATCCCTCTACATAAGTAACATTATTTAAAGGTATTTCGAGGTTGGAAATTTGTATTTTTTGGTTGCAGTTTGCTGTGTATACAGTTAAAACTTTATCCCATGATTGTCCTTTTTCGATGTTTACTTTTGAGTTGGGTAATTTTAATTTTTCCCATACTTCTTTGCTGGTTAATAATTCATAGGCACTTGTACCCGAATCAAATAAAAATTTATTCTCTTTCCCATTTAATAAACTTCTAACGATGATTTTTCTTTTTTTGAATTTAAAATCAAAGAGTTTGGTTTGAAATTGAGTGGGCACTTTTGATAAATTTAAAACAATATAATTTTCTTTAAAATTGATGAGTGTTTTCCTGTCTTCCAGAATGTCTGCTCCAATAGTCCCAATTATTTTTAGGGAATCATTATTATTGTCATTTCCTAGATTATAAATTTTGAATTTATCGGAAGTGATTTTTGTTTTTCCAATATAAAAAGATGTTTTTGCAACTTCTTCATTTGTATGTATTTGACGTATATTTTTAATTGATTTTGAGTAAAGAATAGTGTAGGGCGAACCTGTATCAAATTGCAAATAATAGGTTGCTGTGTCACCCGGAAAATATATAGGAAGCAACAACACATTTTTTTCTGTACCCAACCACGTAAATGGAATAGAACCACTTTCATTTTCGACTGTCAAATAATTTTTTTCCGGAGTAAATTTTTGGTCAAAATAAATATAGCCACCAAGTACAGCTAAAACCAAAACGACCATAAAAGTCAACATAATTTTCTTTAAAATTTTCATTTGTTTTTTTTTTACAAATTTCAACTTTAGAAGACATTTTTTTGCAAAAGTAACACGCCAATTTTACGTCAATCGACTGACAAATTTTACAAATAATTGATTTTTAAATTTTTATGTAAATCGTTTTTTTTGTTTAAACTAATACCGTTTATAATAACTACCAATAATTTCAAGCAAATAATTAACAATAATGGAAATATAAAAAGCGGAAAATGTAGTGATAATCCTTTTTGAATAAATGGACTTGCGATTTGAGAAACAACTAGTGCAACCGCTATTAGTATTTGAACACTTACTATACTTTTTCCAAGTTCTTTGTTTTTTTGGTCGTTTGTTTTGTAAGTTAAAATTAACGGGAATATAACTCCTCCAAAAGGTATTATAAGTCCAAATAAACTAGAAAAATTAATCAATTTTGCTCTATCAAGTTTTATAATTTCTTTGGAGGGAATTAGCTTTTCAGGTTCCGTTTCAAAGATATTTGCAAGAGCCTTCAAGGTAAATCCTTTTGGGATATTACCTGCCTCAATCCTTTGAATTGTTCTTAGCGAAAGTCCACTTTTGTCGGCAAGTTCGGTTTGGGTTAAGTTTTTCTCTTCTCTTAAATGTTGAACTATTGATTTCATTTTCGTTTTGTTTGCGGTTCTTGTAAACTTTCTGCTAACGTTTTGCCACTTTGAGATAGCTGGAAGTTCGTAATCGCTCAGTTTTAGGCTTAACGAAAACTTGATGCGAAACGATAATTGCACTAAAGCCTTGTGTATTGTGTAACTGCCGTTACAGGCTGGTTGTTTTTGTCGAAATTATGATTTTAACCGCAAACTTTTCAAGTTTCCTTTGGCAGATTCCAACTTTTACACTTTTTATTTGCTATTCCAATTTACGTTTCAACTTCATTTTTTTTTTAAAATTTCAGAACGGATTTAATGTCTTCTGAAATTTGCTGTTTATTTTCTATTTGTTCATAAAATTTAAAAGCTTTTTGTCTCATTTTTTCGTCATTTTTAATTTCAGAAACTTTGAGTAAACATAATGAATAGTGAATTTTAAAGTTTTCATCTTTTTTATAAGTTGAATAACATCTTTCTAAATATTCTAAACCTTCATCATATTTTTTGTTTTGAGATAATAAAACTCCTTTTAGAAATATTACTTCGTCTTTTAATTTTGGATTTGATAATTTATATTTTTCAATTGCGATATTTATATTTTCTAAACCTTTATCTACATCTCCGAAAATAGGAGAAGTTAATGCAAAACCATAGTAACCTTCAGGGTTTTCAGGAAACAAAGAAATTATTTCATTATACTTTTTTCTAGCAATTTTCAATGATCTATCTTGACCTAATCTTAATCCTTCAGAAGCTAAATTTATTTTAAATTCTAATGTTTTTTTTGATAAACTGTCAGCCATTATATAGCAAGCCATAGCCTTTTCGTCATTCAATAATCTCAAAGTGTATCCTGTGAAAAAAATTGCATCACAAAATGTCGTGTCGGTTTTGTAAGCTTTAAAGAAAATATTTGAAGTTATTTTGAGATATTTTGGGTCTAAAGATTTATTCAAATATAAAGTTTCAATACCTAAATTAAAAAGCTTCATTGCTTCCGGATTTTCAGATTTACAATACAAGTTTTTACCTTCAAAGTAATCTTGAGAAAAAGTTAAATTAAAGCTTAATATTAGTAAAGTAATAATGATTTTTTTCATTTTAAATATTTCTGTTTTCTATGCGGTTTTTTGGGTCAACTTGCCTGTAACGTTTTGTTGCTTTGCTCGGATTTAGGGACTAAATTAAGATTTATCTTTAGGTTAAACACTTTTAATTCAAGTACAAGACCAACTTCAAATTATGCCGAATACCCAAATCCGGCAAAACCGCTGTGTGTGCCCTGCATGAGCAGGACCCACACTGTAAGCTCGAATAAAAATTCGAAAATACAAATTTACGAATTCTAAAACAAATCTTACAGTGTGTTATTTTTCCAGAGGGTATAAGTCCCTTATGGGCGGATTGAAACCCCGAACCATTAGTACGTCGCAAGCTGGTTTATCGTGAGATATGCAGTGAAGGAAGCGAAACGGCAAAATCCGGTACTGACGAACAGAAACGGCATAAGAGGCTGTTATACGAGGATAAGCAAGCACAGCATTGCAACGTCCAAAGATTATCAAAATCGTATCTCAGTAGATGTCGCAGGGATTGGACGAAGGAAAAAGCTCTTACCAGGGGAGGTCTTTGCAACCACGAGTTGGTAAAGTAAAGAAGTCAGCAGAAGTCATAGTACTTGGGGCAACGAGTTGCGAATAGATACCGCACAAGTCTCACAAACAAGGAAGGACTGAACGCAAGTGGTTCTTAATTTCTAAAGGAATGACGCAAGTTATAGCCCTAGAAAAGCGGAACAGTAAGAATTTAATGTAAAACTTAAGAATGATTGCACAAGTAACACATCCTTACAATCTCCAAAAGGCGCTACGTCAAGTAGTAGTCAACAAAGGTAGTGCTGGCGTTGATGGTTTAAAAACCACTCAGCTGACGGATTATTTCCGTGAACATAAATCTGCATTACTGGAAGATATTAAGAATGACCGTTATCTACCGCAACCCATTCTTGGGGTGGAGATTCCCAAAGGAGGCGGAAAGTTCCGACTCTTGGGAATCCCAACAGTAGTCGACAGACTACTTCAACAAGCCGTATCGCAAGCGATGATGCCAAGATTCGAAAAGGATTTTAGTGTGAATAGTTTCGGATTTCGACCCAATAAAAATGCCCGCCAAGCGGTAGGCAAAGCCTTGGGAAACATTCACGAAGGCTACAATTATATTGTAGATATTGACCTAAAGACCTTCTTTGACGAAGTCGATCATTGCTTGTTGCTGAACCTAATTTACCAAAAGGTAAAATGCCCAACGACTTTACGGTTAATCCGCAAATGGTTGCGAGTGCCTATACTCATCAAAGGAAAACTGGTCAAACGTAGAAAGGGCGTTCCGCAAGGAAGTCCGATTAGTCCGCTTTTGTCAAATATCCTACTCCACGAATTGGACAAGGAATTGACAAGAAAAGGAGTGAAGTTTGTTCGTTATGCCGATGATTTTAGCATTTACACCAAATCGAAAACCCAAGCCAAAACGGTTGGTAATGCTATCTTTCTGTTTTTGAGAGACAAGCTAAAACTGACTATTAATCAAGAAAAGAGTGGGATTAGAAAACCAATTCAGTTCACGATATTGGGATTTTCTTTTGCATCGACTTATCAAAAAGGCGTAAAAGGCAGGTATCAGTTAACGGTAGGAAAGAAAGCTTGGGCAAAACTCAAGCAAAGTTTAAAGGAAGCGACCCGCAAAACCGCACCTAGAAGTTTCGAGGAACGAATCCGAAAAATCAATGAAATCCAACGAGGATGGTTAAACTATTTTCGGGGAACGAGTATTCAAGGAAAGCTACGAGATATTGATGGTTGGTTGCGCAATCGTCTGCGCTATTGCATTTGGACGGATTGGAAGAAACCCGAACGCAAAAGGAAAAACCTGATGCGACTAGGAGTTGATAAAGACCACGCCTATGCTTGGAGCAGGACAAGAAAAGGAGGCTGGCGTATTGCTCAAAGTCCGATTCTAACTTCTACAATTACCCTACTACGGCTTAAGAAGAAAGGCTATCGGTCTATGTTGGAAACTCACATTGAACTCAACCCATCACTTTGCGAACCGCCGTATACGTGACCCGTACGTACGGTGGTGTGAGAGGCGCACTCCGTTAGTTTCTAGCGGAGCCGTCTACTCGATTGGCAAATCGTTTTTTTTATTTAAAATATTTTTTAGCATCCTCCCAAATTTGATATTTACTATGTTCTCCTAAATAATAGTAAAATTTTCCGTCAGGCTTAATTAGGATAAAATTTCCATATCTGACTTCGTAAGGGAAAAAGAGTTTTTTTAGTAAATCATCTTTGTCTGCTTTCCAATTTATTCTTTTTTGATAATTATATTCAAGATTATCACATTCGGATGAGTGTATCCAGAATTGATTAATATTTGCGATTTTGTGCAGTTTTTTTAAGTAATCTCTGTGTAAAACATTCCATCCTGATTTTGAGTTAGTATTTTCATTCTTTTTCGGATATGCAGTTAAATAGTTGATAACAATATTTTGAGTTGAGTCAATTTTTTTTTCGGTCAATTCCGTTAAGTATGATTTTAAATTCTCAAAAGTATTTTTGTCAAGTTGTCCGAATTTTTTTCGAGTAACCAATAAACCTATTTGAGTTGTATCGTTCTCAAAATATAAATCTAAATTTTTACTATAATCTTTAGTTTTAATGAAATTTTCTTTACTTATTTTTTCTCCACTTTCATTATAGAAAATTATTGGTTTTTCTTGTCCGAAAGTAAGGCAAGTAAATAGGATAAATATTAATCTCATAGTCTGATATTCAGGTTAAATTTTTGCCAACTAGTATATAGTCGCTACAAAGTAGCGCCTATACACCCAAAATCGGGTAGATAGGCGCTATTGCGTAGCGGTATCTAAACAAATATATAAATAATAATTTTATTACAAATCATCTGTTTGTTATATATATTAAGGATGAATTTACATAAGGGTATTATTGAAAATAAGACGCTCTCAATAGCCCCGATAGAAACGAAAAACCTTGTGAGGGCTGGCGTTTAGCCCTCACAAGGTTTGTAGTGTATAGCGGGAGGAGACTTCATTAAAAACGAAATCATTCTGCTCCAAGAAAAAAGAAACGTATTTTCTTAGGTGTTATCTATTAGAGCGTCTGTCACTATTAGTATTAGGACGTCTTGGACCAAAGCTATTATTACTGCTTCTGCTTGTTGTATCCGTTTTTGGTTTTCTAGGAGTAGAATTGCGTTGTGGTCTTCCTTGTCCTTGTTTGATAGGCTCGGTTGACGCATTTGGGTCTGCTTCAAAACCTTTAATGTTCTCTTTAGGCAATTTCAAGCCTACTAATTTTTCTATATCGCGTAAAAAAACGGTTTCGTCTGGACTAAATAAAGAAATAGCTTCTCCACTTGCTCCAGCACGTCCTGTTCTACCTATACGGTGTACGTAATCTTCAGGGATATTAGGCAATTCAAAATTGATAACGTGTGGTAACAATGGAATATCTAATCCACGAGCCGCAATATCAGTAGCGACTAAAGCAGTTATACTTCCGCTTTTAAAACCGGCTAATGCCTTGGTTCTTGCACCCTGGCCTTTATTACCGTGAATGGCTGCTGCTTTAATACCAGCGCTAATCATACTTTCAGTCAGTTTGTTGGCTCCTTGTTTGGTACGTGTAAACACCAAAATTTGTTGCCAGTTTCCTTCTGTAATCAGTTTGATTATCAATTCGGTTTTTTTCTCTTTTGCACAAGGATATATTTTTTGAATAATAGCATCCACTGTAGTGTTTTCGGGTGTTGCTTCAACCTGAACCGGTTTGTGCAAAATACCCATTGCTAATTTCTTAATGTCTTTAGAAAAAGTTGCTGAGAACAGTAAGTTTTGTCTTTTTGAAGGTAGTACTTTCAAAATGCGTTCAATATCACGTAAAAACCCCATATCAAGCATACGGTCTGCTTCATCTAAAACCAATATCTCCACTTTTGAAAGGGATATCAAACCTTGATTTTGTAAATCGATTAATCGACCAGGAGTTGCCACTAGTATATCAACACCTTGACGCAATTGTGCAACTTGTGGTTTCTGGTTTACACCTCCAAAAATTACAGCACTGCGCATATCTAAAAATTCACTGTATTCTTTTATGTTAGCTAATATTTGTGCTGCTAATTCTCTTGTAGGAGTTAATATTAAGGCACGAATAGGTCTATTACTAAGGTGTTTCCCTTGCGATAATATTTGTAATATTGGCAGCGTGAATCCCGCTGTTTTTCCAGTTCCTGTTTGTGCAGATGCTAATACATCTTTACCTTCTAAAATTGGTGGGATTGCTTTTTCTTGGATTGGTGAAGGAGTTGTATATCCTTTTTTGCTGATGGCTTTTAATAAAGCATCAGATAAGCCTAATGAGTTGAATGACATAATTTGTGTTTAGGAAGTAAACACTATTATTTAGAGTACTTCTTTAATTTGGCGCAAAGATACTGCTAATTTTTCCGAAGTGGTTTTGATTGTATGACTTTGTTTAAATAAAATAGAATTACTTCGTTTTTATTTATTTCAAATTTAGTAAGGGAGCTATTGATTATGGCGATTGTATTTATAAAAAAAATCGGGAGAGTATCCCGATTTTATTATAATTGTATCTAAATTCCTTTTTATCTTATATCAGCAAAAGTGTTTCCCTGATTGATGTCTCCCGTTTTGTATCCTTTCATAAACCAGTATTTCCTTTGTTCAGATGTTCCGTGTGTAAAGGATTCCGGAACTATATGTCCTTGCATCTTTGCTTGAATGGCATCATCTCCCACAGCATGGGCTGCACTCAAGGCTTCATCAAGATCTCCATCTTCAAGGATGTCTTTCATTTTCTGGTTGTAATGCGTCCAAAGCCCAGCATAAAAATCAGCTTGCAATTCCAGCGCAACGGATAGTTTATTGGCTTCGGTCTTGCTTTTACCTTCTTGCATTTGCCTCATTTTAGCTGATGTACCTAGTAATGTTTGCACGTGATGCCCCATCTCATGAGCTATTACATAGGCTGTGGCAAAATCACCTCCTTGTGCTCCAAAACGCGTTTTTAACTCTTCAAAGAATGTTAAATCCATATATACTTTTTGATCAGCTGGGCAATAAAAAGGACCAGATGCCGAAGTTGCATTTCCACAAGCTGTATTTACTCCGTTTTCAAATAAAACCAGTTCTGGGTTTTTATATTTCATATTATTTTCTTGAAATATTTTGGCCCATACATCTTCATTATCCACTAATAATGCATTTATAAATTTTCTCTCTTCTAACTCTTTTACTGTAAGATCTCTTTGTTCAGTTGGTGCACTTTGTCCTTGGTTCATTTGCTCTAAAATAGGCGTAAGCATTTGTGCATTTTCACCTCCAAACATATTTATCAGCAAAATTATAATTCCTATTATCCCTCCACCAACAATCGTTTTACCGCCAGAAGACATTCCTCTACGGTCATCTAAATTATCACTTTTTCGTCTTCCTTGCCATTTCATATTCTATTCTTTTTATGTTGCTATTTTATTTTATTTCTAAACAAAATTATGTATTAATTCGAAATATAATAACCTTGTTATTATTGATTTACCCATTTAATGATTTTCTCTTCAATTACTCCTTTTACAATTGGTTTAGAAATGTAATCATTCATTCCTGCGTTAAAACATTTTTCCTTGTCCTCTTTTTCTGCTCCTGCAGTGATTGCTATGATTGGGATGTCTTTTCCTGTTTCTAATTTTCTAATTGCAATTGTCGCTTCATATCCATTCATTATGGGCATTTGTATATCCATAAAAATAATGTCAATATTTTGTTTATTAAATTCAGATACGGCAATTTCCCCATTGTAGGCTTCTATTAAATTTGCATCTGGTACGACTCTTTTAATAATTGTTTTTAATAATAACATATTTATTTTATTATCCTCAACAAGCAGTATATTCAGATTTTTATATTTTTGGTTTTCTTCAAATTCTTTTGCGATAAAATTTTCGTCAACTACTTTTATTTCTTGAGTTCCTTTTGTTTTCTTATTGCTTGTTTTTAAATCTAAATCAAAATAAAAGGTACTCCCTTTGTTTACAGTACTTTCTAATTGTAAGTGACTATTCATTAATCCTAAGAGCTGGTTTGAAATAGTAAGACCTAAACCAGTTCCTCCAAAATTCCTTGTAATTGAGGAATCTTCTTGAGAAAAAGCATTAAAGATTTTCTTCTGGTTCTCTTCTAATATTCCTATACCGGTGTCGATTACTGAAAACCGAATTACGGCTCTTTTTTCATCTAATTTTTCTAGAACAGAAACGTTTAATTTAATTGTACCTTTTTCAGTAAACTTAACAGCATTAGATAAAAGATTAATTAATATTTGTTTTAATCGAATCATATCTGTCCAAATGTATTTTGGCACTTCTGTTTCAATATTTATTTCTAGTTTCAAGTTCTTTTGATTTGAAGCATATAATATCAATTCGAAAGACTGATTTATGATTTCTGCAAGATTTTGTTTTTCAATATATAAATCAAGTTTTCCCGCTTCAATTTTAGAAAAATCGAGAATGTCATTAATAATATCGAGTAAGGAATGTGCGGATTGATTTACAGTAGCCATATGCTTTTTTTGTACCTTACCCAGTTCCGTTTTTAACAATAAATCAGTAAAACCAATAATTCCATTTAGAGGAGTCCTAATTTCATGGCTCATATTTGCTAAAAATTCTGATTTGGCTCTATTGGCAGCTTCGGCGTATTCTTTCCCCTTAATAGCTTCTTCTGCTTCTTTTCGCTCTGTTATATCTAGCATAATACCTTCTATAAAAGCAATCTTGCCGTCCTTTAAAATTGCATCTCCAAATTCTTCAACCCATGCAATTTCTCCATTTTTTTTGAAAATTCTATAAATGAAATGAAAAGGTTCTAGGAGAGATAATTTTTTAAAGGACTCTTTTTTTAAACTTTCTATTTCATCAGGATGTATTAAACTAGAATACGAGATTCTTTTCTCTAAGAAGTCAGCTTTTTCATATCCTGTCAATTTTTTTATTTCATCATTAAGGTAAATCTTAGTGAAGTTTTCATCATTCTCAGACAAATAAACTGTTCCGGGAATATTATTTGCTAATAATCTGAATTTCTCTTCACTTTCATATATTGCTGCTTCTGAAGCCATCCGATCTAAAGAAGAAGCTACATTTTTAGCTAATGTTTGTAGTATTATAATTTCATCTTCGGACCAGTTTTTTTCATTAGAAGTATCATCAAATCCTAGAAATCCATGAAATTTATTATTTACAAATACAGGGAAAAGTATTAGAGAAATAACATCAACCTGGATTAGTTTATCTCTTAGGGATTCGTTCTCTATTTGAAATACTTTTGCTTCATATATTTTATTATCTAAAAGAGGAAGTATTAAATCTTCAAAATAAGAATAAGGTAAATTTTGAAGTTTTTCATTGGTTTCCGTTAATTCTGTTTCGTTTGCAATCCATCTATATTTTTGACTAATGGAATCCGAATTTTCATTTTTTTCATAATAATAGGCACGATGTGACTTTGTGGCATTTCCCATGATAATAAGGACATCCGAGAAAATAGCGTCTATATCTTTACTATTTAAAAATTTATCTGTGCATAATGTCATTGCTGCAAGAAGTTCACTTTTATAGGTTGTTTTCTTTTCTATTTCCAGTCTCATATTTGATTCTAATGCGATAGCAATGATATCAGATACTGATCTGCAAAAATTGATATCCTCATTATCCCATTGTTTTTTAGTGTCACTTGACTCAAAACAAATAATTCCTTTTAATTCCCCATCAATAAATACGGGTGTATCAATAAGTGAAATTATATTGTTTTCCGGGAAATAGTCATCGTGAAATTCAATTAAATCCCAATTTGAATACACATCTGATGCCACTATTTGAACTTTATTCTCAACACTTTTAATGTAGTTTGGGTATTGTTTTTTTGTCAATTCTTGCCCTTGTACAAATGTTTGGTCATTTAATTGATAAAGTTGTTGACAAATAATCCCGTCAGGATAATAGTTCCAGTAGCTAGCTCGATTTACCTCAATTGTTTTGGTGGTAATTTCTAAAATGGCCTTTAATTTACAATTTAAACTTTCATTGTTTGAATAATTTTTAGCTGTAAATCCCTTCAAAGCTTCATTGTATTTTAAATTTTTAACATGTCTATTCGTTTTTTCTCTTTCAATGCTTTTATAAAAAGTTACATCTCTTGCAATAACGGAATAACTCCTAATTTTTAAGTTTTCATCTCTATTTATAGATACTTTTTGTGAAATCCATATTTCATCACCATTTTTCTTTAAAAGAGGAATTTCCAATATAGGAAAATGACTTGTGCTTGATGAAGTGTTTTTATAGAACTCTAAGACTATTTCAATATAATCTGCTCTTATATGGTCCGAATAATTTGTATTGTAGAGTTCTTTTAAACTATATCCAGTTATGGCTTCTGAATTTTTATTTATAAAAATATAATTGCCGTATTTATCTATTTCATAAATGAGATCAGTAGCAGTTTCAACTAAATTTTCATACGATTTTTGTGTTTTAATTTCATTTGTTACATCCTGGCCTATACCTATAATTAAATCATCAGTATAACGGTTATCATTCCATTGGATGTATTTATAATCCCCATTTTTACATTTTAGTTTTCTAGTAAACTTTCTTTCAATAATAGTATTGTTATGAAATTCCTCTCCTGTAAAATCGGGATCCTCTGTAAGTTTCCAAAAACCCAAACCCAATACTTCATCACTGGTATAACCTAAAATAGGAGTAATTGTTTCACTGCAAAATTGTATTTCTCCTTTTTTATTTGAAACAACAATTAAAGAATTTCCATTATTTACAATAATATTTGAAAAGTGAATTTTATCACGCGTGTTTAATGAGGTGATGTAACGGATATAGTTGATGATAAAAACAATCAAATAATAATTAAATAATATTATTATTGTTTTTACAGGAATTAGATTAAAAAGGTAAACAGTGCATAAAAAGGCAAATATTAGGATGCATATATACCAGTAATATTTTATTGGTTTAAGGATGGTATAGAAAAAGAAAAAAGAGACCACAAATGCTAACATTGGAATAACATCTGTTGGTAAAAAAATTAAATTCCGACAAATTAAAACAAAATAAAGTATGTAAATAGTAATAAAAACATGTTTTATCTTTTGGAAAACATAAGATGATTTAGTACTAATTAAATAAATAATTAACAATACCGCACCTATAATTAAATGTACGTGTAATAAGCTAGTTGGTCTAACTTTGTTTAACACTAAATTAATTTCTGTAATAGGACTAATGATACCCAAAAACAAGAGATAAGTTTGGTATTCTTTCTTTAAAATAAAATCATTACTATTTTGTTCACCAAATTTATTTATTAATAAATTCTTTATTTTAAAAAAATTATAAATAAATAAAAAAAAGAAAATTATTAAAATGGGTATTAAAAACAAAAATTTATTATTTATAATTTGGTATTCTATTAATGGGGGAAACCTCAACAATATAGCTGTTACTATGTAAGCAAATGAGATTTTGTTTAAGAGTATAGAAAAGTAAACAATGTGAAAAAATGCCATATAGATTGTTTTAATTTTATACAGTAAACTATTTTTATAGAAAAATAAGGAATAATATTAAAATAAACCCCCAACATAAAAACTAATTTAAGTTGGGGGCTATTTATTTACAAATAAAAATAAAATGTAAGTTTATTCCATTATGTTTTCTTCGTTTTCAAATCCTAAAATTTGACTGTAAATGGCATAATACATTGAATAGACAAACGGTATTGTAAAAAATATCCCTATACAACATCCTATAAACCCAACTAACGATCCTATACCTGCAACAAGAACTAAACCTAAAAGAACCAAAGGTTGTTTTGATATTATTATAAAACTCGTTACAATAGCATCCACCGCTTTCAAATCACTAAAAATAATTAACGGTATAGTCATAAAGGTGAAAAAAGATATAATAATAGTTATTATTCCACCTATAAATTGAATTCCGTAATGCTCAAGAAGTAAAGATAATCCTGTAGTACTTAAAGAAATAATTAAGGTTGCCATAAAAAGTTCTTTAAAATAAGGGGCTTTGAAAAACTCAAAAGCCGTTGAAACATGAAATTCCTCATCTTTTTCAGCACAATGGGCCATTTTTATTAATCCTGCTGGAAACGGACTTAACAAACATGTCATTAAGATACTAACGGCGAAATAAACTATTAGGAAATTACCTGAAAAATTTTCAGGTCTCATATTTTCGGGTTTCATAAATTCTGTTAGTGCTGTAATTCCAAAAAAGGATAATGTAAGTGTTGCAATAACCGCAACAAGTAAAATAGAAAACACAAAAATCATTAATCCAGCGTATAAAGCTATTTTTTTATAATTTTCAAATGCTTGATTGAACACATTTGCAAAATCTAATTGATACCCGTTTGCTTTTATTTCCTCAATTCTGTTTGTTAATCTCATGTTTTAATTTTGGTTTTTATAATTAGTTTTTTGGTTTATACTTTAAAATAGACTTCTTCAAATGGAACTCTAAAACGTTCTCCATAAACACCATTTTCGTCACGAATACCGCAACCTATGATCATGTTTATTTCTACAGATGATGGTAAATTTAATATTTTTTTCACTCTTACGGAATCAAATCCTTCCATAGGACAGGTATCGTAATTTATGGCGGCCATACTTATCATAAAATTTTGTGCCGCTAGGCCCGCGCTTTTTTGGGAAACAATGCGCATGTCGCTAAGTCTGGCTTGTCTATATGTGGGCTTAAATAAACCTATGACTTGAAATATATGGTATTTTATCCTTCCTAAAATCCCTAAAAAATCAGAGTAAATGGCAGGTATTATTTTCTGGTAATAATTAAGGGCAAATTTCTCTCTATTCGAATATTCAGATACTGGTTTATCTCCGTATTGTGACTTTAAATACGCAATATTAGATTGAACTCTACTTTTCCATAAATCTTTTCGGGCTACTACCACAAGCATCTGTTTTGCAGTTTTAGCAGCGTTTTGATTTAAACAGGCAACCGAAAGTTGTTCCATAATTTCAGTAGAAGTAACGTGATAGAACTCCCATAATTGCAAATTACTGCTTGTGGCAGCAAGTGTCGCTAGATGGATGCATTCTTTTACTTTTTCTTCATCAATCTCTTCCTTTTTAAAAACTCTTACAGAACGTCTGTAAAGAATTGCTTCGCTTACTGTTCTTTCGTTATTTACAACCATTTTAATAATTTCTTTATAGTGTTTAATTTTCCTTTATAGGGAGCATATCGCATTGGTAAATCAAGCCAATTTGCTTTTTTTACAATTCCCTTTTTATGGGAAAAAGTATCAAAACTAAGACTTCCGTGATAAGCACCAATTCCGCTATGACCTACGCCGCCAAAAGGCAATTTTTTATTGGAAAAATGAATTAAAGTATCATTTATACAACCTCCGCCAAAGGAATATGTTTGAATTGTTTTTTCGGCAAAGGATTTATTTTCAGTAAAAACATATAATGACAAAGGTTTTTCATATTTTGAAATTATTGCATTGATATCAGCTTCTGATTGATAAGTAAGAATAGGCAATAATGGCCCAAATATTTCGTCTTCCATTATCAAGCTGTCAAGATTTGATTCTTCGATAAGAGTAGGAGCAATGTAACAATTAGTTATCTCTGTTTGCCCTCCAAAAATCACTTTATCAGCCTCAATCATTTTTACCAATCGACTGAAATTCTTTTCGTTGATTATGCGAGCAAAATCTGGTGAAACTTCCGGATTTGTACCATAAGCTAATGTGATTTCCTCTTTCAAGTAATCAACAAATTTATTCTTCATGTCTTTTTGAACCAAGATATAATCTGGAGCAATACAGGTTTGACCTGCATTGATAAATTTACCCCAAACGATTCTTTTTGCGGCCAATTTTAAGTTGGCTGTTTCATCAACAATACAAGGGTTTTTTCCTCCTAGTTCTAGGGTAACAGGTGTTAGGTTTTCGGCTGCCGCTTTTGCAACGATTTTCCCAACAGCGACACTACCGGTGAAAAATATATAATCCCATCGTTGTGAAAGCAACTTCTGGGAGGTTTCTACACCACCTAGAATCACTTCCACATGGTTAATATGAAATGTTTTTTCAATTATTTTCGCAATAATTGCAGATGTATTCGGGGTAAGTTCAGAAGGTTTTAACACCACCTGATTTCCTGCTGCAACTGCTGATATAAGGGGACAAAGCGCTAATTGATAAGGGTAATTCCATGGTGCAATAATCAGTACTTTTCCGTAAGGGTCCTTGTAAATATAGTCTTTAGAAGGGAAATTGAGGATAGATGGAAATACCTTTTTAGGTTTTGCCCATTTATGAATGTTCTTGATGGTATCCTTCAATTCAGATATTACATAACTTGTTTCCGTAATAACCGCTTCAAAAGCGGGTTTCTTGAAATCATCATATAAGGCCTGAATAATCTCACTTTCATGTATAGTTAAGTTATTCAACAGCTTTGTTAAAATCTCTTTTCTGTACCCTATATCTGTTTTGTAATTCATAATTCATTTGAATTTAGTAGGAACAATAAAAATTATTTACCTCAATCTTAATCTGTAACCTAAATAAACATCAGCTTGTTTGGTATCACTTGTTAAAGCTGTTACAATAGAGCTTGAACCAAGGTAGAATCCATAAAATCTAAATCCTAAACCACCAGTTGTACCCGAAATCTCGTTTTTAGCCCAAGGAGAGTATACTTCGAAATTTTTAAGTGAGAAACGTGGAGTTAACGAAAATATATTTTGAGTTGTAATTTGGTCATTATCATTGTCATTTCCTATTTTTTGTTGTGTGTATAATGACACATAAAATTTAGAAATAACTTTTATATCAGCATAAGCTGAGAAAACAGTAGGTAACTTCACTTTAATTTCCGATTCAGATTGGGTCTTAGTTAAGTATGGAGTAGCCAATAAAATGTTTTCAGCATCTTGTAAAGACTCTGCATTTTCAAAAGAACTTAGGTCAAGACCTGGATTTAAAACAGTACCATTTGGAATATTTAAATTGTATTTTGTAGATGAGTTATTAGCCTCTTTAAAAGTCATTCCTCCCATATTTTTTACTGAAATTCCAGCGTTCAACTTATAACTGTCTTTGTCTTTTAATTGATAATTCAGTCCAAAATCAGCAGCAACTCCACTAAGTTTTCCGAAAAATGATTTGGTGTAATTTTCAGTGTCAGAAAAACTTCCAGCAAGATTACCCGAGTAAGCAATATTTAATTGTGTGTTTACATTGCTTAAGTAAGCTGTAGGAGTTGTTCCGTTTAGTTTATATTCAAGATTTCCTTCGAATTTATCGATTCCAAAGTTAGCATAAGAACCAGGGAATAATAATTTAATGGTTGCACCACCATTAAATTTATGTTTTTCATTTTCGAATAAATTCCTAGCTACAGTAAAACCAATTTCTCCCCAAGTTGTAGCGTTGATACGCTGGTTATAGTCACTTTTTAATAAAGTGTTTCCTAAAATAGTATTGTCCATACCATTAACGATTGCTTCTCCCAGTTTAGAATCAATATCTACAAAATTCGCTTTAATATATGATTTAGAAGTTACTGCAAATGCCCATTTGTTATGTTTCATTGCAAAACCAGGACCGTAAATTTCAGCATCTATACGAAAATTTATAGGCTCATTTCCTTTAAAAATCAAATCTTCAAAATCACTGTCAGAGTTTATGATATCATTGAATCCAATTTTGTTATTGGAAGCATTAATACTAAAAGAAAAAAGATTTAGATCATATTTAGAACTCATATTAGTAAGTTCAGCTGGATTTAATGAAGCACTAAGTATTCCAACACTATTTGAGTTTTTTATACCTGAAAAATGATCTTGTGCTGACATATTTAGAGCACTTAAGATAAATAAAAGGAATAATGATTTTTTCATAAAATTTAATTTAAAAAGAGTTTTTGTTTGTTTTTTTAATTTTTTTTGGATCAAATTTAAATAGCATTCCAGACTACCTCATTGGGAACAGGAGCTACAATGTTTATTGTTTCTTTACTTACAGGATGGATGAAAGCTAATTTCCTTGCATGCAAATGGATTCCTCCATCAGGATTACTTCTGTCGAAACCGTATTTTAAATCTCCTTTTATTGGTGACCCAATAGCCGAGAGTTGCGCCCTAATTTGATGATGGCGTCCAGTATGTAAATTGATTTCCAAGGCAAAATAGTTATTGAGTTCCTTGATTATTTTATAATCTAGGCTTGCTAGTTTGCTGTCTGGAACTTCATTAATATGCGCTTTTGAAGTGTTGTTTTTCTCGTTTCTTTTAAGATAGTGAACAAGCTTGTCTTCAGTATTTGACGGTTTGTTTTTTACAACTGCCCAATACGTTTTTTGGGTTTCTCTGTTTTTGAATAATTCATTCAATCGCGTTAAAGCCTTACTGGTTCTGGCAAAAACAACTATGCCTGTTGTAGGTCTGTCTAAACGGTGAACCACACCCAGGAAAACTTCACCGGGTTTGTTGTATTTGTCTTTAATGTATTCTTTTACAACTTCACTCAGTGGTTTGTCACCCGTTTTGTCACCTTGCACAATATCTCCTACACGCTTATTCACCACAATGATATGATTGTCTTCGTGTAGGATTTGGAGGTTATTTTTATTTGATACTATTTTCAAAATTGATTATTAGATTGTTGGACTTCTTAGACTTCTTAGATTTTTAGACTAGTCATACCAGTATAAAAATCTATAATAAAGTTGCTCTAAATCTCGAAGTCATTTTGATAATTTCCTCTAAAATATTTGTTAATTCTATTAAATTTTCTTGATTGATAAAACCTAAATCAGATGAAATTAGAATTTGCGTTTCAACTTCATAAGCAGAACCAATGGCAATTTCTAAAAACCTTGCAAAGTCTTTATTTGATTGCCTTGATGATCCCTCTGCAATGTTTGACGGAATTGATATAGATGCTCTTCTTAATTGATTCGTGAGTCCAAATTTTTCTTCGTTAGGAAACGATAAAGTGACTTTATAAATTAGCGCACAAAATAACCGGCTCTTTTTCCAAATTTCCAATTCTTTGAATCGATGCATAAATGTAATGCTTTATTATTAAAACCTAGATTAGTCTAACAATCTAAGAAGTCTAAATTATCTATTATTAATATTGTTCGTTTTCGTTAGGGAAATCAACCGCTCTTACATCAGCAACATATTGCCCTATTGCGGCTGTCATGTCTTCGTATAAATTCATGTATCTTCTTAAAAAACGAGGACTGAATTCATGTGTCATTCCTAACATATCGTGAAGCACTAATACCTGACCGTCCACACCATTACCGGCACCAATACCTATTACAGGAATTGAAATACTTTGAGCAACTTTTGTAGCTAAATGAGCAGGGATTTTTTCTAAAACCAAAGCAAAACAGCCTATCTTTTCTAGCATTTTAGCGTCTTCTATAAGTTGGTCAGCTTCTTCCTCTTCTTTAGCTCTTACGGTATAAGTTCCAAATTTATATATTGATTGTGGAGTAAGACCTAAATGTCCCATAACAGGAATTCCGGCGTTTAATATTTTTTTAATCGAATCTTTAATTTCTTTTCCACCTTCTAATTTTACTGCATGACCACCGCTTTCTTTCATAATTCTAATAGCAGAACGCAACGCTTCTTTAGGATCAGATTGATAGCTACCAAAAGGTAAATCTACTACTACTAACGCTCTTTCAATAGCTCTAACAACCGAAGAGGCATGATAAATCATTTGGTCTAAAGTGATAGGTAAAGTAGTTTCGTGTCCAGCCATAACATTCGATGCTGAATCTCCTACAAGTATAACATCAACACCAGCAGTATCTACGATTTTTGCCATGGTATAATCGTATGCCGTAAGCATAGATATTTTTGTACCATTGGTTTTCATATCGAATAGGGTCTTCGTGGTAATTCTTTTATAATCTTTTTTTGCGACAGACATCTTTTATATTAGGGTTTTGGGTTTATTAATGTAAAAATAATCAAATATTCTTTTTTAAAACCTCATTACAGGCTTTTGTTTTATTATATAGTGTTTAACAATCGGATAAATTCACGGCTATGGCCAATCCACCTTCTGAGGTTTCTTTGTATTTATTGTTCATGTCTTTTGCAGTTTGCCACATCGTATCCACTACTTTGTCCAATGGTACTTTTGCGTTTTTAGGATCAGTTTCTAAGGCTAATTCAGCTGCATTTATAGCTTTTATGGCTCCCATTGTATTTCTTTCGATACAAGGAATTTGCACTAATCCGCCAATAGGGTCACAGGTTAATCCTAGATGATGTTCCATAGCGATTTCGGCTGCCATTAAAACCTGTTCTGGAGTTCCGCCCATTAATTCACATAGAGCCGCTGCTGCCATAGAAGAGGAAACCCCAATTTCGGCCTGACAACCACCCATTGCTGCTGAAATAGTAGAACCTTTCTTGAAAATACTTCCTATTTCTCCTGCAACCAATAAAAATTGTTTAATTTCTTTATCACCGGCATCGTGGTTTTCGATCACTAAATAATACATTAATACGGCAGGAATAACTCCAGCACTTCCATTTGTAGGTGCGGTAACAATTCTTCCTAAAGCTGCATTAACTTCATTTACTGCCAAGGCGAAACAACTAACCCATTTTAGTATTTGACGGAATTTCACTTCGGTCAAACGAATTTGCTCTAACCAGCTTTGTGGGCTGTTGTAATTGGATAACCCAATTAATTTCTGGTGCATATCAAATGCTCTTCGACGTACATTCAAACCTCCAGGAAGTATCCCTTCAGAATGACAACCTATATACATACATTCTAGCATAGTGTTCCAAATGCGCATCAATTCGTGATCGATTACTTCCTCAGAACGCATTGATTTCTCGTTTTCATAAACGATTTCCGAAATCATTTTGTTTTCCTTTTTGCAATATTCCAAAAGCTCTGAAGCTTTATCCATTGGAAAAGGGAAATCACGTTCTATTTCGATTTTCTTTTTGGCATTTTCCCGTTCTTCTTTCACAACAAATCCCCCACCTATAGAGTAGAAAGTGGAAACATATTCTTTTCCATCAGAAAGGTATGCGGTAAATTTCATTCCATTAGAATGAAAAGGAAGGAAGTTTTTATTAAAAACAATATCTTGAAGAAAATAAAAGGGAATTACAAACTCATTAGCTAAGTTTATTTCATTTTTAGTTTCAATGGTTTTGATAATTTGGGGAATGTTTTCAACGGGAATGTATTCAGGATCTTGACCACTAAGACCTAACATTACAGCCAAATCTGTGGCGTGACCTTTACCAGTTAAGGAAAGGGAACCGTATAAATCTACTTTTATTCTTGTAGTTGCAAGTAATACATTATCGTCTTTTAATTCTTCCAGAAAACGTTCGGCAGCACGCCAAGGTCCTAGGGTGTGTGAACTAGATGGCCCGACACCTATTTTAAGCATATCAAAAACAGAGATACATTCTTTCATAAATTGAAAATTTTGAGACAAATATAATTCAATTTAGCAATGAATTCCCACTATAAAGGATAAACGTAAAACAATTATTATGTTTTATAGTTTAATTTTGATTATTCTTTAATGAATGAATTGAAAAACATCTGTTGTGAATTTTGAAACTATTGGTATTTAACTCAATAGGATTAAAACGGATATCCAATGGCCAGATTAAAGATTAAATTTTCGTTTCTCCAAGTACCACTGCCTAAACTTACTTTATCAAGAACCCAGCGTTGTCCATCTGGTAAATTTGGTTTTCGAATAGGAAAAGCAAGATCAGTTCTAATGATCAGGAAGGAGAAATCAAATCGCAATCCGGTGCCTACACCCACAGCGAGTTCGTTTAGAAAGTCTTTTGAGAATTTTGCTCCTGGTTTTTCAGGGTTTTCTTTTAGTAGCCATATATTTCCAGCATCTATAAACAAAGCTCCTTTTACGAGTCCATAAATCTTGGCTCTATATTCAGTATTGAATTCTAATTTAAAATCACCGGATTGATCGGGCAAAAAAGTATTGGCATTAGCCGATCCATCAAAGCTTCCCGGACCTATTGATCGTGCTCTAAATGCTCTAATACTATTGGTACCTCCATTAAAAAACTGTTTAATAAACGGCATTTCATTTGAGTTTCCATAGGCAAATCCTGCTCCCACAATGATTCTACTGGCGAGTTGTGATTCCTCTCCTAGTTTTAAATAATGCCTGAATTCATTCTCTACTTTTATAAATTGACTGAAAGGAACTTTAAATACTTTAACCGTATCGCCTGATTTTAAATTGGCTCCAGTTACTAATCCTGTAATGTTTCCTGCTAAATCAATACTGGCTTTGTAATAAAAAGTGTTCTTTTTCCTTTTCTGCATCGTGTTAGTATAAGTGTAGGAGTAGGTAGGGCCAAATATCAATTGTTTTTCGATTACTTTCCCCAGTGAAGCATTGACGGCAATTTGTTCTTGATACAATGCAGTCACATTTTGAGGGGTGGCAAACGTAATTTCAGTAACATTCAGCAAGTGTTCTTTAAGTTCATTCTCTTTCCATAAATAGCCAAAAGAACCTTTGAATGTTTGTAAGGAATACAATTTTGTTCTGTTTTGAAACTCATATCCTATCGTGGCTTTTGTCTTTGGAACAAATCTACTAGCGAAATCAAATTTAAAAGGAGCAATAATTCTAGGCCAAATTAAACTGGCTTCAGTTCCAAAACGGTATACATTAAATCCATTATTTAGTCCAGAAACTTGCACTTCAAGACCTCCAAAGGCGGAAATGGTAAGTTGCTCAGCTCCTTTAAAAACATTTCGATTTCCCCAGTTTACATTCAATTCTGTTCCTGTATAATTGGCTGAATTGGTTTTGGCCAAAACTTCCACTCGAATTGATTTTTTGGGTAATGGAGTCAAATAATAATAAGCATCCAGATAATTTCCTGTAGTGTCAGCTACTTTAAATTGGTTTTTCACAAACTTGAAAGTACCTAAATTCACTAATCTGTTTAAAGATAAATTGTGATTAGTTCGGTTGTAATAATCCCCTTTTTTAAAATATAGCGTACGGTCAAAAATGGTTGGTTTAAATAATTTTTCAGTATCTATAATCGTGAAATCTTTGTAATGAACAATGGAATCAGGATTACTGGAAGCGTTATCTGTATTAATGGAATAATTAGGATAAACGACCACATTATTGATCTTGTATTGCTCTTTTGACAGTTGTGGAGCATCATTTTTCACCTTCACAATCAAATCCACTTGATGGTCGGCTACAGTACTATCAACTTGAACAAGGAGATAGTCAGGATTGAAATAATAAAACCCTTTTTCTTTCAATCGGCTATCAATGCGATCTCTTTCGGCTTTAATAATTTCGAGACTATATGCTTCTCCTTTTTTTAATAAACTGCGTTTTTGAGTATTGCGTACTTCGGTGGCTACTGCCGATGAGTCTTTAGGAAATTTGACTTCTCGAATAAAATAACGTCTGTTAGGAGTAACAGTATAATTTGCTTTTGCTCTTTTACCCATTCGAGTAGAATCGGCAGTTGATTTTACGTTGAAATAGCCGTTGTTTTCGCTGTAGTTTTGTAAAACACTTTTGTTGTATTCTAGATCAACTTTGCTATATAAAACGGGTGGTTCGCCTAATTTGGTTTTTACCCAATATTGAAATCCTTTTTCTTTTTTTGGTTTTCCGGCCAAATTATAAAAAAACAGTTTGGGTCTCATCCCTAAAAACGAAGAGTTAGGTTTTGGTCGAGCCAAAAGTTCTAATTCTGATTTCAATGTTTTTCGCTCTTTTTTTGAAGGTTCGTTTCCTTCAATTTTAATTTTCGCACCAGTGTACAAGAGTTCCCCTTTAGGTAAAAATTTTGTACCGCTGCATCCAGATAAAAACAGGATAACAAAAAGGGAATAGAGTAGTGGCGCTTTATTTTTCATAATTCTATAATGTACGTTCATTATTTCTTTTTGTTTTTCCCTTTTGGAGATTTACTTTTTTGAAATAATTCTTTAAAATGATTGTAATCTAAAGTAATGATAAAGGCAATTCCTGTTTCTATTACTTGTCCTTGAAGAGCCACTTGGTATTTGTTTAAACGGTAGGCTTTTAATTTATATCGGCCGTCTTTAGAAAGCTGGTACTCTACAGATACATCTCCTGCAATTGTATTTGTATCTTCATTTGTTTGTTGCGGACCTTCAAGTCCAAAACTACTTCCTACAGTTACTTTCAATCGGTCATTGAGTAATTTTTTTGAAACCCCAACATTCAAGTCGGTTTTGTTTTCAAGTTGTCCCGTAGTATAATCTTCTGTTGAATTTAAATCAAAATTAAGTTCCACACCACTCATTAAATTTCCAGCCAGATTGTTCAGTTGTTGCGATAGAATTTTACTGGCACTTTGTCTAGCTAATGAAGTCAATGAACTTCCACCTGCTTCACTGGCAAAAGGATTTTCTCCAATAAAACGATTCAGTAAAAGCAAAGCAAATACTTGTTTGTTCAGTTCATCTGGTTGCTGGCGCAATTGAGTTAATTTAGCTTGAGTTGTATTGATAATTTCGGTAGAAACACTATTGTTTCCATCAGGTAAAATAATATCAAAAGAGATAATTGGTTTCATCAATTCCCCTTTCATCTTCAATTCAGTTTCAAAAGGAATTTTCTGTTTGTAGGTGTTTCTAACCGCTGCCGAAACATTAGCCAATTGATCATCAATAAGGTCAATAGGAGCTGCCTGGTTTTTATAAACTGCAGTAATTTTAATATCTGCGGATGTAGGTTCTCCTGTCCACAGAATATAACTGCCACTTTTAATGTCAAATTTTCGTTTGATAAAATTAAAATTCATTTCGTACGCCCCTTCTCTCAACTCGTATCTTCCTGTTAAGGTTGTTTTACCAGAAGGATCAATTCCACCATTCAACTGTGCTTCTCCTTTTAATTTTAAAAAATCACCATTGGATTTATCAATTACAATTGATAATTCAGCTTCTTTGTCGACTTCAATATTTACGGACGCATTGATTCCTTTTATTTCCGTTTTACTTAATCTTTCATCTACTGCAATAGTTTTAATCATCGAAGGGTTGTCTTGGTCAATAAACTCGACAATTCCTTCACGATCAGCAATTGATGGGTCAGATTGAGGCATAACAATTGTTAGCTTCGTGTCTTTATTGACTTTTATGTTTCCGTCAACAATAGGATTATTGAAATCTCCTTTTATGCGTAAATGATTGTCTAAGTACACTTCGCCATAATACAAATCATTGTCTTTCTCTTTCGAATTTAAAGCTTGAAAATTATCGGCATCCAAGGTTAAATCAAATCCGAAATTATTGAAATTGGAGCTATTGATTTTTCCGTTGATAACTAAATCATTGTCTTTTTCATCTTTAACTGTAAATCGATTAAATACAATAGCGTCATTTGTAAACGAAACGGCATCATTCATAGACTTAAATGTTGCGTTGAGTTGCGTTACTTTGAAGCCTATTGCATTCAATTTCAGATTACCAATCATTTTTGGTTGATCAACAGTTCCTGTTATTTGGATTTTTCCGTTAAAAAAACCAGTGCTTTCTTTTAGGTTACCCAATGTAAATCCTTGAATGCTTTTCAGGTTTAATTTTACAATATCCAGGTTGAAGTTCATAGCTCCATTTCCCGTTTTGTAGGTTCCATCTAAATTTACTTGGTTGTCTTGACCAGTTACCGCAATCTTCGTATTGTAGCTATTAGTAATAATATTATCCACTTGGATATTCACTGTTCCAATAGTATCTTTTTTAAACGCAAAATCATCAATAGTAAGATTAGAAGTGAAAACAGGAGTTTGGTTTATATTCTTTAATAAAACAGATCCATTGGCATTTCCGCTTATTGTTATATCACTTTTCTCCGCTATACTGGTTAGGGTTTCAATTTTGAAATCTTTAAAATTAATAGCCAGTGGCGCATTTGTTTTTTCAGATTCCGACTGAATTTGAATACTACTGCCGTCTTTACTTAGTTCAACATTGTTTGCGTAGATCCCTTTGGGACCAAAACGGATTACATTATCAGAATCTATTTTCCAAGATTCATAATTGAGTAATAGATTGTTTGGATCAAAGTGGATGTTGTTATTTCCATTTTTAGCTTCAAGCGTACCAGAAATCAAATATCTTTCTTTGTCTTTTAAGTCTTTTAATTGCAAAAGATAATCTGCAATATTGTTTTGTATTTTTCCCGTTAAGAAAGTATACGGCAATTGAAATTGAGCGTTTTGTAAATCATCAACCATTAAGTTATAAACTAAAGCATTGTCTTTAGTATCTACTTTTAGTACGGCATTGGTCATTGTGTTTCCGCCATAATTAATTTTAGGAATTGCTGCATTCAAAACAATGGAATCATTAACGGTATTGTATCTTCCAGAAATAGCTATTGGCTCCAGACTCTTTAACTCAGGAATAAATTTCGCTAAAAGCGGACTGTCTGAAACGTTAATCTTGAATTCTAATTGTTGTTTTTCTCCAATTTTATTATTCGAATAAGGATCAGCAGAATAATATTTTGCAACAGAATTATTCAATGCTGCTCCAATTTTAGATAGCTTGTATTTACCATTCACGTTTGCATTCATAAATGGAGATTTGAAATCCAAAGTGTTTTTATCAGCAGTAGAAGTGGCAATTAACGTAATGGAGTCTATGACAAATTGCTGTTTGTCATCGGCAACAGTCAGGTTTGCAATAGTAAATATTCCGTTGAGATAATCAATATCAGTCGATTGAATATCAGCATTTACAACGCCTCTTAATTTTAGTGGGCCAGCGTGCAAGTTTAGCTTTTCCAGGTCGGCAATATCAACATTTAGTTTAATGGTTCCTGCTGGGTATTTATCATTAAAACTACCGCTACTCACTAAATCAAAAGTAAGATTTGGGTCTTTGCTGTTTCCGTTTACCTTGAATAAACCGTTTTGCAAAGCTCCTTGTAAATCAAGATTTTGATAGGTGTATTTATTGTAATTGATATTTTGTACGGTACCATTAATGGTTGCATTAGCCGTTTTTGGATCGAAACCTGTGCCTTTTATATTCGCATTTAAACTTATTTTTCCAATGTCTTTATTTTGTATAAATTTCCCTAAATCAAAATCCTTCAGTTCCGTAACAACATTGTACTTTTCTTTGTTTTTTACTTGTTGGTTGTACGCTGCTTTAATCGTAGCACTTCCAAAACTACTTCCCAAAACAAGATCCGTATAGAAGTCATTTATTGTTCCTTTAAAATTTCCGGTTGCATTAAATGCTTCAGGAAGTTGAATGGTATTGGGAATCGTTCCTTTTGGTATAAACTCGTTTATATCTTTCGAGCTAGTTTTAAATTCATTAATGACCAAGTAAAAATGGGCTTTATTGACATCAGGCAAACCAGTTATTGTTCCACTAGCATTTACTTTTGTCGTTCCTAAACCGCTTATTTCCAGTTTTGGTATATTGATGTTATTTAACTTTCCATAAATTTTACTGTCAACAAGAAGTATTGCATTTGGATTAGTGTCAAACGGTTTTGTATTGGATAATGTTGGAACAAAAATCAAAATGTCCTTAAAACCAACACTGCTTTTTTTCAAGTTTGCTTTTATACTTAAATCCCCTAAGTTATTAGTAATGCTTTCAATGGATTGATACCCAATTTGGATTTCATTTTGCAATTCCGTCTGTGGTGTTTTTAAATATAAATTTTTAAAGAAAGCATTTTTTCTACCATAGAAAAAATCAGTTTTGAAGGATTGTATAGTAAGACCACTTTTCTCTTTCCCTTTGAAAGAATTAATATTTCCTGAAATACTAATAGGTCTATAACGTATGTTTTTAGCTTCGGTACTTAAAGCAGAAAGTTTCAAGTGGTTGTAATCAATTCCATTTTTAAGCGCAACGGAATTATAATTGTCGAAAATAAAACCAACTCTTTTTAAACTTAGTTCTCTTATTTTTACTTCCCAATTATTTGTGCTATTTGAGGCCACTTCATTTTTAGTAACTATTTCTTTTAGTTTTCCTAAAGCTAGATTCCCTTCGGCATCTGATAAAGCTATTTTGTCAATAAGTAAAAATTGATTGTTGATATCTGTTTTGTCAAATTTAACCAATAGCTTTTTTAAGGATAGGGCAGTGGTCAATGCGCTTTTTTCATCTTGGTAATCAAGATCGATTTTAGACAAATCGACTTCACCTAGTCCAATATTAAAATTAGATTTCGGTATGTTTGCCTTTGTATTGGTTTTGTTTACTGTAGCAATTCCTTGCTTCATTTTTAGATTCATTCCTTTAATTTTGATTTTTGGAAAGTCAAAATTCATTTTCTCCAAATCAAAAGTTTTAATTCTTGTTTCTAAGTGTCTTAGTTTTAGTGCCAAGTCATTTTTAGAAAAAGCATCAGCATATTTTATGGTTATGGTATCCAGTTTGATTTCATCCAAAGAAAAAACCATTGGGGTTGAGTCTTTAGGTTGTTTATCGGGAGAAGAAAAAGCGGTGATGATATAGTCAAAATTAAAAACACCTCCAGCATCTCGATTAATATTTGCGGTAATTCCGTTTAAATCAATCGAATTAATAGACACTTTATTATTAATCAATTGCCACATACTAAAATCAACTGCAATTTTTTTACCAGCCAAAAGGGTGTCTTTTTGTTGACTTTCAAAATAAACACCTTCAAGGATTATTTTTTTTGGAAACTTAATTTTTAAATGGTCTATGGTAACCTTGGTTTGTATTTTTTCTTGGATATAGGCTACCACTTTTTGTTTCGCTACGTTTTGAACCGAAGGAATTTGGATAAGGATTAGAACAATTAAAAACAAGGTGATAATTGTTCCTACTAACCATATAAACAGTCTTAAACCCTTTTGTAAGTGTTTTTTCAAATGATGTTTTTTTAGGTTTAAAATAGTTGATTTCTACTAATTAACCTTTTTATAAATTTAAAATCCAAAGTTACACAAAGATGAAAATTAAAATTCATATTGACTTATAATATTCAAGGTAAAACTTATAAAATTTTGGAAATTTAATTTCTGATTTAGCTGTGATTTTAGGTTTTATATACCGGTACCATATTAAAATCTTCAGCTTGTTTCTCTTTTAATAAAAAGTCTTTTACGGCGATCAATATCGCTTTGTTTGAAGTAAAAAGTTCCCGGTTGAAATTTATAACCGTAGTTATGTCAATATCTTCAATAGGAGCATTTTGAGCCTCAGAATAAAAATCATTTAAAGCAGATGTGTAGTTACTTTGTATCGAATCAACAACGTCTTGAAGATTTTCAAAACTTGCCGTTTTTTCTTGAGTGATGAATCCATTCAGTTGTAGATATAAAGCTTCTGTTTCTTTTTTATGGTGTATAAAAAAATTGTACTTAATGTCTTTTGAAGAATGGCTTAAGTCAGTAATATTACTACTGATATCCTTCACACTTTTAGCCGAATGCATTGCACTTCGAACAGCTGATATCAATTGATTGAGCTCAGAGTATTGTTCTGATTGTAGTTTAGGTCTTAATGTTAAATAAAAGGTATGAATTTCCCCTTGTAGCTGTTTCAGAAAATCATATTTTTCTTCATTTGTTTTTAGGGAGAATTTAATTCTTTCATTGATTTCTTTAAATTTTATATTCTCACTTAGAAGATCAGTCTCAATTTTAAATAATTCGAGATTAAAAAGCATGGAGTTATGAATGAAATATTCAGTTTCCCTTTTGAAAAGATCTAAGGCTGTAACGGGTTCAATAATGGTTGCGTGGCTTATAAATGCTGCTGTGGATCCATTAGTGTCTGTAAAAAAGCGTTCAAGGAATTTAGCGAATTTATCAAGAATGGGTAGGAATAACATAATTGACACCAGATTTATCAAAGTCGAAAAGGTCACTAAACCTATTAATGGATTTTTAATAGACAGCACATCAGTTATAAAAAGTAAAATTGGTTTTAAGAATATAAAAGCAAACAAGGTGAGAAATAAATTAAACAATACATTTCCCAATACAATTCTTTTTTTGGATGCATTTCCTCCTATTGCTCCGAGTACAATTTTAATTGTGGTTCCTGTTTCTGAACCTAGTATGATTGCAGCAGCTATTGGAAAACTAATAGCACCTGCATGAAGTGCACTAAGTGTAAGTGCCATTGTTACTGAACTGGATTGAACTAATAATGTGATTATAAAACCTATAAGTAAAAATACCGCTAATGACATATCAGCATATTTCGAGAAGTCAGATATTTTTACCTGTGCTTCCATAGCTGTTTTCATAAAAGCTAAACCAATAAATAATAAACCAAATCCGAATAGAAAAAAAGAGATGTATTTTATGGTTTTACGGTTTCCAAAAAGGATGAGTAAAAAACCACCTAAACATACTGCGGGATAGGCAACGATTTCTATGTCAACATTAAAACCTAATGTAGCAACCAGCCAGCTATCGATTGTGGTTCCTAGATTAGCGCCAAGAATGATTGCCATGGCATTTCTCATAGTAAAAACTCCAGCACCCACGAATGCTAGAACCATAAAGGAAACCATTGAACTGCTTTGAAGTACTGCTGTTACTATTGCTCCTCCGGTTACAGCACCTATTTTGTTTTTTGTGATGCGTTGTAGAAACAGTTTGAAATTTCGACCAGATAGATTTTTTAAGGATTCCTCTAGCAAATACATGGCAAAAAGGAATAAGCCTATACCAGCTGCTAGTTTAAAGAAATGATTGAGTGTTTCCATAGAATTAAATATCTTTAAAGATAATGATAATAGGATCCAATATCAATGTGTAAAAGGGTAAAATGACAACTTGTCTAATCTATTGTAATTCAAACAGGTAGGATTAGTAATGGATAGTTAAACCCATTAAGTAAAAGTAGTATATAAATATTGGGATTAAATTATTTTGAAATTATTGACCCTTTTAATGACCAAAGTATAGCCAAAACATCTTTTTTAGAATCTTCATCAATATTATGTTTATCTAAAACATGAAATATATCTTCCATAACATGCATATACTCCTCTCGATTTACATTCATTCCAGTGTGAGCAGTTGGCATATCTTTTCCTGTATACTTTACTGGACCTCCGCTACCAGCACTAAAAAATTCTATAGTATGTTTTTTAACCTGTGCTAAATGTTCAGGTTGCTCTTTTAAAGGTAAAAAGCGAGCATTTATTGCAGGGTTATTCATGTGTTCTTCTACTACATCATTAACTATTTTTGTAATTCCAGATGAACCTCCTAAACGATCGTAAAGTAATGTTGACATAATGATTAATTTATATTGTTAAACAATTGAAAACAAAAGTAGTGTATGGTTTCATTTTGAATTTAAGAGTATAAATCCTGAGAGGATTTAGGTAGATTTTAGCTTTACTAAGGTACTCATTTTTTTTCAATTAATGTGTTAGGGGTATTTATGACTAATAAAATTGATTGTCATTGATTTAATTGATCTATAGCGATTTTAATTTCAGTAGTGGGACGATTGCATACTTTATCTTTACATACAAAAATAGTGGTTTGCCCTTTGAATAATTTTTCTTCTAATAAAGCCAAGGTGCCTTCGTTTTTCCCACCTAAAAAAATAACATTTGGGAAATAATTTTTATCGAATGCCTTTCTAACTTTTTCAAATTCATCCCCAACAATGGCTACTTCATAAGGTTTTCTTAACAATTGAAGTTCTGCAATTCCCCAATTAGAATAAAATGGAATATCTTTATGAATGTCTTTTTGCACATTGGTTATCATTTGTTTTGATTTCTGTATGTAATTTGCATTGTCGAAATACAAGCTTAAAAAGAATAGATTTTTGGCCATTTCAGAATTGGATGCTGGAATTACATTATCAGCAACTTCCATTTTTCGAGCTATTAAATCAGAGTAATCATTGTGAGTATAAAAAAACATTCCTGATTTTGAATCAAAAAAATGGGTTATTGCATAATCATTTAAATTTTTTGCTTTGTACAGCCATTTTTCATCAAAAGTTGCTTGATATAAGGATATAAAAGCTGAAATAGTAAAAGCATAATCATCTAGAAGCCCATTGATGGTTGCTTTATTGTTTTTGTAATTTCTTTGTATTTCATTGGTTTTTCCAATTGTGTTATTATTTAAGAAAGCAGCATTCTTCAAGGCTGTTTTCAAGAATTTTTCTTCACCAAATGCTCGATAAGCATCAATATATCCTTTGAGCATTAATCCATTCCAAGAGGTTAGTATTTTATCATCTAATCTCGGTTTTATTCTACTGGAACGAATATTTACTAATTTGGTTTTGCAATTATTTATGATTGATTGTAATTTTTCTATCGAAAGATGATTCTTTACAGCTATTTCGGTATCAGATAATTTTCTATGTAATATATTTTTCCCATGCTCCCAATTACCCGATTTTGTAATATTGTAATACTCTGAAAACAAATAAGCGTCTTCTCCTAAAACGGAGTTTAGTTCCTCATATGTCCAAACATAATATTTTCCTTCTTCGCCATCACTGTCGGCATCTAGAGAAGAGTAGAATCCGCCTTCTGGGGATGTTAATTCTTTTTCTATAAAAGCTAGCGTTTCATAAACAATTGTTTTGTACAAAGGGTTTTTTGTCAATTGGTAAGCGTGACTGTACAAACTAACTAATTGTGCATTGTCGTAAAGCATTTTTTCAAAATGGGGTACAAGCCAATTGGCATCAGTTGCGTAACGGGAAAAGCCACCTCCCAGTTGATCATAAATTCCACCAAAAGCCATATTGTCTAATGTTGCGGTTACCGCTTTTAATGCTTTTGGGTCTTTGGTTAGGGAATGGTATTGTAATAAATACTCCCAGTTAGAGGGCATCGGGAATTTTGGAACACTATAACTTCCTCCTTTTCTAAAATCAATGTTGGATTTCCATTTATTAAAGACTGTATTCAAATCAGCAATTGTAACAATGGATTCTTCCTTTGTGAAAGAAATGTTTTCTGTGTTTTTTACTCCTTCAGTAACTTTTTGGGCTTGATCAATAAGTGATTGTGGGTTTTTATTTTGGATTTCCACAAAATAACGTAGCATTTTTAGCCAGTTATTTTTAGGAAAATAAGTGCCAGCATAAAAAGGTTTTCCGTCAGCCAAAGCTAGGGCGTTTAAGGGCCAACCGCCACTTCCGGTGAGTAATTGAGAAGCTGTCATATACACTTGATCTACATCAGGGCGTTCTTCTCGATCAACCTTGATGCAAATAAAATGTTCATTCATATAATTAGCGACCTCTACATCTTCAAAACTTTCGTGTTCCATTACGTGACACCAATGACAAGCTGCATAGCCAATACTAATGATTACTAATTTGTTTTCTTCTTTAGCTTTTTGAAATGCTTTTTCGCCCCATGGATACCAATTTACTGGATTATGCGCATGTTGCAATAAATATGGACTTGATTCATGAATCAACTCGTTAGTGAATTGATGTGTTTGCACTGTAACTTTTGGTTCTTTCGTTTGGCCTTTGCAAGAGCTAAAAACTGAAATAGTACAAATCATTATTATATAGTGAATTATTTTCATTTTTTAAATGCAGTTCTTTAAAAATAGTCTAATGTGAACTCATTTCGGCTTTACGTTTGTTTAATTGTACAGTTAAGTCACGTACCGTCTCAGCTGCAGCAGCTTCATGCGTTTCCTCATTTGATGACGCAAAAATTTGAGGTCCTGGACAACTTAAGGTGATATCACATATTTTTCCTTTTCCTTTCGTGTCTTTTTCTTCTTTAAAAAAAACTTTTGCTTTTATAACAAAGTCAAAGTGTTTTGATAATTGATTTAGTTTTTCAATCACTAGATCTTCCGCTGTTGTGTTTTTTTCTATTTGCACAAATTGAATTGTAGTTTCCATAATTTTTTTATTTAGTTATAAAAGTTATTATTGACTTGAAAATTTGTAGGGTAATAAATGGTGTTATTTTGAAATAGTAATAAAAAAAAAAACACTTTTTATTATTGAAGGTTGTACTCAAATTTACGGATTTATTTCTCTAAAAAAGAAGGTTTTATATATAATCTTTTAAAGTAACTCATAGTCTTGTGATGATTTAAGAAGTCGCTTTGTGATGTTTACGATATAGGTATTTTGCCTATTTCGTAAAGTAAATTTAGTTTTCTACTCCATATTTTTTCAATCATTTTCATTAAATATGATTTTATAAATGATCCTACGGTTGTAAATTCAAAAAACAATACTACTTCTAATCGGGTTTTACTAGATTCTATATTATGTAATTTAATAAGATAACTGAAGTTTTTCATGAACATCATATCATTAGTACTTTCACCGTAAGTTAAGCTATCAGAAGAATGGGAAGTAACAGTTTCAAATTTTAAGTGTCCAAAATCCAGCACACAATTATGTACGCTTCCGCTTCTGTTTAGTTTATTCTCATCATATTCTACTCTTTTAACTTCTTTATCCCAGAGGTGGCGGTATTTAAATTCGCTTATATAAGCATATATATCGTTACTATTTCCCTCTATAGTTTTTTCTAATGTAATGTACGGTGTACTGTTTGTTATTACCTGATTATCTTCGGTGTTTATCGGGATGCTGTCTTTGATATTTTCTATGTTTTTATAGAAATAATCCAAACGCCCCAAATCGTAATCATCAGTTAGCATTCCCCAACTGGAGTCTATTTCTTTGGTATATAATTCGTAGGTTGCCTTTGTGTATAAAATGTATTCACTTACTGGAATATCATTCTTTAACAATCGATGTATTTTGATAACATCTTTTCCGTAAGGTTTTATAATATCTTTCACTTTTATAAAAGCTAAATCCCCATAATGAACTACAAATTTAAGTTCTAAATTAGTTGTTGTCCTGCAAGATCCGCAATTGCAAACGCGTTTTGCTTCATAACTTTTAGTATGGGTATGAAATTTTTCTTGCATACTTATAATTTGATCCAGAAGCTCCTGATAACTTGGGATTTTTGTGGTGTACATAAAAAGAGCATCACCTTCAATTTCAATTAGCTCTAAACCTATTGTGTTACTGTCTAATAATATTTCAAGCAATTCAGCTATTATATGGATACTGTGATCCAGTTCAGTATTATTTACAAAACGGGTAAAACCACTGATATCAGGCATAAAATAAAGTGCTTTTTGCATAAATATATTTTTTCGAAAAATTACTAAGCAAGAAATGTTCATTAAAATTAATACAATTATTCTTTATTGTTGCATAAAAGTTTGATTATAAGTTAATTGTGAGTGCTAAAAAAATGTTTTTTACTTGTTGATTTGTGATGAAATTGTAACGGATAAAAGCTACCTAACTAGTTAACGACCTTGATTAATATGTTATTATTAAATATTATTTATTTGGGAATTCTACTATTTTGTCGACTACAAATTTTCTAGAATCCTGTCCGTCTTTTAATTTATATTGAATTTGACGAATTACACCTGTAGGGCTGACATTAGGATCACCTTCCTTATAAGTTTGAAAACGTTGAACAAGTGTCGTTTCAACAATACCAAAAGAATCATGTCCCATATATCCTTTATTTGCTTTTGGGTTTTCTGAAATGGGTGGAAAATAAATTTGACTTATTGATTTTCCGTTGTTTACAGAATAGCCTATCACATTGCCATAACTACCGCTACCAGCCGATGTGGTATATATTAAAATTTCAGGAAACCCGTCTGAATTTAGGTCTTCGATTTCAGCATTAGTAACACTTCCGTCTATTGTCATACTAATTTTAGAATTGTCTATTGTCAGTCCGTAAGGCTGGATAATCAATTGTTGTATTGATCCTTCTCCTGTTGTACTAATATCAAAATGGATGTTTTGTAAAGAAAGAGATTTGTTAAACACCCTTGGATCCATTTGAGCTTTATCAAACGATTCATCTATTTTATTATAGTTACCCAATAGAGTGCCTCCTCCGGAACAAAAATAGTTTAGGATGAAATGGTCTTCTTCTTTTTCTGTGGAAATGTTTATCCTGTTTTTGTAAAATGTGAAAAATATATTTTTGCCATCAATTTCAGATTGATAGGTTGTCTCGTTTATTTTTTGTGCATCAGAATCAAATGTGCAGCTAGGTTTTTTCTTGTCGGCACGAGAACGAACCGATATATGCAGGCCATTGTCAGATATTGGTGTAACCAAAACAGCAATCCAGTCATAGCCTTGTTTTCGTTTAGAATATTCAGTACTAACATAATTCCCTGTAAAATCCTCAACTATGTTATTTGTATTTGTTGGCTGAACTCTCTCTTTTTCAGTTGTTGAATCGGAATTTTTTTTACAGGCGGAAAAAGTTAGAATTAGGATGAAAAAGACTGAAATTTTCTTAAGGATTAACATACTTTTATTATTTTGTTTTTATATGTAAAAGTATAAAATATTTTAGGGTTTATAATAAAAAATGCCCCATATCAATGTTTAGATATGGAGCATATTGTATTAAGAAGTGTTGGTTTAGAATTTCAATTTTAAAGAATCGTAATTGTTAGATTTGATACCTATCAACCCATATGCAGTTTCTCCTTTTTTAATAGTAGTTCCAACAATATTATAATTTAATAAATCTTTTTTAAACTTAGTATTAGCACTACTTGCAGCAATCATATTACCAGCTGCTAAACCAGGTCCAAGAATCAATCCTACCGGAGTTGTACTTGTTGTTTCTGGTTGACCATATGTGTTTGTTTTGGTTGTCATAAAATTCATAGGGGACAATAATAAATACCACAAATAAGAAGCTGGGCTTTGTTTAATTGTTTTATAAACAACATCATTTTCCAATAAAAATATTTCCGAACCATTTTCAGTAGTTATTTTGATATCGGAACCAAAAACTAAATCTTTATCAGTTGAATTAGTGATTTTTACAGCTACTAATTTTAAATTATTCTTGGACTCCTTCTTTTTATACTTTTTATCTAATAAATCATATTTATAGGCTAATGACACGCCTTCTGTTGTATTTGTAGAATTAAAATTCAATGTTTTTGGCTCTATGTTTTTATAGCCAGACGCACAGCTGTTTAATACAAGAAGTGATACTGTGGTAAATAATAAATTAGATAATTTCATTTTTAGGTTAAGTTATTTATAAATTTAAGATTGATTTAATACAATTTTATTATTGTAAATTTCGTACAAAAATACATATTAATATTTGTAATCTTAAACCTATGTACAAACTTTTTCTAAAGAAATAAGTGTTTTTTATTATTTAGATTAAAGTTGCTTAGAATAGATATTTCAGCATTAATTACTAAACAATTAAGGTAGAAGTAGATGTGATAAAAAGTGGTGTGTTTTAGTTTAATATTAAAGGTGTTTTTCTATTCAATCTAAAGTTTGTTTTTTAATTTGATTTCAATAGTTGGATTTTGGTTTTTTAGTTCATCAATAAATCCATATTTGTCATTTGGAGATAGCAATACAGTATCAAAAGTATTGTAAACAATTTCAAGCCTATCTATGGAAAGTGCAGGAGCGCTTGTAAGCTCATTTTTTTCTGATATCTTTTTGATGGATTCAATAGCAATGGATTGATTTATAAGAAATCCTGATTTTATAAGCAACTTGTTTTCTGTAATTATGTAGTATGTAGTTGCATATAAATGCACAATAAAGCCAAAAGTGAATACCATTATTGCCAAGCCAAACCATATTTTATCGAGAACCATATTCGTAATCAGGTACCCAAATAAAACACAAATGGGAATTAGAATTCCATAGCTTATTTTAGATCTATATTTCATTTTTAAAGTTTAAAGAAAATTAATTGTTTTAGTTTAAAACTGGATAGTTTATGATTAATAAGAATCTATTTTGTTCTTTAGATTTTGTTTTACACTTTCAAACCATTCTGTTTTGATGATGCTTAATGAAATAGCATCGATTCTTTCACCTAATGAATTAGTACTATAACTTCTATTAACACCTTCCTCCACGCATCCAATACTTTTCATTGCATTGATGCTTTTTAAATTTTGATTATTGGCTTTGAATCCAACTCTTTCCACAGCCATATTTTCAAATGCAAATTCCAAAAGTAGCATTTTGCAATTTTTGTTAATTCCGGTACCTTGGGATTTTTTTCCATACCAAGTAAAACCAAGTTGTAAGGTATTATTTCCTGGTTGGATGTCATAAAAACGAGTGCTTCCAACAAACTTACCGGTTTTTTTATCAAAAACTATAAACGGATATTCCTTTTCATTTTCACGTTGTGTGATTGTATTTGAAATGTACCTCTCAAGGTTTTCGGCTCCATTTGCACCGTTTGCGTTATATGTCCAGATATCAGGTTCGTTCAATGAATATTCCAGTAAATATTCAAAGTCTGATTTTTCCAATGGTCTTAAAAGAACAGCTTCATTTTCTAAAATATAATTCTCTGAATAGTTAAAGTTCATAATGCATTTCAGTTTATTGGTTGTTGTTCATAGTTTTAACCTTCGATTAATTAAATTATAGTCCAACTAAAATTAATAAAAATTACCACAATAGAGTTAATGCTCTACTTTTTATTTTGTCTAATAATTCTAATTCAGTAGGATAGGTTTCAGGGATTTCCATGAAATAGTCTAGTTGCCATTGTTGAGTTTTTTGTGCTTGTTTGCTAGTAGTGATGTCCCATGGTGGATATACTCTTATAGCCCTTTTTCCTTCTTTAATGTCATCAGAAAGTATGCCTTTGTTATGCAATACTTTTTTCGAAAAAATAAATTGTCCTAAATGATTTTCCTTCCGACAACTGATAATAAAAAAATCAATATTATCCTCAATATGAAAAGGAGCAATGGGACCGTTTTCCATTCTTTTCCATAGCGTAACAAACTGTCCCTTTTTTGTGGGTGTTGTTTTTGCCACTCTAAATTTAATGGATTTGCCGTTTATGCTAAAACTTTGTGCAGCATATTCTTTACTTTCGGATTCCGGTATAGGTTCTGTACAGATAAAAGCACAGCGATCATAAACTAATTCCTTTGCAGTAATTAAGTCTTTGGGAATTGTTTTAGTATTAGTCCAAGTTGGTTTAGGAATCATTTTCTAATATAAGAATCAGTTGATTTTAAAGTTCGATGAAATCATCACTTCTAGGAAAAGTTGATAAGGCTTGCATGGCGATTTCAGGAGTTGGATTTGCTATTTTTCTTAGTTTAGTATCCATCCAAGCGCCATCCACCGTAATAGTTGCACATAATTGATTCTCCTCGTTTTTTAATTCATGAACAATTGACCAGCGCGATGCATCCGGTTTCATTTTAGATATTTTAGTGTGAATGAAAATGGTGTCCGATAGTTTTATTTCTTTCCTAAAGACACATTCTTCTCTAAAGAGTATTGGACCAAAATGATTGATTTGTAAAACTTTTATGGTCATACCAAGGTTTTCTAAAATCTCTATACGATGTTGAGCTCCAAAATCATAATAAGCGCTGTGACGTACGTGAAAATTAGGATCTAAATCTGACCAGCGAAGGGATAATTGTTTGCTAAAAGATGTCATTTATAATTGTTTATTTGAAATGGGATTGAATTAATCGTAAATTTAGAAAAAGGAAATTACTATGAACTGAAATTTGTGATAAATCTATGGAAATAGTGTTTCAATAGATTTCCTGATTTAATGAATATTGCTGTAAGTGTATAATGCAAAGAGAACCAATAAAATAGAAACTATAATAAAGTTTATTACAACTATTGCACAGCTTTTAATAAAAGAAGTAATAATTTTTTCACCATAGAATCGACGATGTGCTGGAAAAAAATAATATATCATCCAAAATACGCCTAAAGAATTAAAACTAAAACGTGCCCATTCTATTTCAGGGGTTTTACCCAAGAGAGGAAATATTTTATCTGTAAAAAAGAGGATTAAAATAATCAAAAGCAAAAAGGAAAAATAATGCAGGGTGAAAATACCATTGTCAAAATAGTTCCATCTTTTTTTATCGTGTAAAAACCATAATATAAGAGCAAATATTGGCATATACAGAAATAATACTTTTGGTAAATTATTGGTAAAAGAATCACTAAACTTTTTACTGATTTGTTCATTGGTGTTTTCTTTTTTTACTTCCAGCCATTTTTTAAGAAACCAATATTCTGACCCGCCGACTTTTGAATTGTCTAAGCCATGTTTTTGAATAGAATCTAATTCAGTAACGGATTTGTATCCAAAGTCAGCAACTTCTTTTTTGTTCGTTGTGTCGTTTTTTTGAATGTCGTTTGTCTGTAATAATATTTTCTTTATTGTGTCATTATTGTTTTGAGATAATATCCCCACTTTCGTCAAACCATCTATGCTTTTTTCTTCAATATGTAGGGAATCAATTTTTGGTATGGTCAGTTTCGTTTTACCTATAGTTGCTGTTTCAAATTTCTTAGGTTTTTCATTTGGGAAAAGTGAGATCAATAAAAAAGTGATGAAACTGATAAAGATGTAGAGGCGAACGGGTGCCAAAAAAGACAAACGTTTTCCTGCTAAATATGCTTTGCTTAATGCTGCAGGTTTGAAAAACAGATTAATAATGGTTTTCCAAAAAGCATTATCATAATGCGTTAAATCTTCAAAGAAATGAATGAAAAGATGATGAAATGTTTTTGTGCTGACTGTATTTTGTTGCCCACAGTTTGGACAGTATCGTTGATCTACCACATGATTGCAGTTCAAACAAGTTTTATCTATTCGTATTTTTTCTTTTGACATAGTACAATTTTCAATCTAAATGTTATTGTTGTAAATCTATTGATTTAAGATGATTGTTGACTATGTAGGTTGAAATTTTATTCTTTTATTGGGAATAGCTCTTTTATATTTGAAGTAGAAAAACAGCGTTAAAACTGATAATTAACCTTTTGCGAGTCTCAAAATCACTTGCTATTATCGGTGTGTTATTTTTTATGTTGAGAGGTTTATTAAGATTTAATTTAAGATGTTTTAATTTGAAATGTAAATACAAAGAAGTATTGTTTCATTATTGTCTTGAATATCTAGTAAAAAAACTTGAAATACTGTGACATTCTATTTTTGTGTTATTATGATTACGATAACCATTGTTCTTTTTTTTAAATTTAAAATTAATAATAAATTATTTTACAACAATTAATAGCGAAATTCATATTGATTGTGTCAGAATAGTTCCTGGAAATGAATTAATTATCTCGACTTATAATTCAAAACTTATTGCAAGTGAGTTTGTAGGTGTTAAATAATTGAAGATTTATTATTAAAAACGGGATGAGAGCTTTTCAATTTAACAAATAATAACGAAATGTGATATTTTCATCTTTTTGTGTAAAAACGTAATATTGTTAGGGTTTCTTTAGCAAAATCATATAATTTAGCTACTTTAAGGTTTGTAAAACTAACAAAAAACTATTTATGAAATTTAACCAATTTATTTTAGGCCTATTATTTATGATAATAGGAACTTCAGTTATGAATGCCCAAACAATCAAAGGGATTGTGACGGATGAGAATGGGCAAGCTTTGCCTTATTCTAATGTTGTTGATAAAGCGACATCCAATGGGGTAACTACGGACGCAAAAGGAAATTTTGAAATTAAGGTAAGCGGATTGCCCGCTACATTGATTGCTAAATATGTGGGATACCAAAATAAAAGTATTGAAGTGACAAGTGCTACTGCAGCTATTGTTTTTAAGCTAGAGACTAATAACAGTTTAGACGAGGTAGTTGTTACAGGAAACAGATCAAAAGTGCGTAGTGTATTAAATTCTGCCGTTCCTATTGATAAGCTTTACTCCGAAGATCTTAAATCGAGCGGACAAGTTACGTTTGATAAAATGTTAGCTTACAAAATCCCGTCATTTAACTCTAGTAATCAGGCTATTTCTGATGCGACAGCTCATTTTGACCCGGCAGATTTGCGTGGTTTGGGACCCAGCCGTACGTTAGTTTTGGTAAACGGAAAAAGAAAAAATCAAAGTGCATTAGTGTATATCAATGATACTCCAGGAAAAGGAGAGGTAGGAACAGATATGAAAAGTATTCCGTTTTCAGCTATCGAAAGAGTGGAAGTACTTCGTGATGGAGCTTCTTCTCAATACGGTTCTGATGCAATTGCCGGGGTAGTGAATATTATCCTTAAAAAGCAAACTAATTTTACTGAAGTAAGTCTTACCTCAGGAATAACTTCACAAGGTGATGGTTTCAATTTTGGAGCTGATCTAAACTCGGGATTCAAAATTGCTGATAAAGGTTTTGTGAATTTCAACATTTCTTATTTGGATCAAAATAAAACCAATAGAGCTGGTAAGCCAGGAAAAGACGATTTGTTTGGAGTAGCTGCAAATGACCCTACATGGGGAGATTGGTTGAGCAGAAATCCTGACTTGGGGATGACTATCGGACAGCCGGATTCTAAAATGGGAGCTTTGGTAGTTAATGCTGAATATCCTCTTTCGGACAACACAACGCTTTATGCTTTTGGAGATGTGAATATTAGAAAAGGAACAAGTTTTGCATTGTATAGAGCTCCTTACTGGGTTTCAGATCCTAACAATTTATTGCACCCGGCTGGTACAACTTACAATGGTTTCCAACCTACATTCAACACGGATGTTTTTGATAATCTGGGATCTATTGGAATAAGATCTACTTTATTTGGTTTTAATTCGGATTTCAGTTTAACGGCTGGTTCTAATAAAGTGGATTATACAGTTGAGAATTCATTAAATCCTTCTTTGGGAGCCAATAGTCCAACAGAATTTAATACTGGTGGTTATACTTTTAGTCAGTTAGTAGGTAATGCTGATTTCTCTAGAACTTTTGATAAACTTACTCTTGGTTTTGGTACTGAATTGAGAAAAGAGAATTTTGAAGCAAGAGCAGGTCAAGTAGAGTCTTATGTAGGTGGTGGTGTACAATCATTTCCTGGGTTACAACCATCTAATGCATTGAATAAAGACCGTAACAATCTAGGTATCTATACTAGTTTAGATTATGATGTATCTGAAGCTTTTTTAATTGGTGGATCTTTGAGATATGAGAACTATTCTGATTTTGGTGATAATTTTTCCTGGAAAGTAAACTCTCGTTACAAACTGAATAATGATATTGCAATTCGTGCTTCTTTTAGTACAGGTTTTAGAGCTCCAGCTTTGCACCAAATTTATTTGAGTAATATTCAAACACTTGTATCTGGAAACACAATTTCTAACCAAGGGACTTTTAATAATGTCGATCCTGCGGTTAAAGGATTAGGTGTTCCTAAATTACACGCTGAGGAATCTCAAAATTTATCTACTGGTATTACTTTTAGATCAGGGGCTAAATTTACTGCTTCGGTAGATTTCTACCATATTAAAGTTAAAGATCGTGTCCTATTCTCAGGAGAAGTAGGATTTGATGGTGATAACTCAACAACAAACCCTGTTGAACAAGTGTTACTTGATAATGATATTACAAGTATGAAGTTTTTTATCAACGCAGTTAATACCATAACCAAAGGTGTTGATGTTGTTTTAAACTACAAAAACTTACCGGTAGGAAATGGGAAACTAGGATTTAGTTTGGCATCTAATATTGCTAACACTAAAATTGACGGACAAATTGCTACACCAGCTATATTGAAAGCTAATGGTTATGATATTTTCAACCGTAAAGAGCAAGGCAGAATTCTAAGTGCAAGACCTAATACAAAAGTATTGTTAGGAGCTAATTATGATTTGAAAAAAGCAAGTTTGATTTTCAATAACACTTATTTTGGAGAAGTAACTTGGCAACACGCTACGGATATCTCAAAAGACCAAACTTTTGCTGGAAAGGTTATTACGGATTTAGGATTTTCTTATAAATTTACAAGTACGATATCTGCTAATGTAATGGTGAATAACTTATTAAATGTTTATCCTGACCAAATAGATACTAAAGGAGATGTGGTTACGGACTTGGGTGGTCGTTTTAAATACCCATGGGAAGTAAACCAATTTGGTTTTAACGGAACTTCATTCACAGCAGGGTTAAACTTTAAATTTTAAAGAGTACTCATTTATAAAAAAGTAAAAAACGGGATTTATTCCCGTTTTTTTTATGCTTTTTTATTTCCTCTAGAAAATAACAATTGAATGTGTTAGTAGCTTATTTCAGTTGTAGTTTTCTGGGAGCGACTTCAAAATTGAAATTTAGATAACTCATAAAATTAAACCGGTATTTTTTCTATTACAATGGGATCATCTTGAGTTGTTAAATACGTGCAAGTCATCTCTATGATATCAATGCGCCACTTAGCAATACCGCATAGCGCTGCTTGTTGGCAAAATGTATAATAGTCACTTTGGCCACTTTCATGAAGCACTAGGTATTCTATGAAGCGTTCTTTATTAGCAGTGGTAGCGATGGATAATTGTTCGTATTTTTTATCGGTGCTTACTTCGTGATTTGTGTCCCCATAATAAACGACACGACCATCTATGACAAGAGTGTCATATCCTTTTATGCCTAATTCTATTAATTCCTGAATGTAATTTTCAAAATCAGTTTCTGTTTGTACTTTATCATACGCTTGTTTGATTTGTTCTAGGGTAAACATATTTTTTAGTTTAAAATTTTATGGATTGCAAATATACGTTATCTGGATAAGTAGGCATTCATTAAGGATAGAGAGGAAATAAAAATCTTCTTAAAATTTCTGTCTCCTGTCTTTTAATTTATGTATTCGTCAATTTTTATATTTCTGTTTTCATTATTTGCATCTTCTATGGCTTGCAAAATAGTTGCAATTTGGGTTTTATCAATCATATATTTGTCAAAAAACACATATTCTATAGTCTTTGTGTTTTTAATGTTTTCTAATGGATTTTTTGAAAGCAGCACTAAATCTGAATTATATCCTATTTTAATTTTTCCTGTATTGTTTTTCATCCAATTGCTTGGTGCAACGGTTGCCGAATAGAGCGTTTGTGAGTTAGTCATTCCGGATTTAGATAAAGACTCTAATTCATCATGAAGTGAAAATCCCGGGACAACAGTGGCTACATTGGCATCCGTTCCAGCCATAATTGTAACTTTATTATCTACCAGTGCTTTTGTCATGATATGAATCGCTTCTGCATAAGTATTCCAGTAAATTAATGATAATTTTTTTGCAATAGGGTCATCTTTCCCGTCATATTCATATCCATTTTTACCAGGCAACCAGCCCAATTTGTAAAGTGGAGTACCTTCAATAATCTTAGGATTGACATATTTTAATTCTATTTCTTTAAGTTTTGATTTTAAGTCGAATCTTTGATTCAAAAAACTCTCACATAACCAAACAGTTGAAGTAACACTAATATTATTTTCTTTTAGTTTTTTTGCAATTTGGTCTGAACGTGTTTTTAGATAAGCGAGAAATTCTTCTGAATTTTGCGATATCGACTTTCCAAAATCATCGATAGTTTTTACAGTTAGTTCTTCAACGTGAGCAACCTCTTTTTGACCTGATATATAAAACGCATCTAAATTAACTAATGGAATATGCCCAATAACAGGAATATTATATTTTTTAGCAATCTCTATTGTAGTTTTAAACATTTCTGTATTAACAAAACCGTACATTTTAAGAGCATCATAACCTTGCTCTTTTATCTTCTTTATCGATTTTTCAGCGTCTTTTTTAGTAGAATAATTGATGGACTGTCTAGTCCAAGTATAATAATATCCTGTTAATCCACTTTCACTACTGAATATTACCGGAGATGCGATAAACATTCGTGGTCCAACACCATTTTTTTGTATTGCTTTTCTCCATTCTAAAGTAATTGGTCTTCCTGCCATTTCTCTAACAGAAGTTACTCCATTAACTAAATATAAAAATAAATCGTTCTTACTTTCTTTTAAATGAACTTGAGAATCTATAAGACCTGGAATCAAATATTTATTTGTACCATCAATAATGATAGAAGTGCTATCTATCTTTTGATTTTCACCTAAATGAATTATTTTTCCATTTTCAATAATTACATCTTGATTTTTAATGAAGTGACTACAATCTTCTGAAAGTATGTTGGTATTTTTTATTTGAATTGTTTTGGATGGTTTTACAATGGAAGAAATATTTATTACTTCAGTTGATTTGCCCAAAACGGTATTTAATTCATTATCTGCCCAGATAAAAACGCCTAACAATATCATAGCTACATATAACAATCTCCTAAACCATAGTTTTTTCATAAATTATTTATTTTAATTTGAGAGACAAAAATAAACTGAAACACACCCTGATTTAGCGTGCAATGAGAGATTAGGGATGAAATATGCCGTTTTAGGTACGGAAATTATAAGGACAATAAATGCTCCTTGTAATTTTTAGAAACAGGCAGTTCAATTTGAGTGAGAGATATGGTGTCCTGATTTTTCCAAGCCTTAAAATGTGTTGGATTTATTAAATGGGAACGATGCACTTGAACTAAAAAGGCGAAATCATACTGAACTTTTTTAAGCGTACTGCGAATTAATTTTGTTTTTAGTTGGCTCTCCTCTATAAAGAAAATTTCGACATAATTTTGTGAATTTGAAACGCAGACTAAGTCCTGTTTTCTTATTTTTAAAATATCTAATTTATTTTCTCCTCTAATAATTATGTTTTCGTCTTTCGTTGGGATTAATTTAATTGAATATATCCTGGCTAACATTATTATCGGAGTTGAAATCAAAGCTGATTTAAGAATTATTATCCTTGAAAATTCAAAAAAATCATATCCTCCATTTAGAACTGGGCTTTTGTAATAGAGATATGTACTTATTAAAAAAAGCAGCTGAAAAAAAATAAGGCTTACGATTTCAAAACCAATATTCCATTTTAACACTTTTTGGCAAATGCTTTTTTGAATTACAGCAAGTATGCCGTAGCATAGAAATGCAATCGAGCTAAAGCCAACACTTATAAGAAGCCACATTTTGAAATTTATTGTTCCATCGTCAAATGGCCTTATGAAAAAAGCGAAAATAAAAAGCCAAACACTGATGAAGATTCCTATTAGTAAATGATGCTTAATCGAAGGGTTTAATTTTTTCATTTTAATAAAAAGATACTATTATATAATTGAAATAGGTATTGTATAACTCTGATTGTAAATTCGCCATAGAGCTTGAACCGTTTGATTTAAACGATTGTTTCTCCATTTAAATCAGTGGTAAGTACAAAACTCATATGATCAAAGAACACTCGAACGGATTTGAATATTTCGTTTACAGTATGAACAAATTCAGGATCTAGTATTTCTTTATCCGTAAAATTATGTCTCAAGATAAATTGTTTATGCCGAATTAAATCGATGGCTTCGTGGTCTTTAGGAAACCCTTTTGGGAAAGAGGGAACTTTATTACCTGTTAACTCCACAAAATTATTTTTGATTGATTTTGAATTTAAAATTTTGCGCCACTCATCAGGGTTCAACTCAATATCTTTCCTGATTCTTTTTAGGTCATCAGGATTAGGGGAGAAGAAACCACAAGCCAAGAAATTATTACTAGGTTGAATATTTACATAATAGCCTCCTCTTTTTAGCTTAGTTGATCGTTGTAGGCTAAAAGCAAATCTAGGTTTGTATGGCAGTTTATCTTTACTAAAACGGACATCATTATAAATACGATACAAACTCTTTTTACCTGATACATTATCAATTGCATCGTGGTTATTCATTAGTGGTATGAGTTGGTCTATAAAGTCAATAATGTTACTTTGTGCCGAAACATACCTCTGCTTATTTTCTGCAAACCAATCCCGTTTGTTGTTTACAACTAAATCATTTATAAAGGAAATGCTGCTTGGAAGTATAGTGGAATCTTTCATTTTTAATTTGGGTTAATAGTTTTATAAAGTTGAAAAGATAAGAATATATTAAAACTGGGATTGTTTTAATGTTTCGGAGGATTCGCTATTTTTAGAATTTTAGAATTTGTGCTTAACACGCTACTAAATCCTTGTGGGTTAATTGTTGTTGTTTCTTTTCGTTAATATTATTGCAATTATTATAAGTAAAATAATTAAGCCCAAAAGAATATAAATAATTTGATCTTTTGACTTCACTTTCTCTTCAAAAGAATTTTTTACTAGACCAATTTGATATGATATATTATTTTCTAATTTTATAGATCTAACCCCACTAATTTCAGATTTATATTGTTCGTGTAATTTTTCAAGAGTTTGTATTTCTTCTTTTTCTACATTTTTCAAAATGTTTGTTCTCGAACAGATAGAACAAGCTAGTGTTTGACTTTCTCTTTTTGCGTAGATTAAGTATACTTTTCCAAGTTGAAACATAAAATCACAACTTGCAGAACTTTGGCTTAAAATTGTCCTTAATTCTCTTCCTTTGTAGATTTCTGATTTATATGACTTTAAAATTTTAACTGTAAAAGAATAAATTTTAGCACCATTATTCCCATAAAGTAAACTATCAACTTTGATGATTTCCCCTGTAAAAACTTCGTTTGCACTTTCCCAATTTTTTGATACATTTGGGAATCCTGAACAATCACAAGAATAGCTTTTTAAACTTGTAAAAAGGAATAATATTAAAATTAGAAGTTTATTCATTTTTGAAATTCATTTTTCGTTATGGTGCAAAATAGCAGAGTACGTTTTGCTACTTAGAGATGGTGTGTGGTTCGTAATCTTTCAATTTTCGGATTAACGAAAACTTGATGATGCTTTACATAGGAATGGTTGTTGGCGGTATGCTTATTGTTCGTTTCGTTTTTTAAGCGCATTTAATAGTTTCTTCTCAAAATCTGTTATAATATTTTTAGACCAATATTCTCCATAAAGTGGAATGTTTGTTTTTATTTTATAATCACAGATTAGAGTCAATTCTGTTTTATCTTCATCAATAGTTTTTAATTTATAAGTTATCGAATTAAAAACTAAATTTTTATTTTTCAATATATGTTTAAACGTTTGACTTTGTTTTAAATCTGATTTGTCAACGTTAATTTTGAATGATAATTTTTCTAGTTTTTTTAATTCAAATACACTTTCGTTTAAGATAATTCCGTTGCTAAAATAACCTAATCTTGTATTTGTTTTTATATTATATTCTGATTTTATGGGATTTGGAAATCCAAAATAATTATAAGTTGAATTCTCAACATAATTAGTCAAGTCTGGAACAGAAAATAAATTATTCCAAATTTGTTCTTTTGAACGGTCAATTACTATTTTCTCTGAAATTTCGAAATTAGTTTCTTTTTTTTCTACTAATTTTTCAATATTACCAATGAACAAAGGAATCGCAATAAATAACAAACTGTTTTTAGTAATACTGTTTGAATTATAGTTAGTTTTATTTTTCAAGAAAGAACGTAAAATAAAACTAACTATAATTGATATTAATAAGTAGGGTGGAAGTAAAATAATGAAACATCCTAAATCTTCTAATCTTGTTAAAAATGCAATTAATAAAAATGCAATTACACTAATCATTGGAAAAAGTACAAATTTTAACTTACTTTCTAAAAATGGTTTTTTATCTAAAACAAATGGTAAATATCCCATTAAAACAGGAATGATTATAATATATGTCCAAGAATTTATTTCAAGAATATCAAATTCAACTAAAACTCTAAAAATTAATGCATAAATAACTGTAAAAATTATTCCGTAATATTTTTTCATTAATGATAATATAAGTTATTTAATTACTTTTTCTCCCGCATTTTCTTCGCATTACTGCCAACTAATTATATATATAATCAAATGTATGTAACTTTTTAATTAGGAGAGGTGATTGTAAGTGTTTTTTCTTATTATTTTAAGTTTGTAGTGTTCCTTAGTAATTTTATAATTGTCGTTACTATTTGAGCTTTTATCTAAGTTTAATCCTTGTATTTGTTATTATTTATGATAGATATTCAGTGGCTTGTATTCTTATTTGAGTTTAAAACTTAAAAAATGTAAACAATTTTGTTTATATTTGTATTATGAAAACGATTGACATCATAAAAGGAATTCATCCCGGTAAAATGGTAGAACGGGAATTGAAGAAAAGAAACATCATCAAAAGGCAATTTGCGCTTTCTATTGATGAGTATCCTCAAACTTTGGGAGCCATAATAAAAGGGAGTAGGAGGATGAATGTTGATTTATCACTTAAGATAGAAGAGAAATTGGATTTTGAAGAAGGTTTCCTGATGACTCTTCAAGTTTTTTATGATATCAAAGAAGCTAAAAAAGACAGTAATTATAAGCCTGATCTTTCAAAATTTAGAAAAGGAGTGTTCTGGGATACTGATTTTGATAAAATTGACTGGAAATTGATGAAGGTTTCTATAGTGAAACGCGTTTTTGCTTATGGGAATAAGATAGAACAGGAGGAAATCATTCGTTTTTATGGAAAAGAGGAAGTTTCTAAAATTAATTTGTTGTATCCTGAACTTTTAACAAGATAACTTATGTATTGGAATACAGTTTCCCCATTGCTTAAACAAGTTTTAAATGATTTGATGAAAGAAGAATTATTTTCTCCTTTCAGACTTGTTGGTGGAACGTCTCTTAGTTTGCAAATAGGTCATAGAATGTCTGTTGATATTGATTTATTTACAGCGGCAGAATATGGTTCGATTGATTTTAAGAAGATAAGAAGTTTTCTTGAGAGTAAATATCCATATTGTAGCTCTAGAAATCTTGAGAATGTTGCTTTTGGAACTTATTTTGATGTAGGAAATTCAAAAGAGGATTTTGTAAAAATAGATATGTATTACACAGATGAATTTATTTTCGATATTGTTTATACAAATGGTATTCGAATGGCTTCTGAAAATGAAATTATAGCTATGAAACTGGATGTTATTTTGAGAGGTGGTAGAAAAAAAGATTTTTGGGATTTACATTATTACCTTGATAAATTAACTATTGATGATATGATTTTGTTTTACGAACAACGCTACCCTTATAGTGATTGCTCAACTATTAAAACTCAATTTGTGAATTTTGAATCGGCTGATGTTGATTTTGATCCAATATGTTTATTAGATAAAAGTTGGGAACTTATTAAATTGGACTTTTTTGAAAGTCTCAATACAAATTCCTGATTCCACAAAATAACATTTATACCCAAATGCCATAGCCCTGATAGGAGCGGCATCCCACGCTTTTGGGCGTGGATACTGCGGATAGTGGGAACAGCTTCTTACTCCTAATTTTAAAACTGTCAGCCTGATTATCGTGTTTTTCTCAATGACAGTCAGCCTAAAATGTCATCTTGGCAGAAAATTTTCCGCCATTTTAACAAAAACTGACAATTGATAAGAGGGTTTAGTGTTGGCACAAAGATTGCTTTACAGTCAGCAAGTATTAAAAACGAGTATACAATAAATTAAATATATTAAAAATGGGTAAAATAATCGGAATTGATTTAGGTACGACAAACTCTTGTGTTTCTGTAATGGAAGGTAATGAAGCAGTTGTTATTCCTAACGCAGAAGGAAAAAGAACAACACCATCTATCATCGCTTTTGTTGAAGGTGGCGAAATTAAAGTGGGAGATCCAGCAAAAAGACAAGCGGTAACTAATCCAACTAAGACTATTGCTTCTATTAAACGTTTTATGGGACGTGGTTTTGGTGAAGTTTCGGCTGAAGCAAAAAGAGTTTCTTACAAGATTGTAAAAGGAGACAACAATACACCACGTGTGGATATTGATGGTCGTTTATATTCGGCTCAAGAATTGTCAGCAATGACTCTTCAAAAAATGAAAAAAACTGCTGAAGACTATTTAGGTCAAACAGTTACTGAAGCAGTTATTACTGTTCCTGCTTACTTTAATGATGCACAACGTCAAGCTACGAAAGAAGCTGGTGAAATTGCAGGTCTTAAAGTTATGCGTATAATCAATGAGCCAACTGCTGCGGCACTTGCTTACGGATTAGACAAAAAAGGAACTGATCAAAAAATTGCTGTATACGATTTAGGTGGAGGTACTTTTGATATTTCTGTTCTTGAATTAGGAGACGGAGTTTTTGAAGTATTATCTACAAATGGAGATACTCACTTAGGTGGAGATGATTTTGACCACGAAATTATTGACTGGTTAGCTGCTGACTTCTTAACTGAAGAAGGTATTGACTTACGTCTTGACCCAATGTCATTACAACGTTTAAAAGAAGCTGCTGAAAAAGCTAAAATTGAATTGTCATCTTCTACTGAAACTGAAATCAACTTACCTTACGTAACTGCTACAGCTTCAGGACCAAAACACCTTGTTAAGAAATTAACTAGAGCTCAATTTGAAAAATTAACTGATACATTAGTTAAACGTTCTATGGCACCAGTTGCTAGAGCTTTGAAAGATGCAGGTTTATCTGTTTCTGATATTGACGAAGTTATCTTAGTAGGAGGTTCTACTCGTATGCCAAGAATTGCTGACGAAGTTGAAAAATTCTTTGGTAAAAAAGCGTCTAAAGGAGTTAACCCTGATGAAGTTGTTGCAATTGGAGCAGCTATTCAAGGTGGAGTTCTTTCTGGAGATGTAAAAGATGTATTGTTACTTGACGTTACACCTTTATCTTTAGGTATCGAAACTATGGGTGGTGTTATGACAACTCTTATTGAGTCTAATACAACTATTCCAACTAAAAAATCTCAAGTTTTCTCTACAGCTGCAGATTCTCAACCAACTGTTGAACTTCACGTTCTTCAAGGAGCTAGAGCAATGGCTGTTGATAACAAAACTATCGGTCGTTTTAACTTAGACGGTATTCCACCAGCACCAAGAGGTGTTCCACAAATTGAAGTAACTTTTGATATTGATGCTAATGGTATCATCAAAGTTTCAGCAACTGATAAAGGAACTGGTAAATCTCACGATATTCGTATCGAAGCTTCTTCTGGATTAACTTCTGAAGAAATCGAAAGAATGAAACAAGATGCTGAAGCTAACGCTGGAGCTGATAAAATCGCAAGAGAAAGAGCTGAAAAATTGAACGAAGCTGATGGAATGATCTTCCAAACTGAAACTCAATTGAAAGACCTAGGAGCAAAATTATCTGATGATAATAAAGTTGCTGTTGAATATGCATTAACTGAATTGAGAATGGCTCACCAATCTCAAGACATTCCAGCTATTCAAACTGCACTTGATAACATCAATGCTGCTTGGAAAACTGCTACTGAAGCAATGTATGCTCAAGGAGAACAAGCTCAAGGTGCTGAACCACAAGCTGAAAGCCAAGGAGACAATGTTGAAGACGTTGAATTTGAAGAAGTAAAATAATTATTTCTGTAGAGACGCGATTTATCGCTTCTCTTACATCATATAAAAACCGTTCGCCTTTGGTGAACGGTTTTTTTTATGGGTTTAATTAGGGTAACTTTATGTTTGACTCTATTAGGTTTCATAAACTTTTATAGGTTGGTTTTTAAAGTGTGTCACTATTTATATAATTAAAAAAGCTTCAAAAAAAAATGCCCCTAAATAGTGTTTAACTATTTAGGGGTATTTAATTTAATTAGTTGAGGTTTTGTAGAGTTTCATCATAATGATGTTCTCAGTTAATCTCTACTTATTGATTAAAAAAGGAAACTGTTTTAAACAGTTTCCTTTTTTTGTTTATCTAGGATTTAAAGCGTTTTCAATTCTGGATACCAAATCAAGTAAATGAAACTTACTCATTCTATCTGTCATCTTTGTTGCAGCTAATTTCATTTCGTTTTTCAAGATTACTAACTGACCTCTAGATACAGATGGCAAGTCGGTTTGACTTAAATTTACGTTTCTAGTGGTGAAACCATAAGTAACACCCACCGGAACTGATCTTACACTTGCATTTCCAGGTTTTAGTAATCCAATCATTTTATCAACATACAGTTTTTGTATATTTCTACGATAGATGTCAATTGAGGTGTTGCTTTTCAATTCTGAAAAAATACCATTTTTAAGATCATCCATTAATTCGTCTATAGAATAGTTGTTTTTGTTTGTAGAAGAAGTCTCAATAAGTCTTACCACTCTGTCTCCTGCCAAAAGACTGGATAAAGTTGCGTCTTGCATACTTTTAATAGACTCAACACCGCTTTCTGGATTTATTTTCGAAAGGATATTTTGATCCATTAACCATTTTGGGGTAGTAAATAATTGGGTGTTCAAGAAGGCTACTGCCTCTTTTTGTATGCTTTTAGGAACAACTTCAAACTGATTTCCTGTCATATCATATGTTTTAGGAGAATCGTATATCCCTCCAACATTTTTGGTTACATGTCCCATGTATCTTCTAAATTGTCCTAGAAGTGCATTATAAAGATTATCTAGTTCAGCATAACTTTCCCCATTTTCTTTACTCCATTCTAACAAATTAGGTAAAATTCTTTTTAGGTTTTTTATTCCGTATTCAGATGCTCTCATAGCATTATCACCTATGTCTTCTGTTTGGTATCTAGGGTCATAAGGACTAGTTTCAGTTCCAAACCATAAACGACGGTTTTTGTATGCTTCCTTTGTCATTTCATTCAAAATCGCTTTTTCTTCCTTTTCGCTTTTCGCATCGTCAAAATAGGAGTAACCCCATTTTATAGCCCACTTGTCATAATCTCCAATTCTTGGAAATAAAGCAGTTACTCCATCCTCTGGCTGAGCTACATAATTAAAACGAGCGTAATCCATAATAGAAGAAGTATGTCCGTTTTTATCTTGATAATCTTTATCTCTTAGTTTTTCAACTGGCGTAGCTGAACTAGCTCCCATATTGTGACGTAAACCAAGAGTGTGTCCTACTTCATGAGAAGAAACAAAACGAATCAATTCTCCCATTAAATTGTCATCAAATTTCTTATTTCTTGCAGCTGGATCTACAGCCGCTGTTTGAATCAAATACCAATCTCTTAAAAGACTCATAATGTTATGGTACCAACCAATGTGGCTTTCTAATATTTCACCGCTTCGAGGGTCATTAACATTTGGTCCATATGCATTTTTAATTTCGGCAGCAAAATATCTTAATACTGAAAAACGGGCATCTTCCAAACTCATTGTAGGATCGTTTTCTGGCCAGTATTCTCCTCTAATGGCATTTTCCCAACCCGCACTTTCAAAGGCAACTTGCCAGTCGTCTATACCCTGTTTGATGTGCTTTTTCCATTTTTCAGGAGTAGCTGGGTCAATATAGTAGACAATAGGTTTCAAAGGTTCAATCAATTCACCGTTTTTTTGTCTTTGTGCATCCTCAGCTGATTTTGGCTCTAAACGCCATCTAACTGCAAATACTTCGGTTTCTGATTTTTGTGATTCTTCTTCAAAGACACCGTGTTGATTTGCAAAATACCCAACACGGGCATCAAATGTTCTTTTGCGCATTGGAGTTTTTGGTAGTAGAATCATTGAGGTATTGATCTCTAATGTAACTACTCCTGCATCCAAAGCAGATGGTACATCAACTCCAATTTTTGGTGTTGGTGTGGTGTTGATTTTTTGTGGTGTTGTTGTAAATGTTTTTACGCTTCTAATTTCTGTGTTTATTGGAAAACTACTTACTTTAGAAATAAAAGACCTGTCTTTTTGAAACGATTGTATGTTTAACAATTGTTTCTTAATTGGATCTAATGAAAAAGTTTGAACATCAGCATCAAATGTTGGTGTTAAATCTAGCACATAACCAGTGATTTTTCCTGATGCATCTTTTTTATAAGCCAGTACATCATAATTACCGATAATAGGATCAGAAGTTGAGTTTTTAACCGCTTGAGCCATTGGCTTGTCTTCGTCTGGGGACATTATTACATAAGTAATTGACCTAAGAAGGATATTGTTATTAAGTCCTTTCTCCCATTTTATTACTTGTCTGTTGATTTCTTCTCCACCAAATATTCCTCCTCCAGCTGGAGTTTTTGAATATCGGGTGATCGTCATAATTTCAGCTCCCAAAAGTGATTCCGGAATTTCAAAAAGGTATTTGTCATCCATTTTATGAATGTCAATCAATCCTCTTTGAGTGACTGCTGTAGAGTCAATAACTTTGTTGTACGGTTTTGGTACTTTTTTGACATCAGCTTTTTTTGTGTCAACTGTTGCAACGGCATCCGTGTCCTTTTTTTTCTTTTTTTTGCTCTGTGCAAATGTTCCTTGGCTTAGGCCCAAAAGGAGACAAGTGGTAATTAAAATTATTTTTTTTTGCATTTGTTTATTTGTATTAAAAAGATTGATTTTAGTTTCTATTAGTATCCAAATTTATTTATATAATTTAGATTATGATTGTATTTGTATGTTTAATTTTGAATATTATAATTATTGCCATTCGAATCATATTATTCGATAACATGATTTATCTCATAAATGGATTTATTCTTTTGAACTATCTTTGTTTTGGAACAAGAATAAAGTCTGTTATCTGATTTGTTTTTAAGAAAATGAATAATAATAATGATTCGTTTTTTTATAAAAGATTTCCGTAATTTTATGGTGTAAAATGTTTATAATGAAATATAAAAAATCAAGAAGATTACCGCATTTAAATCTAGAATATACCGGGATACATACAAGCAAAGAATCGGAGATGCAATTGTTCGTTTTTGATGATTCGTCTATGGATGAATATGAGGATTTCACTTTGTCTGATTTAGACAAGTACATCGATACAAACAAAACAAATTGGCTTAATTTACACGGATTAAACAATGCAGACTTAATTCAGAATATTGGGGATTATTTTAAAATTGACGATTTTATGCTTTTTGATATTTTAAATACTTCAAGAAGAACAAAGCTAGAAGAACTCTCTGATACCTTGTTTTTTAACATAAAGTCTATATTACCCACGGAACACTCTGATAATATTAATCTCGAACAAATCAGTTTTCTAATTAAAGATGGAATGTTAATTTCTTTTCAAGAAAAACGTTCTGATTTTTTTACGCATATTCGAGAAAGAATCAGGAAGCATACCGGAATAGTGAGAACCAAAAAAGTGGACTATTTACTGTATATCCTTCTAGATTCTATTATGGAGAATTTCTATATCACCTTAGAGAATGAAGAGTCTAAGGTAGAAGAGCTTATTACACTTTCAAAAATAAGCACAGATCCAGTAATTTTAGTGAATATTGAAAAACACAGAGACAATTATAATTTCTTGAAACGTTCTATTATACCTCTTCGGGATTCTTTATTTGCCATAAAAAGTATAAAAGATGACAATGTATTCAATTTAATTGAAGCCGAAAATTTCACCTTTTTCTTCAGATTGCATCAAAAAAGTTTGGAACTATTGGAACAAATTGAATCGGATATGGGAATGCTGGAAAGTGCTTCTAATTTTTACTTCTCCTCACAAACACATAAGATGAACGAGATAATGAAAACCCTGACGATTGTTTCGGCTATTTTTATACCTATGACTTTTATTGTAGGTGTGTATGGAATGAATTTTGAACATATGCCCGAATTAAAATATCAAAATGGCTATTATACTGTCATCGGGATTATGGTTTTGATTGGAATAGGAATGATTTTCTATTTTAAAAGGAGACGTTGGTTTTGAAATTAGTGAGAAGTGAAATGTATAATAAATAGAGATTACGATAATAAAGTGAAATATAAGTTGACCAATTAGAATTGGGATATAAAAATGTAAAAATAAACAGAATGAATAAGGCGATATATATTGCAACTAGCGAACATAACAGCGGTAAGTCCATAGTTACTCTTGGATTGATGAGTATGTTAATAGGTAAAACTGCCAAAGTAGGTTATTTTAGACCTATTATTGAAGATTTTGAAGACGGGAAATTAGACAACCACATTGAGACTGTTATTTCTCACTTTGGGCTTGATATCGACTTTGAAGATGCTTTTGCTATTACCAAAAGTAAGCTGATCAAAAAGAAAAATAAGGGAAAAATAGGAGAAGTGCTCGATCTGATTATTGAGAAATACAAAAAATTAGAGGAGCAGTTTGATTTTGTTTTAGTGGAAGGAACGAGCTTTAGTGGTGAAGGTACCGTTATCGAACTTGATATGAATGTACTGATTGCTAAAAACCTGGGGATACCAACTATTATTGTAGGTTCGGGTGTGGGGAAAACACTGGAGGAATTAATAGACAGTCTTTATCTTGCTTATGATTCTTTTAAAGTTAAAGATGTAGAGGTATTAGCGGTTATAGCCAATAAAGTCCAACCGGAAAACATCGATTTAGTAACAAATGGTTTAAAATCCAACTTACCAAAAGAAGTTTTGGTTAATGCTATTCCAATTATTTCCAGTTTGAATAATCCAACGATTAAGGAAATTGTGGATGAACTGGGTGCTAAAGTTTTATTTGGAAAGGAATTTTTGAATAACGAAGTAGGTAATTTTAGTGTAGGTGCTATGCAATTGCGTAATTATCTAATTCATTTAAAAGAAAACGCTCTTGTAATTACTCCTGGAGACAGAGCAGATATTATTTTGGGTGCATTACAAGCTAATGAGTCGGCTAATTATCCTTCGGTATCAGGAATTGTCTTAACGGGAAACATTCTTCCAGAGGATAGTATTTTAAAGTTAATCGAAGGATTGACAAGTATTGTTCCAATAATCACTGTAGAAGGGGGGACCTATAGTATTACAAATAAAATAGGAAACATAAAGTCCAAAATTTATGCGGATAATACCCAGAAAATTGAAACATCTATAAATACATTCGAAAAGTATGTTGATCTGGACAGTTTATCTACTAAGTTAAGTGCTTTTGAAGCTGATGGAATTACTTCTAAAATGTTTCAATACAATCTGGTAAAAAGAGCTAAAAAGCATAGAAAACACATTGTATTGCCCGAAGGAAGTGACGAAAGAATCATTATTGCTACCTCTCGATTACTGGCAATGGATGTTGTTGATATTTCGATTATTGGAAACAAAAAACAAATAGAAAACAAGGTAGCCGAATTAGGGATTGCTTTTGACTTTTCGAAAGTAAAAATCATAAACCCGATTGAGTCCGAAAATTACGAGGATTATGCAAATACGTATTACGAGTTGCGTAAAAATAAAAATGTAACCATAAGAATGGCCAAAGATTTAATGGAAGACGTTTCTTATTTTGGTACGATGATGGTGTATAAAGGGCACGCTGACGGAATGGTTTCTGGTGCTGCGCATACAACCCAACATACCATTTTACCAGCGTTACAATTCATAAAAACTAAACCGGATACTTGTATTGTTTCGTCCATATTTTTTATGTGCTTGGAAGACCGCGTTTCTGTTTTTGGGGATTGTGCCATAAACCCAAATCCTACTGCCGAACAATTAGCTGAAATCGCTATATCTTCTGCCGACTCAAGTTTGGCTTTTGGTATCGAACCAAAAATTGCTATGCTATCTTATTCTTCTGGTTCTTCTGGAAAAGGGGATGAAGTGGATAAAGTAAGAAAGGCTACTGAAATTGTACGTGAAAAACGACCTGACTTAAAAATTGAAGGCCCTATACAATATGACGCTGCCGTAGATATGGAAATAGGTCAAAGCAAAATGCCAAATTCCGAAGTAGCGGGACAAGCAAGCGTCCTTATTTTTCCTGATTTGAACACAGGAAACAATACCTATAAAGCAGTTCAGAGAGAAACGGGTGCTTTGGCTATTGGGCCAATGTTACAAGGATTAAACAAGCCCGTAAATGATTTAAGTAGAGGTTGCACTGTAGATGATATTATCAATACGGTGGTGATTACTGCAATACAAGCACAAGGGTTGTAAAAAAAGTTTAAAAGTTTAAAGTTTAAAGTTTAAAAGTTTCAGGTTTCAAATAAAATAATAAACACAAAATATATCCGTCCAGTCCCCCTCTCCTTTGGAGAGGGCCGGGGAGAGGAATAAACACAAAGTATATCCTTCCAGTCCCCCTCTCCTTCGGAGAGGGTCGGGGAGAGGAAAATAAATAAAACAATGAAAATAGTAATAGTAAATACAGGAAGTTCTTCAATCAAATATCAATTAATAGATATGCCTTCTAAGGAAGTAATTTGTAGTGGTATGATAGATAGAATAGGCTTGGAAACATCAAATCTAAGCTATAAAACAAGTACAAATTCGGTTGAAGAGATTTTACCAATTTCGGATCATAAAGAAGGATTGGAAAAGATTGCTCAATTGTTGATGGATGAAAAGATTGGAGTAATTAAAAGTACTAAAGAGATAGATGTTGTTGGACATCGTGTTGTTCATGGAGGAAGTACTTTTTCTGATACCGTAGTGATTACTGAAGAGGTGAAAGATCAAATAAAGAAACTTTTTTCCTTAGCGCCATTGCACAATCCATCAAATCTGGAAGGAATAGAAGTTGCCGAAGAAATATTTGCAACAGCAAAACAAGTAGCCGTATTTGATACTGCCTTTCATCAGACAATTCCCGTTGTGGCTCATAAATATGCCATTCCTAATAGATTATTAACGGAGAATAAGATTCGGGTTTATGGTTTCCATGGTACAAGTCATAAATACGTTTCTGAACAAGCTGCAGAATATCTGGATAAAAGCGATAAGATTATCAGTATCCATTTAGGGAATGGTTGTAGTATGACGGCAATAAAAGGCGGCGTAAGCATCGATCATACTTTGGGTTTCGGTCCTATGAACGGATTAGTGATGGGAACGCGAAGCGGCGATATTGACCAATCGGTTATTTTTTATATGGTCAAATCATTAGGTTATACTCTTGATGAGGTTTATAATATGTTACAAAAAGAAAGCGGTATGCTAGGCCTTACAGGTTATAGTGACCTAAGAGATATAGAAGCGCATGCTGAAAAAGGAAATGCCAACTGCCAACTTGCATTAGCCATGAATGCGTATCGCATAAAAAAATATATAGGTTCTTATACTGCTGTAATGAATGGTCTAGACGCTATAGTATTTACGGCTGGTGTTGGTGAGAATTCATCTTATGTTCGAAAATTAGTGTGTACTGATATGGAGTATTTCGGAATCGAATTAGATAATGAAAAAAATGAAATCCGCTCCAAAGAAATCCGTGAAATAAATCTTCCTGAGTCTAAAACAAAAGTTTTGGTTATTCCTACCAATGAAGAAATCGAAATTGCAAAGCAAGTATATAATTTGCTTTTGGGTTAAAATAAACTTCTTATACTATAAAAAGCTTCTCGTTTGAGAGGCTTTTTTTTCGTTATAACCAATAAACGGTTCTGTGTTTATAAGTTTGGAATTCAAGGGTTTAGGGTGTAATGTAGTATTGTTTGTTAAATCAGATTCTGATAGAAAATAATATTTAACTATTTTAGCAAAACTAAAACTAAAAATTAAATACAAATTGAAACATTATTTATCCCTTTTCCTGCTTTGTGCTATGAGCATATTGCAGGCGCAAAGCATTCAGTCCCCTTCAAACAAAATCATTTTAAATTTTAAGTTAGGGACAAATGGACAGCCATTCTACTCCGTAAATTACAAAGAAAAACCAATCATTCTTGAAAGTGCCTTAGGTATTAAACTGAAAGAGAAAGCAGCTTTAGATGCGAATTTTGAAGTCATGGATACTAAAAAAGCAACTTTTAATGAATCTTGGAAACCTGTACTAGGAGAGCAATCATCTATCTTAAATCATTATAATGAATTGACTGTTTCTCTTATTCAAAAAGAAACTAAGGTAAAAATGAATATCATTTTTAGAGTTTTTGATGAGGGTGTTGCTTTTCGCTATGATTTCCCTAAACAAAACGAACTTAATTATTTCATTATTTCTGATGAGGTATCTCAATTTAATCTAACGGATAATTATAAAGCATTTTGGATTCCGGGAGATTTTGATAGTAATGAGTACGAGTACAACGAAACAAAACTTTCTGAAATTGATAATTCTAAAATAGATATGAATAATGGTATTGGTGTGAAATCCATTCCAGGAAAATACATTGTTCAATCGCCGTTGATGATGAAATCTACATCGGGGTTATATCTTAATATTTTTGAAGCGGCGGTAGTTAATTATCCTATAATGCATTTAAATGTTGATGTTGAAAAATATAAATTGAATGCACAATTGGTTCCTAACGCTATAGGTGACAAAGCCTATTTGCAAACACCTTGCGTTTCTCCTTGGAGAACGATAATGATAAGTGATGATGCCAGAGATATTGTAGGCTCAAAAATGATTCTGAACCTTAACGAACCTTCAAAAATTGAAGATACTTCTTGGATTAAGCCTATGAAGTATGTTGGGATTTGGTGGGAAATGCACGTTGGGAAAGCTACCTGGGATTATGCAGGTTCACAAAATGCTCAAAACTCAGTGACTAAGGATTTATTACCTTCAGGAAAACACGGAGCAACTACAGAAAACACTAAAAGATACATCGACTTTGCTGCCAAAAACGGTTTTGATGGAGTTCTGGTAGAAGGATGGAATGTCGGTTGGGAAGATTGGTTTGGCAACTGGAAAGAAGAGGTTTTTGACTTTGTAACTCCTTATCCTGATTTTAATATTGATGAGGTTACGGCTTACGCCAAAGCAAAAAATGTAAAAATGATTATGCATCATGAGACTTCGGGCTCAGTTGCTAATTATGAAAGAAGATTAGACCGTGCATTTGATTATATGAAGAAATACGATTATCCGGCTGTAAAGTCAGGATACGTAGGTAAAATTATTCCTAGAGGAGAATTCCATGACGGGCAGTCTATGGTCAACCATTTTAATTTTGTTGCAAGACGTGCTGCTGATTATAAAATTATGATTAATTCACACGAATCTTCCAGACCTACAGGCTATAGCAGAACCTATCCAAATTATATTGCTGCCGAAGCTGCTCGTGGAAATGAATTCAATGCTTGGAGTATTGGAAACCCACCTATGCACGAAACAATATTGCCTTTCACAAGACTACTTGGAGGACCTATGGATTATACTCCTGGTATTTTCGAAATAAAAATGAGCCATTACGATAAAAGTAAAACGGAACAAGTACATACTACATTGGCAAAACAACTAGCTTTGTATGTAACGATGTATTCTCCTTTGCAAATGGCAGCTGATTTACCTGAAAACTACGAGAAATACAATGATGCTTTTCAATTCATTAAAGACGTAGCTGCAGATTGGGATGAGAGTATATATCTAGAAGCAGAACCAGGTGATTATTTAACGGTAGTTAGAAAAGAAAAAGGAAAAGAATCGTGGTTCCTGGGTGCAATCACCGATGAAAATGCAAGAAACTCTGAAATTAAGTTGGATTTCCTAACAAAAGGACAAAAGTATAAAGCGACCATTTACGAAGATGCAAATAATGCTCATTGGAAAAACAATCCTATTGCTTATAAAATTAGAACTATGATAGTTACCACTAAGTCAAAAATTAAATTGAAATTGGCTGCCGGCGGAGGAACCGCTATCAGTTTTGAACCAATTAAATAAAAACCAAATCCTGTAAGCATTAAACCTTACAGGATTTTTAATTATATTGCGATTCTATTTACCTATTAAAAATTGTAATTATTTCCAAATGAAAAAAAATACCTTTTTAGCTCTTCTTTTATTAAACGGTTCGGTGCTCCTTGCTCAAAATAATGAAGCCAAAACGATTAAAGAAATTTACAACTCCTCTTTGACAAATTCAAAATGTTATTCTTGGTTGGATTATTTATCCAATTCAATTGGAGGTCGTTTATCAGGATCTACTAACGCTGAAAAAGCCGTTCAGTACACCAAATCCGAAATGGAGAAACTAGGTTTTGACCGTGTTTATCTTCAGGAAGTAATGGTGCCAAAATGGGTGAGAGGTACAAAAGAAACTGCTTTTATATTAGATAATAAGACAAAAATCAGTGTGCCTATTTGTGCTTTAGGAGGTTCTATTGCTACCCCAAAAAACGGATTGACTGCTGAGGTTATTGAAGTTCAAAGTCTTAAAGAATTAACTGAATTAGGAGTAGATAAGATAAAAGGGAAAATAGTGTTTTTTAACCGCCCGATGGACAATTCAGTAATTGAATCATTTGAAGCCTATTCTGGTGCTGTGGATCAAAGAGGTGCTGGAGCTAAGGAGGCATCAAAATTTGGAGCTGTAGGTACAATTATTCGTTCTATGAATTTGAGATTGGATGACTTTCCACATACGGGTAATCAAAGTTATGGTGATATTCCTATGTCACAATATATTCCAACAGCCGCAATTAGTACTAATGGAGCAGAGTTATTGTCTAAATCATTAAAAAAGAATCCAAAACTAACATTCTATTTTAAACAATCCTGTGAACAATTTGACGATGTGTTGTCTTATAACGTAATTGGCGAAATAAAAGGGAGTGAACATCCTGAAAACATTATGGTTGTAGGTGGTCATCTCGATTCTTGGGACCTTGCTGATGGTTCTCATGATGATGGAGCAGGTGTGGTGCAAAGTATGGAAGTGGCAAATATTTTTAAAAACCTGGGTTATAAGCCAAAAAACACAATTCGTGTTGTTCTTTTTATGAATGAAGAGAATGGACTAAGAGGAGGGAAAAAATACGAAGAATTAGCACAAGCTAACAAGGAGAACCACATTTTTGCTTTCGAAAGTGATTCTGGAGGATTTACTCCAAGAGGGTTTTCATTAGATTGTGACGAAGCAAATTTTAATAAAATCACAAGTTATAAAAACCTTTTTAAGCCATATTTAATCCATAGTTTTGAAAAAGGGCATTCAGGGTCGGACATTGGTCCTTTAACCTCTAAAACAATTGTAAAAGCGGGTTTACACCCAGATTCACAACGTTATTTTGATTACCATCATGCTGCAAACGATACATTTGATGCTGTAAATAAAAGAGAACTAGAATTAGGAGCTGCCACAATGGCTTCCCTAATCTATTTAATAGATCAAAACGGTATTGTGAAATAGAGAAATGTATTTTTTTAGATTGCGTTTTTAAATATAAAAGCTACAAGAGTATTTCTTGTAGCTTTTATGTTTTTGGCTATTATAAATAATATTATTTTTTTTCAAGATTACCATCTCCTAATAATATGGATAATGATTTTAAACTCTCCGTTCGATCTGCAATTAATTTAATGATACTCGTAAATGGAATGAATAATATCATTCCGGCAGCACCCCATATAATACCACCAATAATTATCATTACAATAATTACAAGTGTATTTATTTTTAATCGGTTTCCTACGGCAAAAGGAAAAATCACATAGGCTTCCAGGATTTGTACAATACCAAAAACCACGATCACGGCTAATGGATACCATATAGAATTAAAAGTGATCCAGGAAACGGCAATAGGCAATAAGGCAGATATCATTATACCAACATAGGGTATAAAAGTCAAGATGGCTGCTATAAAACCAAAAAGAAAAGGATGTGGAACTCCCACAATGGCTAGTCCAATGCTGTTTAAAACACCTACAATAAAGTAGACTAACAGCATTCCTTTTATAAAATTATAATAGGCATGAATGGTTTCGATCAAAATTTCATGAATGGTTTCTTTCTTATTTACAGGAAATAGCTGGTATAAAGCATTCATAAGAATTTTGCGATGATAAAGTATAAGTCCTGATAAAACGGGGATTATTAAAATATAAAAAATGGACTCAGAAAAAATAAACGCAACCCTGCGTACCATTGAAATAGTTTGGGTACCCGAGTTGTTTATGGAGTTTTTGAAATATATCGATTGTTCTTCTAAGCTTATCCCAAAACGCTCTGAGATAAATATACTAACCTGATTTGCGGTTTCAAGTAGTTTCTCTTTGAAGGGTTGCCATTCCTGTGAAAATTCAATTACTTGCAAAAACAGTAAATATATAATTGCTCCCATTAATAGGGTTACACCCATAATAGAAATAAAAATAGCTGCGCTTTGGCTGATTTTTTTTGTTTCAAGCCATTTGCACAAAGGGTACAGTATAAAACTAATCAACAGCGAAAAGCTCAAGGGAATAAAAAGTGTTTTCCCATAATAGAGTAGCAATGAAATCAATACAATGTACTGGAGAATTTCAAGAAGGGAAAACTTTCTTACGGTATGGATAACTATTGGTGTTTTTGGAATTTCTATCATATAAGGACCTAGCTTTTACAGTTAGTTATTCTATACGCTATAAAATAATATTCAGATTCAAGATCTTGTTTTATTCTTTAAAGGTAATTATAAATTTGGCACCTTCATTTACCTTGCTTTCGACAACAATTTGACCTCCAAGATTTGTAATATGATTGTAAACAAGATAAAGTCCAATTCCGTGACTGTCTACATTATCGTGAAACTTTTGGTGTAAACCAAAAATCTTGTCCTTGACTAAATCCATTTCAAATCCAATTCCATTGTCGGAGATTATCAATTGTTTCCTTTTTTTGAATTTTCTGGAAGTAATTGTAATGTTAGCTCGGCAATCAGGCTTTGAATATTTTATTGAATTTGTTATTAAATTTAAGAAAACACTTTTTAAGGATGCTTTATTAAATATCACATTTTCAAACTCTGAAAAGTCAACATTAATAGTAGTTACTGAATTTTGAATTAAAGATATGATAGATAGTAATACTTCATTTAAGGAATCATTTAAATTTAATTCTTCGGTATAAATATCGGATTCATTTTTTTTATCGAGAATTTCAATAGATTCATTTAAAGTTTCTCTTAGGGTAAGGGTAATCGACTTTAATATGGAAATAAATTCTTGCGTTTCAGTGTCGGTTATTTTTGAGGGGTCTAATAGTTCAAATACAGAAAGCATATTATTTACCGGCGATCTTAAATCGTGAGCAGTAGTGTAAGTGAGCTGTTTAAATTCGTGGTTTATTTTTGTTAATTCTGTAAGGTGATTGTTTCTTTCTTCCTCAAGTTCCTTTTTATGAGTAATATTTTTGGCAATAGCATAAACAAGATTTTTATTTTCTATGGGCATTGAAGTCCATAGTAACCAAACTATTGAACCACTTTTTGTGATGTATCTATTTTCGAAATTATATAAGGATTTTTTTCTCCTCATATCACTTCTAGCTTCTGTAGTTATGAGTTGATCATCAAAATAAACAAATTCATTTATAGGCTTTGCTAATAACTCTTCGTTAGTATATCCTAATAGCTTACAAACAGCAGGGTTTATTCTTTTAAAATAACCATCAAATCCTGCTATGCACAATAAGTCTTGTGATATGTCAAAAAAAGCTTCGAAATCTTTAAAAGAATTCACTTCAGTATTTATAATATTTTCATTTGATAATATCATACTCTTACAATGGTTTAGTTATTTACTAACAATCTGCTTTATTGTCAATGTACACTTATACTAAAGTAATAATATTTTTTTTAATATGAGTTCGATTATAGGATAATCTGTTGAAAATGAATGCTTATAGTGGAAAATGGTTTGTTTTATTGGAAACGTAATAAAAAAAAAGAGGCTGTCTCATTGGAGCAGCCTCATATCTGAAATTATTTGTAAGTATTAATTATATTTTAAAAATCCCACCAAAAGCGATTATTTTCTGAAAAAAGAAAAAATCTTGAGAAGCACTATCGTCTCCACTATTTGTAGTTTTGATATCTTGCATATTGATGTAACCTCCTTTTAGCTCTCCTTGGATATAAAAATGTTTGAAAAAAGTCACATTTAAACCAGCTTTTAGAGAAGCTCCATATCCTGAAACATGAAAGTCATCGTGACGATCTTTACCTAATAGCTTAGCATTTGTTTTAGGATATAATAAACCTACACCAGCTCCTTCTGTTAAGTTAATTTGGACCTTGTCAGTATCCCCAATTTTAAATATTGATGAAATATCATCGTGTCTTGAAATTTCAGTATTTACATAATTCAAACCATCTGTGTGTTCAAATGTTAGGAATTCACGAGTTAATAATACTTGATTACCGGTTAGGATTTCCCCGTAAGTTCCTGGTTTAGGATAATAACCGTCTAATGCAACCGCAATATCTTGATTCATCACATATTTCATATGATCAACTCCTATTGCAATACTGTAATGGTCATTAATGAAATACCCCATTCTAAAATTTGTTTGAGGAATAGTCATTCTTGCAGGATTTATATAATCTATATGCCATCCTTTAGGTCTGTCATGAGCTGATACGTCGTTTAAAGTAAAATCATAATCTTTCCCTTTAAATGTAATATCCGACTTGCTGTAAACTTCTCTATTTCCTCCCCATGAAAAAAAGAATTTACCTTTGTTATGAGCAGTATATTTATCTTGTAATTTAATTCCGTCTTGCGCGTTTGCTATATTTGAAAATAGTAAACCAAAGAATAAAGAATATAAAACTATATTTTTCAATGTGTAAAATTAAAATTTATTAATGGTTTGTCTGATGGCAACTAGCTTCGTCATCAAGTCTTCAAAGTAATCTAAATGCAACATATTTGCTCCATCACTTTTAGCATTCGCAGGATCAAAATGAGTTTCAATAAAGATACCATCCACTCCTACAGCAATTCCAGCTTTAGCAACAGTTTCAATCATATCAGGTCTTCCACCTGTAACACCAGCCATTTGGTTTGGTTGTTGTAAAGAATGGGTTACATCAAGTACTGTAGTCGCATATTGTTGCATAGTTGGGATTCCTCTATAATCAACAATCATGTCTTGGTACCCAAACATAGTTCCACGGTCAGTAACCATTATGTTTTGATTGTTGCAATCCAATACCTTTTGAACTGCATGTTTCATACTTTCAGGACTCATAAATTGTCCTTTTTTCAGGTTCACCACTTTTCCAGTATTGGCAGCAGCCACCACTAAATCAGTTTGACGAACTAAAAACGCCGGAATTTGAAGTATATCAACATATTGAGCCGCCATATCCGCATCTTCATTTGTATGAATATCCGTTACCGTAGGAACTTTGAAAGTTTCAGATACTTTTCTAAGGATTTTTAGCGCTTTTTCATCTCCAATTCCTGAAAAACTGTCAATTCTTGAACGGTTTGCTTTCTTAAACGAACCTTTAAAAACGAAAGGAATTTGTAATTTATCAGTGATGCCAATTAATTTTTCGGCAATTCGCATCGCCATTTCTTCTCCTTCAATTGCACAAGGCCCAGCAAGTAAAAAAAAGTTACCACTCTCTGTATGTTTAATTTGAGGAATATGTTGTATGTTCATAATAGGATTATTTTTAGAAAGTGCAAAGGTAGTTATGATTTGCCATTTACAGTTTAGATTTGTATTTTTTTTAGGAGCTATTCCTGCTATTCGTTACAATCCACGCTAAAAAAAGCGTGGGATTTTCTCTTCTATCAGGGCTAGGAGTATGGAATCAGAATTACATTTTTTTCAAGCTAAGTCCTACTGGTACCATAAGAACCCCTTTTTCGTAGATATTTAAATACAATGTGATTGGTTTTGTTTGACCTTCCCATTTTACTTCATATACATCCAGAAAACCTGCTCCCATATCACTTCTCGTTGTTGGAAACGGACAACAACTTTCTAGTTTAGTATAACTTAATTCTTCTCCATTAGGGCCAGCCAAAGCACTTAAATAACGTTGTTGGTTGATTGTCTCATTTTTAGTGTGAATGAAGAATATATTTATTGGGTAATCGGGATCATAACCGTATTTTGTGTCTTTACTGTACTCCGTAATTATAAAGCTGTTGTCCTTAGATAGTTTTGGAATAGGAGCATTATCATCTACGTTTTTCAATGTTGATTTTGTGCTTACACAAGAGACAGTAAGGATTAAAAGAGCGATAAAAACTATAGTTTTTTTCATATTTTGAGGACGATTTTTTTTTACTGTTACAAATATAAACAGTTCTGTAATTTTGAAGCCAACTTCAACCAATAATTTAGTTTTCTAGGTTGATTTTGGATAAATCTGGTAATTCTCACTTATATCAATGCAAATGGTTCTTATATTTGCAAAAAAATATAACAATATGGAATTTATTTCTCAAACCTGGTCTTGGTATGTTTCTGGGTTTTTAATTGGCTTGATTATGCTATGTTTAATCTATTTTGGTAAAGCCTTTGGAATGTCATCAAACCTTCGCTCTATGTGTTCAATTGCAGGTGTTGGAAAATATGTTGATTTTTTTGATTTTGATTGGAAAGCTCAACGTTGGAATTTGGTTGTAATAGCTGGAGCGATGCTAGGTGGTTTTGTAGCAATCCATTATTTATCGTCACCTTCAAATATAGCTTTAAATCCTAAATCAATTGAACAGTTAGCTCTTTATGGTATCGATGCGCCTAATGGTAAATTTTTGCCTGATGAACTTTTTGGACTACAAATATTAGAATCACCAAAAAGTATTTTTATTTTACTTATTGGAGGAGTATTAATTGGCTTTGGTTCCCGTTATGCTGGTGGATGTACTTCAGGACATGCAATATCAGGATTAAGTAATTTACAGTTACCGTCTCTAAAAGCTGTAATAGGATTTTTTATTGGTGGATTGATTATGGTTCACTTGTTATTCCCTTTAATTTTTTAAAATATGAAAGTAATAAAATATTTATTAGTTGGTTTCATTTTCGGAATCGTACTTACAAAATCTGAAGCAGTTTCTTGGTACCGTATTTATGAAATGTTTCAATTTCAATCGTTTCATATGTATGGAATCATTGGTGTAGCTATTGCTACGGGACTTATTGGTATTCAAGTCATTAAGAGGAAAGATATAAAGGATATTAAAGGGCAACCTATTGAAATTCAGGATAAAGAAAAAGGATCAACACGTTATTGGATTGGTGGATTGTTTTTCGGTCTCGGTTGGGCGTTAGTTGGTGCTTGTCCAGGACCAATATTTATTCTCTTAGGAGCCGGTTTTTGGAGCTTGATAATTGTTCTTATCGGAGCTTTACTGGGTACTTTTATTTATGGATTATTAATGAAAAAATTACCTCATTAATATTTTCAGTAACAATAGATATAAAAAGCATTTTTCTTAAACAGGAAAATGCTTTTTTTTTTGTTTTACTATTTTCGAAAAAACAACAACCACTTTTCACCTTTATTTTGGTAATGTGACATTTGTTACTGTGCACGCATTTTCATCACTATACCTTTGTTTCATAATTAAGAAAACCAATTATGAAGAAAATAAATGTAATAGTATTTACAGCAACTATTTTGATCTCCGCTTTTAGTTACGGTCAGGATACTTTGGCTATTTCTAAGAGTGACCTTTGGCAAAAAGTTTCCGATAAAAACTTACAGATTAAAATTGCCAATCAGGAATTTAAATCAGCTCAAGCGGATTATAAACAATCAAATTCCCTTTTCTTACCGAATATCACGGCTTCCCACACAGCCATTTCTACCACAAATCCACTGATGGCTTTTGGATCTAAACTGAATCAGGGAATATTAACGGCTTCCGATTTTGACCCTAGTTTATTGAACAATCCTAATCGTACTCAAAATTACGCTACTAAAATTGAGGTTTTACAACCTTTAATAAATGTGGATGGAATCTACGGTAGACAAGCTGCTAAAGCAAAAATGAATGCTTTTCAATTGCAAACAGAACGTACTAAGGAATATCTGGAACTGGAAGTCAATAAATCATTTATGGAATTGCAACTGGGGTATAAAGCTGTCGCTGTTTTAGCAAAAGCGAATACTACTGCAGATGCCAACTTGAAATTGATTAAAAATTATTTCAAACAAGGAATACTGCAAAAAACAGATTTACTTTCGGTACAAGTACGTGTAAACGAAATAAAAAACCAATTGCAATATGCAAAAAGCAATGTGCAAAACGCTTCTGATTATTTAGCTTTTTTATTGAATGAAGACATTGGTGACAATGTTTACAAACCAACTGAAGCATTAGAAAACACGATTTCGATTATAAATAACGAAACTAAACTTTCTGATAACAGAAAAGATATCCAGGCAATGGATCAATCAACAGAAGCGTATCAAAAGATGTTTCTTTCCAGTAAAATGAACTTTTTACCACGATTGAACGCTTTTGGTAGTTATGAATTGTATGATGATAAATTATTTGGGACAACTGCCAAAGGTTATGTTGTAGGAGCACAATTGTTATGGAATGTATTTGACGGTTTTAAATCAATAGGAAAAATGGAAAAAGCAAAAGCGGACTTTCAAAAAGCCGAGATTGAAACTCAACAATACAAAGCCAAAAGCCAATTAGAACTGAATAAAATCAATCGTCAGATAAAAGATGCTGAAAACAAGGTCAATCTTTCTAAGTTGGATTTAGAACAATCGCAGGAAGCCTACAGAATAAGAAGCAATCGTTTTACGCAAGGGTTAGAAAAAACCACTGACTTACTGCAAGCTGAAACTCAAATGTTCAAAAAAGAATTGGAATACCTACAAGCCGTTTTTGAATACAATTTTACACAACAATATTTACAATTCTTAACGAAGTAAAAGGTAGAAAAAAGAGTAAAGAATATAGATCAAAGAACATAGAAGAAAGACAAAAATTCAAACGAAAAATCATGAAAAAAATAATATCACTAATTTCAATCTCCCTTTTTATTTTAACATCCTGCAAGGGAGAAAAAAAAGAAGCTGTAACTGAATCTCCTGCAATTGCTGTAAAAGTTAGCGGAGTTTCAGAAAATGACAACAGTCCATTTGTAAGTGCAAGTGGAAAAATTGAAGCTGAGAACAGTGCTGATTTAAGTACTCGAATGATGGGTTATGTAACTAAAGTTTATGTAACAGTAGGGCAAAAAGTAAATGCTGGTCAATCATTAGTTAGTATAAATAATACTGACTTACAAGCTAAAAAAGCACAAGTAGACGCAAGTGTTCTTCAGGCTACTGCGGGTTACAATAGCGCCAAAAAGGACTATGATCGTTTTGTGAATTTATTCAAACAACAAAGTGCTTCGCAAAAAGAATTAGACGATATGACTGCTCGTTACGAGATGGCCAAAGCTGGACTTGAAGGAGCAAAACAAATGCGAAATGAAGTTTTGGCACAGTTCAATTATTCTAATATTACGGCTCCGTTTTCAGGTGTTGTGACTAATACTTTTGTAAAAGAAGGAGATATGGCAAACCCAGGAATGCCTTTAGTAAGCGTTGAAGGAGCTTCAAAACTACAAGTGACTGCTATGGTTTCTGAAAGTGACATTACGGAAATTAAAAAAGGAATGCCGGTAAAAGTTTTAGTAAAATCATCCAACAAAAACTTAACTGGAAAAGTGAGCGAAGTGAGTGTATCAGCTAAAAATACGGGCGGTCAGTATTTAGTGAAAATAAATTTAGATAAAACCGATAGTTCTATCTTATCTGGGATGTTTGTTAATGTTCAATTTCCTGTTGAAAATAAAGTAAGTACTACTTCAAATAATATGGTTTTGGTTCCTGAAAGTGCTTTGGTAAAACAAGGACAACTTACCGGAATATATACAATAGGAAATGAAAATATTGCCATTCTAAGATGGTTGCGTACAGGAAAAACTTTTGGGAATCAAGTAGAAATATTATCTGGATTATCAGCCGATGAGAAATACATCGTATCAGCCGAAGGGAAATTGTTTAATGGAGCGAAAGTTAGTGTTCAGTAATCAGTTTTTAGTGTTCAGTCGAATTAAAAAATAGTCCTTTAATACTGCGTGAGGGATAGCAGTGGAAATCCTTTTTCGTCAGTTCGAGTTTCCGCTTTTTAGCGGAAGTATCGAGAACACGAAAATGATTGAAACGAATAGCCCGACCCGACCTTTTGAGAGGGTCACGCCCAAATAAATAAAAAATTATGCAAGAAGGAATTTCAGGTAAAATTGCCCATTTTTTCATCAACTCAAAACTAACCATTTTGATGATGGTTGCTTTGATGATCATTGGTGTCTATAGTTCTTTTCTCATTCCAAGAGAAGAAGAACCACAAATTAATGTTCCTATGGCCGACGTAATGGTGGGTTATCCAGGAGCGAGTCCTACTGAAGTGGAAAGTCGTGTGGCAAAACCTCTTGAGAAAATTATCTCTAATATTAAAGGGGTGGAGCACGTGCATACGATGGCGATGAATGGTCAAGCAATGCTTATTGTTCAGTTTTATGTAGGTCAAGATGTGGAGCGTTCGTATGTGAAATTATATGACGAACTGGCAAAACACGAAGATATGTTCCCAAAAGGAGTGTACAAACCTATGGTTAAAACACGTTCTATTGATGATGTTCCTATGCTTGGAATAACGCTATGGAGTGAAAAAATGGATGATTTTCAATTACGCCAAATTGCGGAAGAAGTGACATCGGAAATTGAAAAAGTGAAGGATGTTGCCATTACCAAAGAAATTGGTGGAAGAAGTAGAACGCTGAAAGTGGTTCTGGACAAAGATAAAATGGCTGAGAATGGCATTGATGCTTTAGGGATTATGCAAATGATTCAGGCAAATAACAGCAGTTCTCAATCGGGTAATTTTGTCAATAACGATCAAGAATATTTAATTACTACCGGGAAATTCTTAACATCGGCAGACGATGTAGAAAATCTTGTTGTGGGTGTGAATAAAAATAGGCCTGTTTATTTGAAACAAGTTGCCACAATTCAGGATGGTCCTTCGACAGCCAAAAGTTATGTGTCTTTTGGATACGGAAAAACAAACGATAAATTTAAAACAGCACAATCTGAATATCCTGCGGTTACCATTTCTATTGGTAAAGTAAAAGGAGCAGATGCAATGAAAATTTCGGAGAAAATCATTGAAAAAGTTGAACATTTAAAGTCGAATTTAATTCCGAATGACGTTCATGTTGAAGTAACTCGTAATTACGGAGAAACGGCTTCTGATAAAGTAGGTGAATTGTTATTACACCTTGGTATTGCTATTTTGGCGGTTACATTCTTAGTGATGTTGGCTATGGGATGGCGTGGTGGATTAGTTGTTTTCTTCTCGGTTCCACTGACTTTTGCATTGACTTTATTCAGTTATTATATGCTGGATTATACGCTGAATCGTATTACCCTTTTTGCCTTAGTTTTTGTGGTGGGAATTGTTGTCGATGACAGTATTATTATTGCAGAGAATATGCACAGGCATTTCAAGATGAAACGATTGCCCTTTAAACAAGCAGCAATTTATGCGATAAATGAAGTAGGGAATCCAACGATTTTAGCAACATTTACGGTTATTGCAGCTATTCTGCCTATGGCATTTGTATCTGGAATGATGGGGCCATATATGAGCCCGATGCCTATAGGTGCTTCGATTGCAATGATTTTATCACTGTTTGTGGCATTGACGGTAACTCCTTATTTAGGATATCATTTATTACAAGAAAAAGATACGCAAGAACATAAAGAAGCCGAAGGTTTAGAAACCAGTTTTATATATAAAATGTACAATAAACTGGAGCGTCCTTTCTTAGAAAGCAGTATGAAGAGAAAAGTGCTTCTGGGAGTTACTGTTTTATTGTTATTCGGTTCGATTGCTATGTTCTTTACTCAATCCGTTTTAGTTAAAATGTTACCTTTTGATAACAAAAACGAATTCCAAATTGTTATTGATATGCCTGAAGGTACAACGCTGGAAAGAACATCGGCGGTTACTAAGGAAATTGCTCAATATCTGTCAACTAAGCCAGAAGTAGTCAATTACCAAAACTACATTGGTACATCGGCACCAATTACTTTCAATGGATTAGTGCGTCATTATGATTTGCGTGGTGGAAGCAATATGGCTGATATCCAAGTGAATTTATTGCACAAAGAAGATCGAAAGTTACAAAGTCATGATATCGCAAAAGAGCTGCGTCCTGAAATTCAGAAAATAGCACAAAAGTATGGTGCAAATGTAAAAATTATTGAAGTTCCGCCAGGGCCTCCAGTATTGTCAACATTAGTGGCAGAGATATATGGACCGGACTATAATGAACAAATAAAAGTGGCTGATCAGGTAAAAGGGATTCTTCAAAAAACGGAAGGAATTGTAGATATTGATTGGACAGTTGAAGACAATCAAGTAGAATACAAGTTGGAAGTGGACAAAGAAAAAGCAATGCTAAATGGGATTGCACCACAACAAATTGTTGGGAATTTGACCTATTTATTAAAAGAATATCCCGTTTCTAATTTATATGATGAAAATTCGAATGATAATGTAGGTATTGTTCTTTCGCTTGACGATAAAGACAAAACAAGTTTGCAAGACATTCAGAACCTTAAAATAAAAGGAAATCAAGGGAATATGATTCCGGTGAGTGATTTGGTTAAAGTAAAAACAGGAACACTTGAAAAAACCATTTATAGAAAAGACCAAAAGCGAGTTGTTTATGTAACGGCTGATATGGCTGGAGCTTTAGAAAGTCCCGTGTATGCTATTCTTGGAATGGATAAAGAATTGCAAAAAATAAAATTACCAAAAGGATATAAGATCAATGAGCTTTATATGGAGCAACCTTCAGACGAAAGTGATTTTACGGTAAAATGGGATGGTGAATGGCAAATTACCTTGGAAGTGTTCCGTGATTTAGGTGTTGCCTTTATGGTTGTAATCGTCATCATCTATATGTTGATTGTGGGTTGGTTTCAAAACTTCAAAACGCCAATTGTGATGATGCTTGCGATTCCGTTATCCTTAATCGGGATTGTATTAGGGCACTGGGTATTAGGAGCGTTCTTTACGGCGACTTCGTTTATTGGTATGATTGCTTTGGCAGGTGTTATGGTCAGGAACTCGGTCTTACTTATCGATTTTATCGAAATACGACTGAATGATGGTGTGCCTTTGAAAGAAGCTATTATTGAAGCTGGAGCGGTTAGAACAACCCCTATTTTGTTAACTACCGGAGCGGTTGTAATAGGTGCGTCAATCATATTGTTTGATCCTATTTTCCAAGGATTGGCAATTTCATTAGTAGCTGGAGCAATTGTTTCCACAATACTTACATTAATTGTGGTGCCGTTGATTTATTATATAACGGAGAGAAAGAAGTGGGAATCCTCCCCCAACCCCTCCGAAGGAGGGGAGTCAGAAACCAATACTCATAATTCATAACTCATAATTGTATGAAGCTACTAATCATAACAGCCATAGCGGCATTTGACAAAGACATCAAAAAAATGCTGAAGCTGGCAGATGTAAAAACCTTTACATACAAAGAGGTAATTGGATTCAAAGATTTATCTGAAGAAGCTATTGAAAGTAATTGGTTTGGAAGCGAAATGAATGAAAATGAATCGGTACTTTATTATGCTTTTATAAAGAAAGAAAAAGTGGATCCGTTTTTTGAACTTGTAAATAAATTTAATGGGGAACAGGAAAGTTTATCCAATATTCATATCGCCGTATTAAACATTGAAAAATCAAATTAATAACATTTAATTTAGAGGAGGAGATTACTTCGTACCTCGCAATAACAGTATGAAAAATAAAGTTTTTAGAATTTTAGTGGGCTCATTTATTTTAATCAGTTTGCTATTGACAAATTATGTAGATCAAAACTGGTTGTGGTTTACGGTATTTATAGGAGTCAATTTAATTCAATCTGGTTTTACTAAATGGTGTTTATTGGAAACTATTTTGTCCAAATTAGGATTAAAAGACTAATGACATCAGATTATTATTTTATGGCTTTTGATGTAATTTATACCACAAAAGCCATAAAATAATTTAATAGTATTTCCTTTATTAGTATTCAAAGGGAATACTATTTTTTTTGATTCAATTTTAAAATCCCAATAACAATAAGATACTGAGCCAAAAGATAAGTGGCCATTATGAAAAACGAACTCCATATAACTGGTTCGTAAAATTTATTGAAAGCAAGAATACTGTCAGAGGTTACAAAAAACACTGCGCCCAATAGTATGTAGTTATTAGCTGGTTTTCCCCAAATAAAATAACCTTTAAAGGCAAATAAAAGCATAGTTGAAATAACCATAGCATAAACAAACACCGGAATTTTTAAATCCCCAAGGTTTGGAAATAATACGGCCAACATCACCATTAAATAAACTATAATTGCTGTTATTCCAATCCAATAGATAGCTTTGTTTTTCTTTCGGATAGTTTTTAATTGCTTGCTGAATAAAATTATATAGACAATATGAGAGATAAGAAAAGCGATCAATCCTAAAATAAAATAAATTTCAGCAGTGTCTGCAAATAACAAAATAATATCTCCTATCCACGAAAAAGTTAGGGCTGCCAAAAGTATGTTTTTGGTTGTGAAATATTCCTGATTATATACTGCCAAGATTAGAAACGGAATCAAAAATGGTTTCATAAACCAAGCAATATCTTCTCTGCCGGTCAGGATAACAAAAAGATAAATAGCACTAAATCCAATAAAGCTTTTTAAGAGTAGATTGCCCTTCATAACTATATTTTAAAAATTAATTTTTTGTTTTTTTGATCAAAACTAAATGTATGTCAACAATATGATTTAAGCAATTATTGCTTTTTCTTTTTCGAAATTTACACTTACTAAATAGACGCTTACCCCTAATGACAAAACAAGATAAGTGATAATAATAGTATTAGAATATGGAAACAGTTGATTCATTCCGAACCAATCTCCAAAATAAGCAATTATTCCTATCCCGAATAAAAAACGGATGCCTTCCCATAAAACTGAAACCTTTCGTGTATCCATTAATTCCGTATAACTATAAACAGAAATGAAGACGAACGCACCAAAAACAAAAACATTTGGCAAACCAATAAATGCAATTGAGTTGTATAAATAGCTTATAAATAGAAGGGTAATTACAGCTTGAAACATCGACCAATACATCAATTTTTGTGAATGTTGCGTACCGTATTTTTCGAAATCATAAACGTTTTCTATTTTGTTTACAGGATACTTTTCTTCAAAATTCTCTGGACGCCATCCTGTAGGTTTAAACCAGATGGTAAACTTATCTTTCCAGCTTTCTGTTCGCCAAGCATCAGTAATCATCAACCACAGGTGCTGGAAATTAATTCGGAATGGATTCCAAGTTTGTGCAGGACGCGTAATACCAAATACCGGGGGGACTGTTTCTAATTCCTCTTGAAACGTACCAAATAACTTATCCCAAAAAATGAATATTTGAGAATGGTTTTTATCCATATACTCTGGATTTATGGCGTGATGTACCCGATGGTGTGAAGGAGAAACAAGAATGTTTTCCAGAAAACCAATTTTTTTGATGTGTTTAGTGTGATACCAGAATTGTAAAAACAAGTGGAGAGGAAGCGTAATCGCAATCACTTTGGAAGGAACTCCCAAAAGAGCTGCAGGAATCAGTAAAAAGGTAAATAAGTTCACAAAACTGGATACAGGTTGGCGTAAAGCACAAGCCAAGTTGAATTCTTCACTACTGTGGTGAATGGCGTGTTTGTTCCATAAAAAATTGATCTGGTGGGATAATCTATGGCTCCAATAGCCGTAAAAATCTATGGCTATAAAGCCTATGAAATAGGCCAATGTGGTAGCTTCCAGTTGAAAAATGGCAATATGGGAAACAATCCAATCATAGGATATGAGAGTAATGCTAAGTCCTAGGACATCTTTAAGTGAATTGACCATTCCTGAGCTTACACTAGAGACTGAATCCATTGTTGTGACTGTGTTTTCCCCTTTATAATGACCGTATAGTTTTTCTAATATGATTAATATTAGAAATATAGGCATTACATAAACCAGAATTTTACCATATTCTTCCATGAAAGTGTTTTATTTTTTCTCAAATATAGAATAAAAATGGAATTTCAGTAAATTATTAATACATAATTAACGCATAAAACAAATTAAGGGTTGAAAGACAACAAACAAATGTTTAGTTGCATTTTAACCCTTGGGTTGTAAACCTTTTTAGGTCTATGTTTTGTGTTTTAAACTATTTCCGCACTCAAACCTGCTTCGAGTAATTGACTGCATTGGGGTTTTAGTTTGTCATATGACCCAGTTTTCACTGTGCATTTTCCATTATAATGCACAATCAGGGAACATTGTTCCGCTTGTTCTGAAGTATGCTCACATACACGTATTAAAGTGTCTATTACGTGGTCAAAAGTGTTGACATCATCATTATATACTATAATCTCATTATTTAATGATGTTGCTTCTTTATGACTGACTTTTTCTCTTATTTTTTCTTTTGTACTCATTTTTAAATAATTTTTAGGGTTAAATAAAAATACAGTTGGATTTATCTTTTCTTAAAGCTGCAAAATATAAAATTTTGTATTGTATTAAAAGGTGTTTCGTGTTCTGTAAGGAGGCATTTTTGTTTTTCAAAACCTTCAAGAAATTGATTTTCTAAAGTAGATTCTGAATATTGTTTGATATTGAGCCCGCTGCATTTGCTAGGACCATTATCCGAAAAAGTGCCTATAATTAGATTTCCTATTACCCATTTCTGTGCGATAGAACGATATATTTCAATATCTTTTTCCGATGTCAGAAAATGAAAAGTAGCTCGGTCGTGCCAAATATCATAAGTTGTATCAGGTTTGAATTCCGTTATATCCGAAACAATCCAGTTTACTTTTGATGCATTTTTACCTAGACGTTTTTTAGCTCGCTCTAATGCTTTGGCTGAAATATCTAAAACACTTATATTTTCGTACCCTTCTTCAATTAAAAAATCTACAAGTTTACTGTCGCCACCGCCAATGTCAATGATTTTTGCCGACTTAGGAGTGCCAATTAACCGGATAAAATCTAGTGATAGTACCGGTTTGTCTTGTGTCCAACTTACTTCTTCGGGTTGTTTGGTTTCATAAACCGTTTCCCAATGATTCTTTTTATTGTCGTTTATCACCTTGATATTTGATACTAATTTACGTATTTTAAAGAAACCCAGTTGTTTTTTTGAAACTTTTTAACATAAGTTAAACCTTTTTCGGTGCATGAAGCATCGATAAACGGGATGTCTTCTTCATAGAAACCACTCAATAAAAGTGTTCCTTTTGGATTAAGACAATCAACGTATGATTGCATATCGTTCAACAATATGTTTCTGTTGATATTAGCAATAATCAAGTCATATTTTTTGTCTTTTAATAAGGAAGTCTCTCCTTCATAAACGGTAATATGTTGACAATTATTACGTTCTGCATTTTCAATTGAATTAAGGTAACACCAGTTGTCAATATCTATAGCATCTATTGGTTGTGCGCCTTTCATTTCAGCAAGAATTGCTAAAATTGCCGTACCGCAACCCATATCTAGAGTTTTCATTCCAGTTACATCCGTCTCTAATAAATGCTGTATCATCATATGAGTAGTTTCATGATGACCTGTACCAAAACTCATTTTTGGCTCTATAAGAATATCAAATTCTGCATCTGTTTTAGGATGAAAAGGAGCGCGTACATGACAATTTCCTTCTACATCGATAGGCTCAAAATTCTTTTCCCATTCTTCATTCCAGTTGACTTGATCAATTTCTTCAAAAGTATATTCAATTTTGAATTCTTCTGATTGTAATATATTGATGTTATCAAGGATATTCTCATCCCATAAATCTTTCTGAACAAAACCTGAAATTCCAGTTTCAGTTTCTGTAAAACTCTCAAAAGCTGTTTCTCCTAATTCGGCAATTAATATCTCTGAACCAAGTTCCTTTGGCTCAATGTTAAAATGATAGCCTATATAAATATTTGACATGTTTGTTTATTTTTTGCAAAGGTACTATTTCTCTTTTGGAAATATATAAAAATAAAAAAAGAGGTTTGATTAAGTATCAAACCTCTTTTTAGATATATGTGAATGCTTTTTAAAAGGCATTGATGATTGCAACAAAATCAGCCGCTTTTAATGCAGCTCCACCTATAAGACCTCCGTCCACATCCGGTTTAGAGAAAATTTCTTTAGCATTTTCAGGTTTTACACTACCACCATAAAGAATTGATACTTCTTCAGCGATATCTTTTCCAAAAACTTTACGAACCGTTTCTCTAATGAATTCATGCATTTCCTGAGCTTGATCTGGCGAAGCAGTCTCTCCAGTTCCTATTGCCCAAACTGGCTCATAAGCCAATACAATATTCGACCAAGATGCCTTTTCTATATGAAACAATCCGTCACGCAATTGATTTTCAACTACATTAAAGTGTTGTTTGTTTTGACGGTCTTTTAATTCTTCTCCGAAACAAAAAATCACAGTCATTTCATGTTTCAAAGCTGTATCTACTTTGTTTGCAATTAACGCATCAGTTTCATTGAAAATTGCTCTTCGTTCAGAGTGACCTAGAATTACTGTGTTTACACCAATACTTTTTAACATATCAGCCGAGATTTCTCCAGTAAATGCACCACTTTCTGCTTGGTGCATATTTTGTGCAGCTACATCAATTGAAGTGAATTCTAAATGATCAACAGCTGAAGCCAAGTTGATAAATGTTGGTGCAACAATTATTTGAGTGTCTGTTTCTGTTGGAACATTTGCTATTAATTCATTTAATAAATCATCTGTTTGTTCTACATTATTATGCATTTTCCAGTTTCCTGCAACTATTTTCTTTCTCATTTTGTTCTTGGTTTGTATAGTTTTAATATTTTTGAAATTTTATACCAGATTGGTTTTATTTCAACTTACTTAATGTTTCATTTATTTTATCAAAATCAGTTTCTATAGCTCGGTATAAAACGATTTTTCCATTCTTGTCTATGATTATATATCTTGGTATCCAATCAATATCAACTTCTTTAGCGAAGACACCATTCATCTGGTCATTCACCATATAGTGGTCTCCTTTAAGATTATGTTTTTCAATACCTGCAGTCCATTTGTCAGCTGCTTTATCCATAGAAATAAATACGAAGTCCACATCGGGATTGTTTGCTTGTAATTCATGAATTTGCGGCATTGCTTTTATGCAATCTCCACACCAAGAAGCCCAAACTTCAATAACTAATGTTTTTCCCTCATGTTTTTTAAGGATATTACTGAAGGCAAGTTGACCTCCATCAGTTGTTAATAAAGTTTCTGATAATGCTTTTTTAGTAAACTCTTTTTTTTGCTCTTTCGAACAAGAAAAAGTAACGAAAGCAATTACTAAGACAAATAGTTTTTTCATTTATTATAGTTTTAACAAAGTTAGACAATCAAACGGATTGAGTGATATAGATGCTATTTATTTGAATTCTGTGTTTAAAAATAACGAAATTCACAATTTAAGCTTTCAAAAAAAAGTATGAAATCGTAATAGTTGTTTTGTAAAATGATGATATTTCATCAAAAGGCAGAAAGAATGTCTCTAATTTGAATACAAAACACATAATTGAAAGTACAAAAAGTAAAAATCCAAGTACATTCAGTCAATTTATATTCGAATGAATGTCCTTGGATTTTATTGTTTACTATAATTTCAAATCTTCGATATCGTTATGATGCAGTTTTTGTATTATTGTTCCTCTATTAAGAATTACAATACTAGGATTAGCTCTTTCGATGGTTTTTAATGCAATAGCATCACAGAAATAAAAATCAAATGAAAGGTTGTATTGTTTTTGGGCTGTAGCTATTTCTTCAGGAGAAGATGTAGTCATACCTATTACTTTATATCCTTTTACTTTCGCCTCTTGATTTAGTTTTTCCAGCTTTGCTAATCCATTTCCATCTGCATTTGGCAAATCATAAGTGACAAACATTAGTAATTTAGGTTCTTCTAATAATTCTTCTTTATAATCAGAATCATTTTTCATCATTGTGAAATCATGAATAGGAGGAACGTAACCCTGAGTTATAACCTTGTCTTTTCTATCAACAAATGTTGCGCCTTCTGGAATATTCATTAAATCCTTCTCCGTAAATTCAGTATCAACTCCATTTACATTGTAAATAAACACCATTTCTACTACTGATTTAGGAGCACCATCAGGAATTTCCATTCCTTTTTGGATATTGTTACCCACTTTATAGGGACGGAAATCAATTAATGGCAAATGATTTAAAACCCATACTCCCATAAACATACACAATATGATACTTACGTAAGCAAGTATGTTTTGAACGTTTTTATCGAACAATGGTTTTACTAATTTTTGATTTACATACAAAATAACAATAAAGAATAACAAAACAATATCCTTTGTAAATGATTGCCAAGGAGTTAATTTTAAAGCGTCTCCAAAACATCCACAGTCTTTTACCACATTAAAATAAGCGGAGTAAAAAGTAAGGAATGTGAAAAGTACAATTAGAATAAGCAAGCTCCATATTGTAATTTTTGATTTGTATCCAATAAGTAACATTACACCCAAAACTACTTCAAGTATTACAAGAAACAATGCTAATCCAAGCGCTAAAGGAGTTAAGAATGGCAAGTTGAATACAGGTTCACTAAAATATTCAGCTAGTTTATATGAAAAACCAACAGGGTCATTTAATTTAATTAATCCTGATATGATAAATAATAGTCCAACAAAAAGTCGTGAGAATTGAGTAATGATGTTTTTCATATTTATTGTTTAATTATTTTTATTTCCAAACTCCATTAATATTAATGCGAATATGGAGTAATTTATCATGTCTTGGTAATTTGCATCAATGCCTTCAGACACAATAGTTTTTCCTTTATTGTCTTCTATTTGCTTTACGCGAAGTAGTTTTTGTAATATCAAATCGGTTAGTGAACTCACTCGCATTTCACGCCAAGCTTCTCCGTAATCATGGTTTTTTGCTTCCATCAATTCCTTTGTTAACTTGATTTTAGCATCATATAATTCGGTTGCTTTTTCTACATTCAAATCAGGCTGATCTACAACTCCAAGTTCTAATTGTATTAATGCCATTATCGAATAATTGATGATTCCAATAAATTCACCTGTTTCATCTTCGTCCACTTTACGAACTTCGTTTTCCTGCAAGCTTCTGATTCTTTGGGCTTTTATGAATATTTGATCGGTTAATGAAGGTAATCTAAGGATGCGCCAAGCACTACCGTAATCAGTCATTTTATTGATAAAAAGCGTGCGACATATTGCAATTACATTATCATATTCTTGAGAAGTATTCTTCATTATTGATGTATATTTGTATAAAATTTCTTCAAAAATAGCATTTTTTTGTTTAATGTGAAATTATGAATGAGCAATAGTGAATTCAGTATTGAAACTACTTGTTCTAAAGTATCAACAGAATATTAAATACAATGACAATTAACTGTAAAGGGCAATTAATCGATCTCTCAATTCCTAAAGTAATGGGAATTTTGAACGTAACTCCCAATTCTTTTTTTGATGGCGGTAAGTATAAAAACGAATCCGAAATACTGACTCAGGTAGAAGAAATGCTGCGTGACGGGGCTACTTTTATTGATATAGGAGCTTATTCCAGTAAGCCCAATGCCGAATTCGTTTCGGAAGAGGAAGAGCTAAACAGAATTATTCCCGTGATTCAATTAATTCTAAAAAAATTCCCAGAAGCTCATCTTTCTATAGATACTTTTAGATCTGAAGTGGCCAGAGCTTGTATTGAAAACGGAGCTGCCATAATCAATGATATATCAGCAGGGAATTTAGATCCAAAAATGTTTGAAGTTATTGCACAGTTTAATGTCCCTTACATTATGATGCACATGCGTGGTACTCCTCAAACGATGCAAGGCTTGACAAATTATGAAGATATCATAAAAGAAATGCTTTTCTATTTTTCTAAAAAAATCAATGTAGCCCGAAGTTTTGGAATCAATGATTTGATAATCGATCCTGGATTTGGCTTTGCCAAAACCTTAGAGCAGAACTTTGAAGTAGTAAGAAATCTGGAATTATTTAAGCTCTTGGAATTGCCTATATTAGTTGGGATATCCAGAAAGTCAATGGTTTATAAGTCGCTGAATACCAGTAGTCAAGAAGCTTTAAACGGAACCACTGTTTTAAATACAATTTCCCTTACTAAAGGAGCTAATATTCTTAGAGTTCACGATGTTAAAGAAGCTATGGAATGTGTTACATTATTTAATAAAACCAATTCGTAAAGATGAAATACCTTAGTCTAATTGTTGTTTTTCTATTGCTTTCTTGTGGAAACAAAGAAGATATTTTATTACCAAAATCGGATAAAACGATAGTTGCCGATGTACTGGATCATTCCCCAATCTATATTTTCTTTAGAACAAATGGAAAAGATACCTTGGCTGAAGTTAATAGAAAAAATAGTATCATTACAACCAATTGGATTTTTAATATCGACAAACGATTGCCGTTGCGTCTCGTGATTCCAGAAGTTATGAAGTTGCAGGATAAGAAGCGAAAAGAAAAAGCGCATAAAAACGACAAAGCCGAAAACTATTATTCTTATGCTGATAGCATCGGGAAGAATATGGCTTTTATTCCTTTTACGAATGTGTATTATAAAATGGAGAAGCCTTCTGCAGAATTGCAATTGTATTTTACAAAAAACGACGAAATCCTGGTCAATAATCAAATTGTTAATCGAAAAGACTTAACGGAATATTTAAAAAAAATAACAGCTACTACACCAAGAAATTATCAGTTGTATTTTGACAAAAAAATGTCATTTGACACATATTTAAGAACTAAAGTTTTTCTTCATTCAATAAATATTGGTAACGAAAATCAAGAAGAGATTATATTCTAAAATCGGTTATTTGAAATCAGAACCTTTTGACTGAACACTAAAAACTGTTTACTGATCACTGAATACTGAACACTAATACTATTGGTGATGATAAGGTTCGTTTTTCAAAATCGTAAAGCCACGATACAATTGTTCGATAAAAAACAAACGCACCATTTGATGAGAGAACGTCATTAAAGAAAGCGATATTTTTCCTTTTGCTTTAGCATAAACCGTATCTGAAAAACCATAAGGACCACCGATTACAAAAACTAAGGTCTTCACACCCGAATTCATTTTTTTCTGTAATTCCTCAGAGAAACCTACGCTAGAGAAGTTTTTTCCGTTTTCATCCAATAAAATCAATTGGTCTGTTGGAGTAATTTTGGCCAAAATCAATTCCCCTTCTTTTTCCTTTTGTTGACTCTCTGACAAGTTTTTTACATTTTTAATATCAGGAATAACCTCTAGGTCAAACTTGATATAAAAAGACAAACGCTTGGTGTAATCGTCTATTAAAGATTGTAAGGCTTTGTTGTCGGTCTTGCCAATAGCGATTAGTTTAATGTTCATTCTGGTTTATTTTTTCGAAAAGTTAGCCTCAAATTTTTTAAATCTCATATCTAAATCTTTCAATAACTGATTCTTTACTGATTGATCCTGAATAAAGCTATAATTGATACTATTATACACATATTGTTTTATATCCGTATAAGTAACGTCTTTGTATCTTTTGGCTAACAATACATATTGCTCAATCATATTGGTACGTAAAATACCAGCATCGTCAGTACTGATAATGATAGGAACACCAAATTCTTTATATAAAGAAATAGGATGACGGTTTTCTTTTACTTTTAAGATGAACTCATTACTAACTAGATTGATTTCGATAGGAATACGCTGCTTAGCCATATATCGTAATAAGTCATAAGAATTGGCTTCATAAGCCATATCTACTCCATGACCAATACGATGTGCGCCAGCTGTATAAACGGCTGAATTGATGTGCCAGCTTAGGTCTTCCGGTTGTACAAGACCTAAGGTAAGTTCACCTGCATGCAAAGTATATTTTACATTTGGAAAACGACTATGACAATATTTAAACATAACCATATGTAACCAGTAATCTTTCATTGAAGTTTCACCATCTTCAGGAGAAACGATATTAACACCTGCCATAAGTGGACTGCTATCAGCCGAAATAAAAGCAATAACTAAGTTTTTAAACAAATCTACCGGTTCCATAAAACGCAATACAAAATTTTGATAACGCATCGTGAAACGGGAATCGTCAATTTTATTGTCGTTATGTAATTTTGCAACGAAATTAGTGTTGAAATCGGCTGCGCTTTTTGCTGTATCTCTTTTTATTAGAGTAGCGTATAATGCGTCCAGAGATTGTAAAACTGCTTTTTCCTCTTTATTGACAGCCATTTTACGTAACTGCTCATTAAAGCTAATTAAATCGTCAGTATTGATGTCTGTGGGGATTGTAGACAGCTGCGTTTCGATATAGCTTAGATTTTCGTTTATGGCTCTATTTTTTAATTCCAATAAACCTTCGCCAAAATTCCCTGCGATAGTGGGAGTAAATTTACCGAATGAATCAAAAAACAACTTGTCAGAAGGGTAAGAAACCCCGTTATAGTCTTTTACAGACCAATTTTGCATCAGCTGTTGTTTGTAGTAATCTAATTTACCTTTATTTTTTAGATCCGAAAAAGTTTCCCATTTACCGGTAGTTCCTTTTTCTTTTGCTACTTGCATAGTTTCTAGATTCAAATAGAAATTTTCGGTAATTGCTCGAGCAACCATAGGTTCTGCATAAATAGAACCACTGTAGTGATGATGCAAATCACCTCCTTTTGGCATTTGAGAAAAGAAAGCAGTAGATAAGGCTTCGTTGTTTCTTATTTTTTCGAAATAAGCATTAGTAGATTGTGAATATCCAATATTTACTATAGCCGAAAATACGAGTGCGATGTATAATTTCATATTTGTGTTTTTACAGGAAAAGTTCCAGTTAAAAGCGTTCTGTTGTCAAAAAAATTTTCATTTCTGAAAAATCTTTATAAGTAGGAGCTAATTGTTTTGGAACCAATTTTGGGCAAATATAATAGAATTGTTTTAAAAATTAATTTTTTCCTTTTTTGCATTAATGGAAACTTATAATTCATTGAGTTATAAATGAGATGTAATTTTAACAAATTCGTTTCATTTATGTTGGGGTTATAAATAAAATATGTTTTAAAATAATTTTATTCGAATGCAATGACTATTTATAGTTGCTGTTTGATGCTTTAATTGTATTTATTAATTTATGGGTAAATAGCTCAGCCCCTTTTTTATTGAGATGCAAGCTATTGTAAAAATATTTTTTATTGTAAGACATTGTATCATTCGAGTAATCATAAAAAGGAATTTTATATTCTTTACTGAATTTATTATACATTGTAATTATTGAATCTCTGTTCTTGACAAATTTTTGTCCTTCAATATATTCAGGAGTGTATACAAGTACAATCTGGATTTTTTTAGATTGGCATTCCTTGAGATAATCCTCAAATAAATGAAGGGAAGGAGTATCAATTTTCACATTGTAGGCTTTCATTTTTGACTTCGCTTTTTCAAAGTCGGAATTCCATACACGAGCTTGTCCCTGATATCCACTGATTCTTTGAATCGGATTATCTTGGGGATTTAAATATAATTCAAATGCTGTATTTATCGCTTTTTGTCTGCCGTAATAACGAATTATCGGAATTTCATAATCGACGAAAGGAAAGCCATTATAACTGATGGTAGCCTCTTTTATTTGGTTGTTCCAAAGCATATACGGTAAAAACTGCTCAGCATTATAGAGGTCTTCATTTTTTTGTAAGGTGAAAGCATCCAGGGAATGAATGATTAATTTTGGTTTACTGTTGTTTTTTAACAAAAGTCTATGTCTCAAGTCTTGCAACCAGAAATTATGTCCGTTTATCCCTAGATTGTAGCAGGAAACGTTAAGGCTGTCGCTTATCATTTTTGGATCGATATGAACCCAAGCTCTTGAACTTCCGTAAATAACAATATCCGAGTTTACTTTACTATCTCTAATGGCATTCCAAACAGGATATTCTTTTTTTGCAAAAGAGTTTGATTCCTTTAAATACTTAGATACAAAAACATCAAAAGCGTATGCAGCTATAAGAGCCGGTAGGCAAAAGAGTATAAATTGGGTTATGAATTTTTTCATATCTAAAATTGGAAATAAATAAATTGTTGTGCCGTTCCGCCAAAGTAAAATATTGCTGCAATCAGGACATAATAAAATCCCCAACGTACAGGTTTAGGCATCTCCAGTTTTGCAATAGCGTACTGTTGTTCTCTGCCTAACCATTCGATAGTCATAAAAATTAATATAAGTACAAGCATCGTGTAAATAGAAAAAGTATCAGGAAGCTTAGTGGCTTCCATAAAATCTGTCGAAAAGATTTTTGAAATAATGCGCCATGCATGACCTACGTTTTCTGCTCTAAAGAAAATCCAGGCGAACACTGTTAAACTAAATGTGATTACAATAGAAAGTAATTCTTTTAGATTTGGGAAATATTTGCCTTGAGCAACAATATCCAGATAATTTCTATTGGTATTAAAAATAATTGAAGGCATAATGTATAAGGCGTTTAGAAAACCCCAGATGATAAAAGTCCAATTGGCTCCATGCCAAAAACCACTCACAAGAAAGATGATAAATGTGTTTCTAATTTTCATCAAAGTTCCACCTTTGCTTCCGCCAAGAGGAATGTATAAATAATCTTTGAACCAACTAGACAAAGAGATATGCCAACGCCTCCAGAACTCAGCGATGTCTCTGGAAAAATAGGGGAAGGCAAAATTGCGCAACAATTCTATTCCGAATAGACGTGCCGTTCCTAAGGCAATATCTGAGTAACCCGCGAAGTCACCATAGATCTGGAATGTGAATAATACAGCTCCAAGAATTAAGGTGCTCCCTGAATAATTGTCTGAATTATTAAAAATATGATTGGCCATCTCAGCACACTGATCAGCAATGACGATTTTTTTAAATAATCCCCAAATAATCTGTCTTAAACCGTCAATTGCTTTAGAGTAGTCGAAAGTTCTTTTTTTCTGTATTTGAGGCAGTAAATGAGTAGCACGTTCAATAGGTCCGGCTACTAAAAGGGGAAAGAAACTAACAAAAACGGCATAATCTATAAAATCTCTTTCGGCCTTAATACGATCTTTGTAGATATCAATTACATAGGATAGTCCATGGAATGTATAAAACGATATTCCAACAGGTAAAATAAGATTCAGGGTCATAGGATTGACTTGCAAGCCTAAATTCCCTATTGCTTCAGCAAAAGATTCTGCAAAAAAGTTATAATATTTAAAAACCCCTAAAAAACCCAGATTGACCGATATGCTGAACCAAAACCAAAACTTTTTAATAGTATTCGTTTTTGCTTCGGCCATTTTAATTCCGGTGTAATAATCGAGCAGAGTAGAGAAAACAAGTAAAAATAAAAAACGCCAGTCCCAACAGGCATAGAAAACATAACTGGAAACCATAAGCAACAAATTCTGTGCTTTAAGGTTTTTATTGGTTACAAACCAATAAAGAACAAAAACGATTGCTAAGAAAAGAGCAAAGTGGATAGAGTTAAAAAGCATTCAGCTTAATGGTATTTGTTTAGTTGATTTCAGTTTGTATATTCAATTCTATTTGACTTTGTATTCACAAAGTAGCTGCGAATTTATTACTAAAAAAAATAAGGACAAAATAGGTTTTATAATAGTTTGATAGGAATAAAAAGGAGATGTTGATTTCGGGAAAATATATCAGTAAAAAGGGAACTAATTTATGGATTTTTATGTTCCGACTCTGTTTTTGATAATTCTATTAAAAAAAAGACAGCAAAATTAGTTGCTGTCTCCCTTATACTAGTTTTAATATTATTTTTTGTCTAAAATAATAGCTGGAATTTGTTGCTTGAGTATAAAAGCATTGAACTCTTTTACGTCTTTATCTACAATGTCTTTTATTTTATTAATTTCGATGTCAATTTTAGCAGCTAAATCTTCATAAACTACGTACGCATTTTTTGTAGGTTTTGATTCAGATGAAGAAACATTCGATCCTAATCCTGCCATTTTATCATTTAATTGAATAGGGAATGCTAATACATCTTGAGGCGCTTTTGCTTTTGGTTGCATCAATGTAGATTCTATTTTTTCAAGTGATTCCAGTGTGGCTTTTGATAATTTCTTTATCTGATTAACCATAACTGTATCTTTTACTGTTGTGGTATACCCATTTATTTGGGCACGGATTATTCGAATTTGATTTATGGCTATATGTGCTTCATCCACTTTTTTGTTTATTTTTTGATGAAGGTCAAATTGCTCTTTTAAATCGGCATCACTAACTGTAACACGAGGGTCTTTTTTAATTTCAAAAGGGTGTTCGGCAATTATTGTTTTGTCTTCAATTAATCTTATTTTATAAGTACCTGGAACAACTTTTGCTCCTTCACCTGATCCTGCCCACATTACATTTGTTCCTTCTACTGCAGTTACATTCGGGTAACGCATATTCCAAACAAATGAATTCATACCCGATTTTGCAGTTACAAAACCTGGTAATTCTTTTTTAGTATCTTGAAAAAACTCTTTTGCAACTTTCATTGGCTCTCCTTTTAAATCTTTAGTAGAAGAGTAGGTGATAATAGTGTCGCCTTTTTGAGTCAAGAACTGAAGTTTTATTTCTTTGGAAGGTTTGTCTTTTAAATAATATCTAATAATTACACCATTAGGGGCATTTGTACCACTATTTGTTTTACTACTTTGTCCACCTTGCATACGGTATGAATGACGGGGTTTGAAAAGATATTTGTTTGCAATATTCTTGTTATCCATAATTTCATATAGCGGAGTAATGTCATCCAAAATCCAAAAAGCACGCCCATGTGTAGCTACAACCAAATCTTTTTCTCTTTTTTGGATTTGTAAATCACGAATAGGAGTAAGGGGTAAATTTAAATTTAGTTTTTGCCATGAATCGCCATCATTAAAAGATACGTAAACTCCTCTTTCAGTTCCTGCAAACAATAACCCTGGCTTATTAGGGTCTTCACGTAATACTCTACAGTATTCGTCCGCTGGGATACCTTTGGTAATTTTCGTCCAGTTTTTACCGTAATCTACAGTTTTAAACATATAAGGAGTACGATCACCATACATATACTTATTGGCTGTTAGGTAAGCTTTTCCTTTTTCATATTCTGAAGTATGAATCATACTAATTAATGAAAACTCAGGTAATAAATTCTTTGGAAGTGATATGTTTTCCCATTTCTCTCCATTGTTTTTTGTCACATGAACTAAACCATCATCTGAACCAGTCCATATTACTCCTTTTTCTAAAGGAGATTCAGATAGTGTGAATATTGTTGCATAAGCTTCAGCACCTGTTTGGTCTTTTGTTATTGGTCCACCTGTTTCTCCTATTGTTTTTGGATCATTTCTTGATAAATCAGGACTGATTATTTCAAAAGAATTTCCTTGATCTTCTGTAACATGAACCACTTGAGACGTTACATACATTCTTTTAGGGTTATGAGGAGAGAAAACGATAGGGTAGGTCCACTGAAAACGGTATTTTTTTGCATTTGAAGGCGCTCCAATGTTCGATTCAGGGTAAGGAGAGATATCTTTCGCTTGTTCTGTTTTTTTATTGTAAGTGCTTAATTGCCCGTCATACTCTCCTCCAAAAGTAATATCAGAGTTAGTAGGATCTGCTTGAATATATCCAGCTTCTCCACCTGCGACAGGATACCATGATTCAGTACCTATACTGTAACCGTTTGATCTCGAGGCGATACGTATAGAGGAATTGTCTTGTTGCGCTCCATATATATTGTACGGGAATTCATTATCTAATGAAACGTGATAAAATTGACTTGTAGGTATATCTAACTCGGTGAAAGTTTCTCCTCCATTGAAAGTTACTTCTCCACCACCATCATCTCCAATAATAAAATTTTCAGGATTTTCAGGATTAATCCACACATCATGTGTGTCTCCATGATGAACGTTAATTTTTTTAAAGCTTTTACCACCGTCTGTAGTTTTCCATGAGTCGACATTTAAAACGATTAATCCATTTTCATTTTTAGGATCTGTTTGTAAATTCATATAATACCAAGGTCGTTGCCATAAATTTTTATCCTCATTGATTAATTCCCAATGTTCACCAGCGTCATCTGAACGATATAGTCCACCTTTTGTATTTTCAATTAAAGCATATAATCGATTTGGATTCACGGGAGATACAGCAACCCCCATTTTCCCTAAGATTCCAACAGGCATCCCAGGCTTCTCATTCAAGGACTCCCAAGTGTCGCCACCATCAATTGATTTATACATTCCTGAACCTTTTCCACCAGAAGACATTGAATGTCCGTTTCTATATGCTTCCCAAAGTGTTGCATAGATTATTCTTGGGTTTTTAGAATCGATACGTACGCAAACACCACCTGTATTTTCATTTTTAGATAATACTAATTGCCATGTTTTACCTCCGTCTTGAGTTCGATAAATTCCTCTTTCTTTATTAGGATGAAATGGGTTACCCATAGCAGATACAAAAACGATATCTGAATTTGTTGGGTGAACTTCTATGTTAGCTATGGCATCTGCTTTTTCTAAACCTAGCTTAGACCATAATTTACCACCATTTACAGATTTATACATTCCGTCACCAAACGAAATATTAGATCTCATATCAGCTTCGCCCATACCGGCATATACTACATTATAATCAGATGGAGCAACAGTTATTGCACCCACAGCAGAAGATTTAAAGATGCTATCCGAAATAGGAAACCAATCATTTCCGCCATTTATTGTTTTCCAAATTCCACCTCCTGTGAATCCGGTATAATAAGTTAAAGGCTGGTCAGCGTGTCCAGCAACTGCTAAAGATCGACCTGAACGGAATGGGCCAATATTTCGCCATTTAAGAGCATTGAAAATACTGTCAGATATAAAATTTGAAGAAGTGTTATTCTTTTTTTTAGATTTTTGAGCGTGACTCATAAATGGGGTCAGGCACATAAAAAATGTAAAAAGTAAACAATACAGGAAGTTTCTTGTATAATAAAAGTTCATATTATTTTGGTTTACAGGTAATTAATTAGTGGTTTTAAAATTAAATAAATTATTGGTAATGTGGAGTATTTATAAGTAAATATTTTTTTTTATAAAGAAGTTCTGTGTTCATTTATTATAGTATTTGACAGAGATTGATTATTTGTTTTTATTGATATTAAGATGATTTTTTTATTGTGTTTTTGTATAATTTAAATGTCTCTCTATAATTTTAACTTGCTTATTTTTAAGTTGGTATTCCATAGAGTTACAATACTCCTTAATTCTCCTAAGCTTCCGGCATTATTGATTTTTCCAATCCAATATGAAACAAATTTTTAAATGCCCAAAATATATCCTACTTTAGCATTAAATAAATTTTCTGTAAAAATGATTAGCGAAGCACAGTTCGAAAAAGAGTTACAAATCATAATAGCTAATGCCATTCGGGAAGATGTGGGTGATGGCGATCACAGTTCACTAGCCTGTATTCCGGATTCAGCACAAGGAAAAGCAAAATTATTAGTTAAAGATGAAGGTATTATTGCCGGTGTCGATTTTGCTAAAATGATATTCAATTATGTGGATTCAAGTTTAAAGATAGAAACTTTCATCACTGACGGAGCTCCGGTAAAGTACGGCGATGTGGTGTTTCATGTTTCGGGAAGTTCACAGTCGATTTTAAAAGCAGAACGGTTGGTGTTAAACTCTATGCAACGCATGTCGGCAATTGCAACAAAAACCAATAGTTATGTACAATTGCTATACGGAACTGACACTAAAATATTAGATACCCGTAAAACAACACCGGGTTTTCGTGCCGCCGAGAAATGGGCAGTAAAAATAGGAGGTGGAGAAAACCACCGTTTTGCTTTGTATGATATGGTGATGTTAAAGGATAATCATAATGATTTTGCAGGAGGAATACCATTGGCCATAGCCAAAACAAAAACCTACTTAAAGGATCATAATCTCGATCTTAAAATTATTGTCGAAGCCAGAAATCTCGAAGAAGTAAAACAAATTATTTCATGTGGTGGGGTGTATAGAATTCTACTGGATAATTTTGATTATGAAACTACAAGAGAAGCTGTAACAATTGTTGGAAATCAATGTTTAACGGAATCATCTGGAAATATTAATGAAGAAACCGTACGTCATTATGCTGATTGTGGTGTGAATTACATTTCATCGGGAGCATTGACACATTCTATTTACAATATGGATTTGAGTTTGAAAGCGATATAAGGAAGAAGTTACATTTGGAAGCTATTTATAAACAAGTGTAAGCTTAAAATAATTTAGATTTTCTTTGTGATGCTTTGTGTTTTTTTGCGGTTAAAAGTTAGCTGCTCTAATGAAAATTTATAATTAATGTCTGCAGAAATAGAAGAAAGAATTGAAAAGGTTCCAGTACTAAGAGATGTGGTTCGTTTTCTTAAAAAGATTGAGCTACCTTGGTTAGAGGGACTTTCGTTATATGATTTAATAGAAATATACGGAATAGGTATTGCTGAAGGAGCTTTATCGAATCGTGCGGGTGCAATTGCCTTCAGTTTTTTTATGGCTTTGTTTCCTTTTGCCCTTTTTATTCTGAATCTAATCCCCTACATTCCGATTGAAGGTTTTCAGGAAGATTTTTTGAAATTCATTGCTGAGGGTGTTCCTCCAAATACTTATTATGCGATATCAAACATCATAAACGACATTCTTAATAATAGCCATTCCGGATTGCTGTCATATGGTTTTTTACTATCCATTTTATTAATGGCAAACGGTTTAAATGCTATTCTAGGAGGTTTTGATGCCTCTCGCCACGTATTGATTAAAAGAGGCTTTTTTCAACAGTATTTTATTGCTGTTGGAATGTCATTAATCCTATCATTTTTATTGATTCTTACTGTCGCTATAATTGTAGTTTTTGAAGTGTTTATACAAAAATTAAATGCGCATCATGTCCTGAACGATAAAATTCCACTAATTATTATGGGGAGGTACGGATTTTTAGTATTGATGATATTAATTACAACATCGATATTGTTTAAGTTTGGAACCAAACATGATAAAACCCGTTCATTTATTTCTATAGGATCCGTGTTCACAACAATTTTTGCTATTTTTATATCCTATATATTTGGAATTTGGGTAATAAGGTTCTCTCAGTATAATCAACTGTACGGTTCTATCGGGACCTTATTGATTATGATGTTTTATATTTGGATTAACTGTATGGTTTTATTGCTCGGTTTTGAGTTAAACGCAACCATCAATAATTTGAAAAGAAAAAAAAGATTATCGATTTAAGCTAAAGGGTTCTACTATTTTATAGTAAATTTGATAAAAGTTTAAAGCTGTTTCCTGCTGTCCGCTGTATTTTTTATTCTGAACCCCAGAATAAAAAGATGCTGCTTCCATCAGGGCTAAAATAAAAGAAACCATGAAGAATATCATAACTATTGCCGTTTTGCTTTTAAGTACAATTTTCTATTCACAAAATCATACTGTTATAGGTAAATGGAAAACCATTGATGATGAAACCGGAAAAGCGAAGTCTATTATAGAAATTTATGAGAAATCAGGAAAAATCTATGGTAGAGTAGTGGAAATATTAGATGAAGAACATAGAAAAGATTTGTGTACTAATTGTGAAAACGAAGATAGAAATAAACCCATCATTGGTATGACCATAATTAAAGGTCTTTCTAAAAATGGTAAGGAGTATGATTCTGGGAAAATTTTAGATCCTAAAAACGGAAAAATATACAAATGTATGATGTCATTAGAAGGGAATGATAAGCTGAAGGTTCGTGGCTATATAGGATTTGCGTTGATAGGTAGAACGCAGTATTGGTATAGAGTAAAAGGCTAATAAGAGAAAAAAATCAATACCAATACCAAATAATCAAATTAATAGTTTGTCTACAATCTGACACCTATTGTTAAATACGATTTAGTAAAATCATACGGTCACTATTTTAACCTATAATTTCTAATTTCCACAATGCATTTCGTCGAAGTAATTTTACCGCTTTCATTGGCTAAGACGTTTACTTATAGCGTTTCTGAAGCTGAGTATCATTATATAAAAAAAGGAATGCGACTGGCAGTTCCTTTCGGGAAAAGTAAAATCTATACTGCTTTAGTTATAGATATTCATCAAAATAAACCCACTCTTTACGATGCTAAAGAAATTCATCAGATTCTTGATGAAAAACCAATCGTAACTGAAATCCAAATTGCCCATTGGCAATGGATTGCCTCCTATTATATGTGTGCCATTGGTGATGTGTATCGCGGTGCGATGCCAAGTGCTTTACTATTAGAGAGTGAAACGTTAATCTCACAGAAAACAACAACCTTTGTGGATGAAAGTCAGCTTACGGATGATGAGTATCTCGTTTTTCAGGCTTTACAGCTTCAATCCTCTCTTAAAATACACGAAATAATTGCTATTTTGAACAAGAAAAATATTTTTCCGGTCATTCAAAAAATGATCGACAAAAATATTTTAGTGTTACAGGAGGAAATGCAAGAAAGCTATAAGCCTAAATTAGTTCGTTATCTTAAATTGCATTCTAAATATGATTCAAATCAAGGGTTAAGTGAATTGTTAGAAACGCTCAAAAACGCCAACAAGCAAAAAGAAATTGTGATGGCGTATTTCCAATTGAGTGCTTCTGAAAAGAAGCCTATAACCGTAAAAAAACTGGTTGATGCTGCCGGTTCCACTTCGGCAATCGTTAAGGCCTTAATAGATAAAGAAATATTTGAGGATTATTTACTTCAAGAAGACCGAGTAAATTTTACGGGTAAAACTAAGGAAGAGCAACTTCAATTGAGCGTTGTGCAAAACAAAGCTTTCGAAGAGATAAATAACAGTTTTATAGAAAAAGAAGTGTGTCTTTTACACGGTGTGACATCCAGTGGTAAAACGGAAATTTATATTAAGCTTATTGAGGGATATCTTCATGAAGGAAAACAGGTTTTGTATTTATTACCGGAAATTGCATTAACGACTCAATTAGTAGGGAGATTACGCGCTTATTTTGGTAATAAAGTGGCTGTTTTTCATTCGAAATATAACAATAATGAACGGGTAGAAGTTTGGAATCAGGTATTGAATAACTCTGTGAAAGCTCAAATTGTTATTGGTGCAAGATCAGCTTTGTTTTTGCCCTTTGGGAATCTCGGATTTATAATTGTAGATGAAGAACACGAACAGACTTTTAAACAAGTTGATCCTGCGCCTCGCTATCACGCTCGTGATGCGGCAATAGTCTTGGCGAATTTTCATAAAGCTAAAGTATTGCTGGGATCGGCTACGCCAAGTATTGAAACTTATTTTAATGCAAAATCAGAAAAGTATGGTTTGGTTGAAATTACCGAAAGATACGGAAAGGTGATGATGCCAGATATTAAGTTGGTTGATCTTAAAGATAAATATTTCCGTAAACAAATGAAAGGGCATTTTAGCGATGTTCTTATTGATGAAATTACTGCTGCCGTATCTTTAGGAGAACAAGTCATTTTGTTTCAAAATAGAAGGGGTTATTCTCCTTTATTAGAGTGTATGACTTGTGGCCACGTACCTCAATGTCAACAGTGTGATGTAAGTTTAACTTATCATAAACATAGAAATCAGTTGCGTTGTCATTATTGCGGCTATTCAATTGCTAAACCTACCCATTGTCATAGTTGTTCCAGTGTTGATTTAACAACTAAAGGTTTTGGAACTGAGCAGATTCAGCAGGAATTGGTAACTCTTTTTCCGGATAGTAAGGTAGGGAGAATGGATCAGGATACGACAAGGGGAAAATACGGTTTCGAAAAAATAATTGACGGTTTTAAAAATAGGGAATTTGATATATTGGTAGGTACTCAAATGTTGGCCAAAGGACTCGATTTTGACAATGTCAGTTTAGTGGGAATAATGAATGCTGATAATATGTTGTATCATCCTGATTTCAGAGCTTTTGAAAGAAGTTTTCAAATGATGATGCAGGTGTCAGGACGTTCAGGCCGTTCAGAAAAACAAGGGAAAGTTATTATTCAAACTTATAATCCGGATCATAATACGATTCAACAGGTTGCTTCAAATAATTATGCAGGAATGTATAAGGAACAATTGTATGATCGTCAGATTTATAAGTACCCACCATATTTTAGAATTATCAAATTAACTTTAAAGCAACGTGATTTCGATAAGTTAAAGGAAGGGGCAATGTGGTTGTATCAAGTGATGAGTCAGAATCTAGATATGCCAGTTTTGGGTCCAGAGGAACCAGGAATAAACAGAATTAGGAATGAGTATATCCGAACGATAATTATTAAAATTCCACAAAATTCATCAATAGGAGGAACAAAAAAAACTATTCAGAAAATGCTAAATAGTTTTGATGCTGTTGCTCAGTTTAGAGCTATTAGAGTTTCGATAAATGTAGACTTCTATTAAAAAGTATTTTTATTCATATGATAATGCTTTTACGAGGTCTTCTTTTTTATTTCTGCTTAATGGGATTTTTGTTGGTCCTATCTCAGCAAATCTACTATTAAAACGTTCTATTTTGTCAATGTTTACAATGTATGATTTATGAACCCTAACAAATTTATTTTGAGGTAAATCATTTTCAAACGACTTCATAGTCGAAAGAACGAGGTTGCTATCGTCTTCTGTAACAACACGTACATAATCTCCAAAAGCTTCAATCCATTTGATTTTTGAAGTGAATATCTTCAATTTTTTCAGATTGCTTTTGATGAAAATATGCTCTCCTTCATCCTCTTTGTTGTCTTTCTTGTACAAGTGTATGTCAACGGCTCTTTTTACTGAGGCATTAAAACGATCAACGGCAATAGGTTTTTGTAAATAATCTGTTGCATCATAATCAAAAGCCTTCATGGCATATTCTGCTTTAGAGGTGATGAATATAATTTGGGGTTTTACTTTTAAACCGTCAAGAAAATCAAAACCACTTATAACTGGCATTTCTATGTCCAGAAAAATCAAGTCTACATTTTGGATAGACATACAGCTTTTGGCTTCGATTGCGTTAGAAAAATCACCAATTAGATGTAGATTGGGATGATTATTAACTAACTTTGCGATGATCATTCTTTGAATAGAACTATCATCTACTACTACACAATTTAGTTTCATATCATTTGCATTTAAAGATTTCAGGTAAGTAAAAGTAAAGTATATTTTTTAGTTTGACTAAAATTATATCGTTTTTTTTTGCAGTACGTCGAATAAAGCGTATTTATACTTGGTCGTTTGAAAAAAATGATTACTTTTGCATCCAATTTAACAATAAAATATATTTTTATGAATCATTATGAAACTGTTTTCATTTTAAATCCCGTTTTATCTGAGGTTCAGGTAAAGGAAACAGTAAGCAAATTTGAAGATTTTCTTACTAGTAGAGGAGCTGAAATGGTATCTAAAGAGGATTGGGGCCTGAAAAAAATGGCTTACGAAATCCAAAACAAAAAAAGTGGTTTTTATCACTTATTCGAATTCAAAGTAGCAGGAGAAGTTCTTATTGCTTTTGAAACAGAATTTAGACGTGACGAGAGAATTATGCGTTTCTTGACTGTAAGTCTTGATAAACATGCTATTTCTTGGGCTGAAAGAAGAAGAACTAAACTTAAATCTACAAAAGCTTAATTATCATGGCTACATTACAACAATCTGCTTCAGGAAAAAAAGACGGGGATATCAGATATCTTACGCCTTTAAATATAGAGACTAACAAACAAAAGAAATACTGTCGTTTCAAAAAATCAGGTATCAAATATATTGATTATAAAGATGCTGATTTCTTATTGAAATTCGTTAACGAACAAGGGAAAATTCTTCCTCGTCGTTTAACTGGAACTTCATTGAAATACCAAAGAAAAGTTTCTGTTGCTGTGAAAAGAGCACGTCACTTAGCTTTTATGCCATATGTGGCTGATTTACTAAAATAATATTTTAACTCAGTTGTTGGTTTTCTGAAACATGAAACCTAACTTCTATAATAAAGGACAACAACATGGAACTTATTTTAAAACAAGACGTTCAAAATTTAGGATTTAAAGATGATATTGTATCTGTGAAAAATGGTTACGGTCGTAACTTTTTAATTCCACAAGGTCACGCTCATTTAGCTACTTCTTCTGCAAAGAAAGTGTTAGCTGAAAACCTAAAACAAAGAGCACATAAAGAAGCTAAAGTTGTAGCAGATGCACAAGCATTAGCTGAAACTATTAAAGCTATCGAAATTAAAATTACTGCAAAAGCAGGTGGAGAAAAATTATTCGGTTCAATTACTAATATTGATATCGCTGATGCATTAGCAAAAGGTGGTCAAGTAATTGATAGAAAATTCATCACTAGCGGAATTGTTAAACGTACTGGTAAATATACTGCAAACGTACGTTTACACAGAGATGTAATAGTTGAATTAGCTTACGAAATCATAGCTGAATAATAAGATTTAGTTAACGTTTTGTTAAAAAAAAATGAAAATCACTCCTCGGAGTGATTTTTTTTTGCTTAATTTTGCACCAAATTAATTCATAATCAAACAAATGAAAAAAATTATCGCTTTATTGTTTATTGTATTTGGAACCCATATTATGATGGGACAAACGACAACTTCTAGCATTAAGGGAATTGTAAAAAGTTCGGATGCTGAATTACTGCCAGGCGCAAATGTACTGGCTATTCATACACCAACAGGATCTAAATATTCCGCATTATCAAATGCTGATGGTAGATTTAATATGTTGAACATGAGAATAGGTGGGCCATACAAGGTCGTGGTTTCATTTATTGGTTTTCAAGATCAAGAATTCAACGATGTATATCTTGAATTAGGAAAAGCTTTTAGTTTAGACGTTCTTTTAAAAGATTCAAGTCAAGAACTTAAAGAAGTTAAAATTACAACTTCTAAAAACAAAGTATTTGAAAGCGGCCGTACTGGTGCAGAAACTACTATTGGAAGAAGAGAATTAGCTGCTTTGCCAACTATTTCCAGATCTGCTGAAGATTTTACACGTATGGAGCCAAGCGCAAGTGGTGGTTCTTTTGGTGGTAGAAATGATCAATACAATAGCTACTCTTTAAATGGTGCTGTTTTTAATAATCCTTTCGGATTAGATGCTGCAACTCCAGGAGGACAAACGGGGTCTCAACCTATTTCATTAGATGCTATCGACCAAATTCAGGTTGCTACTGCTCCTTATGATGTTACCTTGTCTGGTTTTACAGGTGCTTCGGTAAATGCTGTTACTAAATCAGGTACAAATGAATTTCACGGAACTGCTTATAGCTTTTTTAGAAATCAAGATTTAACTGGTAGTAAGATTAAAGGAGAAAAAATATTTGTTCCTTCATTAGAACAAACTCAAGCAGGTGTAAGTTTTGGTGGTCCAATTATCAAAGATAAATTGTTCTTTTTCGCCAATTATGAAATCGACAAAAGAAGTGATTTAGGATCTAATTTTGTTGCTAATAATAATAATGGTTCAACTGACGTAAATGAATCAAGAGTTTTAGAATCAGATTTAATGGCTGTTTCTAATGCGTTAAATTTATTAGGATACAACCCAGGTGCTTACCAAGGTTTTACTCATAACTCTGATTCTAATAAAGGAGTTATTAAGATTGACTGGAATATTAATGATGATCATAAACTAGCAGTTATTTATAATTTCTTGAATGCATCTAAAGACAAACCTGCTCACCCAACAGCTTTAGGGTTTAGAGGGCCAAATTCTTCTATTCTTCAATTTGAAAAATCGGGATATCAAATAAACAATGAATTAGATTCATTTTTAGTTGAATTAAATTCGAAATTCAGTGAAACTGTTTCGAATAAATTACAAGCAGGTTATACTCATTTTAATGACTATAGAAGACCTTTCTCAACTCCAGCTCCAATTATTAATATTCAGGATGGATCAGGTTCTAATTATATAATTGCAGGACACGAACCATTTTCTATTAACAATACATTAGATCAAAAGGTTCTTCAAATTACAAATAATTTGAATTATGTTACCGGAGATCATACTTTTACTTTTGGTACTTCATTTGAGAAATATCAATTTAAGAATTCATTTAACTTAACAGCTTTTGAAAATTTCGGAACTTTCGGAACTTTAGGAAATTATAAAGGTTTATTCAGCCCTTATTCAAGTGTTAATGAATTTTTATTAGATGCTGCAGCTCCTTTAGCTACAAGTTTTATTAAACAAAATCTTATTTATGCTCAAAACCAGTCTAATTCATTAAATTCTTTTGGAGTTGGTGAGGATAAAGGTTTTAAATTAGCTGAATTAAATGTTGGACAATTAGCATTTTATGTTCAAGACGATTGGAATATCACAGAAGATTTTAAATTATCTTTAGGTTTAAGAGCTGATAAGCCGTTGTATTTTGATACAGCTGATTTAATCCAAAAGTATATCAATACAGATAATGGTGCTTCAAGAGACAATCTAAAAGACTATTTTGATCCTGAAACTAATGCTGCGGTTAAATTAATTTCTACAACTTTACCAAGTAAAAGTATTCTATGGTCTCCAAGATTAGGATTCAATTGGGATGTTAAAGGGGATAGAACTTTACAAGTACGTGGTGGTACAGGTATCTTTACTGGGAAACTACCATTTGTATGGTTAGGTAATCAGGTAAGTGGTTCAGATGATGGTTTTTTCCAAATTATGGATAAAGATTTCAAATGGCCACAAGTTTGGAGAACAAGTTTAGGATTGGATAAAAAGTTGGCTGATAACTATATTGTTACTCTTGACTTATCATACAATAAAGATATTAACGGAGTTCACGTTCAAAACTGGGGATTAAGAGTTCCAACAAGTACTTTGGTTGGATCTGATTCAAGAGCTATTTACAGAGCTTCTGATAAAGGAACAAACAGTGCTTATGTAATGACAAATTCTAATAAAGGAAGTGTTTTCAATACTTCTGTTAAAGTTCAAAAGAACTTTGATAATGGTTTGTATGCTAGTTTAGCTTATAACTTTTTAGTTGCAAAAGATGTGAATTCTATTGAAGCTGAAATTACTGGTGATGCTTTTGCTTTTAATCCAGCTGTTGGAAATGTAAATAATGCAGTATTGTCTAATTCTAAATATGGAGACAGAAACCGTTTTATTGGTATTGCTTCTAAAAAATGGAAATACGGTACTAATGATAAATGGGCGACTACAGTTTCTACATTCTTTGAATATGCTCAAGGAGGTCGTTTTAATTATATTTATGGTGGAGACATCAATAATGATGGTTCTGGAACAAATGACTTAATTTATGTTCCAACAACTGCACAAATTGCTGGAATGACATTTACTGGAGGTCCAAGTCAAGGTGTTGCTTATGATAAATTCATTAGTCAAGATGATTATTTAAGTGGAAGAAGAGGACAGTATGCTGAGCGTTACGGAGCTTTATCTCCTTGGAGAGGAAAATGGGATTTTAAATTTATGCAAGATTATAACTTTAAAATATCTTCATCTTCTGAGAAAAAGAATACTATTCAATTCAGTATTGATGTGTTAAACTTAGGAAACTTACTTAACTCTGACTGGGGTATAGTGCAAGTACCTACAAATGTACAGCCAATAGGTGTTTCTGTTGATCCAAATACAAATATACCAACATATACATTTAACGGTACGCAGACTAAGACCTTTAATTATGACGCTAGTTTATTGTCAAGATGGCAAGCGCAATTTGGAATTAGATATATTTTCTAATCATAAAATACAATAGGGAAAGCCTTCTTGAAAAAGAAGGCTTTTTTTTGGTTAAATTTTTTTAAATTAGCGGCTTCTAAATCTTTTATTATTCAAATGGATAATATCAGGTGATAGATGAAATAAGCATTAATCAACAAATTATAATGAAATACTCAAGATTAACAAAAGAACAGTTTGAGGAATTGAATCAGGAATTCAGTAACTTTTTAGCTACTCAGGCTATTGATAAAGGGGAATGGGATAAAATTAAAGCAGAGAAACCTGAAGTTGCTGAACAAGAATTAGATGTTTTTTCAGATTTGATTTGGGAAGGTGTTTTAACAAAAACCGAATATTTAGAACATTTTTCTAAGAACCATATATTTTTGTTTCAAAGTTTTGATACACATGTTCAATCAATTGTTCTTAAATCTTTAGACACTGATGTTGACTTTTTGTCTAAGGATGGATTGCAATGGTTGAGTGATAATATGTTCACAGATACCATTGAAATGAAAGTTGGAAAAAAGGAATTTACTGAAGAACGCAATAGTTCTCTTTTTGCATTAATTCAACAAGGCGCTTTTTTAAGTGATGGTCAATTATTCAAACAAATAAATTCAATTATTGAAGCTTAAATTTAATGATCTTTCTTAAAAATTGGTTATTTTAGTACGCGAAATTCAAGTACTAAAATAGCCAATTTTTATTTTCTATGGATATTAAACAAACCATCCAAAACTTAAGAGAAGAACTTAATCTTCATAATTATAATTATTACGTCTTAGATAATCCTACGATATCTGATTATGAGTTTGATATGAAATTGAAGGAGCTTCAAGGTTTGGAATATAAGCATCCTGAATATTTTGACGCTAATTCTCCTTCACAGCGTGTTGGAGGTACTATTACTAAAAATTTTCAAACTATTCCTCATGAATACCGAATGTATTCATTGGATAATTCCTACTCTAAAGTGGATTTGCTAGATTGGGAAATAAAAATTCAAAAAGTACTGGGAGATGTTCCCTTAGAATATACCTGTGAATTAAAATACGATGGAGCATCAATTAGCATAACCTATGAAAATGGGGAGCTAAAACGTGCCCTTACTAGAGGAGATGGTTTTCAGGGTGATGATGTAACTAATAATGTAAAAACAATTAGATCCATTCCATTAAAGCTTAAGGGAAACTTTCCTGAAAAATTTGATGTGCGCGGTGAAATTATTTTGCCTTTCGCTGGATTCGAAAAAATGAATCAAGAATTAATTGAAATAGGGGAAACTCCTTATTCTAATCCAAGAAATACAGCTTCTGGAAGTTTGAAATTACAAAACAGCGCGGAGGTTTCCAAGAGACCTTTAGATTGTTTATTGTATTTTCTAGTAGGTACTAATTTGCCTTTTAATTCCCAGTTTGAAGGTTTGGATAATGCACGGAAATGGGGTTTTAAAGTTCCTAAAGAGGCTAAACTTGCTAATAATATGCAAGAAGTTTTTGAGTTTGTTGATTATTGGGATGTACATCGTCATACACTTCCTTATGAAACCGATGGTGTTGTTGTAAAAGTAAATCAGCTACAGTATCAAGATGAATTGGGATATACCGCTAAATCACCTCGATGGGCAATTGCTTATAAATTCAAATCAGAACAAGTTTCTACAAAACTTAATTCCATTTCTTATCAAGTAGGAAGAACGGGTGCTATTACTCCAGTAGCTAATTTGGAACCAGTTCAATTAGCAGGAACCATTGTTAAAAGAGCGTCTTTGCATAATGCAGACCAAATTGAGAAATTAGATATCCGAGTAGGTGATGAAGTTTTTGTAGAAAAAGGAGGTGAAATTATACCCAAAATTATTGCTGTAGATTTAACTAAACGCCCTGAGAATTCACAAAAAACCATATATATTACGCATTGTCCAGAATGCCAGTCGGAATTAATACGCAATGAAGGGGAAGCGAATCATTATTGCCCTAATTTTTACGGCTGTCCTCCACAAATTATTGGTAGGATTCAACATTATATCTCGCGTAAAGCAATGGATATAGAAGGCCTTGGCGGGGAAACTGTTGCCTTGCTTTATAATAACGGATTGGTTCAAAACTATGCTGATTTGTATGATTTAAGAGTTGAACAAATTCTTCCTTTAGAAAGAATGGCGCAAAAATCAGCCGAAAATTTAGTCAATGGTGTCGAAGTTTCTAAAAACATTCCTTTCGAACGTGTATTGTATGCCCTTGGAATTCGTTTTGTAGGGGAAACAGTTGCTAAAAAATTAGCCAAGCATTACAAAAATATTGATGCATTAAGTAAGGCTACTTTTATGGATTTAGTATTAGTTGACGAAATAGGAGAGAGGATAGCCCAAAGCTTAATCGAATTTTTCGAAAATATTGAAAACAGAATAATTATAGAAAGGTTAAAAGGTTACGGACTACAGTTTGAAGTTGTTGAAGTAATTAATTTGAATGCCACTGATAAACTTTTAGGGAAGACCCTCGTTGTTTCAGGTGTTTTTGAGCAGTATTCAAGAGATGATTTAAAAAAAGCAATCGAAGATAATGGTGGGAAAGTGGGGAGTTCTATTTCTGCTAAAACGGATTATGTTGTAGCCGGAGAAAATATGGGTCCTGCAAAATTAGAAAAAGCAAAAAAACTAAATATCCCTATTATTTCTGAAACTGAATTTATGGAACTTATTTATGAAAACTAAATATACGCTCAAATGAATATTTTGAAAAGCGAAAATGTTTTGGGAAAATGGTTGACTACCTGTTATTTTGTATTTGCTTTTGTGGAAGTAATTGCAGAATATTATTTCTGTAAACCTATTCTTTTTATTTTTAAACCATTAATGTTTGTACCATTAGTGATTCTTTATTGGAAGAATTCAAAAGAGAGAAGTTATATTTTTTTTGGAATTATTTTCTTTTTGTTAATTACAAATGTTTTTTTTATTCCCAATACAGAAGGTATGCTTTACATAGGCGCTGTTGCTTATCTGTTTCATCGTGTTTTGATGATTCTCTATATTATAAGACTAAGTAAGCTCAGGGATTATTTCCCAGTGTTAATTGGGGTTATTCCCTTTTTGTTTTTTTTCTTTTATTTATTGAGTATTTCAGGCGAATTACCTAAAGATAGCTTGGTTGTGTTAGTTCTTCAAAACATTTTAATGTCTATTCTCGGTGGCATGATTCTGTCTTTTTATATGATGAAGGGAAGTCTATATAACTCATGGATTTTGATATTTGGTTTATTATCTGTATCTGTTTATTTTGTTGTATTTGTGGAAAAAGTGTATCTCAATCATTTATCTCTTATAGTTTTTAGGCCTTTAGCAATGATTTTAAATACGATGGTATATTACACTTTTTATCGATTTGTTATGGAATTTGAAAATAAAAATGCAGGTTCTAAGGAATTATTCGTCAATTGATTTTAACTTTTGTTTTCTAATAAAAGCTATGTCGTTGTTATTTATATTGTTAATGATCTTTAGTAAGTTTGAAAACACAAATAAATGTTAAGGATATAACAAATAGTTTAAAAAATCCCTTTTACTTTTTTAGATTTACCATTTTAAATGCAACCTAAATATCTAATTTTGCAAACAATTAAATAGCTATGTTTTTAAATTATTTAAAAAATATTTCTGTAAAGAGATCTTTAAAAAACCGTTTGCATAATGTAGCTAACAACGGTCTTTCGGGGCCTGTTGAAACTATAGGTGTTCTTATTGATGAAAGTTTATTTAAAGAAAAAGAAGCTTTAGTGCAAGAGTTAATTAAATCTGGTTTTTTAGAGAGCAATATAAAAGTTATAGTTTACAGTGATAAGTTTAAAAAAAACAGGATTTATTCCCAGCCTACTTTTGGCTTGGCACATCTAAATTGGAGAGCTGAAATTACAAATGTGGCAATAAATAGTTTTATCAATGAGAATTTTGATTTATTGATTAGTTATTATGATGTTGAAAAAGCAATTTTGTTGCTAGTCACTAATAATTCCAAAGCAAAATTTAAAATTGGATTTTCATCTATAGACAAGAGATTAAATCATTTGGTAATCGATACGAATGTTGGGAATTACAAAGTTTTCGTTCATGAATTATTTAAGTATTTAAAAATATTAAACAAAATATAAATTTATTATGCAATCATTAATAGGAACTGGTGTTGCCCTTGTAACTCCATTTAAAGAAGATTTTTCAATAGATACTGAGGCATTGACAAGAATTGTTAATTTTTCAGTAGATGGTGGAATTGAATATTTGGTAATATTAGGTACAACGGCAGAAAACGCCACTTTATCACAAGCAGAAAAAGAATTAGTGATAAAGACGGTTGTAGATAGTAACAAAGGGAGATTGCCTTTAGTACTTGGGGTAGGTGGTAATAACACAATGAAAGTAGTTGAAGAACTTAAAACAAGGGATTTATCTGCATTTGAAGCAATTCTTTCAGTTTCGCCATATTATAATAAACCAACACAGGAAGGGATTTATCAACATTTTAAAGCGGTATCCGAAGCTTCTCCAATTCCAGTTATAATATACAATGTGCCTGGTAGAACAGCGAGTAATATGTTGCCTGCAACCGTTTTGCGCCTAGCTAATGATTTCAAGAATATTGTTGCTATAAAAGAAGCTGCCGGTGACATTGTACAAGCAATGCAAATTATAAAAGACAAACCAAAAGATTTTCTTGTAATTTCAGGGGATGATATGATTGCTTTACCAATGGTTTTAGCAGGTGGTTCGGGTGTTATTTCCGTAATTGGACAGGGATTTCCAAAAGAATTTTCTGAAATGATTCGTTTAGGATTAAATCACAAGGTGGTTGATGCCTATAAAATTCACTATCTTTTAGCTGATAGCATTGACATGATTTTTGAGCAGGGGAATCCTGCAGGAATCAAACAGTTGTTTCAGGCATTGGGTATAGCGGAAAACACAGTGCGTTTGCCTTTGGTAAAAGTAGATGAATCTTTGGCCAATAGATTAAGTGAATTCGTTGAGAAAATATATAAATAAGCATCAAAAACACTGCTTTTTTTTAAGCAAATAAATATTTTGTAGTAGCTAAATTAATGACTAAATTTGTCACCGAAACTTCGGTATGATTTTTTGTTGCTATTTAGTAAGCAATTAATCATAAAAAAAGAAAAAAATGAAAAAAATAATATCTCTATTGTTTGTTGTTGCCCTTTTTTGTTCTTGTAATGAATACCAAAAAGCAATTAAGAACGACGATGTTGCCGTTAAATTTGCAACAGCAACTACATTATACGAGGCAGGGAAATATTCAAAAGCGATTCGTCTTTTTGAACAAATTGCACCAAGTTATAGAGGTAAACCTCAGGCTGAAAAATTATTTTACATGTTTGCACAGTCTTACTATAATACAAAACAGTATACTTTATCAGGATACCAGTTTGAGAGTTTTGCTTCCGGTTACCCAAAAAGCGAAAAGATACAGGAAGCATCTTATTTAGGTGCCAAAAGTTACTCCATGTTATCTCCAGAATACAGTTTAGATCAAACAGACACGCACAAAGCGATTGATAAATTACAAATTTTTATTGATAAATATCCTAATTCAGAGTATTTAAAAGAAGCGAATGAGTCAGTAAAAACGCTACGTGAGAAATTAGAGAAAAAAGTGTATGAAAATGCAAAGGGATACAATACCATATCAGATTATAAATCGGCATTAGTTGCTTTTGATAATTTTATTGCTGACTATCCTGGAACACCTTTCAAAGAAGACGCTTTATATTATAAATTAGATTCAGCTTATAAACTGGCAATCAACAGTATTCCTTCAAAAATTGAAGAAAGATTGATTGTCGCTAAATCAGCACATTCGAATTTAATAAAATTTAATGAGAATTCCCAATACAAAGAAAAAGCGAGCCAAATGTTGGTTCGAATTGAAAATGATCTACAAAAAATTACTAAATAAATAAAGTCATGGATTTAAAAAAGACGAATGCTCCAGTAAACACAATAACTTACAATAAAACAGTTATTGAAGAACCTACTGGTAATGTGTATGAAGCGATAACCATTATGGCTAAAAGAGCAAATCAAATCAATTCTGAAATCAAAAAAGAATTGACTGAAAAATTAGAAGAATTTGCTACATATAATGACAGTCTTGAAGAAGTTTTTGAAAATAAAGAACAAATTGAAGTTTCAAAATTCTATGAAAAATTGCCTAAGCCTCACGCTTTAGCAGTTCAAGAATGGTTAGACGGTAAAATTTACCATAGAGATTCAAATAAATAATACTACGATGTCAGTTTTAAGCGGTAAGAAAATTTTACTTGGGGTTTCCGGTGGGATTGCCGCCTATAAAACGGCTGCATTAGTACGACTTTTTATAAAAGCAGGTGCACATGTCCAAGTGATAATGACACCTGCTTCTAAGGATTTTGTAACCCCTCTTACATTATCCACCCTTTCCAAAAACGCGGTGCATTCTTCTTTTTTTAATGAAGATGGAGAGAATGAGCAGTGGAATAACCACGTTGAATTAGGTCTTTGGGCTGATTTAATGCTAGTTGCCCCGGCTACGGCAAATACCATGTCAAAAATGGCCAATGGTACTTGCGACAATCTTTTGGTAGCAACTTATTTGTCTGCTAAATGTCCCGTGTATTTTGCTCCGGCAATGGATTTGGATATGTACAAACATCCTTCTACAATTTTAAGTTTTAACGCGCTTCAGCAATTTGGGAATACAATAATTCCTGCCGAAAGCGGTGAGCTTGCTAGTGGTCTTTCAGGTGAAGGTAGAATGGCTGAACCGGAAAACATCGTTGCTTTTATTGAAGCCGATTTAGAAAGCAAATTACCTTTAAAAGGAAAAAAAATACTAATTACGGCTGGTCCCACATACGAAGCTATAGATCCAGTACGTTTTATAGGAAATCATTCCTCTGGAAAAATGGGTTTTGATATTGCAAAAAGTGCTGCTAATTTAGGTGCTTCCGTAATATTAGTTTCAGGACCAACAAATTTTAAAGTAAATCATTCTTTAATACAAGTGATTAATGTGGTTTCGGCTCAGGATATGTATGAAGCTTGTCACGAATATTTTGATAAAGTAGATGTCGCTATAGCTGCAGCAGCAGTTGCCGATTACAGGCCTAAACATGTAGCTACTCAAAAAATTAAAAAAAACGAGGATAGTTTTAATATTGAATTAGAAAGAACAAAAGATATTTTAGCTTCTTTAGGACAAATCAAAAAAAATCAGTTTTTAATAGGGTTTGCGCTAGAAACGGAAAATGAAATTGAAAATGCAAAGCTTAAAATCCAGAAAAAAAACTTAGATTTGATAGTTCTCAATTCATTACAGGATTCGGGAGCAGGTTTTGGTAAAAAAACCAATAAGATTACTTTTATCGATAAGAACTTCAATATGGAGCCAATGGAGCTAAAATTGAAAGAAGCTGTAGCCGATGATATTTTAAACAAAGTAATAGCGCATTTTTATGAATAAGATATTTACGTTTTTATTGCTGTTTACTTTTGGGCTTTCTCAAGCGCAACAACTAAATTGTACCGTTACTGTAAATTCACAAAAACTAAGTAATTCGAATCAACAGGTTTTCAAAACCCTTGAAACGGCATTAACTGAATTTGTAAATAAGACGGACTGGACTGGACAGGCATTTAAACAACAAGAGAAAATTAATTGCTCTATGTTCATTACTATTTCATCTAATAACGCTGATCAATTTGTTGCTACTTTACAAGTGCAGTCTTCAAGACCTATTTATAATTCCTCTTATTCATCTCCGGTATTAAACTATAATGATAAAGACTTTAGTTTTAATTATTCGGAATTCGAGAATTTGACTTTTAATCCTACTGCATTCGATTCTAATCTAGTTTCTGTAATAGCTTTTTATAGTTATGTGATTTTAGGAATGGATAATGATAGTTTTGTTTTAAAATCAGGTAACACTTATTTAGAAACAGCACAAAACATTGCGAATGTAGCCCAACAGGGAAGTTATAAAGGTTGGAGTCAGATTGATGGAAATCAAAATCGTTTCTTTTTAATTAACGATTTATTGTCACCAAAATTTTCCGAAATTAGGCAAGCTATATATAATTACCATACTGGTTTAGATTTAATGTCGAAAGATTTAAAATCCGCTAAGGAAAAAATTAAAACGGCATTATTGAATTTAGGTAAACTAAATGCTTCTAGACCTAATGCTTTTTTAACTCGTGTATTTTTTGATGCTAAATCAGATGAAATTGTTTCTATATTCACGGGAGGGCCTAGTATTACTATTAGTGATCTAGTAGAAAGTCTAAGTAAAACTTCCCCTTTAAATTCTAGTAAATGGATAACGATAAAATACTAAATATTTAGTATTTTTAGATTATTACATTCTTTTCCTCATTTCAAATATTATATAAATGATAAGTTCACTTTCAATAAAAAACTATGCTCTTATAGAAAAATTGAGTATCGATTTTTCAAATGGATTTTCAATTATTACCGGAGAAACTGGTGCGGGAAAATCAATAATTTTGGGAGCTTTAGGTTTGGTTTTAGGAAAAAGAGCCGACTTATCTTCTTTAAAAAATAAAGAGGAGAAATGTGTTATCGAAGCTAATTTTGAAATCTCAAAATACAATTTACTTCCTTTTTTTGAAGCCAATGATTTAGATTATGAAAATGATACTATCATCAGGCGTGAAATTTTACCTTCGGGTAAGTCTAGGGCTTTTATAAATGACAGTCCTGTTAATCTTCAGGAACTTCAGGAATTAGGAGTCCATTTAATAGATATTCATTCGCAACATCAAACTCAGGAGCTTTCTGATGAAAATGTACAGTTTGAAATTATAGATGCAATTGCAAATAATCAATCTGCCATTTTAGATTTCCAGGCGCTATTAAAAAGCTATAAGTCTGATAAAACCAAATTGAATTCGCTTCTTAAAAAACAAAGTGATTCTGCAAAAGAGCAGGAATACAATACTTTTTTACTTGATGAATTAGTTTCGGCTCAATTAAAATCAGGGGAACAGGAATTGCTTGAATCTGATTTTGAAAAGTTAAATAATGTTGAAATAATAAAAGAATCCATTGATAAATCTTTGGCTATTGCCAATGAAGAGCAAATTGGAGTTCTGTATAATTTGAATGAGATTAAAGTCTCTTTACAAAAAATCGCCGCTTTTTCACCAGATTATCAATCCTTGTTGGAAAGAACAACAAGCTTGAAAATTGAGCTAGATGATATTTCTGAGGAGTTAAACCGTTGTTCTGAAAAGTTGGTTAATGATCCCGAACAATTAGAACTAATCAGCCAGAAACTACAGTTAATTTATAATTTACAAAAGAAACATCAGGTTTCTACAGTAGATGAATTGATCGAAATCCAAACTAATCTTGAAAATTCTGTTTTGGAATTAGGGAATATTGAAGGGGAAATTAAGGAACTGACGTTTTCAATAGTACAAAAAGGGACTGCTTTAGACTTGATTTCTGAGGAAATTCATAAAAATCGTGAGGTTTCTATTCCGGTTTTATCTAATCAATTAATCAGTATTTTAGATACATTAGGAATGCCTAATGCGCGTTTTAAGATTGCTATAAATGAAACTTCATCTTATTTTGCAAATGGTAAAGATGAACTTCAGTTTTTGTTTTCGGCCAATAAAGGGACTGATTTCGGAATACTGAAGAAAGTGGCTTCAGGAGGAGAGATGTCTAGAATTATGCTTGCCGTTAAAGCTATTTTAGCGCAATATTCAAAATTACCAACATTGATTTTTGACGAAATTGACACAGGGGTTTCCGGCGAAATTGCTAATAAAATGGGTGAAATAATGAAAGAAATGAGTCGCAATATGCAAATTTTTGCCATTACTCATTTACCCCAAATCGCAGCCAAAGGGAATGCTCATTTTAAAGTGTCTAAATCCACTGTTAATGAAGATACTCAATCTGAATTAAAGTTACTTTCAGAGGAGGAACGAGTTGTGGAAATTGCCCAAATGTTATCCGGAACTATTGTTTCGGATTCAGCCTTAAATCACGCAAAAGCCTTGCTGAACTAAAAAAATGCCTTATATTTGTCGATTAAATTGATGCTTTTTACGTATTAAAAACATTGTTTCAGTTGACTTCTTTTAGATAAAAATAAAAAATAATATTTTCAAAATTATGATCATAGAACCTAGAATGAGAGGATTTATTTGTTTGACATCACACCCAACAGGATGCGAGCAAAATGTTAAGAATCAAATCGAATATGTAAAATCAAAAGGCGCTATCAATGGAGCCAAAAAAGTATTAGTTATTGGTGCGTCAACCGGTTTTGGTTTGGCTTCAAGAATATCAAGTGCTTTTGGATCAGATGCAGCAACTATTGGTGTATTTTTTGAAAAACCCCCTACAGCTGGAAAGACAGCTTCTCCGGGTTGGTACAATTCTGCCGCTTTTGAAAAAGAAGCGAAAAATGCAGGATTATATGCAAAAAGTGTAAATGGAGATGCATTTTCGAATGAAGTAAAACAACAAACATTAGACCTTATAAAAGCTGATTTAGGTCAGGTGGATATGGTTATCTACAGTTTGGCTTCTCCTGTTCGTATGCATCCTACAACAGGTGTATTGCACCGTTCAGTATTGAAACCTATTGGAAGTACTTTTACTAATAAAACAGTTGATTTTCACACTGGAAAAGTTTCTGAAATTTCTATCGAGCCTTGTGGTGGTGATGATATTGAAAATACAGTTGCAGTAATGGGTGGTGAAGACTGGGCTATGTGGATAGATGCTTTGAAAGCTGAAAATCTATTAGCTCCTGGAGCAACGACTGTTGCTTATTCTTATATTGGGCCATCATTAACTGAGGCTGTTTATAGAAAAGGAACTATCGGTCGTGCCAAAGACCATCTTGAAGCTACTGCTTTTTCTATCACTGACAGCTTAGCTGATATTCAGGGTAAAGCGTATGTTTCTGTAAATAAAGCTTTGGTTACACAAGCAAGTTCAGCAATTCCAGTTATTCCATTGTATATTTCTTTATTGTATAAAATAATGAAAGAAGAAGGAATTCACGAAGGATGTATTGAGCAAATTCAACGTTTGTATCAAGACAGACTTTTCTCTGGTGCTGCAGTTCCTACGGATGAGAAAGGAAGAATTCGTATCGACGATTTAGAGATGCGTGCTGATGTTCAAGAAAAAATCGGCAAATTATGGCTAGAAGCTACTACTGAAAATTTAGCCGAATTAGGAGATTTAGAAGGATATAGAAGTGATTTCCATAATCTTTTTGGTTTTGGATTTGATGGAGTTGATTACAAAGCTGACACTGACGAAATGGTAAATGTAGAGAGTATCGCATAATCATATAAGGCTAAGATTAATATTTAGTTTTAGTAATGCATCTTAATTTCATAATGGTTTATTCCTTTAGAAATTAAGGTGCATTAGTTTTTTATAAAAATGAGTAAAAATTAATTTCATTTATTATGTATAACTTATTAAAAGGTAAAAGAGGAATCATATTTGGTGCCTTAGATGAAAATTCTATTGCTTGGAAAACTGCCGAACGAGTTCATGAAGAAGGTGGCGTTTTTGTATTGTCGAATGCTCCAGCGGCTATGCGATTAGGAGATATTGATGTTCTTGCCAAAAAGACAAATTCACAAATCATTCCTGCTGATGCTACTTCGGTTGCTGATTTAGAGCTTTTAGTTGATCAGGCAGTGGAGATTCTTGGAGGTAAAATTGATTTTGTTTTGCATTCCATCGGAATGTCCGTAAATGTTAGAAAAGGAAATCATTATACAAACCAAAACTATGATTATACGGAGAAAGGATGGAACGTATCCGCCCTTTCATTTCATAAAGTAATGCAAGTATTGTATAAAAAAGACGCGATGAATGAATGGGGAAGTATCGTGGCTTTGTCTTATATGGCTGCGCAACGCGTATTTCCAGATTATAATGACATGGCTGATAATAAAGCCTACTTAGAGTCAATTGCCCGTAGTTTTGGGTATTTCTTTGGAAGAGATAAAAAGGTAAGAGTAAATACAATTTCGCAATCTCCAACAGATACAAGAGCTGGTAAGGGAGTTAAAGGGTTTGGCGGTTTTATTGCCTTTTCTGAAAAAATGTCTCCTTTAGGAAATGCATCTGCTTTAGATTGCGCTAATTACACCGTGACTTTATTCTCTGATTTGACCAGAAAAGTGACGCTTCAAAATTTGTTGCATGACGGTGGATTTTCTAATATGGGAGTCAGTCAAGGTGTGATGGAAATGTTTGAATAATCAAGAAAATATATTAAGGAATACTAAGAAACATCAATTTATATTGGTGTTTTTTTTAGCGATATAGTATATCTTTGTTAATTAAAATCTTGTTATTATATAATTAATACCACTTTCAAAAATATGTTGTTTTCTTTAATTATACCCGTTTACAATCGTCCTGATGAAGTAGATGAACTTTTGGATAGTTTGTCGAAATCCGATTATAATGAAAAATTTGAAATTGTAATTGTCGAAGACGGATCTTCTCTAAAATGTGAAGATGTGGTAAACAAATACCAAGATAAATTAGATATTTCCTATTATTTCAAGGAAAATTCGGGTCCTGGTGATTCGAGAAATTACGGAATGAAGAAGGCCAAAGGTGATTATTTTATCATCTTTGATTCGGATTGTATTATTCCTGATTCTTATTTAACTGAAGTTGACAAAGCTTTAAAATTGGATTATGTAGATTGTTTTGGGGGTCCTGATAAGGCTTTAGACAGTTTTTCGGATATACAAAAAGCAATTAATTTTGCCATGACTTCTTTTCTTACAACTGGAGGTATTAGAGGAGGTTCAGAAAAAATAGGTAAGTTTCAGCCCAGAAGTTTCAATATGGGATTGTCTAGAGAAGCTTTTATAGCCTCAAATGGTTTTGGAAATATTCATCCTGGAGAAGATCCGGATTTGTCGATACGTTTGTGGAATTTAGGTTTTGAAACTAGATTGTTTTCTAATGCTTATGTGTATCATAAAAGACGTATTGATTGGGATAAATTTTCCGTTCAGGTAAATAAGTTTGGGAAAGCAAGACCAATTTTGAATAGTTGGTACCCAGAATACAACAAGCTTACATTTTTCTTTCCGTCGTTTTTTATTATAGGATTTGCTATAGCGGTGCTTCTGTTAATTTTAACATATGATTTATTACTTAAATTGTATTTTGTTTATTTCTTGGTATTGTTTTTGGTGTCCACATATCAAAATAAAAGTGTTAAAATTGGGTATTTGTCTGTAATTGCGGTTTGGAAACAATTTTATGGATATGGCATTGGTTTTATGGAATCATACATAAAAATTATTATTCAAAAACAGAAGCCAGAAATAGCTTTTCCTGAATTGTTTTTCAAAAAATAATATGACAAAAATAATAGGTTTAACGGGTGGTATTGGAAGCGGTAAAACTACTGTTGCTAATCATTTTCTATCTTTAGGGGTACCTGTGTATATTGCAGATGATCAAGCTAGAAAAATTATGCAAACGGAAGCAGTCAAGAATGCAATTAAAAATGTATTTGGAGTTGTTGTTTTTGATAATGACGTTTTAAATAGGGAAAAGCTGGCAGGAATCGTCTTTAACAATCCTGAAAAATTAGCACTTTTAAATTCCATTGTGCATCCTGCTGTTAAAGAACATTTTGAAAAATGGTTGACTAAACATAAAGATACCCCTTTTATAATATATGAAGCTGCAATATTATTTGAAAGCGGTGGTTTTAAAAATTGCGATTATATTATTACAGTTACGGCTCCCGTAGAGCTAAGAATACAGCGTGTAATGCAAAGAGACAATACAACTAGAGAACTTGTCTTAAAAAGGGTTAATGCACAATGGGATGATGAACAACGCATTACTAAAAGTGATTTTGTCATAAATAACATAAATCCAGGAATTACAAAAGAAGAAGTTGTTAAAATTCTTAAAATTTTAGAGATTAAACAAGTTGAAAGTTGAATGTTAATGTTTGGTTAATGTATTGTCATTTATATTGTTAAAATGTTAAATTTGTGCTGATGAATAAACTTTTTTTTAGGCTTTTGGTTTTGTTAATGAGTTTGTCCCTGATAGGGATAATTCTGGTTCAAGTGTATTGGTTCAATACTTCATTTAAAAATAATGACGAGCAATTTAAATTTCACGTTAAACAAGTTATAGGTAATGTAGCTGATAAACTTCAAAAAAAGGAGTTTTATAGTTTTTTTAATAAGTACAATCAAATAAAAGACAGTACTGGGAAAATCCCTAAAAAAGAGGATTTACTGGAGTTTTATTATGTTCAAAGGAATACCAAAACCAATAAAACGATTGTGTATTCTAATAGTATAATTGCTGAGGATTACAGTATTTCATCATCATCGTTTAACAAAAAATTTAACAATGACAGGTTTAAAAATTTCAGTTCAAGACGTACCACTGAAATTTATAACAATAATGCTATTGATAAATCCAATATGCAGCAAAGCTTATTACCGGATGTAACGATTGAAAAATCAGGAAATTTGGAGGTTTTAGATAAAGCGCAAATGGAAATCTCATACAAAGACCTTGCTTCGGCGACTCCTTTGGATGAGCGGGTTTCAAATGAAGATTTACAAAAATTATTAAAAAGCGAATTAGAAAGCTATGGCGTAAAGACAAAATTTGAGTTTGGTATCTATGGAAATGGTTTATCTACAAAAATTAAGTCAAACGGATTTAAATATGACAAAGAAAACACATACTCGATTCCGATATTTGCTGATAATGAAGGGAATAACAAATATGAATTATTAGTTACATTTCCACATAAAAAGAAATTTTTATTGTCTGAACTGGTTAGTATTACGATACTTTCAATAGTTTTTACTTTAATTATTTTGATTGCCTATTCTAGTGCTTTGAATCAATTGATACGTCAACGTCATATATCAGAGATTAAAACGGATTTCATTAATAATATGACTCATGAGTTTAAAACGCCTATTGCTACTATTAATTTAGCATTGGATGCTATAAAAAACCCAAAAATTATTGATGACAAAGAAAAGGTTTTTAAATACCTGCAAATGATACGGGACGAGAATAAACGGATGCATGCCCAGGTAGAAAATGTGTTGCGAATTTCTAAACTCGAGAAAAAAGAGTTAGATATAGAAAAGGAATCTAGCAATGTTGAAGAGGTAATTAATGATGCTATTGAGCATGTTAATCTTATTTTAGAAGACAGAGAAGGTACTATTACAAGTCATTTTAATGCCAATAGAACCAGTGTATTAATAAACGAAGTTCACTTTACAAATGTGATTGTGAATGTTTTAGAAAATGCCATTAAATATTCTCCGGATATTCCTGAAATTGATGTTTATACTGAGAATGTAAAAGATATGATTCTCATCAAAGTGGTCGACAAGGGTTCAGGAATGAGTAAAGTGGCTCAAAAAAGAGTGTTTGAAAAATTTTATAGAGAACATACCGGTGACCTTCACAATGTTAAAGGACATGGTTTAGGATTAGCGTACGTAAAAAGAATTGTTGAAGACCATCATGGTCAAGTATATGTAGAAAGTGAAAAAGGGAAAGGAAGTACCTTTATAATAAAAATACCACTAATAAATTAATTTATGGAAAATATAAATAAAAGAATCCTTTTAGTTGAAGATGATCTTAATTTTGGAGCAGTGCTTAAAGATTATTTAATGCTGAATGACTTTGATGTAACATTAGCTAAAAACGGAATGGAAGGTTTTGAAAAATTCAAAAAAGAAACCTACGATTTATGTATTCTAGATGTTATGATGCCTTATAAAGATGGATACACTTTAGCCAAGGAAATTAGAGAGAAAAACAGTGAAGTGCCTATCATTTTTCTAACAGCAAAATCGATGAAAGAAGATGTGCTGAAAGGGTATAAGGCAGGAGCTGATGACTACTTGAACAAGCCTTTTGACTCTGAAGTATTGTTGATGAAAATTAAAGCAATTATTCAAAGAAAATCATCTGATTCAAAATCAGAGCAAGTTCAGTTTGAATTCAATATTGGTAAATTTCACCTTAATTCAAAATTGAGATTCTTGACTTTCAATAATGAAGAACCTATCAAATTGTCTCCAAAAGAGAACGAATTGTTAAAGATGTTAATTCTTCATGAAAATGATTTAATGCCTAGAGAATTGGCTCTGACAAAAATATGGAGAGACGATAACTATTTTACTTCAAGAAGTATGGATGTGTATATCGCTAAACTTAGAAAATACCTTAAGCCAGACGAGAATGTGGAAATCCTGAATATTCACGGTGAAGGATTTAGACTGGTTGTTAAAAATAAAACCGTTTAAATATAATAAGGCTCCAAGAAATTGGAGCCTTTGTTTTTTTACTTATTTCAAATTCAATTGCAGTGCAAAACAGTTTTTGTCTTCTTTTGAAATACTAAAAATAACTGATTCTTCGGATGTATTTTCATGAATGATAACCTTGTCCTTCAAAGAAAGCTCTTTCATAAAATTCATTTCGAAACTTTGAATTTCTTGCTTTACAATGATGTTTTCATCAATTAAATCCAAACACCATTCCAGGTATTTTACGTTATTGACATGGTTGACAATATCTAAATCAGATACGAAAACTGTTTTTTCAAAAACAACTTCCTTTGCGGGATTGAGGTTTATTTTTGAAAAAGCTTCAAGTGTAGCTTTGTTTTCAGGGTACAACTCAAAATGTTCGTATGGCAAAGCCAAAGCTTCAGGACGTCTTTTTTCAGTGTTGAAGACTGCCCAAAAAGTTTCGGAACCCACAATTTTTTTTCCATTTAAATACATTTCCAAGGCACGAACAGAACGGGAATTTTCTAATGTATTAATCCAGGTTTTTACAGTAACAATATCTCTCCATTTTGGCAATGCTGTAATTTCAACACGCATTCTACTTAACACCCAAGCTTGATTGAATTCCTGCATATCCGTAAAACTAATACCACCCAGATCAGAGTGTGCAGCTGCAGTCAATTGTAAAAGATTGCATAAATCGGTGTGTTTTAAATAGCCATTAGGGGAACATTGGGTAAAGTTGATTTCCCAATCTTTGCTTAATATGGAGGTGAAATTTGGCGCTATTGGCATATAAATAATTATGAATTATGAATTTTAGTTTTTATATAATTGAAAATAGTTTGGTACGGTGTTTCATAATCAAACCATTTTGTAGATTCGTTTCGTTTGAACCAGGTAAGCTGTCTTTTGGCAAAACGTCTCGTGTTTTTCTTAATTTCTTCTATGGCAAATTCTAATGTGAAATCACCATCAAAATAACTAAACAATTCCCTATAACCCACAGTTTGCAAGGCATTCAGTTCTTTATGTTGATAAACACTTTTGGCCTCAGCTAATAAACCTTCATTCTTCATAGTATCCACACGTTGATTGATGCGGTCGTACATAATGCTTCTTTCGGCTTCAAGACCGATAAGAATAGGAGTAAAGGTTCGCTCATTTTTCTTTTGGTTTAAAAAAGAAGAATAGGGTAATCCTGTACCTATACATACTTCCACAAAACGCATCATTCGTTGTGGGTTTTGTAATGTTTGAGGATTTTCGGTTGTTATTTTTTCAAAATAACCGAAATCAAGTGCTTTCAATTGCTCTTGTAAGTAGGGTATGCCTAATTTTTCATAATTATCATTTACAGCTGTGCGAACAGCAGGATCTATTTCAGGAAATTCATCAAATCCTCTTAAAATAGCATCTACATATAATCCTGAACCACCCACGAGTACAACGTAATCGTTAGATTGATATAATTCATCCAGTTTTGCTAAGGCTTCTTTTTCAAAATCACCAACGGTATAATTTTTAAATACCGATTTGTTTTGGATAAAATGATGGGGTGCTGCGTTTAATTCATCTCGGCTGGGAACTGCCGTTCCTATTGTCATTTCCTTGAAGAATTGTCGACTGTCACAAGAGATAATCTCGCATTTAAAATGATTAGCCACAGCAATGCTTAAGGATGTTTTTCCAATTGCTGTAGGTCCGATAATGGTAATTAGATGTTTCATATTGTATTTTAGCCCTGATGGAAACGAAAACCCCGGACGATTGCAAGTTAGTATTTCTTGATGTAAAAGAGCGACAATAGAAGCTCCTTTTATGTCTTAGAAATACAAATTGAAAGAGGAGGAGTTGTAGTGTACAGCGGGATTAAGCTTCTAATTCTATTTGTTTTCTAAAGTATGTCCACACAGATGACAAAATTTAGCATCCTCAGGATAATCTTCGGTACCGCATCCTTTACACGGATTTTGTGATTCTATAGGAGGATTATTTATTGTTCTTTTTGCGATTTCGGCTGAAACAATTCCCGTTGGTACGGCAATAATTCCATACCCCAATATCATTACAAAAGAAGCGATAAACTGTCCTAAAGGTGTTTGAGGAGAAATATCCCCGTAACCTACTGTTGTCAAAGTTACAATTGTCCAATAAATCGAAGCAGGAATACTTGTAAATCCGCTTTCTTTTCCTTCAACAACATACATAACCGATCCAATAATAATGGTGCTGATAAGTACAAAATAGATAAATACAATGATTTTTCCTTTACTGGCATGTAGAGCTTGTCTAAGTTGTACGGATTGACTAGTAAACTGCGGGTGGTTTAAAATTTTAAACAAACGCAATAATCTCAGTGAACGAACAATAGTTAAAATACTGGTTCCTGTCATAAATAACGATAAATACATAGGTAGTGTGGCAAGCAGATCTATCAGTCCGTAGAAACTAAAAATGTATTTAAAAGGTTTATTGATGGTAAGGATTCTCAATATGTATTCGATGGTAAAAAATGCGGTTATTACCCATTCGAAAAAAAGCAAATAAGCGTGGTATTTTTTATCAAAACCTTCTACGGTTTCCATCATTACCAAAAAAACACTTAATAATATTAAACCTAATAGAATAAGGTCAAATAAACGGCCTGCCTTTGTAGATGTACCATAAATAATGATATATGTTTTATGCTTGAAAAGGTCGTATTTCGATCTTATTTTGTTCATAAATAAGGGATATAATTAAAATCACTCTATAAATTTATAATCTTAAAGCCTTTGTTTTTTCTAAGATGTCCTTGAATAATATTTCGAGCATCACGGTTATTTGGCATTGGGATAATAATGTTTTTTAGTACTTCGATATTATTAATCTGATAATTTAAATCATAAAAACAATAGCCTTTATAGATTCCGTCTTCAATTAATATCGCACTTCGCTCATTAATGGTCCTTCCTTTGTCTACAATGATCATACTTTTATTATCGATTCCGTTGTTATCTATAAAAGTTTGGATGCGGGAATTATATTCGGTAACAGAAATTTTTCCAACACATGCTCCATCACATTCACTGATTGTATGCTGAAAACAATGTGTTTTGGACTGGTATAAACCGGTTAATTTTTGGCAAAGTTTAAAATCAGTGGTAATTCTATATAAAGCATTTTGACCTTCCAGGGCGTTTAGATAAGACGTGATTTCTTTCTTTCTACCGTCAGATTTTTGAAGTTTTAAATTAATATAACCATTGACATCTTTTTCAGAATAAACAGACCAAGAAAAATTACTCTTGCGTGACATTCTATTATAGACAGGTTTATTGACTTTTATTTCTTCGGTTTCTTTTAAAAAGGCAATCAATTCCGTCCCAGTTTCTTCATAGGTAACCGTAAACACTTCTTTTTGAATTTTTTTGGCACTAGTTGTAATGCCGGTAAAATGTTGATTGACTCTTTTTTTTATGTTTTTACTTTTTCCTATAAATATTATTATACCTGCTTCATTATGAATATAATATGTGCCTGTTCTTGAAGGTAAACTTTCGATAATGGTAGTTAGCTTAGGTGCTATTCCCTTTTCAATTCCGGATTTAATAAGATCTGTTACAATAACTTTTTCTAAATCTTTATCAAGTAGCATTTTGAAAAGCTTTACAGTTGCCATAGCATCACCGCTAGCACGGTGTCTGTCAGCCATAGGAATTCCCAAGGCGCGAACTAACTTTCCTAAGCTGTGTGATGTTTGTTCCGGTAATAATTTTTTAGACAATTCAACAGTACACAACGTTTTTTGGCAAAAATCATAACCCAAACGACGAAATTCAGTTCGTAGAATCCTATAATCAAAATCGGCGTTGTGTGCTACAAGTACACAATCATTAGTCATTTCTATAATTCGCTTAGCTACTTCAAAAAACTTAGGAGCAGATGTTAACATAGCATTATTAATACCTGTTAGTTTTACAACGAAAGGTTGAATTGGAATTTCGGGATTAACTAAACTGATAAATTGATCCACGACTTCGTGACCATCAAATTTATAGATGGCGATTTCAGTGATTCCTTCTTCGTTGAATTGACCCCCAGTGGTTTCTATGTCAAGTATTGCGTACAAAATAAGTATTCAGTTTACAGTTTAAAGTGTTCAGTTTTTAGTTCAGTTTTCATATCTGAAATGCTTTACCAGTTCGCTATCGTTAAGATTAACAAACGTCAATCATCAATCGCTATCTCGTTCCAAAGATACTACTTCCTATTCGAACCATTGTACTGCCACATTCAATTGCTAATTTATAGTCTCCAGACATTCCCATAGATAATGTAGAGAAATGACTATTTGTATTTAAAACATTTGATTCTGTTTTTTTCGAATTAGACACGGGATAAATCGCTTCAATACGGTCAAAAATAGATTTCAAATGCATGAATTCTTTTTTAATTTGGTTTTGATTGTCGGTAAATGTCGCCATTCCCATTAATCCTATTATTCGAATGTTTTTCAATTGTTGAAATTCAGTTGATGCAAGTAACTCATTAAGTTCTTTTTCATCAAGTCCAAATTTAGATTCTTCCTCAGCAATGTATATTTGTAGCAAACAATCGATTACTCGGTTGTTTTTTAATGCCTGTTTGTTAATTTCCTGTAATAGCTTCAAACTATCCACTCCGTGAATTAAGCTCACAAATGGTGCCATAAATTTAACCTTGTTCGTTTGAACATGTCCTATCATATGCCATTGGATATTTTTGGGCATTTGTTCCCATTTCTCAACCATTTCTTGGATTTTATTTTCTCCAAAAATACGCTGACCGGCATCATAGGCTTCCATTAAATCAGGAATAGGTTTTGTTTTAGAAACGGCAACCAGGGTTACATTCTCAGTTAAAGTTAATTTTATTTCTTTTAAATTTCCTGCTATTGCCATTTTTTATTTTTTAGGCTGATTTAAAGCTCGTAAACGATAATTCCGCTTCTGAACTTTGGTTCAATATAAGTACTCTTTGGAGGCATAATTAAATTAGCATCTGCCAAAGCTTTTATTTCATTTATTGTGGAAGGGAATAGTATAAAACCAACTTCAAATTCTCCTTCATCAATTGTTTGTTTCAATTCCAGTATCGAATGTTTTCCGGAAATGTACTCAATGCGTTCGTCATTTCGTAAGTCATTAATTCCCAATAGAGGAAACAACACTGTTTGATAGAGTATTTGGGCATCTAGACTTTCTAAAGAGGTATTAAAATCACAAAATTCGCTTCTTAAAATCAAACTATAGAATTCATTATCAAGGTACATCCCAAATTGATGTTTTTCAGAAGGTTGAAAAGGCTGTTGATCCTTATTTTCGATAATAAAAACAGAATTCAATTTATGGATAAAATCATTTTTTTGAAGCCCATTTAAATCTTTTATAAGTCTGTTATACTCGTAAATCTTGATGTTATTTTCAGGAATTAAATAGCTCAACAAGAAATTTTTAGCTTTGTTTTCTGGATTGTCATTTTCTTCTAACAATTGTTTTGATGCTTCAGAACGGTGATGACCATCAGCTATATAAAGGGCGCCTATGTTTTCAAAGATTGTCTGAATCCAGCTAATTTCTTTGGGGTCTTCAATTTTCCAAAAATAATTAATTTCTTTTTTTGTTGTAGAAAACTCAAAATCAGCTAAGTTTTGTGTGCGATTAATGATCCAGTTTTCAATATCTTTATTATCAGGATAAGTCATCAATACGGGTTCCGTATTGAACTCCGAATATTTCATGTAATCCTTAAGAAGCTGTACCCTGAAATCAATTGTGTCTTCATGTTTCTTTATGACATCATTGCAATAATCGGCAATACTAGTACCAACAATTAATCCTGTAAAGGATTGCGTTTTAGTTACAATTTTATGAATGTAAATTGCTGGAATTTTATCTTTTACCAATATATTTTCAGCCTTGAAATCTTGGTATTTTTGATGAACCTGTCGGTATCTTTTTTCAGAAGAAACCTTTTCCTGATTTGTATATGCAGGTTTAAGAACATGTAAAAAAGACAAAGGATTAAAGTCTAATTGTGCTGCTAATTCAGCAGTGGTGTATTCTTCAAATGAACGACAGCTAACCAGACTGACTTTATCTCTAGTGGGACGTACTGCTTTGAAAGGAACTATTTTAGCCATATCGTTAAAGTAAGCAGTGTTCAGTTTTTAGTATTCAGTTTCAGGTACTGAACACTAAAAACTGAACACTGAACACTATTTATATAAATTGTTTGGAAACTTTTTCTGCTTTTCTGCTTTCGCTATAATCATAAAAACCTTCGCCTGATTTCACTCCAAGTTTCCCTGCACGAACCATATTAACTAACAATGGGCAAGGGGCATATTTTGGGTTTTTGAATCCGTCATACATTACATTTAAAATGGCTAAACATACATCAAGACCGATAAAATCTGCTAGTTGTAAAGGCCCCATAGGGTGTCCCATACCTAATTTCATAACAGTGTCAATTTCATAAACTCCTGCAACTCCATTGTATAATGTTTCGATAGCTTCGTTTATCATTGGCATCAAAATTCTATTAGCAACAAAACCTGGGTAGTCATTTACTTCTACCGGTGTTTTTCCTAATTTTTCAGATAATGACATAATAGTTTTCGTCACTTCATCACTCGTATTGTATCCACGAATGATTTCAACCAATTTCATAATAGGCACAGGATTCATAAAGTGCATCCCAATCACTCTTTCAGGATGTGCTACAACAGCCCCTATTTGAGTAATTGAAATTGATGAAGTATTTGTTGCCAAAATTGTATTGTGAGAACAGGCTTCGTTTAATTGTTTGAAAATATTAAGTTTTAAATCCACGTTTTCTGTAGCAGCTTCTACAACTAGATCCACTCCTACAACACCATCTTTTATGTCAGTGTAGGTGATGATATTTGTGATTGTTTTTGCTTTGTCTTCTTGAGTAATGGTTCCTTTAGCAACCATTCTGTCAAGATTAGCAGCAATTGTTGCCATTCCTTTATCTAAAGATTTTTCAGATACGTCAATTAATTTTACGGTAAAACCACTTTGAGCAAAAGTGTGAGCAATTCCATTACCCATTGTTCCTGCTCCTATTACAGCTATTATTTTCATTTTTTTTTGTTTTTTTATTTTAAAGTTTTCTCGTCTAACTTTTAAATCCGAATGCTTGTTTTACTTTTTAAAACAGTCTATAATTTGGTAAGCTACTCTTAAAGCTTCTGTTGCTTGTTCTAATGTAACAACAGGAGTTGAATTTGTATTTATAGCATCTGCAAAAGTTTCTAATTCTTCTAAGATGGCATTGTTTTGTTCAACCTCAGGATTTGAGAAATAGATTTGTTTTTTAGCACCTTCCGCGTTTTGTAGAATCATATCAAAATCACCAGGAACTTCTGGAGCATCTTTCATCTTTACAACTTCACATTTTTTCTCTAAAAAATCCACTGATATATAGGCATCTTTCTGGAAGAAACGTGTCTTACGCATATTTTTCATCGAAATTCTACTAGCTGTTAAATTAGCTACACATCCATTTTCAAATTCGATTCGGGCATTTGCAATATCTGGAGTGTCACTAATTACAGAAACGCCACTTGCACTTATATTTTTCACTTTAGATTTAACTACACTTAATATAACATCAATATCATGAATCATTAAGTCTAATACTACTGGAACATCGGTACCACGAGGATTAAACTCGGCCAAACGGTGCGTTTCAATAAACATAGGATTCTCAATCATGTTTTTAGTGGCAATGAAAGCAGGATTAAAGCGTTCTACATGGCCCACTTGCCCTTTCACATTATATTCATTAGCTAAAGCAATAATTTCTTCGGCTTCTTCAACGGTATTTGAAATGGGTTTTTCTATAAAAACATGTTTTCCAGATTTGATGGCTACTTTAGCACATTTATAATGGGAAAGAGTAGGAGTAACGATATCGATGACATCAACTGCATGAATTAGAGTTGCAATTGTACTAAAGTGTTTATAACCAAATTCCTTAGAAATCTTTTCAGCATTCTCTTGATTTGGGTCGTAAAAACCAACTAATTCATATTTTTCAGATTGTTGTAATAATCGTAAATGTATTTTCCCAAGATGACCAGCACCTAATACTCCAATTTTCAGCATAATGATGTTATTTCCACAAAAATAGGAATAAAATGATTAAATAATCAGTGTTAAGGGACAATTATTTGAGATATTAAAAATTAAAATTAGATAATTATAATTAGAATTTCTTTTCTACTTTTACCAAAATTAAATTTAAAAACATTGATAGATAAAGCCAAACATCAAGGACTTCGTAATCAATTAGTAAGTACTTTGCAGAAGAAAGGAATTACTGATTTGAATGTTCTGGATGCTATAAAAAAAATACCAAGGCACCTGTTTTTGAATTCTAGTTTTGAAGATTATGCTTATCAGGACAAAGCATTTCCTATTGGAGCAGGACAAACCATTTCACAACCCTACACTGTTGCTTTCCAATCACAATTATTGGAAATTAAGAAAGACCACAAAGTTTTGGAAATTGGAACCGGTTCCGGATATCAAACAGCTGTACTTTATATGATGGGAGCAAAAGTGTATAGTGTTGAACGTCAGAATGAGTTGTTCAAACAAACTTCTGCGTTATTACCAAAATTAAATATTCGCCCTAAACATTTATCCTTTGGAGATGGATATAAAGGGTTACCAAGTTATGCTCCTTTTGACAGTATCATTGTAACTGCTGGGGCGCCATTTATTCCGCAACCATTAATGGCTCAATTAAAAATAGGAGGTAGGCTTGTTATCCCATTAGGAGAAGATGTACAAATTATGACATTGCTGATCCGAAAAAATGAAACGCAATTTGAAAAACATGAATTGGGAGAATTTAGATTTGTCCCTTTATTAGAAGATAAAAATTAATATAAAAACCCACATTTAAGTGGGTTTTTTATTGGGCAATATTTTTTATATAATGTTGCATACTTTCTTTTACTATTTGGATTGTAAAAAGAACAAAAGCATCTTTGTTTTTAGATAGTGCTAATTCAAGAGCTTGTTTGTATTGGTTTTCATTGCTCGTTTTTATGGTTGTTATTGGATATCCATATTGCAATAAAATTAGGTTTTTTAATATACGGGAAGCTTTTTCATTACCATATAAAAAAGGATGGATTTTTATTAACCGTTCCTGCATTTCGGCAGCTAAAACAATTGGGTGCAGACTGTTTTTATTGGTTTCATACCAAATAAAATAATCACCCATTTCTTTAGTTATTTTTAAATGTTGCGGGGGGGTGTAATTGAAACCTTCTATACTTATATCTTGCTTTCTATAACGACCTGCATCTTCTGGATAAATTCCTCTTAGTATTAAATTATGAATAGATAGCAACTCCCTTTCATTTAACGGAGTGCTTTTCTTAACCATATTCTTAATATAAACAATCGCTTCCTGATGATTAATTGCTTCGAGATGTTCCCGCATACTTTTTCCGGGTATGGTAAGTCCTTTATTAATAATTAAAGTAGTTTCTTCGAGTGTAAGCGTATTTCCTTCTGCACGATTGCTTTCAAAAGTGTATTCAATTTCAAATGTTTTAGAAATAGTATTATTATCAAATTGACGAAAATGGTCTAATTTGAATTTTAAATTATTTATTTCTTCTAAAATTTTTTGTAATGATGCCGAAATGTCATTTGTTGTAGAATTTCTTAAAAGTTTAATTTCTTCTTCAGCAATTTTTAAGGCTTTTAAAGCAAATTCTTCTTGGCCAATTTCGTTAATGATTTTTTCTTTTAACCAAGTTACAATCAATGTCTCTAAATCTATTTCAAGAAGTGTCGCTAGTTTTATGATTTGTTCTCTAGTGGGTTTTCTTGTACCGCTTTCGAACTTACTCACAAGTGCCTGATCAATTCCTAATAACTGAGATACTTCTCTAGTTTTTAGGCCTTTATTTTCTCGAGCATTTTTAAGTATTTCTTTCATTAGAAAAGATTAGTTGTGATTTGTCTTGACTATAAATGTCATCAATTTGTAATAAAAAAAAGGTTAGTTGCCTAACCTTGATTTTATTTGTATTCTTTTTTTATACGGGCTAAGTCGCGTTTTGTATCTTGTTCTTTTAAAGATTCTCTTTTGTCATAGGTTTTCTTACCTCTACAAAGACCAATCTCCAGTTTAGCCATTCCCTTTTCATTTGTAAACAACTTCAAGGGAACAATGGTTAATCCTTTGGCTTGCACACTTCGTTCTAAGCTTTTTAGCTCGCGTTTATTTAAAAGAAGTTTTCTTTCACTTCGTGCTTTATGATTGAATTGATTCCCAAAAGTATACTCTTCAATATAGGTATTGATAGCAAAAAGTTCGTTGTTACTAAATTCACAAAAACTCTCCGTTATATTAGCCTTCCCTAAACGAATGGATTTAATTTCGGTTCCCGCCAAAACAATTCCAGCAGTGAATTTTTCGATTATTTCATAATCAAATCGAGCTCTCTTATTAAGTATGTTGACTGTTTTTAGCATAGGATTGCAAATGTAGGAACAATTCAATAAATCAGCACTATTTTTTGTAAAATTGATATAAATTTGCATTATGGAAAAGCAAAAATCTAAAGATCCGCTTCACGGGATCACTCTAAAAACAATTTTAGAACAATTAGTCGAATATTATGGCTTTGATACATTAGGGGAAATAGTTAAAATAAAATGTTTTAACGAAAATCCAAGTATAAAATCAAGCTTGACGTTTTTAAGAAAAACCGACTGGGCAAGGTTAAAAGTAGAGGAATTGTATATAGACTCCTTATCTAAATTTATTAAAGAATAAAAAAAGCTCAAATAGTACTATTTGAGCTTTTTAGGGCAGTCATAATTTTATTTATCTAAAAATGAATTTTGGCTCCAATATAGATATTTCTACCTGAAGCATTTATTCCAGATGCGAATGTTCTATATTGAGTATCTAGAATATTTTCAATTCCACTATATAAAGTTAGATTTTTCACAACGGTTGTAGCACCTTTCAAGTTGAAAGTTTGCCAAGCTGGCATTCCCTCAACAGGAGCATATTGTTCATTGTCTTCTCCATTTAGAAAGTAATCTGAAATGTCTTTCTTTCCATTATAGAGCATATAAAAATCAAGATTGAAATTTTTGTTTTCGTATTTCAATCCCGTTTTCCCATAAAAAGGGGGGATATGATCGAGTGGTCGATCACTATTGTTATTTACAATTCGCCCATTTGTAAAATTAAAACTACCGTAAAATTGTAACGGTTTTGTGATTGTAATTTTTAATGTTGAAGTCACACCCGTGACATTCGCCGTCCCCATATTTTGATTTGCAAAAACAGTACTAGGTTGGCCAGCGTAGTTAACTACACTTTGTCCATTAAAAAGGAATTTGTCTGTTATAATTGCGTCAAATAAACGGGTATAAAAAAGAGTGTTTTCAAACTCAATTGTTTTTCCTTTAAATAAGGTGATGCTTAATTCTGCCGAAACTGATTTTTCAGGTTTTATATTTTGATTTGGTACAATTAATATGCCACTTGCCGAGTCAAATAGTTTCCCTAAGTCATCAATATTAGGTACTCTAAAACCAGTAGCTAAATTAAAAGCAATTCTGGTGGTCGAATTATTATTGACTATTCCGGCTGCTCCGCTATAAGTAAAATTACTTTGGTTTATTTCATCAAATGGGAAACTGAAAATTGAATTATCAGCAATTGTGCTTTTTAAAGTAACATATCCCGCTCTTGCTCCAAAATTATATGCTGTTTTATCATTGATATTTGAACTATAGGTAGCAAATACATCAGTTCTTAAGGTATGATTAATGCCGTTAGGGTATCTTGAATCAGTAACAGTTACTGCTCCTGTTTTTCTATTTGAATTTGTTGCACTAGAGTTTAAATCATCATAAAACATTTCAGCACCATATAGGAAATCGCCTTTTCCAATTTTTGTTTCAAAGTCGGCATTAATAGAATAAACATTTATTTTTTCTAGTTGAGTTTTGGTGTTATCATTGTTGAATTTCCTGGTGATTCGGCTTTCTTCTACATTTTGATAGTTGAATCCTAAACTCATGTCACTATTTAAAAAAACATTTTCTTTGGTAAGTTTATAGGCTGCTAAAAACCTTTTTTGAGGACCATAATCCCATCTGACATTTTTTAATTTAGTTCCATTTTGGTCGGTTAAACGATCATATCTGGGTACATCTGAAGTAGTGGATAACTGTAAATTCAAACTGTGCTGGGCAGTTTCGTTTTGCTGAAAAACAACTTTCTGCATTGCATTGTATTGGGTGTAGCCACTAAATTTTTGGACAAGTTTATCTGAATTTGGAACTAATTGATCATTTCCATTTATAGTTTCAACATAAAAGGGACGCTCACCAAAGAAATCATTCTTTCCGTTTTTCTTACTTCCCATTCTTAAATCTCCAAAATCATTATATGAAAATGCGGATAATGAACCCCATTTTTTTCCTGCAAAATTTAAATCTAAATAACCTGACTTTTCTTCATTTGAAGAACTGTATCTTGTAGATGCATTACCGGAAAAAGTAGTGTTTATTTCCGAAAGTAATTTAGCGTCTTTGGTCTTTAAATTAATCGCACCTCCCATAGCATCACTACCGAAAATAGTTGATGAAGGGCCAAATAATACATCAACCTGTTCCAGCATATTTTCATCTACTGTAATCACATTTTGCAAATGACCGGATCTAAAAATTAAGTTGTTCATTCGGATACCATCTACTAGGAGCAGTATTCTGTTGGCTTCAAACCCACGAATTACCGGACTTCCTCCACCTTGTTGTGATTTCTGAACTGTTAACGTACCACTATTAGAAAGTAAATCTGCGGTGTTTTGAAAATTTTGTTGCTCTATTTCTTTTTGAGAAATAGTTTCAATTTTTTGTGTTGTTTTTTTTGAGGATTTTGTATAACGTTGTAAAGGAAGTTTAATTTCTTTTAATTGAATTGGTTTTATAGTATCCAATACTTTTTGAGAATGACCGGTCATTGTAATTAAAAGAACCAGAATTAAAAAAGTTTTTTTCATAATTAAATTCAATATGCTTATATAATATTCATCAATAGTAAGTCCTATGATATTTTCACAATTGCTTAGAATTGAATGATTATGGTTTTTTTTAATTCAGCTTATAAGATACCATAACACCGCCTCTGTAAGGCAGCCATTCCCCGCTTTTATTATAGTTTTTAACAAACTCGTATCGTTCATTTGTACCAATATAATACCCCTTATAGAAGCCTTGATGATTTCCTCCACCCACAAAACAATCCAACATAAACTTATCGTTTATTTTTGCTTTAAATCCTACTGTTACACCCATAACATAACCAAGGCCTTTTTCGTAAAGGTTTGTATTTAAATAATTCCATTTTTGAAAATTAAAAAAAGTAGCCCCCATATGTCCTCCTACGTATAAACCATTTTCTGTGTCCTTAAAATGGTAACGATATTCGGGAATTAAAATGTAAAATTGTCTAGGCTTGCCATTTACAGATTTCCATGGTGATGCCATTGCATCAAACTGAAAAGTTGATTTTTTTCCAATACTTGTTTCAATAGCTACTTGTGGTAATGTAAATATCGTGGTAAGTGCATTAACTTTTATATATGTTTGACTTTGTGAATGAATTGAAAAAAAAAGAACGATAATAATAAGTAACTTTTTCATGTAATTGTTTCCTATGTGTTTCTATTTATAAAAACACAATTTAAATTTTAATAATTTTTGTGCAAATATAGAAGTTAATGATAGAAAAATCTTAAATTTTAACCATAATAATTTTGGTCAAAATTTATTGTGTTTTTAATTAATACCCTTGGTATTAAGGCTTCTTTAATAGCGAATAAATAACAGTATCTATAAAACGACCATTAAAGCATTCATTTTGTTTAAAATAAGCTTCTTTAATAAAACCATTTTTTTGCAACACTTTCTCAGAGGCTAAATTATCAGGAGAAATAATTGCTTCAATTGAATGTAAATTCATCGTGTTAAAGCCATAGTTTACAACTTCATTTACAGCTTCAGTAACAATCCCTTTTCCATTATATTCCGGTAATAACATATAGCCAATTTCGGCACGGAAATGTTCCGGCTTTATCCTGTAGTGACCTATAATTCCAATAAGCCTTGTATCATTCTTGAGTGTAATTGCCCAATTGATGCCTTCATTGGCTTTAATTTTTTCATCGATGTTAGCAATATGTTCTAAAGCTTCTTCGATTGACTTCACTATTGGTCTGGGAATATATTTCATTGTTTCGATATTAGAACGTAATTCGAATATTTCGTTTACATCCTTTTTATCAACACGTCTTAATAGGAGTCGTTCCGTTTCAATATTTGGAAAAGGAGAGAAATTAAGGGATAACATATTTTATAATTAAAGAATATTTATACTGAATTTTGCTTCAAAGGATTCACTACTGTCTAATAGCTGTATTCCTTCTTTTTCAAATAGATCTCCTGAACTCTCTATCGTATTTGAATACCCAAACCATGGTTCGATACACAGGAATGGTGCATTTTCTAATGTCCATATGCCTAAGTTTGGAAAATCTTCGAAATTTACTCTGAGTATAGGACTATTGTTTTCTAATATAGTTACAGTTTTAGATTCTAATTTTTTAAAGACCAATGCATCGTCTTTGAATAGTTGGTACTTTAATGGAATCATTCTGTCCTTAAGGTTAATCTTTTTTATTTGGTTTGTGATTAATCCATTTTCCAAAAGATGGTACTCTAAAGTTTCCTCTTTTTCAAATTGAAGCGAATAATCGTCAAAAGTACCAGCTAATGAAAAAGCAGGATGTGCCCCAATAGAAAAAGGCATCTTTGAATTAGTGTTGTTTATGACCTTATATTGGATGCATAAACTACTTTGCTGTAATGTATATATGATTAGTAACTCAAATTCAAAAGGGTACTGTTTTAAAGTTATTTCATTTGATTTCAATGAAAATGTGGCGCTATTTTCTTTATGATCAACTCTTTCGAATAGCATATCCCTAGCAAATCCATGGCGGGATAAATGATATTCCGTTTCATTATAAGAATAAGTGTTATCTTTTAATGTTCCAACAATAGGGAATAATACAGGAGAATGTTTAGCCCAAAATTCAGGATTTCCATTCCAGATATATTCTTTACTATTTTTTTTAAAAGAAATTAATTCGGCGCCCTTATGGTTTATTACTGCTGAAAATTTTCCTTGTGTTAGTGTTGTGTTCAATATGAATATAAGTTATGTTTTTTTTTGATTTGTAAATATATTTCATTAAATTCACTAAGACAAATGCTAGAGGTAAACTAAAAAAAATATTATTATGATAGCAAATTTTCAAATTATAGAAAAAGAAAACATTTATGCTTTGAAATTTCCTTCTGAAGAGGTTTTAGAAGATACAGATGCTATTATACAAAGGCGGGTTGACTTAAATCGCGCACAAACTTTGGGTAATATTGAGCATATGAAAATTAAAATATACTTTGAAGATGATGAATCTAAAAAAGTCGTAGAAACTACTGTATGGGCTGTAACTGATAACAGTGTTGTCCTTAAAAAAGGAGTAGGAATACCTATAAATAGAATCATTAAATTGATCTAAATTTTTTAAAAAAAATCAACTTTCCAGTTGGTTTTTTTTTTGCCCTTTTTTAAAATAAGCTACTTAAGTTTATGAAATTATTAAAAATTAGCTAAATTCGTTGCCTATACATTAAAATCAGAAATTAAAGTATTTAGATTTTGGACTTATAAGTAAGCTCCTGAAACTTCTCTTAAATTAAAAAAACTAAATTTATGAAAATTAATTGTTTTAAAGGCCTATTTCAGATGGCTTTGTTATTAGGGATTTCGTCCCTTTCGGCACAACAAGTCCCTGTCACAGCAGCAAAGAATACCCCAATTTCAAATTATGATTACCATGATGCATTTGGACCTTTGTTTTACACTAAAAATGCAACAAGCACGCGTTCTGCAAGTGGACAACCCGGTGCGGAATATTGGCAAAATAGAGCTGACTATCAGATAACTGCAAAGTTGAATGAAAAGAACAATGAAATTATCGGTACTGATATTATTACTTACACTAATAATAGCCCTGATAAAATGTCTTTTTTATGGATGAATGTAGATCAAAATCTATTCAAAGAAGATTCACGTGGTAATGCTATTGTTCCTTTAACTGGAAGTCGTAATGGTGCGCAAGGACAAGTTTTTGACGGAGGTCATAAAATAAAATCGGTTAAGGTTGTTTCTATTTCTAATGGAAAAACTACTGAAGCTAATGCGAAGTTCATCATAACTGATACAAGAATGCAAGTTTTTCTTCCTCAAGAATTAAAAGCTAAAGGAGGTTCCGTTAAAATAAAAATTGATTTCTCATATATTTCTCCAGAAGAAGGTTCAGACAGAACAGGAGTTCTTGAAACTAAGAATGGAAAGATTTTTACAATTGCTCAATGGTATCCACGTATGTGTGTGTATGATGATGTGAGAGGTTGGAACACGAATCCTTATTTAGGTGCTTCTGAGTTTTATCTTGAATACGGAGATTTTGATGTAAATATTACAGCACCTTCTAATCATATAGTTGTCTGTTCAGGAGAGCTGTTGAATCCAACAGCAGTTTATTCAACTGTAGAACAAAATAGATTGGCACAAGCCAAACAAAGCGACAAAACGGTTTTCATACGTACAGCAGATGAAGTTGCTATTTCTTCTAAAAACGTATCAACTACAACAAAAACGTGGCATTATAATATTAAAAATGCGAGAGACGTTTCTTGGGCATCTTCGGCAGCATTTATTTTAGATGGTGCCAAAATTAATTTACCAAGCGGTAAAAAATCACTTGCATTATCAGTTTACCCTGTTGAAAGTGAAGGGAATGATGCTTGGGGACGTTCTACTGAATATACTAAAGCTTCTATCGAAAACTATTCTAAAAGATGGTTAGAATATCCTTATCCTTCAGCTACAAACGTGGCTGGAAATGAGGGAGGAATGGAATATCCTGGAATTGTTTTTTGCAGTTGGGAGTCTAAAGGAGCTGATTTATGGGGAGTTACAGACCACGAATTTGGACATATTTGGTTTCCAATGATTGTAGGTTCTAATGAGCGTTTATTTGCGTGGATGGATGAAGGTTTCAATACTTTTATTAATTCATTGAGTGGAGCTGATTTTAACAATGGAGAATTCAAAGAAGAAGCTGCTGATTTACATCAAAGAGCTGAAACTTATACAAGTCCTAATTTAGAGACTATTATGAGTTCACCTGATAATATGAAAGAAGGAAACATAGGTCTTTTGTGTTATTCAAAGCCCAGTTCAGGTTTAGTTATATTACGGGAACAAGTATTAGGACCAGAGCGTTTTGATTTGGCTTTCCGTACTTATATTGATCGTTGGGCTTATAAGCATCCTACTCCAGATGATTTCTTCAGAACTATGGAGAATGTTGCTGGTGAAGATTTAAGTTGGTTTTGGAGAGGTTGGATCGTTAATAATTGGAGATTAGATCAAGGGATTAATTCGATTAAATATGTGAAAAATGACCCTAAGCAAGGTGTTGTTATCACTATAGAGAACTTCGAGAAAATGGTTATGCCAGTAATTCTGGATGTAAAAACTAAAAGCGGAAAGGTAAATAGAGTAAAATTGCCGGTTGAAGTATGGCAAAGAAATAAGGAATGGTCTTTTAAACATAATTCTACTGAAGAGATTGAAAGTATTACTTTAGATCCAGATCACGTTTTCCCGGATAGTAATGAAGGGAATAACATTTGGACTGCTGATAAGGGTACAATTGAAAAAGACATCATTTTAGATGGTTATTTAGGAATTTATTCCAATCCGAATGCTCCAATAAAAATTGAGTTTACTGAGAAAAACAATGTTCTAAATGTGGAAATGACAGGTTATCCAAAAATTTCTGTGGAGCCAATAGGTAAAAATCTATTTGAATCTAAAAGAGCAGGTGTTAAATTTCAGTTCAATGAAAATCAGTCAGGTTTTGAATTGATTATAAGTGATTCTCAAAAGATTCCTTTTACAAAAGAAAAATAATAAATTCGACATAAACAAAAAACACCAGCTTGATGCTGGTGTTTTTTTATATAATAAAATGGGAATATAATATTATGCTGGAATTTGTTGACTCAAGCAATGCAAGGTTCCAAAACCCCATATCAAATCAATGGCACTGATTCCGATGATTTCTCTTTCAGGAAAACATTCCGCAAGTATGTTAAGCGCTTTACGATCATTAGGATCGTTGAATGTAGGTACTAAAACACATTTGTTCAATATCAAGAAATTTGCGTAACTCGCAGGCAATCTTAAATCTTCAAAATCAATTCTTTTAGGCATTGGTAAAGCCACAATTATGGGTGACTTTCCATTTTCTAATTTTGCATTTTGCAATCTTTTCAAATTGTCTTGTAACGGAGCGTAGTTACTGTCTTTTGGATCCGTTTCTACAATAGTTACAATCGTATCTTCATTTATAAAACGACATAAATCATCAATGTGTCCGTGAGTATCATCGCCTTCAACACCATCACCAAGCCAAATCACATTGGTGATTCCAAGGTATTCCTTGAAAACAGCTTCGTAATCCTCTTTGGTGAAATTGGGGTTGCGAACCTGAATATCGGGATGCATCAAGCATTCTTCCGATGTCAATAATGTTCCTTTTCCGTTGCTGTCTATAGCTCCACCTTCAACTATTACAGGCTTTCCTTTGTACATCACTTGTGTTAGTGGTACATCTAGAAAATTTGCTACTGTTGCAGGAACGTGTTTGTCCAGTTGGAAATTTTTATATTTTGCCCAACCGTTAAAATTGAAATTCAACGCTTCTCTTTTCTCACCGTTTTTAATTACAATAGGACCAGAATCACGCATCCAGCTTCTATTTGTTTTTTGGATTATAAACGAAATGTTATCAAGGTCAACGTGTGCCATTTCAAGCATTCCATTAACTTTCTCTTTTAACTTTTCATCGGCAACAACCAAAAATACGGTTTCGTAAGTGGCTATTTTTTTTATAAATTCGACAAAAGCCCATTGAATAGCATCGTATTTTCCAGGCCAGTCTTTCCCGTTATGAGGGAAACAAAGTAAAATCCCTTGTTGGTTTTCCCATTCAGCAGGGAATCTTCTATTATTTGTGCTCATAATTAGTCGATTGCTCTTTTTGTAATATCACCAAAAGCATCAATTCTTCTATCTCTAAAAAAGGGCCAGTTCTGACGTACATTTTCTTGAAGATCTAAGTCAACTTCGGCAATTAAAATTTCTTCTTTATCGTGTGAGGCTTGCGCCAAAATTTCCCCTTGTGGTCCCGCAATAAATGAAGATCCCCAAAACTGGATTCCAGCCGTATCAGGTAAGTATTGCTCCAGTCCGATTCTATTTGCAGCAGCGACATACACACCATTTGCCACAGCGTGTCCTTTCATTACGCTCATCCAAGCTCCGTGTTGGTTTTCACCATATTCGTCTTTTTCTGCTGGATGCCATCCAATAGCTGTAGGGTAAAATAAAACATCAGCACCTTGAAGGGCCGTTAAACGAGCTGCTTCTGGATACCATTGATCCCAACAGATTAATGTTCCAATTTTTCCTTTTTGTGTTGGAATTGTTTTGAACCCTAAATCTCCTGGAGTAAAATAGAATTTTTCATAGAAATGAGGATCATCCGGTATGTGCATTTTACGGTACAATCCCGCTTCTGAACCGTCAGTGTCAATAATGTAAGCACTATTGTGATAAATTCCAGCCATTCTTTTTTCAAAGAAAGGAACAATGATTACCACGCCTAATTCTTTTGCCAAAGCACTAAATGCGATAAACGAAGTACTGTATAAAGGTTCTGCTAATGCAAAATTATCTACATCTTCACTTTGACAGAAATAATGACTGCTGTATAATTCCGGTAAAGAGATAACCTCAGCACCTTGACTGGCCGCATCACGTACCCAACTCAAACATTTTTTAAGGTTGTTTTCGGCAACATCATTAAGGTTCAATTGGATAACGGCTATTTTATATTTTTTATTTGGCATGACATAAATTTTAGACTGCAAAAATAGGGAATTTTATAAAGAGTAGAAAATAGGGGTAAAGGAAAAGTTTTGTTCTATGTAATCTATTCTTTCTTATGTGTCACTTGTCATCTCGACGAAGGAGAGATCACATCAAGAAATTGTTCTTAATTCATTTTTAAACCAATATTTCTCTATAACAATAACGATAACGAGACCAATGACATACATTAGTAAATCAATCCAAGAGAAGGAAGTTCCAATGATAGTTCGAGCTATTTTTGAATTTTCTAAATGAAGTGTGTTGACAATATTCACATATTGAAGAAACTCAATAGAGAAAGCGAAAATCAATACTATTACCGCTGCTGTTATAACAGGTAATCTTAAAAAAGATTTAATAAAACAATAGATCAATATCACAACCAAAATATCCCCGAGATAAGGTCTGACAAAGACATCGTGTACAAAAAGGGCAATTATAACTTCAATCACAAAGATTAAAAACGCTATTGCAAAGTAGTTTTTATTGAATGTTAACATATGTTTTTTTAATGTTCTGACGAATATATTCCCAGCGTTACATGCTTTATTATTTATTTTCTAATTTAAGATACTCTTCTCAGATGAGCATCAGAAAACAATAAAAATAAGTACAAATATGAATAGCAATTGCTTTGAAAAGATTATACCAAAGAAGTTCTCAATTCTTTACAAATGCATAAATCTTATTTATTCCGTTACTGTCTTAAACGTCTTTTACATTTTTGTTATAACAAATTTTTTAATAAGGTGGGAGGCGTATGCTCCTATTATTGCTGGAATTGTAAAAAGACCATAAAAAATAAATTCAAATGGAAACATATTATGAGAAGAAGAATCGGCAATCATTTCACAGAAAGTAGCTAAGGGAAATAAAAACATACTCATTAATCCAATTATCCAAAATGGAACGTTACTAAATAGCTTTACACTAAAACCTGATATGAAAAGGAAGAGTAAACTATATTTTGAAATTCCTTCAATTCCAGTTCTAATTAGTGGAAATAAAGGTGATTCATAGGGTTTCAAATCATCCAAAATAAATACAGGAAGTATTATCGATAACATACCTAGAATTGATACGACTATTAAGGCTGAAGCAATTTTTAAATTCATAATATTTATTATTTAATTTGTTTTTTCTAATAAGTTTAGCCGCTTGAATTATAAAAAATCGAATTTGTTCTACTAAATTTATTATAATAAAAAAGGAAAATTACACTAATTAAGATACAATTTTATTATCTTTCTTTGTTAATGGCAAGTTGGTCATTTGGCATTTCCATTTCGTATAAATCAAGTCCTAGTCCCCAAAAATCCTTTTCAATTTTTGAAAGTTTGTAGCCAAATTTCTCAAAAAAATTATAAGCTAATTGTGAAGTAGTTACAACCAATTTTTCCACTTTAGGATTATTCTTTAATTTTGTCAAACAATGCTCTACTGCTTGTTTCCCTAAACCAAATCCTGAATAGTTAGGATGAAAAAATATCCAAGTTATTCGACCTGAATTATCTGAATAATTTACATAGTATCCTGTTCCACCAACAATTTTGTCTTCGTGTTCAATTGTTAAATAGGTATCGCTGTAATTATCTAAATATTCTATAAAATCAGCTACTTCTTTCTTGTCGAAATACTGAGGAGTGTTAAGATTGAATATTTCTATTAAAGTATCTTTGTCCGAATCGTTATATGATCTTATCATATTTATATAAAGTAAATTGTTATTGAATATTGAGTTTATTTGAATTATTTCTTAACTTTTTGAAATTTAATTTTACTTAATAGTAACTTGTTTATCGTAGCTATAATACAGCAAATATTCTACCAATTCAGTTGGCATTAAGCAATAAACATCTTGTTTTGCTAATATATACATAAAATATACAAGTAGTATTGAGAATTATTCTCTTACTTGTTATCAAGTTACAGTTGGGTCAATATAATTCTTGTAATTTCATTTATCCCTTACACATAAAAATAGCGCAATTATTTAAACAATTGCGCTATAGTTTACCTCTAATAAAGAGATAAGTATATATTAACTTTCTTCGTTAAGTTCGTCTTCGGCTGAGTTAAATGCTTCTAATCCTTTAGCGGGGATAAGTTTTTCCTGATTGTAATTGTGTGATACATCTACAATTTGTTGGTGAATGTCACTAAAAGAAGAATTGATTGTACCTAAAAATTTTTCAAGGTCATTGTCGGGATTGTTAAATAAATCCACTTGCAATTGACCTATTTTTTGAATTAAACTTGAACAAGAATTACTGATATCTTCAATCTTGTTATAATTGTTTTCAATAGCTTCTACTTTAGAATTTTCCATAGGAATAAATATTTAAGTTAATAATTATTTTAAAGCTAATAAGGATAATGAAATGAAATTCAATTGTATATAAAATCTGTCTTTAGCTTAAAATCTTCTTTATTTTTAGTTATGGTTACCATTAAAGATACAATTTTTGTTTGTTTTATTAAAATTTTGATAAAATATTACTTTGTTAATTATTTGTAAATGAATGACATACATTGTTTTTACCACATATAAACATAGTTTTATTACTCTTATAAAGAATCAGATAGTTGTTTTACAATTCACGTATATAAACAAGGTGTTTAATTCCATTAGAATAGTACTTTGTCTTTGCTGAAATCAGGACTGCAGATATTATGAAAACGTTTTGTTGTTTTTAGCCCTGATGGGAGCAAGTATCCCACGCTTTTGGGCGTGGATACTGCGGACAGCAGGAGGGAAGTTGATGAAAAAACGGCAATTTATGCTCCAAAAAAAACACCAGTCTTACAACTGATGTTTTATATAATTCTATTTACTGTGTATTTACTCTGCGGCTTCCGTTTGATTTCTAAATACCAATTCTCCGTCAAAAGCATCCAAAAGAATGATGCTGTCCGTGGCGATATTACCTCCCAAAATTTCTTTAGACAGTTTATTCAGCACGTCTCTTTGTATCACTCTTTTTACTGGTCGGGCTCCAAATTGCGGGTCATATCCTTTTTCAGACAAATAACCAATAGCTTCCGGTGTGGCATCCATTGTGATGCCTTGAAGTGCCAGCATTTTGGTCACGTTTTTCAGTTGCAAGCCTACAATTTTAGTAATGTTAGCATTGGTAAGCGGTGTAAACATCACGATTTCGTCAATACGATTGATGAATTCCGGGCGTACGGTTTGTTTCAATAAACCAAGGACTTCCACTTTTGCGGCTTCGGTAGCGGCTTCCATACTTCCTTTTAGATTTTCGAATTTTTCCTGTATGATCTGGCTTCCCATATTAGAAGTCATAATGATAATGGTATTTTTAAAGTCGGCCAAGCGCCCTTTATTATCCGTTAATCGTCCTTCATCCAAAACTTGTAAAAGTATATTGAAAGTATCAGGATGCGCCTTTTCGATTTCATCCAATAAAATAACTGAATACGGTTTTCTACGTACAGCTTCAGTCAATTGCCCGCCTTCATCATAACCCACATATCCCGGAGGTGCCCCCACTAATCTACTCACACTGTGTCGTTCCTGGTATTCACTCATATCGATACGCGTCATGGCGTTTTCATCGTCAAAAAGATATTCGGCTAAGGCTTTCGCCAATTCGGTTTTTCCAACTCCTGTTGTTCCAAGGAAAAGGAAGGTTCCCACCGGTTTTTTCATATCTTGTAATCCAGCACGGCTTCTACGCACGGCATCACTCACGGCTTCAATAGCTTCTTCTTGACCTACGACACGTTTATGCAATTCGTCTTCCAGAAGCAATAATTTTTCTCGTTCTCCTTGTAGCATTTTCATAACTGGAATTCCGGTCCATTTGGCTACAACTTCGGCAATGTCTTCGCGGGTCACTTCTTCTTTTATCAAAGAACTTCCGCCAGATTGATTTTCAACCAATTCTTTGTGTAAAACATCGAGACGCTCTTGAGCTTCTTTGATTTTTCCATAACGGATCTCGGCTACTTTTCCATAATCACCATCACGCTCGGCGCGTTCGGCTTCGTATTTAAAATCCTCTATTTCGGTTTTGATGCCTTGAATATTATCAACTACATCTTTTTCCGATTTCCATTTGGCATATATCTTGTTTCGATCTTCTTTTAGATTGGCTAAATCCATTCCTAAAGTTTTGAGTTTGCTCTCGTCTTTTTCTCTTTTTATGGCTTCGATTTCAATTTCGAGTTGCATCACTTTTCGGTCCAAAACATCAAGTTCTTCTGGTTTTGAATTGATTTCCATTCGGATTTTTGAAGCTGCCTCATCCATTAAATCAATTGCTTTGTCTGGAAGGAAACGATTCGTAATATAACGTTGTGAAAGCTCTACAGCGGCAATAATGGCTTCATCTTTTATCTGTACTTTATGATGTGTTTCGTATTTATCCTTTATACCACGCAAAATTGAAATGGCGCTTTCGGTATCGGGTTCTTCGATTATAATTTTCTGGAAACGTCTTTCGAGCGCTTTGTCTTTTTCGAAATATTTTTGGTATTCGTCCAAAGTAGTTGCCCCAATAGCTCTCAATTCTCCACGAGCCAAGGCTGGTTTCAGAATATTTGCCGCATCCATCGCGCCTTCACCACCACCTGCGCCTACAAGGGTATGGATTTCGTCAATGAAAAGTACAATATCACCTTCGGCAGAAGTTACTTCTTTAACCACGGCTTTTAGACGCTCTTCAAATTCCCCTTTGTATTTGGCTCCCGCAATAAGTGCTCCCATATCAAGGGAAAAAACGATTTTGTTTTTCAGGTTGTCGGGAACATCACCATCAACTATTCTATGTGCTAAACCTTCGGCGATGGCGGTTTTACCCACACCCGGTTCACCCACAAGCATTGGGTTGTTTTTTGTTCTACGCGTTAATATTTGCAAAACACGACGTATTTCCTCGTCACGGCCAATAACCGGATCTAGTTTTCCGTTTTTGGCTAATTCGTTCAGGTTTTTGGCGTATTTGTTTAAGGAATTATAGGTTTCCTCTGCTGAGGCTGAAGTTACTCTTTCTCCTTTTCGTAGTTCGTCAATTGCTGCTTTCAGTCCTTTTTCGGTTACGCCTTGGTCTTTTAGAATTTGTGCCACTTTGCTTTTGGACGCAAAAATGGCCAAAATTAAATGCTCGATGGAAACAAATTCATCGTTCATTTTTTTTGCAATAATCTCAGCTTCATTCAAGGTGGAATTTGCGGTTCTGGAAAGCATTATTTCTCCACCGGAAACTTTAGGAAAACTTTCAATGGTACTGTCAAGTATTTGAATGAACAAAGAGACATTTACATTTAGTTTCTTTAAAATAAAAGGCGCTACATTTTCGTCGACTTCAAATATCGCTTTGAAAATATGTTCGTTCTCTATTTGTTGTTGTCCAAAGCCTTGAGCCAATTGTTGTGATTGCTGAATGGCTTCCTGTGATTTTATTGTAAATTTATTTATGTTCATGATTTTACTATTTTGTAGTTATATAATTGTAGTTAATTGATAACTTTGCGAACAGATCTTCAATTTATATTCCATTACAATATTAGAGACAAAATGGCGTATAAAATATGATTTTCATCATAAAAACCAGTCAAAATGACTGAATTAACGACAAATTATGAGTTTTTTTAAAAATATATTTAGTGGTTCAGAGAACCAAAATGATTCTAGTAGTAAAATGGACTGGAATAACTTAACTGATTTGGGACAGTTAAACGAAATAATAACACTTTCAAATGATAAGCCAGTTGCTATTTTCAAACACAGCACACGCTGTAGTATAAGCAGAATGGCATTAAGACAATTTGAAAACGAGTTTGATTTATCAGATAAAGTTACGCCTTATTTTTTAGATTTAATAGCGTATCGTGATGTTTCAAATGAAATAGCAACGCGTTTTGGTGTTATGCATCAATCACCGCAATTAATACTTATTAAAGATGGTAAAGCCGTTTATAACGCTTCACATAGTGATATTGATGCTGGACAATTAGGGAAAAAGCTTTAGATTTCACTTTTAAATTTAATATTATAAAAATCCATTCGTGTAAACGAATGGATTTTTGATTTAAAAAAAGTTACCTTAGTTGAAATTATTTTGTAGATAAAAATCATAATAACTTTTTTAAAATTTATCTCTAAATATGGGTTCAATTCAAGATTGTAAAAATGAAAAGTTTCTATTTTTTAGATTTGACGGTAAATTATCAAATTTTAATATTAACTAAAATATGATTATTTTCTTTGACTTAAAGGATAATCATTTGGATAATTAAGTGAACAACTAACAATTAAATAAATGCAATTAAAAAAAGAAACATTCATAGGCATAGACAATCATTTTGATGATTTTAATTTTTTTTATAAAGAATATTACGAAAATGGTTTGCTTAAATCTAAGCAGACATTTGGGTATTTATCGGAATTTGAATATACTGAGGATGGGAAAAAACTAGTTGAAAAAATAAAATCAGATAACGGTGGCGGTGATAATTTTTTTAAAGATGAATACAAATATGAAGGATTAACAACACGCATTTTTCGATATAAAACGGGATATTCGGATTTAAATGATCAATTTGTATCTGTATACCCTTATCAAAATTTAGGAGAACCTCGTGTTGGTCAATTACCAATTTATCCTTTAAGTGAATTATTAAGCATTGAAGAACTTGTTTTCAATGAAAATAAAGAAATAATTTCACAAAAGAAAACTGATTTAAAAAACAATTCTTTTTCAGAAGAAAAAAGGGTGCTTGATGATTTAGGTAATTTGATTAATCGTGTTTATTCAATAAACAATAAAATACAGAGTAATTTCACATACAAATATAAGGATAATGTATTAGAATCAATTTTAGTTAATAATGCTATTACATATTTTAATTACAATGATGATGGAAATATTATTGAAATTAATTGTTTTGAAATAATTGATGACCTTGAAGTTTTTTATTCCAATACTGTTTTAGAATATTTGGATAATAGACTTATTGGTGTAAGTTTTAATGCTTCAAATGAAGATGGTTTTAGTTTTGATGATGAGCTTGGATTTTCAGGATGGGAAAGTTTATTTAACAAAGAAAGAAAATCTACTTTAAGAATGGATTGTCTACTAAATCCTTATTATGATTATAATCAAAAAAAATATGAAGTCAAATTTATATATGGTTTAAACAATGAAATCAAACAATCTACTGTTATAAATTCACAAAATAATTGGAAAGAAGAATTGGATTCTGAAGGTTATGAAAAGACTATGCTTTTTGAGGAAAAGACAGAAGAAAATAGATTTTTCATTTATAAATATAATGAGAATTTATTAATTAATAAAAACTCTGAAAATTATATGATAAAGAATAATCCGATTGAATATATTGATGGGTTTATTATCAAAGACAATCAGATTGAACACCTGTTTACCCACAAATTTGCATATTATGAATAAAATAAAGACCTATGATCTTTACCGCAGACTAAATCTAATTACTACAACTCCAATTAGGAGAATTTAAAATGTTAATTGAAGAAAGTAAGATTAAGACATTATCGTAGAAACAGAGGGGCAATATCCAAAGAAAATATGCGTGAGCATTTAGGGAGACAAAATAAATAAAAGTAAATTGCAAGTTGGTAATTCTCTTATCATATCCTATGAATTGGATAGTCGTGAATTCAATAACAAATGGTACACTGATGTAAAAGAATGGAAAATAGAATTAGCAGACGCTAAAGTGGCAATTGTTGAAAACAGTATTTTTATTGCTCCAGATTCTATTTCAGAAGTCGATGAAGACTTGCCTTTTTAGTTAAACTACTATAATTATTTCCTTTAATTCAAATATCAAATAAAATCAAAAATGGACGAATATACTAAGTATATAATCTTAATGCATTTGCATTGGATAAAAATAGGATTTACTAAAGAAGACATTAGGAGAGTTCATAACGAGGTTACTGATGAGTATATGTTTGAAAATGTAACGATGAAAAGAATGCAGTATAAAACAAGAGGTCAAATTGAAAACAAAAATGTCATACAAGCTTCTGATTTTGAAAAAATAACATGTCTATATTTGAATTATTCTGAACATATTCTCGATTTGTCTTTCTTGAAGTATTGTGTAAACTTGGAAGAAATTACTATAAGAAATCAAAAATTAAAAAATCTAGATGTATTAGAAAATTTGGAAAAAATCAGAAAAATTGATGCAAGTTCTAATGAAATCGAAAACATTAATGTTCTTTATACATTCAAAAACTTAGAAGAAATCGACCTAGAAAGTAATCCTATAAGATCTTTAAAAGCTATTACGCATCTTAAAAAATTGAGAAAAGTAAATATTAACGAAATTAACAATGAAAATGAGGTTATAGAAATGCTCAAGAATAATAAAATTTGTTCCATAAATTACATTTTAAAAGGGAATGATATTGATTTTGAAAATTTTATTTTTCCTAAATACCATATTATACTCTCGAAAAAAGAGAGTAATATTTCAATCTATTTGGAAGCTACAACTAACGAACTTAAAATAGGTAAAACAATAGATTTCCCTAAAGAACTGGAAAATAAACTAGATTTCAAGGATAGATATTTTGCTAAAATTAAATATGAAACTACAGAACGATTGGAAAAAATTACAGGAAACTCAATTCTAATAAATGGTAAACAAATGTTTTATGATATGGATTGTTATTCGTTTCAGTACAAACATAATTTGTCTCAATAAACACTCACAAAAATGAGTATAAAATTAAATAATCAATTAGTTTAAGTTTAGAATATAATAAAATCCATTCATAGAACCGAATGGATTTTATTGTGAAAATTATTTTGGTTTTTAATTAATAAGAACTGTTCATCTTTTCCTTTATATCATTTAAACAAAGGTTATTGATACTTCCTTCGTGGGTATGTTTGGTTTCTTTTGGAGATTCGAATGTTCCGTTTTCCAATTGTTCAGCAACCGCTTTGTAAGCATCTCTAAAAGGCATTCCTGCAACCACCATTTCGTTTAACGTATCCACAGTGAATAAATAGTCGTATTTTTTATCGGTCAAGATGTTGTCTTTTACTTTGATGTCTTTTATTGAGAAAATAGCAATATCCAGACAGGCTTTTAAATTTTGTATTGCAGGAAATAATCCTTCTTTCAAAAGCTGTAAGTCTCTGTGGTATCCACTTGGTAGATTATTAGTAATCAAAGTAATTTCGTACGGCAAGGCTTGAATTTTGTTGCATTTTCCACGGATTAACTCAAATACATCTGGGTTTTTCTTGTGAGGCATAATACTCGATCCCGTTGTAAGATGGGCGGGCAAACTGATGAAATCAAAATTTTGACTCATATACAAACAAACATCCATAGAAAATTTCGATAGAGTAGCGGCAACACTGCTCATTGCAAAAGCCAAAGTTTTCTCTGATTTTCCACGGCTCATTTGGGCAGCAACGGCATTGTATTTTAGGGTTTCAAATCCCAATTCCTTTGTAGTAAATGTTCTGTCGATTGGAAATGAACTACCATATCCCGCAGCGGATCCCAACGGATTTTGGTCGACAATTTTCAAGGCGGCGTTCAACATGGTGATATCGTCAATCAAACTCTCGGCATAAGCGGAAAACCACATTCCGAAAGAAGAAGGCATTGCGATTTGTAAATGTGTATAACCTGGAAGTAAAACATTTTGGTGTTTCTCTGCCGATTCCATCATCAAGTCAAAAAGCATTTTCACTTGCTCTTTCAGTTCGATAATTACATCTTTTAAGTACAAATGCACATCGACCAACACTTGGTCGTTACGGGAACGCGCGGTGTGGATTTTTTTTCCGGCATCACCGAGTTTTACCGTTAACAAATATTCGATTTTGGAATGTACGTCTTCAAAAGTATCTTCGATTATGAAGTTTCCGTTTTCGACATCTGCAATAATTTCATTTAATGCTAAAACTAAGGAATCTGTTTCAGTATCGGTCAGAAGTCCGATTTGTCCCAACATCTTAGCGTGAGCAATAGAACCCAAAGCATCATATTTAGCTAGGACTAAATCCAAATCCCTGTCGTTTCCAACGGTGAATTGTTCTATTTGTTTATCTGTAGGTATTCCTTTTTCCCAAAGTTTCATAGTTTTTATTTTTGTTTCGCAAAGATTCTCCAAGTTTACTCAAAGATTCACAAAGTTTTTATTTTTGATATTTCTAGCCTCGATAGAAGCGGTATCCTCTTGTGGCGGTGTTCGCCATAAGAGATATAGCGAATAGCGGGATTAGCTCCTAATTATTTTACTGCTTCAAGAAATCTTTTAATATTTTTATATACAACTGGATTCCTTCTTCGATTTCGTTTAAATAGATAAATTCGTCAGCAGAGTGTGACCGGAGTGTTTCTCCAGGTCCTAATTTCAATGATTTACAACTCAAAACAGATTGGTCCGAAAGGGTAGGAGAGCCATAAGTTGTCCTTCCCAACGCGATTCCTGCTTGAACTAATCCGTGTGTTTCAGGTATTGAAGAGGCGCTTAAATTCATAGAACGCGGAGTTACCTCAGCGGTACAATTTTCTTTGACGATTTGTAAAATTGCTTGATTTGAATAACAATCGTTAACTCTAATATCGATAACCAAATCACAATCGGATGGTACCACATTGTGTTGTTTTCCCGCATTGATTTGGGTTACGGTCATTTTTACAGGGCCTAATTGCTCCGATATTTTATCGAATCTATAATTTCTAAACCACTCCATCACTGGAATAGCGTTGTAAATTGAATTGTCTTCGTTTTGATGTGCAGCGTGACTTGGTGTCCCTTTTACTTTGACATCCAAAACCAATAATCCTTTTTCGGCTATGGCCAATTGCATTAAAGTAGGTTCACCCACAATGGCGCAATCAAGTTCTGGTAAACTTTTAAGTACACTGTTTAAACCCTTTTTTCCGCTGCTTTCTTCCTCAGCTGAGGCAACAACAACGATGTTGTAAAGTAAAGTTTCATTGGCATAAAAATAAACAAAAGTGGCCAAAAGAGAAACCAAACAACCTCCTGCATCATTGCTTCCCAAACCGAATAATTTACCGTCTTTAACGATTGCTTTGAAAGGGTCGTTAGTATAGGCTTGATTAGGCCTAACGGTATCATGGTGTGAATTCAGTAAAAGTGTTGGTTTGTTTTTGTCGAAAAACTTGTTGTATGCCCAAACATTATTGTTCTCTCTCTCAAAGGGAATCTCGTTATGTATAAACCATTTTTCGATTAAAGCCGCCGTTTGTTCTTCTTCGCTTGAAAAAGAAGGGGTTTCAATCAGATTTTTTAATAAAGTTATAGCTTCTTGAGTAAGTGTTTCTATGTTTTTCATAATTTTTTTATGTCGAATCCTAAAACTGAAATTTTCAGTTGTAAACTAACCATTAAGATATTTAGTTAATTAAGCTTAAAACCTTAATTTCTTAATGGTTCAATTTTTAATCGTACGTTTTATAATTCTATAGTTGTACAAATAGCTTTTGCGTTTTGTAACATACGGTGATGACCAATTTTTATTTTTTGAACTCCTTTGGACAAACTATTGAAACAGTTATCCAGTTTTGGAATCATTCCGGAATGAATTGCTTTTTCTTTTTTTAATTTGGCGTACAATTCGGGATTAATTTTTTCAATAACGGAAGAATCGTCTTCGGCATCGAATAATACACCCGGTTTTTCGAAGCAATAATTCAAGGAAACTTTATATATTTCAGACAAAGCGATGGCTAATTCACTCGCAATAGTATCCGCATTTGTATTCAATAATTGCCCTTTTTTATTATGCGTAATTGCACAAAATACGGGAGTAATTCCGCTTGAAATCAAGGTTTCTAAAAGAGAAGTATTCACTTTTATAACATCGCCAACATAACCATAATCTATTGTTGGGTGGTTTCTTTTTTCGGATAGGATTAAATTTCCGTCTGCACCTGAAAAACCCATTGCATTTGTGTCATTGGCTTGTAATTGTGCAACAATGTTTTTATTGATTTGCCCGGCATAAATCATCACAACAACATCAAGCATTGCAGCATCAGTAATGCGACGACCCTCAATCATTTGAGGAACAAGACCAATGCTTTCCGCCATTTTAGTGGCTGATTTTCCACCGCCGTGAACGAGTATTTTATTCCCCTCAATTTTAGAGAAATCAGACAGGAACGATGACAATTCGGCGGGGTCATCGATGATGTTTCCGCCAATTTTCACAATTGTTAAAGGAGTTTTACTGTCCATTTTTTAATATTTTTTGCAAAACCAATTGGGCTGCATAAGTTCTGTTATTCGCTTGTTCAATTACGATTGAATTTTCGCTATCCAAAACTTCGTCAGATACAATTACATTACGTCTTACTGGAAGACAATGCATGAATTTGGCATTATTAGTCAATTTCATTTTATCGGCTGTAACGGTCCAGTTTGGATCAGAATTGGTTATTTTACCGTAGTCATTGTAGTTACTCCAGTTTTTGGCATAAATAAAATCGGCGTTTTCAAAAGCTTTATCTTGATTGTATTCAATTTTTGAGTCTTTGGTAATTAAAGGATTTAGTTCATACCCTTCGGGATGTGTAATGATAAATTCGGCATCTTGTAACTGCATCATTTCGATAAAAGAATTGACAACAGCCTGAGGTAAAGCTTTAGGGTGAGGAGCCCACGACAAGACAATTTTAGGTCTGTGTGTTGTTTTATACTCTTCCATAGTTATTGCGTCAGCAAGAGCCTGTAAAGGGTGACCTGTTGCTCCTTCCATATTCACGATGGGAACCGTAGCGTATTTAAGGAAACCAGACATAACAATCTCAGCATTGTCTTTTTCTTTGTCTACTAATCCTGCAAAGGCTCTTACGGCAATAATATCACAATACTGGGATATTACTTCGGCAGCTTCTTTGATGTGTTCTGAAGCACCAGAATTCATGATTGCTCCATCTTCAAACTCCAGAGTCCATCCTTCATTAGTAAAATTCATCACCATAACGTTCATACCTAAGTTTAAAGCTGCTTTTTGAGTGCTCAAACGAGTCCTTAAACTTGGATTAAAAAACAGCATTCCCAAGGTTTTGTTTTTACCCAGTTTTTTGTTTTTCAACGGGTTTTTTTTGATTTTTATTGCCGATTTCACCCATTTTGAGAGCGAATCGATGTCTTTTATTGAAGTGTAGTTCATCTTTTTAATTTGTTTATTCGATTATTTATTTAATCGATTAACCGAATTAACGATTAATCAAACCAACAATCTGATTATTTAATCTTCGTAAAAGGGATATTATTTTTTAATGCATCCAAAATAAAATTGTCTTTTAAACCATTGACAATCCAAGTCTCAATATTGGCTTCTTTTGCAATGGCGGAGGCTTCAATTTTTGATTTCATACCACCCGTTCCGTGGGATGATTTTGAATCGCCAATTTCTTTTTCCAATAGTTGTAAATCATTCACCAATGGTATCGTTTCCGGAATTTCATTGTGAATAGACTCTTTAGTGTAAATTGCATTAGTGTTTGTGGCGATAATTAATAGATCCACTTTCAATAAAACAGCGGTTAAAGCGGCTAATTTATCGTTGTCACCAAACTGTATTTCATCTGTTGCCACCGTATCATTTTCATTGATGATTGGAATGTAATTATTCTCAACCAATATATTTATGGTGTTTACAATATTGACTTTGGACTGTTCTTTTTCAAAATCAGAATAAGACAATAAACATTGCGAGGTAAGCAATCCCAAATCGCTGAAGTTTTCATGGAAAATCCGCATTAAATGGGGCTGACCAATAGAAGCCAACGCTTGTTTGACTATAATTTCTTTGCCATTACTCTCCAGTTTTACAAATTGTTTTGCCGCTGCAATAGCTCCAGAACTTACAATTATAAATTCATATTTATCGTTTAAAGCGGCTATTTGCATGCCTATATCTTCAATTTTTCCTCTGGAAATATGATTGGTTTCCTTGGTTAAAGTATTACTGCCTATTTTTAATAAAATTCTTTTTTTTGCCATTATTTTTTAATTTAAAAATTGAAAGATTTAATAATTTAAAAATTTCGTTGTCCAAATCTTTTAATACTTCAATCTTTTAATCTTTCAATTTTTATCGAATCTGTCCATCTCCGTAAATATACCATTTATTAGTGACTAGGTGTTGCAACCCAATTGGTCCTCTTTGGTGCAATTTGTCAGTGCTTATGGCGAGTTCTCCACCCAAACCAAACTGGCCTCCATCGGTAAACCGCGTTGAAGCGTTTTGATATACCGCAGCAGTATCAACATTATCCATGAACTCCTGGGCAATGGTATCATTTTTAGTGATTATAGAAGCCGAATGACCACCACAATACTTGTTTATTTTTTCTATCGCTTCCTGATCAGAATTGGTTGTTCCAATTACAATTTTATAATCTAAAAATTCTTCGTACCAAATCAAATCATTTTCGATACAAGCAACTTGCGTTGCATTTGAAACCGAATCGTCCCCCAAAACGTTTACATTGAACAATTGTAATTTGGATACTAATTGTTTTGCAAAAATTTCCCAGTTTGGAAGATTCGTATCAATTAATACTTTATCTAAAGCATTGCATACTGATATGTTTGAAGTCTTTCCGTTGATGATGATAGCAAGTGCCTGATCTAAATCGGCTGCCTTATTTACATATACAAAGTTGTTTCCTCTGCCGCTCACAATTACCGGACATGTAGCATGTTTTTTTACAAAATTGATAAGATTTTCACCGCCTCTAGGGACAATTAAGTCCACTTTTTGTGTTGGTTTTTCCAAGAATTCTTGGGTTTCAGTCCTGTCATAATTCAGGTATTCAACCCAAGAAGTAGTCACTTCATTGTCTGTTAAGGCTTGGTGCCAAAGACTCACAATTTTTTGATTTGAAAGCAACGATTCTTTTCCGCCTTTCAATAGTATTCTGTTCCCCGACTTGAAGGCGATTCCTCCCGCCTCAACAGTCACGTCTGGGCGAGATTCATATATGATTAATATGGTGCCAAAAGCAGCTGTTTTATTACTTATTTTCAGTCCGTTATCGTGTGTGAAGTCAAAACGAACTTTACCCAAAGGATCTTCTTGACTTGCTAATTGTTGCAAGGATAAGATCATCCCGTCAATTTTGGAGTCATCTACAACTAATCTTTTTTCCATAGCAAGGTCATCGCCTGAATAATTGGCAAGATCTTGTTGATTGATGCTTTTGACAGTAGCTCTTTCTTGTTCCAAAAGTGTTGCCATTCGGTTTAAAACAGCATTTCTTTTTTCTATGGATAAAATACGACTCATAACTAAGATTTTAATTGATTCGCCAGTTCGCTAACGCTCAGCTCGGCTAAAGTTTCTTTTAAAGCCACAATAAAGGTATCGATATCCTTTTTCTGTATGGTCAAAGGAGGAAGAATTCTTAGTAAGTTTTTATTATTTGCAGCACCAGTAAAGATGTGTTTGTCCATTATCATTTTCTTTCTAAGTTCGCTTACATCAAAATCAAATTCGACACCTAACATTAGTCCTTTACCTTTTACTTTTTTTATTTGTGGGACTTGTTGGATTGCTTCCAAAAAATATTTAGAAACAGCATTTACATTGTCTTGCAATTTCAAACTTTCGAAAATATCCAAAACAGCTATTCCTGCTGTACATGCTAGATGGCTTCCGCCAAAAGTGGTTCCTAGGAGTCCATGACTAGCTTCGAATTTTGGGGAAATCAAAACGCCTCCAATTGGGAAACCATTTCCCATCCCTTTGGCAGTAGTGACAATATCAGGATTGATACCGTGGTGTTGAAATGCGAAAAACTTCCCACTTCTTCCATAACCAGATTGCACTTCGTCTAATATAAGAACAGCTTGGTATTTATCGCACATTTTTTCCAAAGCTTGAAAGAATTCGGTTGTTCCTTCATCTAAACCTCCCACACCTTGAATTCCCTCAATGATGACACAGCAAACATCTCCTTTTTTTAATTCGGTTTCCACCAATTCAATTTGGTTTAAAGGCAAAAATGTGACGATTTGCTGCGCGTTTATTGGAGCAACAATTTTCTTGTTATCGGTTGCCGCAACGGCAGCTGAAGTTCTTCCGTGAAAAGAATTATCAAAAGATAGTATTCTAGATTTATTCGTGTGAAAAGAAGCTAGCTTTAAGGCATTTTCATTGGCTTCAGCCCCTGAACTACACAAGAATAAACTGTAATCTTCTAGACCAGATGCCTTTCCTAGTTTTTGAGCCAATTCTGTTTGCAATGGATTCTGAATCGCATTCGAATAAAAACTCAATTGGTCCAATTGATTTTTAATTTGTGCTACATATTCCGGTTGCGTGTGCCCGATGGAAATAACTCCATGGCCACCATACAAATCTAGGTATTCAACTCCGTTTTCGTCAGTAATGGTGCAATCTAATGCTTTTACAGGAGTGATGTTATATAAAGGGTAAACGTCAAATAAGTTCATTTTTGTAATTATTTAATTCTTCAATCTTTTAATTGTTTTTAGAAACCAGATGGTTTCAAATGCAATCCTGTAGTTTCATCCAATCCAAACATTAAATTCATATTTTGAATGGCTTGTCCAGAAGCACCTTTTACTAGGTTATCAATTACTGAGGTTATCAATAAACGGTTTCCTTTTTTCATTAAACTAATAATGCATTTGTTCGTTTGCACTACTTGTTTCATATTGATGTTAGTTGTAGTAACAGTTACAAATGGCTGGTCTTTATAGAACGCTTCGTATTTGGCCACTACATCTTCTAAACTTTCCTCAACTGTTGTGTACAGTGTTGCGAAAATTCCTCTTGCAAAATCCCCTCTGTTGGGAACGAAAATTAATTCGTTTTTATAATCAATTTGTAATTGATTGATACTTTGGTTTATCTCTCCTAAATGTTGGTGATCAAAAGCTTTGTAATGCGACATATTGTTTGCTCTCCAACTGAAATGTGTAGTTTCTGATGGGCTGACTCCAGCTCCCGTGCTTCCCGTTGTGGCATTAATATGAACATCATTATTCAATAATTCATTTGCTGCAAGCGGTAATAAAGCGAGTTGAATTGCTGTAGCAAAACAACCTGGATTAGCGATATATTTAGAGGTTTTTATACTGTTTTTATTCAGCTCAGGTAAGCCATAAACAAAAGATTTTCCTTGAAATTCTTTGTCTTTTGTCAATCTAAAGTCATTTCCTAAATCGATGATTTTTGTAGCATCAGAAAACTGATTTTGTTCTAAAAAAGAAATTGATTTCCCGTGACCTAAACACAAGAAAACAACATCAACGTCTGTATTCACTGTGTCGGTAAAATTCATTTCGATATCACCCATTAAATCATGGTGCGCTATAGAAAGTGGTTTTCCAGCATTGGTTGTGCTATAGACAAAATCAAGTTTTGCATTAGGATGAAACATCAATATTCTAATAAGTTCACCTGCGGTATATCCCGAACCTCCTATTATTCCAACATTAATCATAAGTCAAGTCGTTTACAGATGAAAATATATTTTGAGCGTTTCCTAAAATTTTGATGAATCCTTTAGCATCATCTGACGTCCAAGCGTTGTTCATTTCTCCATACTGACCAAAACCTGTATTCATCAAATCATTATCTGATTCAATTCCGTCCAATGAGAAATGATATGGTTTTAAGGATACAGTTACAGTTCCGTTTACTGTTTTCTGGGTGTCTTCAAGGAAAGCCTCGATGTTTCTCATTACAGGATCAAGGAATTGTCCTTCGTGAAATAACATTCCGTACCAGTTTCCTAGTTGTTCTTTCCAGTATTGTTGCCATTTACCAAGGGTATGTTTCTCCAATAAATGGTGTGCTTTGATAATAATTAATGGAGCAGCAGCTTCAAACCCAACTCTCCCTTTAATTCCGATTATTGTATCACCCACATGCGTATCTCTACCTATAGCGTATGCATTAGCTAATTTTTCAAGGATAACAATGTTTTTTACCGGAGCGTTTTTAGTTCCGTTAATACCAACTAATTCCCCTTTTTCAAATTGTAAAGTCACTTTTTCTTCACCCTCTTTTTGCAATTGAGAAGGGTAAGCTTCACTAGGTAAAGCTTGATGAGAAGTTAAGGTTTCTTTACCACCAACACTAGTTCCCCAAAGTCCTTTATTGATTGAATATTGTGCTTTTTCCCAAGAATAATGCACACCGTTTTTTGACAAATAATCCACTTCTTCTTGTCTTGATAATTTCAAGTCTCTGATAGGAGTTATTATTTCAATTTCGGGAGCTATGGTTTGGAAAATTAAATCAAAACGGATCTGGTCATTTCCTGCGCCAGTACTTCCGTGAGCGATAGCTTCTGCACCAACAGATTTGGCGTATTTTATAGCTTCAATAGCTTGAAAAACTCTTTCTGCACTTACTGACAGTGGATAGGTGTTGTTTTTTAGAACATTACCATAAATTAAGTATTTAATAGCTTTGTCATAGTATTTATCTACGATAGTAAGGTTTGCGTGTTTTGCACTACCTAATTCATAAGCTCTTTCTTCAATAGCAGTTAACTCTTCATCATCAAATCCACCTGTATTGATTAATACAGTATGAACCTCATATCCTTTTTCGTTTTTTAAATATTTTAGACAGTATGAAGTGTCTAAACCTCCACTATATGCTAATACAACTTTTTTCATTTTATATGTTTTTAAGCTTTTTACTAATTAATTTCTAATAGTTATAAGCTGATTTATTATTTTATTTGTCCTCTAAGAAAAGAGCTTGTTTTATCTTTTTTAACCTATTCCATATCCGGACATTAAATGGATGTTTTGGCGGGATTTTAAGTTTTTCTTTTGGATCGTAAAGCATTCCTGTACACAAGCACATTTTATTGTCTTTGCTTTTTAGAATTTCGTAATTAGTACATGTTTGACATCCTTTCCAAAAGCTTGGATCTGTTGTCAATTCAGAAAAAGGTACAGGTTTATATCCTAAATCCGAATTAATTTTCATTACTGCTAAACCTGTAGTAATTCCAAATACTTTTGCATCAGGATATTTTTCTAATGAATACTCAAACACTTTAGATTTAATTTGTTTTGCTAAGCCTAAGTTTCTGTAATCAGGATGTACGATAAGACCTGAATGGGCCACATACTTTCCGTGCTCCCAGCTTTCGATATAACAAAAACCTGCAAATTTTCCGTTGTCTAATGCAATTACTGCATCCTTGTTTTCCATCTTTTTTTGGATGTATTCAGGAGTTCTTTTTGCAATTCCAGTTCCTCTCAATAGAGCAGATTCTTCAATAGTATCACATACTATTTGCGAATATTTAAAATGCTCTTCTTGTGCTATAATTATTGAGATATTCATTTTAAGATATAAATAATTGGTTAAAAAATGAGGTGTAAAGTTTATACCAAAAATCAAAGTTATTGATTTTTAGTTTATTAATTGCTATATAAGACATTGTTAAACAAGTTGTTGAGTTTAAAAATAAAAAATGGTTACAAGTAGATTTTGGATATAATAATCCAATAGTAAATAATTGAAATTTCAAAATAGAATATAGAAAAAATGAATAAAAATAGAACGAAACAGTCGTTGGGTACTATATAGATAGTATCCGTACTTCGGGAGAAGCCGTAGGTCTGTTTATCCGTGAGATAGAAGTTATATTTACACTTGTATTATTCATTGGTACAAATGTACACTAATTTTTGATTCACAATATCAAATTGATGTTTTGTAACAAAATCATCAGTCAGTGTTATTTTTTATAACAAACAAAAACTCCTCCAAAAAAAATGTTTTTCAAGGAGGAGTTCAATGCTATATGGGATTGTTTATTAGTTTCTAAATTTATTTCGACTAATAATATCTTTTAATTTTAATTTTAAATCTTCTCCAGTATCATAAACCATTTGTTCATTAGAAGGAAATGGAACAGCTCTTCTATCAAAATTAGAGTAATAAGAATCATCAGAAGCACGTTTGTCTCCTTTATAAGTGGCATACATATTTTCAAAAACAAACTCCGTTGTCAGTGGAAAAGATTCTAATAATTGATTATTTTTAAAATTCACATAATCGACTTTAGCGTTAATTTGACACGCCTTAAACTGATTGAATTCATAAATGCTAACGCGAATGGTTTTGAAATTATCTACTTTAATAGCGTTACCGAGGCTGTCTTTTATCACTTTTCCTTTGCTGTCAACAAGTGTTTTTACTCCGTCCTTTATTTGTTTTTCCTTGATGAATTCTTTCTCTTTAATTTGCTCAGGGGAGATATTAATTTGTCTGAAATTAACAATCAATCCATAATCATATTTTGTCCCTTTTTGTAAGCTGCTATGATAAACGGTCCATTTGTCATTTAAACCGAAAGTACTAAAATCTAAAAGATCATTTTCTAAACCAACAGGGATTACCATATTCGTTTCGTTTTTCATAGATACGTTAACGAAATCAGTTCCCTTGAATTGAGCCTCGTCCATCAATTTTAAAACATCTCTATAGTTTGGATTAATTTTATTTAAGTAAACTAGATCATCGTACGCTTTTCTATAATCCATTTTATTATTGGAAGATAATAAAGTTTTGGTGTTGGCATACAGGTATTTTGACAATGTATTTTTACTATCAATTATCTGACTGTTATAATTGTTAAAAGGGAATTTAGCATTTCGACCTTCCTTCATCAATTTTAATGGCAATAGTGGAGTAATTAATTCCTGACGGTTGTTTAATTGCAAATAAAGATTGTAAATTTTTTCAGAATTTGCAGGATTGCCGTCTTGTGTCAATAAATTTAATGAGTTCAAATCTCTTTCTTTCGCTTTTGCAAATGCTTCTTCGAGAAGGTATATATAATCTTGTTTTCCTTTTTTGTCTTTATTGGAACGTAAATTTGACACAGCATTATCAATAGCTTCATCATAATTTCCTGAAGTCAACATATTACGGGTTTGTTTTACACCGCAAGAAAGAATAAGTACAATTAAAGAGAGTAGGAGTATAGTTTTTTTCATATTCATTAAGTTTAAGCAAATATATTTTTTAAAACTTAAAATTCAATTATGATTCCATAAAAAAACCATCAAACCTTAATTTGATGGTTTAATATTCAAGTGTAATTGGTCTAATTTTAGTTGGTGACTTGAATTAAAATTAATGTCCTCCAGCTATTTTAGCATCAAAATTAATTCCTTGACTTTTAAGAATTCCGCTAACTTTCCAAGCATAAAACACTAAATAAAAGAAGCATAAAACGCCCACAATATAACTGTTTTGAATTCCGATACTTTCTGATACATATCCTTGAAGCCAACTTATAATTCCTCCACCCATAATCATCATAATAAGGAAACTACTTCCTTGACTGGTGTTTTTTCCTAATCCGCTTACCGCCAAAGTAAATATACAAGGCCAAAGTGTACTACAGAACAAACCAACACTTGTTATGGCATATACACTTACCATTCCACTTGTTGCCATTCCTATTACAAGTGCTACAATACCTAAAGATGAAAATATAAGCAACATTCTTGCGGGATTTCCTTTGCTTGTAATATCGGCAGCAATAAGTACTAATATGATTAATCCATAAACATAAAAAGGAGTTAGATCGTGTTTCGCGATTGCATTTACAGCTAAGAACACTCCAAAAGCTAAATATGGAGCTAAAAAGCGCAATATTTTTCGCAAACTCAAATCGTTTGTAAATGCTTCAACAGCACCTGTCCAACGACCAATCATTAAACTCGCCCAATATAAAGAAATGTATGGAGCCACATCTTTTGTTAGAAAACCAAGGTTTGTCTCCATATAAGCAGGCAAATTACTTGCTGTTGAAACCTCTACACCTACATATACAAAGATTGCAATCATTCCTAAAACTAATTGTGGATACTGCAATGCTGATTTTTTAGTAATTGCAGCATCATCAGCAACTTCAATTATTGTTTTTGGTTTGTCAGGTAAAGATGAAAATTTTAATAATATGGCAACTAGTAAGAAAGCCAATCCTAGTACTAAATAAGGAATCTTTACACTTTCAATACTCATATTAGTATTGCTGTTTGTATTAGTTCCAAAAATGGCAAAACTGACAATTAATGGACCAATAGTTGTTCCAAGATTGTTAATACCTCCAGCCATAGTAAGACGTTGAGATCCTGTGGTAATAGGACCTAAGGCAATGGCTAATGGATTTGCAACAGTTTGTTGTAATGAAAAACCCAATGCAACTATAAACAATCCCGATAACATCAATGGAAATGAACCCGTATTTGCCGCAGGGTAAAATAATAAAGTACCTAATGCAGAAATGGCTAATCCTAAAGCTAATCCATTTTTATACCCTATTTTATTTACTAAGTCTTCTTTTATAAGTACCGAAACTCCCATATATATTAAGGAACCAACAGTGTAAGCGATATAAAAGGCTAGAGATACAAGTTGACTTTCTCCTTGAGAAAGATCGAATGCTTTTTTAAATACGGGAATTAAAATGTCATTACTGGCAGCAACAAACCCCCAAAAGAAGAATACGATAGCTAGGGGGATAAATTGCCCCCATTTTGTTTGTGAATTTTCTGAATTCATAATTAATTAAATGGTTAATTTTTTGTTTTAGTTCAGGGTAAATATATTAGTTAAGTAAATAATAAAAAAATTATTACGTACAAAAAATATACATTTTAAACCAACAGTGTTATTTGTTCCACCAACAGTTATTTTCCAAAGTAATTGCATAAATTAAAACTTGTTAGTTTTGGTTTAAGAATGATGATCGTAATAAGAGTGTTTTTAAATTTAGATGAAGATTTAACTCTTGTTTGATACAGTGTCTTGATGCTTTTTAGAGATGTAATTATTAATTAGATTTGATGATTTTTCCAGAATTTTATTTTAAAAGCATTTTAAACCTAACATAAGTTCAAGATAGTAAATCAGTATTTTTTTTGTACTTTTGCAAAAATTTTATAAAAAGACATTCATGTTAACAGTTAATAATTTATCAGTTCAGTTTGGCAAACGAATTTTGTTTGACGAAGTAAATACCACTTTCACTCATGGTAATATTTATGGAGTTATCGGAGCTAACGGTGCTGGAAAATCTACCTTTCTTAAAATAATTTCAGGCGAAATGGATCCTACTTCAGGACACGTTCATTTAGAGCCAGGAAAACGTATGTCGGTTTTGAATCAAAACCACAATATGTTTGACGAACACACAGTTTTGGAAACCGTAATGATGGGGAACAAGGTTTTGTACAAGGTCAAAAAAGAAATGGACGAACTCTATTTAGATTATAACGATAAAAATGCGGATAGAATAGGGGAGTTACAAGTTCAATTTGAAGAAATGAACGGTTGGAATGCAGATTCAGATGCTGCTTCCATGCTATCCAATTTAGGGATATTAGAGGAACATCATTATACTTTAATGGGAGATCTTGAAGGAAAAATAAAGGTTCGTGTGCTTTTGGCTCAGGCGCTTTTTGGAAACCCTGATTTACTTATTATGGATGAGCCTACCAATGATTTGGATTTTGAAACTATTGCTTGGTTAGAGAATTTCTTGGCAAACTATGAGAATACTGTAATTGTTGTTTCGCATGACCGTCACTTTTTAGATTCGGTTTGTACGCATATTTCTGATATTGATTTTAGTAAAATAAACCACTATTCAGGAAATTATACTTTTTGGTATGAATCTAGTCAGTTAGCTGCTAAACAAAGAGCGCAACAAAACAAAAAAGCAGAAGAAAAGAAACAAGAATTAGAAGAATTTATACGTCGTTTTAGTGCGAATGTGGCCAAATCAAAACAAGCTACCTCTCGTAAAAAAATGATTAGTAAATTAAATATATCAGACATTAAGCCATCGAGTCGTCGTTACCCAGCGATTATTTTTGACCAAGAGCGTGAAGCAGGTGACCAGATTTTGAATGTACAAAATTTAGGAGCATCAATTGATGGAGATGTTTTATTTAAAGGTGTTGATTTGAATATGGCTAAAGGCGATAAAATCGTTCTTTTCTCTAAAGATTCACGTGCAACTACCGCTTTTTACGAAATTTTAAACGGAAACCAAAAACAAGATTCAGGGGAATTTGATTGGGGTGTAACTACTATCCAATCGTACTTGCCTGCTGAAAATCATTCTTTCTTTGAGAATGATTTGACTCTTGTAGACTGGTTGCGTCAATGGGTAAAAACGGAAGAAGAACGTGATGAGGTAAATATTCGTAGTTTCTTAGGGAAAATGATTTTCTCTGGAGAAGAAGCTTTAAAAACCTGTCGAGTATTATCAGGAGGGGAAAAAGTTCGTTGTATGCTGTCTCGTATGATGATGCAACGTGCTAACGTACTAATGCTTGATGAACCTACAAATCACTTGGATTTAGAGTCTATTACTGCGTTTAATAATTCATTAAAAAACTTCAAGGGTTCAATAATTTTTACCACCCATGACCATGAGTTTGCACAAACTGTAGGTAATAGAGTAGTGGAATTAACTCCAAAAGGTGTGATCGACAGTTATATGACTTTTGATGAATATTTAGAAGATGAAAAAATTCAGGAATTAAGAGTGAAAATGTATTCTTAAATTGAGTTTCAAAAATAATATTAAACCCTGAGTACTAACTCAGGGTTTTTTTATACTTTTTAAATTTCACCAAAGTCTTTGTTATCTTTTTAGTTCAGAATTAAAAAAAAGATGTGTTAAAATAGATAAAATTGGTATAAATAAAAGAATAGAATATCTTTGACTAAACCAATTGTAGATTTCGATTAGAATTTAATAAATGATATTATTTTCGAGGTTTATAATATATAAATCATAAAACGGAATTTGTATATTTGCAAAACCAAACACAACCCTTTACTATGACCCAAAAAGTATTGCTCAATTCCAAAGAAGTCAATATCATTCTAAATCGTTTGGCTTGTCAGTTAATTGAAAAACACCTTGATTTTTCGGATACGGTTTTAGTTGGAATTCAGCCAAGAGGGACTTTCCTGGCGGAACGTCTAAAGGAATTATTAGAAAAAGAATACAACACACCCGAAATTACTATAGGTTATTTAGATATCACCTTCTTCAGGGATGATTTCCGTAGAACCGATAAACCATTAGAAGCCAATAAAACCAAAATTAATTTTATTGTCGAAAATAAAAAAGTCATTTTTATTGATGATGTTTTATTTACCGGTAGAAGTATTCGGTCAGCCTTGACTGCAATACAGTCTTTTGGAAGACCTTCTGAAATAGAATTACTGGTTTTAATCGACAGACGTTTTAGCCGTAATTTACCAATTCAGCCTGATTATAGAGGAAGACAGGTGGATGCTATAAACAACGAGAAAGTAAAAGTGAACTGGAAAGAAAATGAAGGGGAAGACGGTGTTTTTTTAATTAATAATAATCAATAAATAAAGATGAGCGAACTAAGTGTAAATCATTTATTAGGAATAAAATACATTAACAAGAATGATATTGACCTTATTTTTGAAACCGCCGATCATTTTAAAGAGGTCATCAATCGTCCTATAAAGAAGGTGCCTTCCCTAAGGGATATTACTATTGCCAACATATTTTTTGAAAATAGTACAAGGACTAAACTTTCTTTTGAATTAGCTCAAAAAAGATTATCAGCAGATGTTATTAGTTTTTCGGCAGCACAATCCTCAGTTAAAAAAGGAGAAACGCTAATAGATACGGTTAACAATATTCTTTCGATGAAAGTGGATATGGTGGTGATGCGTCATGCTAATCCCGGTGCTGCTTATTTTTTGTCTAAAAACGTTAAAGCTAGTATTGTAAATGCTGGGGACGGTGCACATGAACATCCAACTCAAGCTTTACTTGATAGTTATTCGATTAGAGAAAGATTAGGAGATGTAGCCGGAAAAAAAGTGGTTATAGTGGGTGATATATTGCATTCGAGAGTGGCGCTTTCTAATATATATGCCTTGAAAATGCAGGGAGCTGAAGTGAAAGTTTGCGGGCCAAAAACCTTGATTCCTAGATATATTGAATCTTTGGGAGTTACAGTGGAACCTAATTTACGCAAAGCCCTTGAATGGTGTGATGTAGCCAATATGTTGCGTGTGCAAAATGAACGTCTTGATGTCAATTATTTTCCTTCAACTAGAGAATATGCTCAGCAATACGGATTAGATAAAACTTTATTAGATTCACTGAATAAGGAAATCGTAATTATGCATCCAGGACCAATCAATAGAGGAGTAGAGATAACCTCTGAAGTAGCCGACTCACAACAATCCGTGATTTTAAATCAGGTTGAAAATGGTGTGGCAATAAGAATGGCTGTAATCTATCTTTTAGCTTCAAAAATTCAATAATATTTTCAAATAATACTTAGTTTATAAGAACTGAGGAATTCTAAAAATTAATAGGTTATGAAAGTAGATCAAAAAGGACATACAACAACAATCAAAGATACTCAGGGGGATTTATCTTCGTTTATAAGTAAAATTACCAGTCAGAGTATTACATTTGAAAAAACCAATTTGATTATTGATCTTTTACCTTATGATTCATTAAAAGTAACTGATATTAAATTATTTTCACCTCTTTCTAAACAATTTAATAAAGCCAAAAAATCATTTGTAATTGTTGTTTCAGATACTGATTTTAATGCGATTCCTGAAAGTTTAACGGTTGTCCCTTCTTTGCTTGAAGCTCATGATATTATTGAAATGGATGAGATTGAAAGAGATTTAGGCTTTTAGAATAAAAGTATATCCCAATAAAGTTATGGGTTAAAAAACTAACTCATAACCCATAACTAAACGAATGAAACTAACCATACTCGGTTGCTATGCTGCAACACCTCGTACTTTTACCAATCCAACTTCACAAATTTTAGATATAAAAAACAGATTGTTTCTTATAGATTGTGGAGAAGGAACACAAGTACAACTTCGTAAAAACAAAATAAAATTTTCTAAAATTAACCATATCTTCATTTCACATTTACATGGAGATCACTTTTTTGGATTGATAGGTTTAATTTCTACATTTATGCTGCTAAATCGCACAACTGATTTACACATTTATGGGCCTAAAGGTATAAAGGAAATTATAATGCTTCAATTGAAATTATCTAATTCATGGACAAGTTACGGTTTGTATTTTCATGAATTAGTTTCAAAAGAGAGTGAAGTTATTTTTGAAGATGATAAAGTATTAGTTAAGACGATTCCTTTAAAACATCGTATATATACCAATGGTTTTCTTTTTCAGGAAAAGAAAGATAAAAGAAAGCTAAATGTTGATGCTGTGCAAACTTATGAAATTGAAGAATGCTACTTTCAAAACATTAAAAACGGAAAAGATATTGTACTTGACGATGGTAGGGTTATTGAAAATGATAAATTAACGTTTGATCCCGTTGCTCCTATGAGTTACGCATTTTGTTCGGATACGGCGTATGATGAAAGTATTATTCCAACAATCAATGAGGTGGATGTTTTATACCATGAATCCACTTTTTTAGAGTCAGAATCTGCCTTGGCTAATAAAACGATGCATTCCACCGCTAAAGAAGCGGCTACTATAGCATTAAAAGCAAAAGTTAAAACATTAGTTTTAGGACATTATTCGACACGATATGAAAGCATAGATAAATTTAAGGAAGAAGCGATAAGTATCTTTCCAGAAATCCTTCTAGCGAACGATGGTAAATCATTCGAATTTAAGAATGATAATTTTTAAAATTAGGCTATTATAATCTAACAATATAAAGAATGGAAGATTTAAGTAATTATAGAAAATCATATGAAAAAAGCGAATTATTAGAATCTTCTATTCCAGAAGATCCAATTAACCTTTTTAACAGATGGTTTCATGAAGTGGAAGATTTTGGAGGCAATGAAGAAGTTAATGCTATGACAGTTGCTACAATTGGTTTAGATGGCTTTCCAAGGTCTCGTGTTGTTTTGTTGAAAAAATATACAGAAGAAGGATTCATTTTTTATACCAATTATAATTCCGAGAAAGGGAAGGCTATTTCAAATAATCCAAAAATATGTCTGTCTTTTTTTTGGCATAGTATGGAGAGACAAGTGATCATAAAAGGAATTGCTGAGAAGACATCCGAAATCACTTCTGATAATTATTTTGATTCAAGACCAGATGGGAGTAAATTAGGCGCAATTGTTTCTAATCAAAGTACTGTAGTTTCTTCAAGGTTATTTTTAGAAGACAATTTAAAACAATTAGAAAAGGAATTTGAAGGTAAAGTAATTGCAAGACCACAACATTGGGGAGGGTTTATTGTAAAACCTATAGAAGTTGAATTTTGGCAAGGAAGAGCCAATCGATTGCATGACAGAATTAGATACAGCTATCAAGACGACTTTTCTTGGTCTATTGAACGATTAGCTCCATAATACGATTTATTATAAATTTTTAACCGCCTTTTGGCGGTTTTTTTTGTTCTTAATTTTTTTTGTTATTAAAATATTATTAACATTAACTGAAATTCAAGTTAAAGAAATACAATTTTTAATCATATTGTAAGAAAAAAGTGTTTTATAATTAATTTTTGTGTAGTTCATCGATTAAATTAAGTTATTAAACGATAATAGATGTAAGTTTGAGAAAGAAACAAAAGCAATTTTGATTATTAATATTAAAGAAGTTTGCCCCACAATCTACTTTAAACTTAAACTACTTATTATGAAAACAAATTTACTTAGAACAGTATTGTTCGTGGCTATGTTATGCACTTTGAATTCCTGTTCAGCAGATGCCTCAGAAGATACAACAGTAGAAGCGAAATCTCAAGTAGTTGTTAATTACGAATATAACTCTATTGAATTGGAAACAATGAGTATGATCAATGCTTACAGGGTAAGTGTTGGATTAAATGAGCTAAAGCAAATAAATCATATATCTCATAAATCAGAGGAACATGATAATTATATGATTGCAAATAATGTTGTAAATCACAATGATTTTGTTGCTCGATCAGAAAATATTATTAAGCTTCTAGGGGCTAAAACTGTAAGTGAAAATATAGCTTATAACTTTAGCACACCAGAATCGGTTGTAAAAGCTTGGCTAAACAGTCCTTCACACAAAGAAAACATTGTTGGTAATTTTACACATTTTGGAATTGCAATTAAAGAAAATCCTGCTAACGGTAAAAAATATTATACAAACATCTTCGCTAAAATATAATTTTAATTCCTATAATAAGGCTGCCTTCTCACAAAGGCAGCCTTTTTTTTTGTTATATAAGGGATTATAGTTTAATTCAATTCTTAAAAAAAAAACAGAAGTCCATAAAACTTATAGATTGCCTGTTTAAAGAGATTTAATAGATTACTGATAACCGCTATTATATAATTGAAGGGCAGTTATAAGAGCAAAAAATAGATTTAAATCATAAATATAACTTGATTATTATTAACAATTGCTCTTTCAAAAAAGGAAGTTTATAAAAACAGAAACCTCGGAAAAAAAATTCCCGAGGTTTCTGTTTTTATAAAGTAGTCTTGTAAATTATAAGTTTAAATTATAGTATTATAATGCAATAATAATAAATTCGCTACGTCTGTTCAATTGATGCTCTTCTTCTGTACATTCAATATCGTCAGCGCATTTATTTATTAATTGTGTCTCACCATATCCTTTTCCAGTTAATCTTTTTGGATTCACACCGTTTTTAACAAACCAACTAATTGTCGATTTTGCTCTTCTGTCAGATAAAGATTCATTGTATTTATGCGAAGCTCTACTGTCAGTATGCGAACGAATATCTAACTTCATCGTTGGATATGATTTTAATACGTCTAATATTTTTTCTAAATCTAATGCTGCTTCTGAACGGATATTTGATTTGTCTAAATCAAAATAAATCATTTTGATTCCGAAACACCTTCCTAAATCATCTCCATTAGTTACTTTACACTCTTCCTTTTCAAGAGTTATAGGTAAATTAGTTTTACCATTTTCAGAAACTATAGTTACTTTTTCTTCTTTTGATGTATAATCGGTTTTTTGAAATCTTAAAATATAAGTTTTACCACATTCTACAGTAAAGGAATATATTCCTTTTGCATCTGAAACTGTTGTATTAACTAAGTTAAATTTATTATCATATAAAGTAACCTTAGTATTTGGTAAAATTTGTTTTGAAACTAAATCAGTTATTTCTCCATATAATTCTTGTTCACAAGAAAGTTTTTTGGTTTCTAAGAATTTGTAAATATCATCATATCCTTGTCCGCCATCCCTGTTAGAAGTAAAAAAACCTCTTCGAGATTTAGTGTCAATCAAATAAGCAAAATCATCTTTTGGAGAATTAATATCGCCTCCTAAATTTCGAATTTCATTTAATGTTCCATCTAAATTTATTTTAGACATAAACACATCAAGTCCTCCTAGTCCCGGATGTCCATCTGATGCAAAATATATTTCGTTTTCATCATTTACAAACGGAAAAGTTTCTCTACCCGCTGTGTTTATCTTTGATCCTAAATTTTCAGGGGTGCCAAAGCTTCCATCTACATTTATTTTTACTTTAAATATATCGGATTGACCTAAGGTACCAGGCATATCAGAAGCAAAATACAAAGTGTTTTCATCTGAACTTAATGAAGGATGAGCTGTACTGTAATTATCATTATTAAATGGAAGTTCAGTTATGTTTTCCCATTTTCCATTTTCAAGACTTGCTTTGTAGATTTTAATTAAAGTAACATTATTAGCATCTTTTCCTTTTTTACCTCCATTATAATTATTTCTAGTAAAATACATAGTTTTACCATCTTTAGTAAAAGTAGGTGTAGACTCATTATACTTAGAATTAATTTTTTCATCAAATTTATCTGGATTTCCAGGAGTCTTTGATTCGTCTAAATCGGCAATGTATAAATTTGTAAAATATTGGTTAGTCCAAGTGTGTTTTCTTTGTGTTAAACTACCTGTATCTCTAGACGAAGCAAAAACTATTTTATTTAAATAAATAGCAGCTCCGTAATCTGAATATTTTGAATTAACTCCAGCATCTTGTATTTCATATCTTCCTGAATTTGCTTTTATTTCATCTAGGTAATTCTTGTTTTTCTGGAATAGTTTAGACCTATCATCGTTTCCAGATAATTGATTAAATTTCTCCATCATTAGATCTGCCTTGGAATTTTCACCTATAGCTCTTAATGATTGCGAATATCTGTAATAATACTCGGAATCTACCTCTGATGTAAGTGTAAATAGCTCAGTATACCATTTGGCCGCACTTTCTAGTTTGGCATTGAAGTAATATGCGTTTCCTAATTTCTGAAACATTGCCGCAGATTTATACCCTTTTTCTGCAATTCTCTCATATGTTTTTATGGCATCTATATAAGCATAATTATCATATTTTTTGTCAGCTGAAGTTACTTTATTTGTTTGTGAATAACTGTTATAAGAGAAAGTACTTAATATAGTTATGTATAGAATGATATATTTTTTCATGTTAATTATATTAGAAGAATCTTGGAGTGGTTATTTTTTTATCCTTTTTGAATAATTCATAGCGTAGAAATATCTCGTGTGATCCCGAATTATAATTTCCTAATTTAGTAGTATCAAGGTCATATCCGTATCCTATGTATATAGCATCGGATACTTGGAAACCAGCCATTGCACTAAAAGCAGCACTCCATCTGTAAGCAAGTCCAACAGAGAATTTATCGTTAAACATAAAATTTCCTGAAACATCAACCTGAAGTGGGGCACCTTGAACCATTTTAGTAAGCAATGCAGGTTTAAATTTTAAAGTATTATTTAAATCAAAAACGTATCCTGCTATTAAATAATAATTTATTTTTTCTTTGAAAATTGCTACTTCACTTGCATCATAACGATTACTTTCAATAAAATTAGGAACTGATAAACCGATATAAGCTTTGTTGGAATGGTAGTAAATACCCGCACCAATATTAGGTGAAAATCTATTGTTAAAATTATGTAGTTTTGGATCATCTTCCGCAGGGTTTAATCTTGTAACATCTAAATTAAATACATTTGCTGTTCCTTTAACTCCAAAAGAAAGTTTAAAATCTTCAGAAGTTGGTATGGAATAAGACAAATCTGCTGAAAAAGTATTTTCATTAGTTGGGCCTATTCGATCATTAATAATAGAGATTCCTAAACCTAAATTACTTCCATTTATAGGGGTATTCATTGAGGCTGTATTTGTAACTGGTGCGCCATCTAAACCAACCCATTGAGTACGGTGCAAGGCAAAAACACTAAGTACCCCTCTAGAACCGGCATATGCTGGATTTACATTAATGGTGTTGTACATATATTGTGTAAATTGTGCATCCTGTTGTGCAAAACTTGCAATAGTTGTAAACATCAAAACGATTGAAACTAATTTTATTTTCATAGTAGATATTTGAAATTTTTTTAAAGAATTCCATTTTTATTTGAAATCCGATTTAGTTTTAAAAAGCAATTTTTAAATACCTAAGGGGTTTTTGCCCCTCAGGTGTATTAGATACTTATCTTGTTAAATATAAAAAACCGTCTTTTTTGTTGGTTATTATTTTATTATTTCCGTCAAATGAGGTGTAATTCAAGATATAAAAGTAAGTTCCTGTTGGTAAACTAGTAGATTGAGTAATGGTAGTCCTACCTTCTGAATAACCTCTAAATGCTTTATTTACATTGTCATAGCCTTTAGTCTCAAAAACTAAAACTCCCCAACGATTATATATCTCAACAGTATTATCAGGGTAGCAGTTTGTATCTTCTATATTATCTATAAGAAATGTTTCATTGATTCTATCACCATTTGGAGAGAAAGCATTATGAACAGTTATAGTTCCACAACCTAATACAATAGACTTATCAATTTCTACAGTTCCACTTGCTCCTATCGGTTTGTTATCAGGCGTAAATCCATTTGCATAAGCGATATTGACTACTGAATCTTTAAATAAGTCACTTTCTGTAATCGTATAGTTTTGAATAAATTCTTTAGAAAACCCAGGTTCTAAAAGAGATATAATGCTATTTAAACCTGTTAAAGGATCTGTAACTACTATATTGTTAAGTGAAACATTACCCGTGTTTTTTACCTGTATAGTATAAATGATGACTTCACCAACACTACTATAACTTGTTGTATTAGCCGTTTTGATAACAACCAATCCAGGATTCTGATCCAAAACAGTAATAGTACACGGAATACAAGTAGGATCCACCACACAAGTAGTACAAGGAGTTGGATCGGTAGAAGTACCCGTTACTTTTGGACCTTTTGGAGGAGTTCCAGTAGCCGTAGCCAAATTGTAAACAATTCTAGCATCGATATCCGCTTGAGTAATCGTATGGATAGCCGTAAAAGTAGTACTGTCAGAAGCACCAGGAGCAAGAGATACAATAGGACCTCCGGTCACCACCGCGTTATTATCAGTTACCGTTACGTTAGTCAAAGCTACATCACCAGTATTCGTTACCACGAAGTTGTATTTCACTACATCTCCAATGTTAGTTTTACCGTCATTGTTCACATCCACATAAGTGCCGTCTTTAGTAATTTTTATAGAAGGATTTTCAGGTAAAACAGTAATAGTACACGGAATACAAGTAGGATCCACCACACAAGTAGTACAAGGAGTTGGATCGGTAGAAGTACCCGTTACTTTTGGACCTTTTGGAGGAGTTCCAGTAGCCGTAGCCAAATTGTAAACAATTCTAGCATCGATATCCGCTTGAGTAATCGTATGGATAGCCGTAAAAGTAGTACTGTCAGAAGCACCAGGAGCAAGAGATGCAATAGGACCTCCGGTCACCACCGCGTTATTATCAGTTACCGTTACGTTAGTCAAAGTTACATCACCAGTATTCGTTACCACGAAGTTGTATTTCACTACATCTCCAATGTTAGTTTTACCGTCATTGTTCACATCTACATAAGTACCGTCTTTAGTAATTTTTATAGAAGGATTCTCTGGTAAAACAGTAATAGTACAAGGGATACAAGTAGGATCCACCACACAAGTAGTACAAGGAGTTGGATCTGTTGAAGTACCCGTTACTTTTGGTCCTTTTGGAGGAGTTCCAGTAGCTAAAGCCAAATTGTAAACAATTCTAGCATCGATATCCGCTTGAGTAATCGTATGGATAGCCGTAAAAGTAGTACTGTCAGAAGCACCAGGAGCAAGAGATGCAATAGGACCTCCGGTCACCACCGCGTTATTATCAGTTACCGTTACGTTAGTCAAAGTTACATCACCAGTATTCGTTACCACGAAGTTGTATTTCACTACATCTCCAATGTTAGTTTTACCATCATTATTCACATCTACATAAGTACCGTCTTTAGTAATTTTAATTGAAGGATTTTCAGGTAAAACAGTAATAGTACAAGGAATACAAGTAGGGTCAACCACACAAGTAGTACAAGGAGTTGGATCTGTTGAAGTACCCGTTACTTTTGGTCCTTTTGGAGGAGTTCCAGTAGCCGTAGCCAAATTGTAAACAATTCTAGCATCGATATCCGCTTGAGTAATCGTATGGATAGCCGTAAAAGTAGTACTGTCAGAAGCACCAGGAGCAAGAGATACAATAGGACCTCCGGTCACCACCGCGTTATTATCAGTTACCGTTACGTTAGTCAAAGTTACATCACCAGTATTTGTCACCACGAAGTTGTATTTCACTACATCTCCAATGTTAGTTTTACCGTCATTGTTCACATCGACATAAGTACCGTCTTTAGTAATTTTAATTGAAGGATTTTCAGGTAAAACAGTAATAGTACAAGGGATACAAGTAGGATCCACCACACAAGTAGTACAAGGAGTTGGATCGGTAGAAGTACCCGTTACTTTTGGACCTTTTGGAGGAGTTCCAGTAGCCGTAGCTAAATTGTAAACAATTCTAGCATCGATATCCGCTTGAGTAATCGTATGGATAGCGGTAAAAGTAGTACTGTCAGAAGCGCCAGGAGCAAGAGATGCAATAGGACCTCCGGTTACCACCGCGTTATTATCAGTTACCGTTACGTTAGTCAAAGTTACATCACCAGTATTTGTTACTACGAAGTTGTATTTCACTACATCTCCAATGTTAGTTTTACCATCATTGTTCACATCTACATAAGTACCGTCTTTAGTAATTTTTATTGAAGGATTTTCAGGTAAAACAGTAATAGTACAAGGAATACAAGTAGGATCCACCACACAAGTAGTACAAGGAGTTGGATCGGTAGAAGTACCCGTTACTTTTGGTCCTTTTGGAGGAGTTCCAGTAGCCGTAGCCAAATTGTAAACAATTCTAGCATCGATATCCGCTTGGGTAATCGTATGGATAGCCGTAAAAGTAGTACTGTCAGAAGCGCCAGGAGCAAGAGATGCAATAGGACCTCCGGTCACCACCGCGTTATTATCAGTTACCGTTACGTTAGTCAAAGTTACATCACCAGTATTCGTCACCACGAAGTTGTATTTCACTACATCTCCAATGTTAGTTTTACCGTCATTATTCACATCTACATAAGTACCGTCTTTAGTAATTTTAATTGAAGGATTCTCTGGTAATACCGTAATAGTACAAGGAATACAAGTAGGATCCACCACACAAGTAGTACAAGGAGTTGGATCTGTAGAAGTACCCGTTACTTTCGGTCCTTTTGGAGGAGTTCCAGTAGCCGTAGCCAAATTGTAAACGATTCTAGCATCGATATCCGCTTGAGTAATCGTATGGATAGCGGTAAAAGTAGTACTGTCAGAAGCACCAGGAGCAAGAGATGCAATAGGACCTCCGGTCACCACCGCGTTATTATCAGTTACCGTTACGTTAGTCAAAGTTACATCACCAGTATTTGTTACTACGAAGTTGTATTTCACTACATCTCCAATGTTAGTTTTACCGTCATTGTTAACATCTACATAAGTACCGTCTTTAGTAATTTTAATTGAAGGAAGATTAACTCTAACAGTAACCGTAGCAGAATCACAGTTATTAGGATTTAATATTTCACAGATTTTGTATACCAAAGTATAATCACCGGCAGGCGTACCCGCAGCAACATTTACATTAGTTCCAGAAAGCGTGATACCAGTATGTGTAGCCGAAACAAAAGTGGTGTTCACCTTAGTTGGATCAACCAATACACCGTTCAGTTTGTCATTAACCAATACATTAGTGAAAGCAGTTCCGCCAACAAGTCCGTTAACTGCTGTTCCGTTATCATCGATTGCATCGATAAGAGCAGGGTTCACTTTAACAGTAACCGTAGCTGAATCACAGTTATTCGGATTTAATATTTCACAGATTTTGTATACCAAAGTATAATTACCGGCAGGCGTACCCGCAGCAACAAGTACATTAGTTCCAGAAAGCGTTATTCCAGTATGGGTAGCCGAAACAAAAGTGGTATTCACTTTAGTTGGATCAACCAGTACACCGTTCAGTTTGTCATTAACCAATACATTGGTAAAAGCAGTTCCACCAACAAGACCGTTAACCGCCGTTCCGTTATCATCGATTGCATCGATAAGAGCAGGGTTCACTTTAACGGTAACCGTAGCCGAATCACAATTGTTAGGATTTAATTTTTCACAGATTTTGTATACCAAAGTATAATCACCGGCAGGCGTACCCGCAGCAACATTTACACTAGTTCCAGAAAGCGTTATTCCAGTATGTGTAGCCGAAACAAAAGTAGTGTTCACTTTAGTTGGATCAACCAATACATTGTTCAGTTTGTCATTAACTAATACATTGGTGAAAGCCGTTCCGCCAACAAGACCGTTAACCGCCGTTCCATTATCATCGATTGCATCGATAAGAGCAGGGTTCACTTTAACGGTAACCGTAGCTGAATCACAATTATTAGGATTTAATTTTTCACAGATTTTGTATACCAAAGTATAATCACCGGCAGGCGTACCCGCAGCAACCAGTACGTTAGTTCCAGAAAGTGTTATTCCAGTATGTGTAGCCGAAACAAAAGTGGTGTTCACCTTAGTTGGATCAACCAGTACACCGTTCAGTTTGTCATTAACCAATACATTAGTGAAAGCAGTTCCACCAACAAGTCCGTTAACTGCTGTTCCGTTATCATCGATTGCATCGATAAGAGCTGGATTTACTTTAACAGTAACCGTAGCTGAATCACAGTTATTAGGATTTAATATTTCACATATTTTGTATACCAAAGTATAATCACCGGCAGGCGTACCCGCAGCAACATTTACATTAGTTCCAGAAAGCGTGATACCAGTATGTGTAGCCGAAACAAAAGTAGTGTTCACCTTAGTTGGATCAACCAATACACCGTTCAGTTTGTCATTAACCAATACATTAGTGAAAGCCGTTCCGCCAACAAGTCCGTTAACCGCCGTTCCGTTATCATCGATTGCATCGATAAGAGCAGGGTTCACTTTAACAGTAACCGTAGCTGAATCACAGTTATTCGGATTTAATATTTCACAGATTTTGTATACCAAAGTATAATCACCGGCAGGCGTACCCGCAGCAACAAGTACATTAGTTCCAGAAAGCGTTATTCCAGTATGTGTAGCCGAAACAAAAGTGGTGTTCACCTTAGTTGGATCAACCAATACACCGTTCAGTTTATCGTTAGTAAGTACATTGGTAAAAGCCGTTCCGCCAACAAGACCGTTAACCGCCGTTCCGTTATCATCGATTGCATCGATAAGAGCAGGGTTCACTTTAACGGTAACCGTAGCTGAATCACAGTTATTCGGATTTAATATTTCACAGATTTTGTATACCAAAGTATAATCACCGGCAGGCGTACCCGCAGCAACAAGTACATTAGTTCCAGAAAGGGTTATTCCAGTATGTGTAGCCGAAACAAAAGTAGTGTTCACTTTAGTTGGATCAACCAATACATTGTTCAGTTTGTCATTAACTAATACATTGGTGAAAGCCGTTCCGCCAACAAGACCGTTAACCGCCGTTCCATTATCATCGATTGCATCGATAAGAGCAGGGTTCACTTTAACGGTAACCGTAGCTGAATCACAATTGTTAGGATTTAATTTTTCACAGATTTTGTATACCAAAGTATAATCACCGGCAGGCGTACCCGCAGCAACATTTACATTAGTTCCAGAAAGCGTTATTCCAATATGTGTAGCCGAAACAAAAGTAGTGTTCACCTTAGTTGGATCAACCAATACATTGTTCAGTTTGTCATTAACCAATATATTAGTGAAAGCCGTTCCGCCAACAAGACCGTTAACCGCCGTTCCGTTATCATCGATTGCATCGATAAGAGCTGGATTTACTTTAACGGTAACCGTAGCTGAATCACAGTTATTCGGATTTAATATTTCACAGATTTTGTATACCAAAGTATAATCACCGGCAGGCGTACCCGCAGCAACATTTACATTAGTTCCAGAAAGCGTTATTCCAGTATGTGTAGCCGAAACAAAAGTGGTGTTCACCTTCGTTGGGTCAACCAGTACACCGTTCAGTTTGTCATTAACTAGTACATTGGTAAAAGCCGTTCCGCCAACAAGACCGTTAACCGCCGTTCCGTTATCATCGATTGCATCGATAAGAGCTGGATTTACTTTAACGGTAACCGTAGCTGAATCACAGTTATTCGGATTTAATATTTCACAGATTTTGTATACCAAAGTATAATCACCGGCAGGCGTACCCGCAGCAACATTTACATTAGTTCCAGAAAGCGTTATTCCAGTATGTGTAGCCGAAACAAAAGTGGTATTCACTTTAGTTGGATCAACCAGTACACCGTTCAGTTTGTCATTAACTAATACATTGGTAAAAGCCGTTCCACCAACAAGACCGTTAACCGCCGTTCCGTTATCATCGATTGCATCGATAAGAGCAGGGTTCACTTTAATGGTAACCGTAGCTGAATCACAGTTGTTCGGATTTAATATTTCACATATTTTGTATACCAAAGTATAATCACCGGCAGGAGTACCCGCAGCAACATTTACATTAGTTCCAGAAAGCGTTATTCCAGTATGTGTAGCCGAAACAAAAGTAGTGTTCACCTTAGTTGGATCAACCAATACATTGTTCAGTTTGTCATTAACTAATACATTAGTAAAAGCCGTTCCACCAACAAGACCGTTAACCGCCGTTCCGTTATCATCGATTGCATCGATAAGAGCAGGGTTCACTTTAACGGTAACCGTAGCTGAATCACAGTTGTTAGGATTTAATATTTCACATATTTTGTATACCAAAGTATAATCACCGGCAGGCGTACCCGCAGCAACATTTACATTAGTTCCAGAAAGCGTTATTCCAGTATGGGTAGCCGAAACAAAAGTAGTGTTCACCTTAGTTGGATCAACCAATACATTGTTCAGTTTGTCATTAACTAATACATTAGTAAAAGCCGTTCCACCAACAAGACCGTTAACCGCCGTTCCGTTATCATCGATTGCATCGATAAGAGCTGGATTTACTTTAACAGTAACCGTAGCTGAATCACAGTTATTAGGATTTAATATTTCACATATTTTGTATACCAAAGTATAATCACCGGCAGGCGTACCCGCAGCAACATTTACATTAGTTCCAGAAAGCGTGATACCAGTATGTGTAGCCGAAACAAAAGTAGTGTTCACCTTAGTTGGATCAACCAATACACCGTTCAGTTTGTCATTAACCAATACATTAGTGAAAGCAGTTCCGCCAACAAGTCCGTTAACCGCCGTTCCGTTATCATCGATTGCATCGATAAGAGCAGGGTTCACTTTAACAGTAACCGTAGCTGAATCACAGTTATTCGGATTTAATATTTCACAGATTTTGTATACCAAAGTATAATCACCGGCAGGCGTACCCGCAGCAACAAGTACATTAGTTCCAGAAAGCGTTATTCCAGTATGTGTAGCCGAAACAAAAGTGGTGTTCACCTTAGTTGGATCAACCAATACACCGTTCAGTTTATCGTTAGTAAGTACATTGGTAAAAGCCGTTCCGCCAACAAGACCGTTAACCGCCGTTCCGTTATCATCGATTGCATCGATAAGAGCAGGGTTCACTTTAACGGTAACCGTAGCTGAATCACAGTTATTCGGATTTAATATTTCACAGATTTTGTATACCAAAGTATAATCACCGGCAGGCGTACCCGCAGCAACAAGTACATTAGTTCCAGAAAGGGTTATTCCAGTATGTGTAGCCGAAACAAAAGTAGTGTTCACTTTAGTTGGATCAACCAATACATTGTTCAGTTTGTCATTAACTAATACATTGGTGAAAGCCGTTCCGCCAACAAGACCGTTAACCGCCGTTCCATTATCATCGATTGCATCGATAAGAGCAGGGTTCACTTTAACGGTAACCGTAGCTGAATCACAATTGTTAGGATTTAATTTTTCACAGATTTTGTATACCAAAGTATAATCACCGGCAGGCGTACCCGCAGCAACATTTACATTAGTTCCAGAAAGCGTTATTCCAATATGTGTAGCCGAAACAAAAGTAGTGTTCACCTTAGTTGGATCAACCAATACATTGTTCAGTTTGTCATTAACCAATATATTAGTGAAAGCCGTTCCGCCAACAAGACCGTTAACCGCCGTTCCGTTATCATCGATTGCATCGATAAGAGCTGGATTTACTTTAACGGTAACCGTAGCTGAATCACAGTTATTCGGATTTAATATTTCACAGATTTTGTATACCAAAGTATAATCACCGGCAGGCGTACCCGCAGCAACATTTACATTAGTTCCAGAAAGCGTTATTCCAGTATGTGTAGCCGAAACAAAAGTGGTGTTCACCTTCGTTGGGTCAACCAGTACACCGTTCAGTTTGTCATTAACTAGTACATTGGTAAAAGCCGTTCCGCCAACAAGACCGTTAACCGCCGTTCCGTTATCATCGATTGCATCGATAAGAGCTGGATTTACTTTAACGGTAACCGTAGCTGAATCACAGTTATTCGGATTTAATATTTCACAGATTTTGTATACCAAAGTATAATCACCGGCAGGCGTACCCGCAGCAACATTTACATTAGTTCCAGAAAGCGTTATTCCAGTATGTGTAGCCGAAACAAAAGTGGTATTCACTTTAGTTGGATCAACCAGTACACCGTTCAGTTTGTCATTAACTAATACATTGGTAAAAGCCGTTCCACCAACAAGACCGTTAACCGCCGTTCCGTTATCATCGATTGCATCGATAAGAGCAGGGTTCACTTTAATGGTAACCGTAGCTGAATCACAGTTGTTCGGATTTAATATTTCACATATTTTGTATACCAAAGTATAATCACCGGCAGGAGTACCCGCAGCAACATTTACATTAGTTCCAGAAAGCGTTATTCCAGTATGTGTAGCCGAAACAAAAGTAGTGTTCACCTTAGTTGGATCAACCAATACATTGTTCAGTTTGTCATTAACTAATACATTAGTAAAAGCCGTTCCACCAACAAGACCGTTAACCGCCGTTCCGTTATCATCGATTGCATCGATAAGAGCAGGGTTCACTTTAACGGTAACCGTAGCTGAATCACAGTTGTTAGGATTTAATATTTCACATATTTTGTATACCAAAGTATAATCACCGGCAGGCGTACCCGCAGCAACATTTACATTAGTTCCAGAAAGCGTTATTCCAGTATGGGTAGCCGAAACAAAAGTGGTGTTCACTTTAGTTGGGTCAACCAGTACACCGTTCAGTTTGTCATTAACTAATACATTAGTGAAAGCCGTTCCACCAACAAGACCGTTAACCGCCGTTCCGTTATCATCGATTGCATCGATAAGAGCAGGGTTCACTTTAACAGTAACCGTAGCTGAATCACAGTTATTCGGATTTAATATTTCACAGATTTTGTATACCAAAGTATAATCACCGGCAGGCGTACCCGCAGCAACATTTACATTAGTTCCAGAAAGCGTTATTCCAGTATGTGTAGCCGAAACAAAAGTGGTGTTCACTTTAGTTGGGTCAACCAGTACACCGTTCAGTTTGTCATTAGCAAGTACATTAGTGAAAGCCGTTCCGCCAACAAGACCGTTAACCGCCGTTCCGTTATCATCGATTGCATCGATAAGAGCAGGGTTCACTTTAACGGTAACCGTAGCCGAATCACAATTGTTAGGATTTAATTTTTCACAGATTTTGTATACCAAAGTATAATCACCGGCAGGCGTACCCGCAGCAACATTTACATTAGTTCCAGAAAGTGTTATTCCAATATGTGTAGCCGAAACAAAAGTGGTGTTCACTTTAGTTGGGTCAACCAGTACACCGTTCAGTTTGTCATTAACCAATACATTGGTAAAAGCCGTTCCGCCAACAAGACCGTTAACTGCCGTTCCGTTATCATCGATTGCATCGATAAGAGCTGGATTTACTTTAACGGTAACCGTAGCAGAATCACAGTTGTTCGGATTTAATATTTCACAGATTTTGTATACCAAAGTATAATCACCGGCAGGCGTACCCGCAGCAACATTTACATTAGTTCCAGAAAGTGTTATTCCAGTATGTGTAGCCGAAACAAAAGTAGTGTTCACCTTCGTTGGATCAACCAATACATTGTTCAGTTTATCATTAACTAATACATTAGTGAAAGCCGTTCCACCAACAAGACCGTTAACCGCCGTTCCGTTATCATCGATTGCATCGATAAGAGCAGGGTTCACTTTAACGGTAACCGTAGCCGAATCACAATTGTTAGGATTTAATTTTTCACAGATTTTGTATACCAAAGTATAATCACCGGCAGGCGTACCCGCAGCAACATTTACATTAGTTCCAGAAAGCGTTATTCCAATATGTGTAGCCGAAACAAAAGTGGTGTTCACCTTAGTTGGATCAACCAATACATTGTTCAGTTTGTCATTAACTAATACATTAGTAAAAGCCGTTCCACCAACAAGACCGTTAACCGCCGTTCCGTTATCATCGATTGCATCGATAAGAGCAGGGTTCACTTTAATGGTAACCGTAGCTGAATCACAGTTGTTCGGATTTAATATTTCACATATTTTGTATACCAAAGTATAATCACCGGCAGGAGTACCCGCAGCAACATTTACATTAGTTCCAGAAAGCGTTATTCCAGTATGTGTAGCCGAAACAAAAGTAGTGTTCACCTTAGTTGGATCAACCAATACATTGTTCAGTTTGTCATTAACTAATACATTAGTAAAAGCCGTTCCACCAACAAGACCGTTAACCGCCGTTCCGTTATCATCGATTGCATCGATAAGAGCAGGGTTCACTTTAACGGTAACCGTAGCAGAATCACAGTTATTAGGATTTAATTTTTCGCATATTTTGTATACCAAAGTATAATCACCGGCAGGCGTACCCGCAGCAACAAGTACATTAGTTCCAGAAAGCGTGATACCAGTATGTGTAGCCGAAACAAAAGTAGTGTTCACTTTAGTTGGATCAACTTTGTTACAGTTTAAAAAGTCGTTAGTCAATACATTAGTAAACGTGGTACCGCCAACGTATCCATTAATTGTAATTCCTGTATCATCGTTAGCAATAATATTATTTGTTACGTTTAATTCGGCAACACATGTGGTTTCGTTACCACATAAATCTTTTACTGTTAAAGTAATATTTGTGACACCAGTTCCAACTTTTGTTCCTGCAAGTGGGGATTGAGATATTATTAAAGAGTTTGATGTTGTACAATTATCGCTTGCTGTAACATCAAAGGTGAAATCTGGCACTAGAGCTTCGCAATTTGAATTTGAAGTAATAGTTTGTTTTTTTGCACATGATAAGATTCTTGGAGTTACAATATCCGTCACATTGATGGTTTGGGTAAACTCGGTACTTGTATTGTTACATAAATCCGTTGCTACCCATTTATTGATATACGTTCCTCCACAACTATTAGGTAGAAAAGAACCAGATGTTTTTGTATAAGTTATATTGGAGTTGCAATCAGTCGCTAATGGTTTTAATGCTTGGGCTTCAGCTAAAGTTGTCGAATTCCCACATTCTACTGTCCTATTCAAAGATCCCGCAACGCTTGTCCATACAGGTGCAGTAACATCTTTTATTGTATAGGTGTAAGTCCAATTACGGGTATAGGTTCCCGTACTTGGGCTACACGTTGAATAATCATTATAAGACCAAGTATAGGATTTAGTTGTGTTACATGGTGAATTAGGGTTAGCATCAACTATGGATGGACCCGTAAACAGAATGGTATTTCCGCAATTATCTTTAAAGCTGGGTGTTGTAGGTGTTGTTGCTTGAGAAACGCAACTAACCGTAGCCCCTCCATTCATGAATACTGAAATAAAATTAGTTCTTCCACATGAATCGGTCACTTTTAACCTAATAGCAATATTTCCAATAACTGAAGGTGCAGTATAGGTAGGAGATGCTGAATTTATATTTGAAAATGTTCCGCCTCCAATGGCTGACCATTCGTATGTAGTTGATCCAATATTACCATTTATAGTTGCACTTAATGGATAAGTGGTATTTGGGGATAAGGCTGATGGGAAATTAGTTGCAAGTGTTATGGATAATTGTTTTTTCACACCCGATAATAGCAAAAAGTTAAAGAAAGCCCTTTGAGAGGCTATTTTCTCTTCTGTAGTTCCGTCATTTAAATGGTGTCCCGCCTGATACATAACCATTCCTTTACTCTCGTCTCCATATGTTGGTCCATAAGCTATATATGCAGCAGGTTTTGAAGGGAAATTATAAGTAACGCCACTGTCATAATAATTATCTTGATAAACGGCAACCTTAGTGGTTGATCTCCATAATGATCCTGATTTTGGAAGGTAAATCTGTTCTGACCCGTTTAATGCACCACCCGTTTTACCAATAAATTGCATTACGGGGTCAATGGAAACGGAAGAATTGTATGATTCAGATATTGATGTTGAAGGTTTGTTATGATTATCCCAAGGTACAAGACCATTTGTTGTAAGGAAATTAAAAGGATTTGGTGAAATCAAGTCTAATGCGCTTACAGCATGACAACCTGCCCATAAGTATCCCCCTTGATCCATATAATTTCGTAAAGCTGTTATATAATTTGAGGGCCATTTTTTTTCTTCATGAGGATCAGCATGTGGTAAAACATATATGTCATCACAACTGCTAAGCTGGGTTGGATTCCCTTGAGTTATATATGAAGTTGAAGGAACTCCTGCATTGGCATAGTTAGGAGTTATTAAAGAACTATTATTAGAGTCTAATACTGCTCTTGGCCAATAAGTAATTTTATTATAGATTGGTGCTGTAAAAGCAGTTGCTATTGGTCCATCGACAACAACACCATTAGCTCTCCAAGTAGCTATTAAATTTCCTAAAGAGGAAGCGTCTTCAGAAGAAATTATAAAAGGGCCTCCTTTATAACTCTTTCCGCCTGCTGATGATGGGAGTGTAAAATCTACACCATCTTTAATTTTGGATGAATTAATGGACCAGTAAACAGGGACATTATTATCACGAATAAGACTATAAATCAAACCATAAGGTTTTAATCCTTTGTCCATAGTTGTATTCTGTCCCATATCGATGATATAGGCGCCTGCATTAAACGTTTGTGATGAATTTTGGGAATGTATATTACTAACAAACATAAAAAATGCTAGCAATATGAAAGTAATTTTTGCTTTCATATAATCAAATTTTTAATTTAATGTTTTAAAAATATTTTTGGAATTAAAATATTTGCATATAATTATCACCAATAGAATGTAGATTTCTATTATTATTTTACTTAATGCTATTTAAAAACAGCAAAAATGCAAAGTGGAATAATTAAAGTAAATAAGTCAAGGTTTATTAAAAAGGAAAAGTGTTCTTTTTAGATGAATAGGGAAGTGTAATTGTTGTAGGTAAAATTCTTTAATAATAGTTTTCATTTAAATTTGGGATAAAATATAAGTAGGTTTAGTAACGTCAAAATTTATTAATATGCGAATCTAATTTTTTACATTTAGATTGTTAATACATCTTCGATTAATAACATAATTACTCGTTAAAATACATTTATATAAGTTTGCCGAGCTAAACGATTGATATTAATATAAAAAATTGTAAGTATATTTGTGTTTTGGCTATTATAAATATTTTAACAAGATAAGTTATTCATTAATTGAAATTTTATAAAAAAAAACCATTGTGAGAAATTATCAAGATAATTTCTCACAATGGTTTAACATAATAGTTTTATAAAATATTCTGCTCTATTTTTTTACAAGTGGAGATTCAAGTTTTGCAACAAATTTTGTGTCATACTTTTCTAAGAATTCGCTTGCTTTATTATTTTGTCCAGTTAATTTCAATGAGTGAGCATATTGTTGATAATATTTTTGATCTAAATCAGTGGTCATTTTGAATAATTCACCATACCATCTCGCTGCTTTTTCATATTCGAAATTTTCATAAAATGAGTTTCCTAATTTTTGAAACATATCAATAGATTTATAGCCTTTTTCAGCTACTCTTTCATAGGTGCTTATTACATTTATAGATACAAATTTAACTTCATTTGTTCCAAGGTCTGAGTGATTTGATTTTTGACCAAACATACTTAATGAAATGACACTAAATAGAGTGATATAAATTAAAGTGTTTTTTTTCATATGAAGTCTTTTTTAGTAGGTATTTAGGGTTTAGTTTTTTCTTACTAAAGATATAAACGCATTATACTTTTAAATTATTTTAATCTTTATATAATTAATATAAAATTTTATATCTTTTATTAAAGTTATAATTAACATTTTGAGATAGCGAATTTATAATATTTTGTATTAGGATTATGAAATTTGATTGATTTTTTGTGAAAAACATCGGTAAACTACATGAATATTGAAAAATAACAGGCGTAAACTTACTTAGTTATGCAGTTTAATTTCATGGTATTTTCTAAATAATAGATGTATTAATTAGGTACTTTTTTGATTATCTCTATAATTTTTCTCTTATTGAATTTGATTTTTATAATAATATTTACATAATTAATTGTATCTTTCTGTTACAAATAGAAAATGAGAATGGTAAGTAAATCTTTTTTAATATGAAAAACTTAATATTAATTAGACATTCAAAATCAAGTTGGGATTTACCTATTCAGGACAAGGATAGGCCATTAACTAAAAAAGGAATTAAAAAAGCTCATTTAGTTTCATCAAACATCTTAGGTTTTTTACCTAAAACGTTTGTGATTTGGAGTAGTACAGCTAAACGTGCTTCGGATACCGCAGTTATTTTTGCTCAAAACATTCAATATCCTGAAGAAAGTATAGTATATAAAGAGAATCTTTACACTTTCGATGAAAATCAATTGGAAAAAGTAATTAAGTCATGTGATAATGATTTTGACAGTATTATTCTTTTCGGACATAATGCGGCTATTACAAATTTTGTTAATAAATTTGGGGATGTTTTTGTTCATAATGTTCCTACAGCAGGATTTGTATCTATACAATTTGATTCGGATGACTGGGATAAAATAAATAAAGGCAAAACAATTAAAATAATATTTCCTAAGGAATTAAAATAAAAAGAGTGTTAGATAGAAAATATATAGATAGAGAAAAAAGTTGGTTAGCGTTTAATGCCAGAGTACTTCAAGAAGCAGCAGATGATTCAGTACCACTTTTAGATAGGTTGCGTTTTTTAGGAATTTTTTCCAATAATTTAGATGAGTTTTTTAGAGTTCGTTTTGCAGCTATAAGAAGGTTAAGTTTATTAGGTATCTCAGGAGAGAAAGTTCTTGGGAGGATTTCAGCTGAGCAATTAGTAAAAGATATTACTGAGATTGTTATAGAACATCAAACAGAAAGTTTACTGATTTTAAAAGAAATTGAAACAAAACTAGAGTCTGAAAATATTTTCATAATTAATGAAACAGAAATTTCAGATGTGCAGGAAGTGTTTTTAAAAGACTTCTTTATACAGAAATTGAGCCCAGAGCTTGTTACAATTATTTTAAATGATTTGGCCGAGTTCCCATTACTAAAAGATAATTCAGGCTATTTAGCCATAAAATTAGTAATGAAACAAAATTCGGAAGTTCGTTATGCAATTATTGAAATTCCCAAAACAATGAATCGTTTTGTTGTTTTGCCTTCGAGTAGTGAGAAACAATATGTGATATTGATCGATGATGTGATTAGGCATAATTTAGAAAACATCTTCAGTATTTTTGATTATGATTCTATATCAATGCATATGATTAAAATAACTAGAGATGCACAATTAGAAATAGATAGTGATTTGAGTAAAAGTATGCTCGAGAAAATATCATTAGGAGTTAAAGAAAGAAGGATTGGTGAGCCAGTTCGATTTATATATGACCAATTAATTGAAAAAGATACTCTTGAGTTTTTCCTTGACAAAATGAAAATTGTCTCTACTGATAGTATTATTCCTGGTGGGAGATATCATAATAGAAGGGATTATATGAACTTCCCGAATCTTGGAAGATATGATTTGCTTTATAAAACAAATGTTCCTTTGCCAATACCTGGGTTAAGCCTTGATGGAAGTATATTACAACAAATAAGTAAGAAAGATTATTTATTGAATGCACCATACCAATCTTTTTCTTATCTCACAAGATTTTTAAGAGAAGCAGCACTTGATCCAAAGGTAACATCAATAAAAATCACATTATATAGATTAGCCAAAAACTCCCAAATTATTAGTTCGCTTATTAATGCTGCAAAAAACGGAAAAAAAGTAATTGTTCAAATTGAATTACAAGCTCGTTTTGATGAAGCATCTAATATTTCCTATGCTGAACAAATGCAAACCGAAGGAATTGAACTTATTTTTGGTATAAAAGGACTTAAGGTACACAGCAAAATTTGTGTAATTGAAAGACTTGAAAATAATAAAACAAAACGCTACGGTTTTATTTCTACGGGGAATTTTAACGAACAGACAGCTAAAGTTTATACTGACGTTACACTATTCACTTGTCACCAACAGATATTAAAGGATATTAATAAAATATTTGAATTTTTTGACATTAACTATAGGATTCATAGGTATAAACATCTTATTGTATCGCCACATTATACTAGGGTACGTTTTTATAAATTGATTGATAGAGAGATATTGCACGCCCTTGCTGGTAGGAAGACTTATATCAAATTAAAAATGAATAGCCTATCTGATCTTGGTATGATTGATAAATTATATGAAGCGAGTAAAGTAGGGGTGAAAATTCAACTACAGGTAAGAGGAATTTGTTCCTTAATACCAGGAGTTAAAGGATTGAGTGAAAACATCGAAGCGATTAGTATCGTTGATAATTACTTGGAACATTCTAGAATTTATATTTTCGGGAATGTTGGTCAACCGGAAGTGTATATATCATCTGCGGATTTTATGACTAGAAATTTAGATGGTAGGGTAGAAGTAAGTTGTCCAATATACGATGAATCAATTAAAAAGGAGTTGATTGATAATTTTGATATAGGATGGAAAGGGAATATTAAAGCACGGTACCATTCAAGTGAATTAGATAATAAATATAGAGAAAGAAATGGAGATCCTGTATTTAGAGCACAATTAGAGATGTATAAATATTATCAAAAGAAGGTTGATTTGTTAGATGAAAGTTTTTAATATTTCATTTGAATTTATAATCAATTAAAAAATACTCAAAATCATATTAAAGAATGATTAAAATAAAAAAATATGCCGCAATTGATATTGGTTCTAATGCCATGCGTTTATTGATTGTGAATATTGTGGAACAAAATGGGAAAGAACCCCAATTTAATAAAAGCTCACTAGTTCGTGTGCCTATTCGTTTAGGGCAGGATGCATTTACTGTAGGAGAAATATCAGAGGAAAATATAGATAGAATGTGTGATGCCATGAAAGCATTCAATCTATTAATGAAAGTTCATAAAGTAGAAAGTTATAGAGCATTTGCCACATCAGCGATGAGGGAAGCCTTCAACGGAAAAGAAGTGGCTGATATTATCAAGAAAAAAGCAAATATAAAAATAGAAATTATTGATGGTAAAAAGGAAGCTGCAATTATTGCTTCTACTGATTTACTACATCTTTTAAATACAGATCAAACCTATCTTTTTGTGGATGTGGGAGGAGGAAGTACAGAGTTTACTTTGTTTTCAAACGGGAAAATAATTACTTCAAAATCATTCAAGGCCGGTACTGTACGTTTACTTAATGAAATGGTAATTGATGTAGTTTGGGAAGAAATAGAAAAATGGATTAGATTAAATACTCAGGAATTTGAAGAGATTACTCTTATAGGTTCAGGAGGGAATATTAATAAATTGTTTAAAATGTCCGGTAAGACACAGGAAAAACCTTTGTCATACATTTATATTAACTCACAATATGCTTTTTTAAGTTCACTTACATACGAGCAAAGAATATCCGAATTAGGGTTAAACCCCGATCGTGCCGATGTAATTATTCCTGCGGTGAGAATTTATCTCAATGCTATGAAATGGAGTGGAGCAAGAAATATTTACGTTCCTAAAATTGGACTTTCTGATGGTATCGTAAAAGCGATGTATTTCGGAAAAATATAAATAAGAGCCTTTATTTTAGATAAAAATACCCAGCTGTAAATTGAAAGTGCAATTTACAGCTGGGTATTTTATTTTAGAATAATTAGATAAAAAATATAGAATGGTTTATTTTTCCAATAAAACTTTTAAATTGGCAAGTCCTATTTCTAAGTCTTTTCCAATCATTTCATCCATACCCATAAACGGAAGCATAAGATTCATAGGGTAATTCATATCGCCATTAAAGCCCCATTTAACCTTTGTTTCGTTAGTAGAAATAGTTTCTGTAGTCATATATGCACTAGCTGTTGATTCAAATGGGGACTTAAAACGTAATTCAAAATCAATACGTTCCCCTTCTATAATTTTTTTGATTTCTTGTTCTCCTACACCTACATTTTCATTTTTACTGTCCCATGAAGAAATTGCTCCAACAGTTCCATCAACGCCCGAAAATGTCTTTTTCATTTCAGGATCTGTTTTTGCCCAAATACTAAAGTTGTCTTGGTTTTTCAAGTACTTAATATAGGTAAAAACACTGTCTTTGGGTTGATTGATACTGATTTCTCTTTCAACAGCATATTCTTTTGGCATAAATAGAGCCACAATTAATGCGAGAGCAATTAATCCTAATAATGCAAATAAAATCCTTTTTAAGATTCTCATAGTTTTAAATTTAGAGGTTAGTGTTTATTTTGATTTTTTAAATTGGGATTCATAACATATTATCCATTCTTCTACTGACATTTTTTGGACAAGTTCTTTAATTAATTGAAAAGGGATTTGATCTATTTTTTTGAATCTTATGCAGCTTTTTCCCATATCCAGTTTTAGTTTAGAATGTTTTGGAAATTCATCAGTAAACCATTTTAACAGTTCGGGTTTTGCGTAAATACCCATATGATACAAAGCAATGAAATTTTTTTGTGAGGCAATATTAAGAAAAGGAAGAGGTAGCTTTGGATTGCAATGATAGCCATCAGGATATAAACTATGGGGAACGACATATCCTATCATTCCATAACTCATTTCTTCTATGAAACCTTTTGGGATATTCTTTAAGATTATTTCTCGAAGTTTATCAATTACTTCTTTTCTTTCTTCTGGAAGATCTTTTAAATAGTCTTCAACCGTTTCGGCTTTTGATTGCATATTGAATTTGATATAAAGTAAAGTTAATAAAAAAGCTGTAATTCAAAATTAGAATTACAGCTTTTAAAATTTCTAAGAAACAGTTGAATCTTTAATTAGGTTTTATAATTGACCAAATGAAAGTAAAATATAGAATTAATTAGATATTGATCTATTTTACATCTATGGTATAGCCCCGATAGCAGCGATATCCCACGCTTTTTTGCGTGGATTTAGCGTATAGCGGGAATAGCTCCTTATACTATTTGAAATAAGAGAATGTCTCGTTATTTTCTAATTTCAATAGTGTTTCATAGATTAGTTTAATCACATTTTCAACATCGTCACGGTGTACCATTTCTACAGTGGTATGCATATAACGTAACGGAAGCGAAATTAAAGCCGAAGCTACACCGCCATTGCTATATGCAAAAGCATCAGTGTCTGTTCCAGTAACTCTTGATGAAGCTAAGCGTTGAAAAGGAATTTTCTTTTCTTCGGCAGTATCAAGAATTAATTCTCTTAAATTATTTTGTACAGCAGGAGCGTAAGTTACCACTGGTCCTTTTCCTATTTTAGTTTCTCCTTCAATTTTCTTTTCAATCATAGGAGTTGTAGAGTCATGACATACATCAGTTACAATGGCAACATTAGGTTTGATGGTTTTTGTGATCATTTCAGCACCACGCAATCCTACTTCTTCTTGAACCGAATTTGTGATATACAACCCGAAAGGTAATTTTATTTTGTTTTCGTGTAATAGACGAGCCACTTCGGCAATCATAAAACCACCCATACGATTATCAATAGCACGACAAACGAATTTATTTTCATTCAAAATCATAAATTCATCAGGGTAGGTGATAACACAACCTACATGAACTCCCATTTTATCAACTTCTTCTTTGGTTTCACAGCCTATGTCAATGAATAAATTGCTGATTTTAGGATTCTCTTCTTTATCTTTATTACGTGTATGAATAGCTGGCCATCCAAAAACACCTTTTACGATTCCTTTTTTAGTGTGAATGTTAACGCGTTTTGAAGGAGCTATCTGGTGATCTGAACCACCGTTTCTAATAACATAGATTAATCCATCATCTGTAATGTAATTTACATACCATGAAATTTCATCAGCATGACCTTCTATAACAACTTTGTATGGAGCATCAGGATTAATGATTCCCACCGCGGTACCATAGGTGTCGGTTATAAATGTATCCACATAAGGTTTCAAATACTCCATCCATATTTTCTGTCCTTCAGCTTCAAAACCTGTTGGGGAAGCATTATTTAAGTATTTTTCTAAAAAGGTAATGGAGGATTTTTTTAATATCGATTTAGTGCTCATAAAATTATTTTTTTGCTAAATTATAAATTTGGTATTACAGTTGTGTATATAATGTATAATTTTACAAATAAAACTTTTACCCCAATGAAGATTATTAAATATTTTTTAGGTTTGTTTTTTATGTCCATAGCTGTCCAAGCTCAAGTAATTCAAAAGGATACCATTAAGATGGGATACGAATTATTGGAATCTGACGATATTGTAAATGACACCATACAACTGGAGGAAATTGTGGTTTCTAAGATAAAACTAGATCCTGAAGCAAAGAAGCAATTTCTTATTCTTCAAAACAGGGTATATAAAACCTATCCCTATGCCAAGTTAGCTTCCGAAAGACTGATACTGCTTAATAAAGGTATGGCCAGACTTTCCACTAATAAAGAAAAGAAAAAGTATTTCAAGATTGTTGAAGATTATCTCAATAACGAGTTTGAAGCTAAGCTTAAAAAGCTATCACGTAAACAGGGACAAATTTTGGTGAAATTAATTCATAGACAAACAGGGATTACAACCTTTGAATTAGTAAAAACGCTAAAGAGTGGCTGGAAAGCATTTTGGTCTAACTCTGCTGCTAGTTTGTTTGATATTAATTTGAAAACAAAATTCGCACCTTATGATGTCAATGAGGATTACCTGATAGAAACAATTTTGGTTAGAGCTTTCGAATCTGGTAGGTTACAAAACCAACCGCCTGCTGATGTTGTAGATTATGATAAACTTTCTGATTTTTGGTTAGAGAAAGCACAAAATCCAAATCTATAATTGTATTTGGGCGTTCCCCATTATAAAAAAAAAGAGACTATACCTATATATAAGGTATAGTCTCTTTTTTTTTTATAATAGGTCGGGCTATCCGTTACAAGTCCTCGTCCCGAAAAAAAATCGGGACTGTGGGCTTTTCACTTCTATCCCTAACGCAATCTCTGAATCTAAACTTCTTTTTAAAAAGACACCTATATATAAGATAGAGGATCCGGTACGTTGCTTATATGATTATAAATTGGAACTTCTATAATAATATAGGCTGATTAAATTTGTAATTCAAATTGAGTTGTTTTCATAATAGATAGTTCGGTATTCATATTTCATTGGTTGTTGTGTCTAATTTCTTAGGTTTTGATAAAAACAGAGGAAATATATAAATTCAACAACCACGTTTTAAGCAATTTAAAACAAAAGATAAAAAAACGTCAAATAAAAGCGTTTAAAAAGCTTGAATAACTGAAAAAAGGAGGTAGTTTTGCACCCGCAATAGCAAACAAGTTCTTTAACAAATTGAGTAAGCGAAACACGGGAAACCGGGTTTAAAAAGAAAGAAAAAGAGAAACGAAAGTTTCTAAAAAAAAACTTTTCAAAACGCTTGCGAGAATGAAAAGAAGTTGTACTTTTGCACTCGCTTCGAGAAACACCTTAGGTGTTTATTGAGACGAAAAAACAAGAAGAACACGTTCCTAGACATATTGAATTGACAGCCGTTTTTGAGAGAGATTTCAAGAACACAAGAATAAAGAGTAATGAATCGAGAGATTTGAAAAAACCGATAGATCTTCAGTCAAACATAAATAGAATCAAAGCAATTTGATTCGCATAATATACGATGAAGAGTTTGATCCTGGCTCAGGATGAACGCTAGCGGCAGGCTTAACACATGCAAGTCGAGGGGTATAGGGAGCTTGCTTCCTAGAGACCGGCGCACGGGTGCGTAACGCGTATGCAATCTACCTTTTACAGAGGGATAGCCCAGAGAAATTTGGATTAATACCTCATAGTATTACGACCTGGCATCAGGATGTAATTAAAGTCACAACGGTAAAAGATGAGCATGCGTCCCATTAGTTAGTTGGTAAGGTAACGGCTTACCAAGACTACGATGGGTAGGGGTCCTGAGAGGGAGATCCCCCACACTGGTACTGAGACACGGACCAGACTCCTACGGGAGGCAGCAGTGAGGAATATTGGTCAATGGGCGCAAGCCTGAACCAGCCATGCCGCGTGCAGGATGACGGTCCTATGGATTGTAAACTGCTTTTATACAGGAAGAAACCCTCCGACGTGTCGGAGCTTGACGGTACTGTAAGAATAAGGATCGGCTAACTCCGTGCCAGCAGCCGCGGTAATACGGAGGATCCAAGCGTTATCCGGAATCATTGGGTTTAAAGGGTCCGTAGGCGGTCAGATAAGTCAGTGGTGAAAGCCCATCGCTCAACGGTGGAACGGCCATTGATACTGTCTGACTTGAATTATTAGGAAGTAACTAGAATATGTAGTGTAGCGGTGAAATGCTTAGAGATTACATGGAATACCAATTGCGAAGGCAGGTTACTACTAATTGATTGACGCTGATGGACGAAAGCGTGGGTAGCGAACAGGATTAGATACCCTGGTAGTCCACGCCGTAAACGATGGATACTAGCTGTTGGGAGCAATCTCAGTGGCTAAGCGAAAGTGATAAGTATCCCACCTGGGGAGTACGAACGCAAGTTTGAAACTCAAAGGAATTGACGGGGGCCCGCACAAGCGGTGGAGCATGTGGTTTAATTCGATGATACGCGAGGAACCTTACCAAGGCTTAAATGTAGTTTGACCGGTTTGGAAACAGATCTTTCGCAAGACAAATTACAAGGTGCTGCATGGTTGTCGTCAGCTCGTGCCGTGAGGTGTCAGGTTAAGTCCTATAACGAGCGCAACCCCTGTTGTTAGTTGCCAGCGAGTCATGTCGGGAACTCTAACGAGACTGCCAGTGCAAACTGTGAGGAAGGTGGGGATGACGTCAAATCATCACGGCCCTTACGCCTTGGGCTACACACGTGCTACAATGGACGGTACAGAGAGCAGCCACTACGCAAGTAGGAGCGAATCTACAAAACCGTTCTCAGTTCGGATCGGAGTCTGCAACTCGACTCCGTGAAGCTGGAATCGCTAGTAATCGGATATCAGCCATGATCCGGTGAATACGTTCCCGGGCCTTGTACACACCGCCCGTCAAGCCATGGAAGCTGGGGGTGCCTGAAGTCGGTGACCGCAAGGAGCTGCCTAGGGTAAAACTGGTAACTAGGGCTAAGTCGTAACAAGGTAGCCGTACCGGAAGGTGCGGCTGGAACACCTCCTTTCTAGAGCCTTAGTGTTAGTTGATTTATCAACACGCTAGGGAAAGAGACGAAAAGAGAAATTGGAAACAAAGATTAAAATTTATTACTCTTGCTGTTAGTTCAAATAATACAATTTAAGAATAAGAGTGTCTCGTAGCTCAGCTGGTTAGAGTACTACACTGATAATGTAGGGGTCGACAGTTCGAGTCTGTCCGAGACAACTATTTATACTTAAATAAAAGAAGAATCTAGAGTTAGCAATTCACAACTCATTTGGATGTAAAGTAAAGTTACTGAAAACTGAATACTGAACACTGCCAACTGTATTGGGGAATTAGCTCAGCTGGCTAGAGCACCTGCCTTGCACGCAGGGGGTCAACGGTTCGACTCCGTTATTCTCCACTAATTTAGTAATTAGACAAAAGCCAATAGGCAAGAGTTTAAAATCTAGATAACGAAGCGATACTAATGCCTTTTGGCTATTACCTATTGCCTAGAAAAAAGTTCATTGACATATTGAGATAAGAAAATAATAAAAAGTAGAAAGCAGATTTACTATTTATTTAGTAAATCGAAAAAAAACGGTCTTAATTGATTTTAAGATTGGTACAATAAGCAAAATAAGGGCGTATGGGGAATGCCTAGGCTCTCAGAGGCGATGAAGGGCGTGATAAGCTGCGAAAAGCTACGGGGACGAGCACACATCGATCGATCCGTAGATACCCGAATGGGGCAACCCACTATGTTGAAGACATAGTACACCGATAGGTGAGCAAACCCGCTGAACTGAAACATCTAAGTAGGCGGAGGAGAAGAAAACAAAAGTGATTCCGTAAGTAGTGGCGAGCGAACGCGGATTAGCCCAAACCAATGTTGTTACGGCAATGTTGGGGTTGTAGGACCACGTTATTTGTTGCGGATAGAATTAGAATCTACTGGAAAGTAGAGCCAGAGAAGGTGATAGCCCTGTATAAGTAATAGAAGATAACGATAGTGGTATCCTGAGTAGGGCGGGACACGAGAAATCCTGTCTGAATTTGGCGGGACCATCCGCTAAGGCTAAATACTCCTGAGAGACCGATAGTGAACCAGTACCGTGAGGGAAAGGTGAAAAGAACCGTGAATAACGGAGTGAAATAGATCCTGAAACCATACGCTTACAAGCGGTCGGAGCCCTTTCGTGGGGTGACGGCGTGCCTTTTGCATAATGAGCCTACGAGTTAACGTTGCTGGCAAGGATAAGTGGTTAAGCCACGGATCCGTAGCGAAAGCGAGTCTGAATAGGGCGCTTTAGTCAGTAGTGTTAGACGCGAAACCGTGTGATCTACCCATGGGCAGGTTGAAGCTGTGGTAACACACAGTGGAGGACCGAACCGGTTGACGTTGAAAAGTCTTCGGATGACCTGTGGTAGGGGTGAAAGGCCAATCAAACTCGGAAATAGCTCGTACTCCCGAAATGCATTTAGGTGCAGCGTTATGCGTAAAGTTATATAGAGGTAGAGCTACTGATTGGATGCGGGGGCTTCACCGCCTACCAATTCCTGACAAACTCCGAATGCTATATAATGTTTCATAACAGTGAGGGCTTGGGTGCTAAGGTCCAAGTCCGAGAGGGAAAGAACCCAGACCATCAGCTAAGGTCCCCAAATATACGCTAAGTTGAAAGAACGAGGTTTGTCTGCATAGACAGCTAGGATGTTGGCTTGGAAGCAGCCATTCATTTAAAGAGTGCGTAACAGCTCACTAGTCGAGCGGACGAGCATGGATAATAATCGGGCATAAGCGTATTACCGAAGCTATGGATTTCATATTAAATTATGGAGTGGTAGGGGAGCATTCTCACAGGGTAGAAGGTGTATCGTAAGGTATGCTGGACTGGTGAGAAAAGAAAATGTAGGCATAAGTAACGATAATGCGGGCGAGAAACCCGCACACCGAAAGACTAAGGTTTCCACAGCTATGCTAATCAGCTGTGGGTTAGTCGGGACCTAAGGCGAACCCGAAAGGGACAGTCGATGGACAACGGGTTAATATTCCCGTACTACTTATTACTGTGATGGGGTGACGGAGTGATGAAAGCGCCGCGAACTGACGGAATAGTTCGTTGAAGTACCTACCTATAAGATCTGCAGGCAAATCCACAGATCTTGGGGAAATACGATAGTACTCGGAGTCTTCGGACAAAGAGATAGTGCGCCTAAGGGCTTCCAAGAAAAACCTCTAAACTTCAGGTAATGAGTACCCGTACCGCAAACCGACACAGGTAGTCGAGGAGAGAATCCTAAGGTGCTCGAGAGATTCATGGCTAAGGAATTAGGCAAAATAGACCCGTAACTTCGGGAGAAGGGTCGCCACGCTTTGCGGCGTGGCCGCAGTGAAGAGGTCCAGGCGACTGTTTATCAAAAACACAGGGCTCTGCAAAATCGTAAGATGAAGTATAGGGCCTGACACCTGCCCGGTGCTGGAAGGTTAAGTGGAGATGTTATCTTCGGAGAAGCATTGAAATGAAGCCCCAGTAAACGGCGGCCGTAACTATAACGGTCCTAAGGTAGCGAAATTCCTTGTCGGGTAAGTTCCGACCTGCACGAATGGTGTAACGATCTGGACACTGTCTCAGCCATGAGCTCGGTGAAATTGTAGTAACGGTGAAGATGCCGTTTACCCGCAGTGGGACGAAAAGACCCTGTGCACCTTTACTATAGCTTAGTATTGACCTTGGACAAATGATGTGTAGGATAGGTTGGAGACTGTGAAGTGGCGTCGCTAGGCGTTGTGGAGTCATTGTTGAAATACAACCCTTTGTTTGTCTGAGGCCTAACCCCGCGAACGCGGGGGACATTGCTTGGTGGGTAGTTTGACTGGGGTGGTCGCCTCCAAAAGAGTAACGGAGGCTTCTAAAGGTTCCCTCAGTACGCTTGGTAACCGTGCGTAGAGTGCAATGGCATAAGGGAGCTTGACTGAGAGACATACAGGTCGATCAGGTACGAAAGTAGAGCATAGTGATCCGGTGGTTCCGCATGGAAGGGCCATCGCTCAAAGGATAAAAGGTACGCCGGGGATAACAGGCTGATCTCCCCAAGAGCTCATATCGACGGGGGTTTGGCACCTCGATGTCGGCTCGTCACATCCCGGGCTGGAGAAGGTCCCAAGGGTTGGGCTGTTCGCCCATTAAAGTGGCACGCGAGCTGGGTTCAGAACGTCGTGAGACAGTTCGGTCTCTATCTACTGTGGGCGCAAGAAATTTGAGTGGATCTGATTCTAGTACGAGAGGACCGAATTGGACAAACCTCTGGTGTATCTGTTGTTCCATGAGCATCGCAGAGTAGCTACGTTTGGAAGGGATAAGCGCTGAAAGCATATAAGCGCGAAACCCACCACAAGATGAGATTTCTTTTAAGGGTCGTGGGAGATGACCACGTTGATAGGCTATAGATGTAAAGGCAGTAATGTCATAGTCGAGTAGTACTAATAACCCGTAAGCTTATGTACACTTTTCCCCTGCTTCGGCGGGGGAAGAAACTTTCTAAAAAATACTTTTTTCTTTATCTCAGTATGTTAAGATATTTTGTAATTGATAGTTAACTTTAGTTAATTAATAATTATGATAATTGCCCAAAGCAATTATAACAACCTTAAGGTGGTTATTGCGGCGGGGCTCACCTCTTCCCATCCCGAACAGAGTAGTTAAGCCCGCCTGCGCAGATGGTACTGCAGTTATGTGGGAGAGTATGTCGTCGCCTTTCTTTTGAAAACCCTATCCAAACTGGATAGGGTTTTTTGTTTTTCATAGGATCGACGTGTTCGCCTAACGGCTCGGCTTGTCGTCTTTCTTTAATCTGGACTTGTTACAGATTCTAAAACCCGTTTCTTACGAAACGGGTTTTTTTATTTTATACTCTTTTGATTTTATATTAAATCCTCCCCAGGTTTTGTTCCTGATCCTGATTATTCTGTATTTTGATTTATTGATTTATCATTTTTTTTTATTTATTAAACGGATGTAATATGCAGTTGAGTCTCTTAAAATAAAACAGGAATAGGGTGTGGTTTAGCGTTTGATAGTTTTAAAAAGAGGACTTGATTGTTGCTGCAAAGTAATAACTAAGGATAGTTTAAAGGGGGTATTGGTGCTGTTTTTTTAATTTATGCAATTCAGCTTTGTGGTAACTATGGGGATTGGGTATGTTATTGTTGTTTTTAATGACGGTGTCTAGAGAAATTATTTGGATTATGAGAGAGGTTAATAGTTGTTTTATGAGTTTAGAAAGGGTCTGATATGGCTTTTTAATTGTTTAAATGATAATTTACGGCAAAGAGTATGAATTGCAAAACACACGATATCAACTATATATAGTTTTAATTGAAAAAACATAAAATAAAACGGTTCAAAAAGCTTGAATAACTGAATAAAGTGTCTACTTTTGCACCCGCAACAGCAAACAAGTTCTTACTTTTTTAATGAAAACCAAATCAAAATTAACTGAATAAAATCGGAAAAAAGATTTGTGAGATTAGAAAGAAGATAGTATCTTTGCACCCGCTTCGAGAAACACCTTAGGTGTTAAACGAGACGAAAAAAACAAGAAGAACACGTTCCTAGACATATTGAATTGACAGCCGTTTTTGAGAGAGATTTCAAGAACACAAGAATAAAGAGTAATGAATCGAGAGATTTGAAAAACCGATAGATCTTCAGTCAAAAATAAATAGAATCAAAGCAATTTGATTCGCATAATATACGATGAAGAGTTTGATCCTGGCTCAGGATGAACGCTAGCGGCAGGCTTAACACATGCAAGTCGAGGGGTATAGGGAGCTTGCTTCCTAGAGACCGGCGCACGGGTGCGTAACGCGTATGCAATCTACCTTTTACAGAGGGATAGCCCAGAGAAATTTGGATTAATACCTCATAGTATTACGACCTTGGCATCAGGATGTAATTAAAGTCACAACGGTAAAAGATGAGCATGCGTCCCATTAGTTAGTTGGTAAGGTAACGGCTTACCAAGACTACGATGGGTAGGGGTCCTGAGAGGGAGATCCCCCACACTGGTACTGAGACACGGACCAGACTCCTACGGGAGGCAGCAGTGAGGAATATTGGTCAATGGGCGCAAGCCTGAACCAGCCATGCCGCGTGCAGGATGACGGTCCTATGGATTGTAAACTGCTTTTATACAGGAAGAAACCCTCCGACGTGTCGGAGCTTGACGGTACTGTAAGAATAAGGATCGGCTAACTCCGTGCCAGCAGCCGCGGTAATACGGAGGATCCAAGCGTTATCCGGAATCATTGGGTTTAAAGGGTCCGTAGGCGGTCAGATAAGTCAGTGGTGAAAGCCCATCGCTCAACGGTGGAACGGCCATTGATACTGTCTGACTTGAATTATTAGGAAGTAACTAGAATATGTAGTGTAGCGGTGAAATGCTTAGAGATTACATGGAATACCAATTGCGAAGGCAGGTTACTACTAATGGATTGACGCTGATGGACGAAAGCGTGGGTAGCGAACAGGATTAGATACAGTAGTCCACGCCGTAAACGATGGATACTAGCTGTTGGGAGCAATCTCAGTGGCTAAGCGAAAGTGATAAGTATCCCACCCAGGAGTACGAACGCAAGTTTGAAACTCAAAGGAATTGACGGGGCCCGCACAAGCGGTGGAGCGTGGTTTAATTCGATGATACGCGAGGAACCTTACCAAGGCTTAAATGTAGTTTGACCGGTTTGGAAACAGATCTTTCGCAAGACAAATTACAAGGTGCTGTACGGTTGTCGTCAGCTCGTGCCGTGAGGTGTCAGGTTAAGTCCTATAACGAGCGCAACCCCTGTTGTTAGTTGCCAGCGAGTCATGTCGGGAACTCTAACGAGACTGCCAGTGCAAACTGTGAGGAAGGTGGGGATGACGTCAAATCATCACGGCCCTTACGCCTTGGGCTACACACGTGCTACAATGGACGGTACAGAGAGCAGCCACTACGCAAGTAGGAGCGAATCTACAAAACCGTTCTCAGTTCGGATCGGAGTCTGCAACTCGACTCCGTGAAGCTGGAATCGCTAGTAATCGGATATCAGCCATGATCCGGTGAATACGTTCCCGGGCCTTGTACACACCGCCCGTCAAGCCATGGAAGCTGGGGGTGCCTGAAGTCGGTGACCGCAAGGAGCTGCCTAGGGTAAAACTGGTAACTAGGGCTAAGTCGTAACAAGGTAGCCGTACCGGAAGGTGCGGCTGGAACACCTCCTTTCTAGAGCCTTAGTGTTAGTTGATTTATCAACACGCTAGGGAAAGAGACGAAAAGAGAAATTGGAAACAAAGATTAAAATTTATTACTCTTGCTGTTAGTTCAAATAATACAATTTAAGAATAAAGAGTGTCTCGTAGCTCAGCTGGTTAGAGTACTACACTGATAATGTAGGGGTCGACAGTTCGAGTCTGTCCGAGACAACTATTTAAACTTAAAAAAAAAAAAAAAGAAGAATCTAGAGTTAGCAATTCACAACTCATTTGGATGTAAAGTAAAGTTACTGAAAACTGAATACTGAACACTGCCAACTGTATTGGGGAATTAGCTCAGCTGGCTAGAGCACCTGCCTTGCACGCAGGGGGTCAACGGTTCGACTCCGTTATTCTCCACTAATTTAGTAATTAGACAAAAGCCAATAGGCAAGAGTTTAAAAACTAGATAACGAAGCGATACTAATGCCTTTTGGCTATTACCTATTGCCTAGAAAAAAGTTCATTGACATATTGAGATAAGAAAATAATAAAAAGTAGAAAGCAGATTTACTATTTATTTAGTAAATCGAAAAAAAACGGTCTTAATTGATTTTAAGATTGGTACAATAAGCAAAATAAGGGCGTATGGGGAATGCCTAGGCTCTCAGAGGCGATGAAGGGCGTGATAAGCTGCGAAAAGCTACGGGGACGAGCACACATCGATCGATCCGTAGATACCCGAATGGGGCAACCCACTATGTTGAAGACATAGTACACCGATAGGTGAGCAAACCCGCTGAACTGAAACATCTAAGTAGGCGGAGGAGAAGAAAACAAAAGTGATTCCGTAAGTAGTGGCGAGCGAACGCGGATTAGCCCAAACCAATGTTGTTACGGCAATGTTGGGGTTGTAGGACCACGTTATTTGTTGCGGATAGAATTAGAATCTACTGGAAAGTAGAGCCAAAGAAGGTGATAGCCCTGTATAAGTAATAGAAGATAACGATAGTGGTATCCTGAGTAGGGCGGGACACGAGAAATCCTGTCTGAATTTGGCGGGACCATCCGCTAAGGCTAAATACTCCTGAGAGACCGATAGTGAACCAGTACCGTGAGGGAAAGGTGAAAAGAACCGTGAATAACGGAGTGAAATAGATCCTGAAACCATACGCTTACAAGCGGTCGGAGCCCTTTCGTGGGGTGACGGCGTGCCTTTGCATAATGAGCCTACGAGTTAACGTTGCTGGCAAGGATAAGTGGTTAAGCCACGGATCCGTAGCGAAAGCGAGTCTGAATAGGGCGCTTTAGTCAGTAGTGTTAGACGCGAAACCGTGTGATCTACCCATGGGCAGGTTGAAGCTGTGGTAACACACAGTGGAGGACCGAACCGGTTGACGTTGAAAAGTCTTCGGATGACCTGTGGGTAGGGGTGAAAGGCCAATCAAACTCGGAAATAGCTCGTACTCCCCGAAATGCATTTAGGTGCAGCGTTATGCGTAAAGTTATATAGAGGTAGAGCTACTGATTGGATGCGGGGCTTCACCGCCTACCAATTCCTGACAAACTCCGAATGCTATATAATGTTTCATAACAGTGAGGGCTTGGGTGCTAAGGTCCAAGTCCGAGAGGAAAGAACCCAGACCATCAGCTAAGGTCCCCAAATATACGCTAAGTTGAAAGAACGAGGTTTGTCTGCATAGACAGCTAGGATGTTGGCTTGGAAGCAGCCATTCATTTAAAGAGTGCGTAACAGCTCACTAGTCGAGCGGACGGCGTGGATAATAATCGGGCATAAGCGTATTACCGAAGCTATGGATTTCATATTAAATTATGGAGTGGTAGGGGAGCATTCTCACAGGGTAGAAGGTGTATCGTAAGGTATGCTGGACTGGTGAGAAAAGAAAATGTAGGCATAAGTAACGATAATGCGGGCGAGAAACCCGCACACCGAAAGACTAAGGTTTCCACAGCTATGCTAATCAGCTGTGGGTTAGTCGGGACCTAAGGCGAACCCGAAAGGGACAGTCGATGGACAACGGGTTAATATTCCCGTACTACTTATTACTGTGATGGGGTGACGGAGTGATGAAAGCGCCGCGAACTGACGGAATAGTTCGTTGAAGTACCTACCTATAAGATCTGCAGGCAAATCCACAGATCTTGGGGAAATACGATAGTACTCGGAGTCTTCGGACAAAGAGATAGTGCGCCTAAGGGCTTCCAAGAAAAACCTCTAAACTTCAGGTAATGAGTACCCGTACCGCAAACCGACACAGGTAGTCGAGGAGAGAATCCTAAGGTGCTCGAGAGATTCATGGCTAAGGAATTAGGCAAAATAGACCCGTAACTTCGGGAGAAGGGTCGCCACGCTTTACGGCGTGGCCGCAGTGAAGAGGTCCAGGCGACTGTTTATCAAAAACACAGGGCTCTGCAAAATCGTAAGATGAAGTATAGGGCCTGACACCTGCCCGGTGCTGGAAGGTTAAGTGGAGATGTTATCTTCGGAGAAGCATTGAAATGAAGCCCCAGTAAACGGCGGCCGTAACTATAACGGTCCTAAGGTAGCGAAATTCCTTGTCGGGTAAGTTCCGACCTGCACGAATGGTGTAACGATCTGGACACTGTCTCAGCCATGAGCTCGGTGAAATTGTAGTAACGGTGAAGATGCCGTTTACCCGCAGTGGGACGAAAAGACCCTGTGCACCTTTACTATAGCTTAGTATTGACCTTGGACAAATGATGTGTAGGATAGGTTGGAGACTGTGAAGTGGCGTCGCTAGGCGTTGTGGAGTCATTGTTGAAATACAACCCTTTGTTTGTCTGAGGCCTAACCCGCGAACGCGGGGGACATTGCTTGGTGGGTAGTTTGACTGGGGTGGTCGCCTCCAAAAGAGTAACGGAGGCTTCTAAAGGTTCCCTCAGTACGCTTGGTAACCGTGCGTAGAGTGCAATGGCATAAGGGAGCTTGACTGAGAGACATACAGGTCGATCAGGTACGAAAGTAGAGCATAGTGATCCGGTGGTTCCGCATGGAAGGGCCATCGCTCAAAGGATAAAAGGTACGCCGGGGATAACAGGCTGATCTCCCCCCAAGAGCTCATATCGACGGGGGGGTTTGGCACCTCGATGTCGGCTCGTCACATCCTGGGGCTGGAGAAGGTCCCAAGGGTTGGGCTGTTCGCCCATTAAAGTGGCACGCGAGCTGGGTTCAGAACGTCGTGAGACAGTTCGGTCTCTATCTACTGTGGGCGCAAGAAATTTGAGTGGATCTGATTCTAGTACGAGAGGACCGAATTGGACAAACCTCTGGTGTATCTGTTGTTCCGCCAGGAGCATCGCAGAGTAGCTACGTTTGGAAGGGATAAGCGCTGAAAGCATATAAGCGCGAAACCCACCACAAGATGAGATTTCTTTTAAGGGTCGTGGGAGATGACCACGTTGATAGGCTATAGATGTAAAGGCAGTAATGTCATAGTCGAGTAGTACTAATAACCCGTAAGCTTATGTACACTTTTCCCCTGCTTCGGCGGGGGGAGAAACTTTCTAAAAAATACTTTTTTCTTTATCTCAGTATGTTAAGATATTTTGTAATTGATAGTTAACTTTAGTTAATTAATAATTATGATAATTGCCCAAAGCAATTATAACAACCTTAAGGTGGTTATTGCGGCGGGGCTCACCTCTTCCCATCCCGAACAGAGTAGTTAAGCCCGCCTGCGCAGATGGTACTGCAGTTATGTGGGAGAGTATGTCGTCGCCTTTCTTTTGAAAACCCTATCCAAACCGGATAGGTTTTTTTTGTTTTTATCAATTTCCTATAAAATAAATAATATTCGAGTTATAATTTAGAGCTTTCTATTTTTTTTAAGATTATTTTAGCTTGTTGGATCTAATAGTAGACGTATATTTAGTGATTGTCCTTTTTATATTATTACTATCATTAATTACGTATGAATGAAATTGCAAAATAGTTGTTTTTATTTATTTTTTATTTTTACATACTCCCTGTTTGGACAATATTTGCCTTCCAAAAATTATACTACCGCTGATGGTTTGCCTAATAATGCGGTTCGGTCATTATTTTTGGACTCGAGCGACATTTTATGGATAGGAACTGAGAATGGTGTTTCCAAAATGGAAAATGGTGTGTTTTCTAATCTGGATGAATCCGATGGATTAGGGCATAACAGCTGTTGGGATATTTGTCAGGACAGTAACGGAAATATGTGGTTTGCAAGTTATGGAGGAGGTATTAGTAAATATGATGGTAAAAAATTTACTGTGTTTACAACAAAAAATGGCCTACTATCGGATAAAACGCGAAAAGTATTTCCTTTTAAACATAAGATATATGTGGGTACGGAGCAGGGAGTTTCAATCATTGATATAAACACAAATAAATTAGTAACACCAAAAGTACCTTTTCATAAAGAAGATTTTATTAGTATTTCGTTTTTTGAATACGGAGATGAAATTTATTTTGCATCTATTTTTAATGGTTTGTTTAAAATTGATGAATCGGATGCTAATCCAAAAATTACCCCAATTTTTTTGCATAAAAACACATATGCATTAGCTATTTATGGATCAACAGTTTATAGTAGTAATGAAGGATTTATAGATAAATTTAATATAAATGATATTTTAAAAGATAAAATTACCAATACTAAATTCGGAAAATCTTTTGTTTGGCAATATGCCAAAGACAAAAGAAACTCAATTTATGCTGCTGCTTGGGGAGTGTATGCCCCAGATGGGGGACTTTACAAAATTGATAATGATATAATGATTGATGTTTCGGAACATTTCGGAATAGATTCCAAAATTTTATTAAATGTAGTGTATGATAAATCTAAAGATATTTTATATGTAGGTTCTAATGATAAAGGAATTTATGAAGTTCGTTTGGATAGAATAATTGATTACAATTTATTTGAGGCTAAATCAGTAATAGATTTCGAGAATTTAGGCAAACAGAAATTAATTTTGCACAACAAAGGTTTAACTATTTTAGATTCAAAGGAGAAAATTTTAAAAACTATTTCACTTGTTGAATTTAAAAATTTTGAATTAAATTTTTTAAAAAAAGGAAATAAAGTATTTAACAAGCAAGGAATTGAATCAAGAGATTTTGAATTAGATTTCACAATTCCAGTCAGTGGAATTGAGTTTTATGAAATGGTTAAAAATAAAAATTCTTTTTGGATAGGCAGTAACATAGGTATATTTGAAATAAACAGTTTAGGAAACATTATAAATTACTTACCTAAACATAGTTTAAAAATGGGATTTACGTATGATGATAAATTTATTGAGACTATTACTTATGCAGGCGTCAGATTATATGAAGATGTTCACAGTCCAAGCGTTAAACATTTTTCAAAGTTAAAAAAAAATACTCCACAATATATTGTTAAAATTGTTACCAACAAAGACAAAACGTATTTGTTGTCTGTTTTTAATGGTTTATATGTTTATAAAAACAATCAATTTCATTCTTATTTGGCTGAAGGTATTTGGAAAGAGAAAAAATTTAAACATATTACAATAAATAACAAAGGGCAATTGATTTTATCAGCTGAGTTTGGAGGTGTTTTTGTTGTAGATGATAGAAAATCATTCAAAATATTAGAAACTATCCATAAAGATAAAATCGTAGGAAAGTCCATATTGTTTCTAGAGGCTTACGAGGATTACATTTTTATTGGAACCGAAAAAGGAATTAATATTTATCATAAAGGGAAAATTCGATTAATTGATAATGAATTAGGATTGAATGATTGCGTATTCACTACTTCACAAATTTTTGATAAACAGTTGTGGTTAGGTACCAAAAAAGGATTTTTTACAATTGATTTGACTACTCTTTTAAAAAAACAGCCAACGGTTTCAAAGATGTCGATTAAAAACATAGCGATTAATAATGTTCCTATGGCTAAATCCAATTTCGATTGGTTCCGATATCCTACGGATGAATTGAGTCTTGATTATAATCAGAATTCCCTTTCTATTGACTTCATCCCTGAAGGACATGTTGTTCCTGATAAGTTGAAATTTAGATATAGATTAAATAGTACAAATAGATGGAGTCCGTATAGTGATAAAACTAGTTTATATTTAGCTTATTTACCATATGGAAATTATAATTTGCAAATTGAGGTTTTTGATTCAAATGCTGGAAAATTCACTCAATTCAACTTGCTTAATATTATTATTACTCCACCTTTTTGGTTAAGTTGGTGGTTTATTACCCTTGTTGTTATTTTTATTATTGGAATTGCTTTTTTCTATTATTTAAGATTGAAAAAGAAAGCAAAAGATAAAATAATTGTAGAAAAACGAATTGCGGAAGTGAAATTTGAAGCATTATCAAATCAGATGAATCCCCATTTTATATTTAATGCACTAAATTCTATTCAAAAATATATCGTTGCAAAAGACGAAACCACTTCTTCGTTATACATAAGTGAATTTTCAAGTTTAATGAGACAAACATTAAAAAATTCATCAAAACAAACTTTAAAATTAGAAGATGAAATTGAATATTTAAATAGTTATATTTTCATCGAAAATATGCAATATTCAGATCGTATATTGTGTAATATTAATGTTGATTTCTCTGTTGATCAAGCTAATTTAGAAATCCCACCTATGTTAATACAACCTTTTGTAGAGAATATATTTGTACATGCTTTTGATTTATTTTATCCTTCTCCAAAAATTAATATTGATTTTAATATGATTGAAGGATCAATTTTAGAATGTAAAATTAAGGATAATGGGAAAGGTTTAAAAGCAATAAAAAAATCAAAATTCCATATTTCAAGAGGTATTGAAATAGCTAGAGAACGAATTATTTTATTACAAAATTCTAATAAAAACCCAATTGATATTTCTATCACTGAAAACGAAGGAACTACAGTTACAATTAGATTAGTTGTTTAAATCCTATCAGTTCTATTTGGAATTTAATCATTTAACTTATATTCATTCAAAATTTGTTTTAGTTTTAAATACTAGGCACGCATAGTATATTTGGTTATATTTGTATCAATTAAAAATTTAAATAATGACAAAGCCTTCGCTTACTTCACTTTTACAGATTGATCGTCCATTAATAATGGCGCCTATGTTTCTGGTTTCTAATACTAAAATGGTCATTGAAGGAATGAAATCGGGTGTTGCGGGCTGTATTCCAGCTTTAAATTACCGTACACTAGATGAATTGCGTACTTCGATAATTGAACTTAGAGAGGCTAAAGTTGCTGGTGGAAGTTTTGGTTATAATTTAATAGTGAATAAATCGAATATCAAATACAAAGATCAATTAGCAGTTTTGTGTGAAGAAAAAGTAGATTTTATTATTACTTCTTTAGGTTCACCTGAGGAGACTATTAAACAAGCACATAAAGTTGGAATTAAAGTATTTTGTGATGTAACTGATTTGGCTTTCGCCAAAAAGGTTGAAAGTCTAGGTGGAGATGCCTTAATTGCTGTAAACAACGAAGCAGGTGGACACAGAGGGGATTTATCTGCAGAGGAATTAATAAAAGAATTGAATTTATACACTTCTTTGCCCGTTATTTCTGCGGGTGGTGTAAGTACAAAAATAGAGCTTGATAAAATGTTAAGCTATGGAGCAATAGGTGTATCTGTTGGAAGTCCTTTTATAGCTTCATATGAATCTGGGGTTTCAGAGGAATACAAACAAGCCTGTGTAGATTATGGTGCTAAAGATATTGTATTGACTGAGAAAATATCGGGAACACCATGTACAGTTATAAATACTCCCTATGTTCAAAAAGTAGGAACTCAACAAACATGGATTGAAAAGACATTAAATAAAAATAAAACTTTAAAAAAGTGGGTAAAAATGATTCGGTACATGATAGGATCGAATGCTGTTACTCAAGCAGCTACACAGGTTACTTATAAAACCGTTTGGGTTGCCGGTCCTACTATTGAAAACACGACTGAAATAACTTCAGTATCAAAAATTGTAGGCAGAATGTGTTTGTAATCAAGATTTTACATTCTATTTTGTTCCTGTTAAATTTAAAATAAAAGGAGCTAAAATCAAGTTATTTGATTTTAGCTCCTTTTATTTTAAATGAAAATTTTAGATTAACTATTTCTCATAAATACCAATCATCAATTCTCCTTTTGTATTTATTGAAGCTCTATACATTCCAGCGGTATTGAATTCCATTGTAATATTTCCATATTTATCCATAGCCACAATTCCTCCATCACCACCTAGTTTTGTTAGCTTTTTTTGAATTACTTCTTTAGCCGCATCCTCTAATGACAAACCTTTGTATTCCATTAATGCCGAGATATCATAAGCAACTACATTTCTAATAAAAAACTCTCCCCAGCCTGTTGATGAAACTCCGCAAGTATTATTATTAGCATATGTTCCGGCTCCTATGATGGGAGTATCACCGATGCGTCCCCATTTTTTATTAGTCATTCCACCAGTTGAAGTACCAGCGGCAAGGTTTCCGTTTTTATCTAATGCGACACAGCCTACGGTTCCAAATTTATTATCTTTAATAAATGGATCGTAAAAAGAAGTCTTTCCCGAATGGTCTAATTCAATTTTGTCTTTCTCTTGGGCTTTTAATAAAGATTTGTATCTATTTTCAGTATAAAAATAAGAAGGGTTGACTAATTCAATTCCGTTTTCTTTAGCGAAATATTCTGCGCCTTCTCTTGCTAACATAACATGTTCTGATTTTTCCATAACTGCTCTTGCAAGATTTATGGGATTTTTCACAGTGGTTACTCCGGCTATTGCACCCGCTTTTAATGTTTTTCCGTCCATAATGGAAGCGTCTAGTTCATTTTTTCCCTGATTAGTGAAAACGGCACCTTTTCCAGCATTGAATAATGGGGAATCTTCCATCACATTGATAGTTTTTTCTACCGCATCGATACTTGATCCACCGTTTTTAAGTACTTGGTAGCCCGCTTTAACTGCTTCTTCGAGTTTGGCTTTGTATTCTGCCTCTAATTCGGGTGACATATTCTTTTTTAAGATTGTACCGGCACCTCCGTGAATTACAATTGCAAAATTTTCAGGTTGATTTGATTTGACACTTTTACATTGTGAAAATACAAAAGGGATCAAAAGTAGGACAGCATATTTTTTCATCGAATGGTTATTATTTATTCTGGTGGTTAATAGTTTTGTAAATATAATAATTTAAGTATCAGTTGTAAATGGATTTCAACAGAAACATTTTTTTTAAATTTATAGTATAAAATCTTGTTCTTGAATTAATTGGGCTATAAATATATTCAACTGTTTGCGTGAGGGGTAGAAGCGAAAAACCCGCAGCCTGACGAAGGAAGTGCGAGGATTTGTAACGAATGACCCGACCTGACTTTTTCATGAAGGTCACGCCATAAATAAATGTATGGGTTATTTTTGATTGTAATATTTGCATGAAGTTGTAATAGGACAGTCATTGCAATTGGGATTCGGGCGACAAATTTCCCTTCCCAGAAACGAAATTGCCATGCCAATTTCACCCCAAATAACTTTTGGCAACACTTGCATCAATTGTTTTTTGGTTTTATTTCCGTCTTGGATTTCAGGAATTATACCGATTCTTGGCGCAACCCGAATGACGTGTAAATCGGCTATGATTCCTTTGGCGGGTATATTTGACTCCCGAAGAATGACATTGGCCGATTTCCGACCAATTCCTTTTAATGCAATTAATGAACTCATGTTGAGCGGAATATTATCGTCTTTCTGAAGAATTTTGGCGATTTCAAGAAGCCAGTTGGCTTTGGTGCCGAAATTTGTAACTTTTGAGATATAAGGAAATAAGGCTTCGTTATTTGAAATCGCCAGGCTTTCCAGGTTTGGATATTTAGAAAACAGAGCAGGAGCTATCGAATTGATGTTGGCATCAGAATCCTGTGCCGACAATACAACCATAACCATTAACTGATACAAATTTTTATATTCCAAAGGGTGTCTCCGGTCTTTGTATTTAGTTAGAATTGGATTTAAGTTTGATACCCAATTATTTGTTTCTCCAAACAAATCCATATTTTATTCTTCTTTAAAATCTACTGAAAGGGAGTTGACGCAATAACGTTGACCGGTTTTAGTTGGGCCGTCATTGAAGATATGTCCCAAATGGCTTCCACAGTTAGCACAAACAATTTCTGTGCGTGTCATTCCATGGGTTTTGTCTAATATGTATTTTACTTTTCCGGGAATTGCATCATCAAAAGAGGGCCAACCGCAGTGTGCATCAAACTTGGAGTTGCTTTCGAACAGTGGTTCCGAGCAGGCACCACAACAGTAAGTTCCTTTTTCGAAATGAAGATTATAAGTTCCTGTATGGGGACGCTCAGTACCTTTTTGACGTAGAATGCGGTATCTTTCTTCACCTAATTCTTCTTTCCATTGTTCTTCGGTTTTTTCTAAAGGATATTCCATAATGATACTGTTTTTTATAAAGGTAGTAATTTGAATTTAGTGATTAGTAATAAATTTAACTACTCTATCAACTACTGCATGGTTTCCTAGAATTTTACGATGGCCTAAACCTTTTGTAATCATAAGCTCGCTGTTTTTTAAATGGTCATGAATATGAAGACCCGCTTTAACAGGAACTTCAAAATCTTGTTCATCATGAATGATTAATGCAGGAATTTCAATTTCTTTTGCTGCTCTATACGCAGAATAATCATCCATATTTCCTCCATATTTTTTTTCGAAATGAATTCGTAAACTTTTAGCGAGGGTAGGTTTTAATTCCAGTTTAAGCACGAAATCATCAATGATATCCTGAACGATATCTCCACTACCAATAATAGCTAGACTGTTAACTTTAAAACCTTCTTTTACTGCATTTAAAACAGACATTCCACCTAACGAGTGTCCTATAGCAGCTTCAAATGGGCCAAATTGCCTATCTATTTCTAAAATAGATGCGATAAATTCGACCATAATAGTGTTGTTTCCCGGAGATTTTCCATGAGCAGGAGCATCAAAACTGATTGTTGAATAACCTGCTTTAACTAATTCATCAGCTATTTTAACCAATTGTGTTCCTCTTCCGGACCATCCGTGAACCAATAATATTTTCTTGTTACTTGTACCATACTTATAAATATGGACTTTTTTATTTACAGCTGGAATGTGAATGGTTTTTTGAATGCTATTGCGATCCATTTCTAATTCTCTCTTCGGAACTTTATGTTTTATAGGGGTTGTAAATAATTTGGCAGCATATAAGGTTACTAGTTTTGGGGATATAAATGCGATTAATTTGCCAGTTAATACTATAATCCTTGGAATTTTTAGTGTTTTTTCAGGATTGTTGCTGTTTTTTGTCATTTCAATAAATATTCATTCGGTTTCTTATTGTACGTATTTTTTTCTAAATTTAGAAAACTTAAATGTAGTATATTTTTCAAAAAAAATAATACATAAATAGCATTTACTTAACCATAAATAAAGGTAGGGATTAACAATAGTGCGTAGTATTGTTATTCAATAATAATTATCAATAAAAATTACAGATGGAAATTTTTCATATAAGTGCCGAATGTTATCCCGTTGCAAAAGTTGGTGGTTTAGCCGATGTGGTAGGTGCATTACCAAAATATCAAAATAAAGCAGGGCATAAGGTTAGAGTTGTAATTCCATGTTATGACACTAAATTTAGAAAAGAAAATGTTTTCGAAAACGTATATTCTGGTAATGTACTAATTGGGAATTTTAACTATTCTTTCAATGTTCTTAAAGAAACTACAGACAAGTTGGGATTTGAATTGTACTTGATTGATATCCCAGAATTATTTGAAAGAAAAGATGTTTATGGCTATACGGATGATATTGAAAGATTTTTGTCTTTTCAAATAGCTACTTTAGATTGGGTCCTTTCTAGAAACAAAATTCCAGATGTAATCAATTGCCACGATCATCATACTGGTCTGATTCCGTTTATGATGTTATATGCAAATAAATACCAAAAACTAAAAGAAACACCTTCAATAATTACTATCCATAATGGTTTGTACCAAGGTCAATTTGGTTTTGATAAAATGAATTATTTGCCAGAATTTGATAGGTCTCATACTTCAATTTTAGAATGGGACAATTGTATTAATTCATTAGCTGTTGGAATAAAATGCGCTTGGGCCGTGACAACAGTTTCCCCTAATTATTTGAATGAAATCAATTATTCTGCCAATGGATTAGAATCTTTGTTTAATTCCGTAAGGTATAAATCAAGAGGGATTTTAAATGGGATAGACATTGAAGTTTGGAATCCAAAAACGGATGAGATGTTAGCTAAAAATTACTCTATTAAAGATCTAGTGAAAGGGAAACAAGCTAACAAAGAAAAACTATGCTCTCAATTCAATTTAGATCCATCTAAACCTCTTTTTAGTTTTATTGGAAGACTATTTGATGAAAAAGGAGGAGATCTTTTACCAAAAGCCTCAGAAATTGCTTTGACTGATAATAAAGAGGCTATTAACATCTTGATTCTAGGTTCTGGAAATCCAAACATAGAAAAAGAACTTACTCATTTGCAATCCGTCTATAATGGAAATTTCAATGTGTTTATAGGATATAATGAAGAATTGGCTCACTTGATTTATGCGGGAGCCGATTTTATATTGATGCCCTCAAGGGTAGAACCCTGTGGTTTAAACCAAATGTATTCTCTAAGATACGGGACTATACCTATAGTTAGACGAACGGGAGGTTTAAAAGATACCGTAATAGACTTTGGCGATGATGGAAACGGAATATGTCATGACCAAGCTAGTGTTGAAGATATTTGTTATTCGATTCAAAGGGCCGTGAATTTATATAAGGATAAAACACATTTAAACAAAATAAGAAAAATAGGGATGAGCACTGATCATTCTTGGGAGCGTGTTTGTCAAGAATACTTAGATGTTTACAATTTAATAATTAACAAAATATGAAACCAAAAAAGAAAAATGTTATTGCAATTATTTTAGGTGGAGGACAAGGTTCTAGATTATATCCATTGACTGAATCAAGGTCTAAACCAGCTGTTCCAATAGGAGGTAAATATAGACTTGTAGATATTCCGATTTCAAACTGTATGAATTCAGATATTTATAGAATGTTTGTATTGACCCAATTTAATTCAGCATCCCTAAATGCTCATATAAAAAACACCTATGCATTTAGTGTTTTTAGTCAATCTTTTGTTGACATTCTTGCTGCTGAGCAAACTCCTGATAACCCTACTTGGTTTCAAGGAACTGCTGATGCTGTTAGGCAATGTATGCCACATTTTTTAAACCATGAATTTGATTATGCTTTAATTCTTTCAGGAGACCAGTTGTATCAAATGGATTTTAATGAAATGATAGAAGCGCATATTAAAAGTGAAGCTGATATTTCAATAGCTACTTTGCCAGTAAACGCAAAAGATGCACCGGAATTTGGGATTCTTAAAACGAATAATGAAAGTTGTATCGAATCATTTATTGAAAAACCAGCTAAGGAGTTGTTGCCAGATTGGAAATCAGATGTAAGTGAGCAAATGAAAAGTGAAGGCAAGCATTATTTAGCCTCAATGGGGATTTATATTTTCAATAAAAAACTATTGGTTGAAATAATGAAAAACCCTGATACTAAAGATTTTGGTAAAGAAATTATTCCCCAGGCTGTCGGTACTAAAAAAATATTAAGCTACCAATACGAAGGGTATTGGACTGATATTGGAAATATTGATTCCTTTTTTGAAGCAAATATTGGTTTGACAGATGATGTTCCTAAATTTAATTTATTTGATAACAACAATAAAATATATACGAGACCAAGATTATTACCTCCATCAAAATTCAAAAAAACAATAATTGATAAATCACTAATTTCTGAAGGTTGTATTTTGAATGCAAAAGAAATTAAAAATTCTGTTATAGGAATTCGATCCAGAATAGGAGAGGGTACTATTATTCAAAACTGTTATGTGATGGGTAATGATTTCTATCAAAGTATTGAGGGGATGAACGAGGAAAAAGCAAATAATAAAACATTAATTGGAATTGGTGAAAGATGTTTTATTAATAACGCAATTGTGGATAAAAATTGCCGTATAGGGAATGATGTTTACATTAATGGAGGGAAACATTTAGATGATTTCTCAAATGAATTATATTCTATAAAAGAAGGAATAGTTGTAATCAAAAAAGGATCTACCATTCCAGACAATTATAAAATTAATTAAGCTTTATAATTTTTATTAAATTAATATTCTAATTTGTTTTTATTCAAATGGAATTATACTCTAACATATGACCAAAGTTACCCCGCATTCTCTTTTTACTGATTTTGATATTGATTTATTTAAAGCAGGAAAGCATTTTAGACTTTATGAAAAGCTAGGTGCTCACCTGATAGAATTAAACGGCGTCAAAGGAGTTTATTTTGCTGTATGGGCACCAACAGCGCAATCAGTATCAGTTGTAGGTGATTTTAATTTTTGGACTCAAGGAGAACATCTTCTAGAAGTTAGATGGGATTCTTCAGGTATTTGGGAAGGATTTATCCCAGATCTTGATAAAGGAGCGATTTATAAATATAAAATAGAATCTAATAACGGAGGAATTACAACCGAAAAAGCGGATCCTTTTGCATTTTACTGCGAAAAACCACCACATACCGCCTCAGTAATTTGGGATTTAGAGTATAAATGGCAGGATGCTAAATGGATGGATACCCGTAAAGATCATAATGGTTTAGACAAACCTTATTCGGTTTATGAAGTACATTTAGGCTCTTGGAAGAGACATCCTGAAGACAATCGTTTTTTAACTTATCTAGAATTTGCTGAGGATTTAGTGGATTATGTGAAAGAAACTGGCTTTACTCATGTAGAGTTTATGCCTATCATGGAATATCCCTATGATCCTTCATGGGGATATCAATTAGTGGGTTATTTTGCCCCGACTTCTCGTTTTGGGAAACCTCAGGATTTTATGGTATTGGTTGATAAATTACATCAGGCAGGAATAGGAGTAATCCTGGATTGGGTTCCATCACATTTTCCGGATGACGCTCATGGCTTAGGATTTTTTGACGGATCGAATCTTTATGAACACCCAGATCGTAAAAAAGGTTATCATCCTGACTGGAAAAGTTTAGTTTTTAATTATGGACGTAATGAAGTACGTTCTTTTTTAATCAGTAATGCGATCTTCTGGTTGCAACATTATCATGCAGATGGTTTGCGTGTAGATGCTGTAGCCTCAATGCTATATTTGGATTATTCTAGAAAAGAAGGAGAATGGGAGCCTAATATTTATGGAGGACGTGAAAATTTAGACACGATCAGTTTTTTAAAAGATTTCAATGAAGCTGTTTATGCTAATTTTGAAGGTGTTCAAACCATTGCTGAAGAAAGCACTTCTTTTCCAATGGCTTCAAGACCAACAGATATGGGAGGTTTAGGTTTTGGTATGAAATGGATGATGGGATGGATGCACGATACTTTAGAATATTTTCAAAAGGAAACGGTGTATCGTAAACACCATCAAAATGATTTGACTTTTTCAATGACCTACGCTTTTTCTGAAAATTTTATGTTGCCATTATCTCATGACGAAGTGGTTTATGGTAAAAAATCCATAGCAGGTAGAATGCCTGGGGATGAATGGCAGAAATTTGCTAATTTGCGATTAATATATGGATATATGTTTACTCACCCAGGGGCCAAATTATTATTTATGGGTTGTGAGTTTGGGCAAAGTAAAGAATGGAATTTTGAAGGAAGTTTAGATTGGCATCTTTTGGAATATCCGTATCATGAAGGAGTGAAGCAAGCTGTTACTGATTTAAATTCATTGTATAAAACGCAACCAGCACTTTATGAAAAACAATTTAGTGACGATGGTTTCGAATGGATTAATTATTCAGATCATCAAAATGCAGTTATTTCTTTTATTCGAAAAGGGAACGACCCTAAAGATGATGTGATTGTGGTTTGTAATTTCACTCAAATAGTACGTTCTGATTATAGAATCGGTTTACCGAGAAATGGTAAACTAATAGAGATTTTTAATAGTGATGCCAATTTATATGGAGGAAGTGGTGTACAAAACTCTGGTAAATTAAAAATAGAATCTACCCCTTACGATGGTAGAGAATATTCTATAGCATTAACTCTACCTCCTTTAAGTGTTGTTGTTTTTAAAATTTCATAATTCAATTTTATTGAATTATTCAGGCATTTAAGTTAGCTATACAATATTCTTACTTTAAGATTTAAGGTATTGAATAACTACATCGTTTTCGTGAATAATACCTTTATTCCAAATAGTTAGAATAGAATTTTCGTATGTTTGAACCCAGTAAATTAAGGGTTTAAAATTAATTTTTTTTAAGATGATTACAAATACAGAATTAGAATTTAAGGGTGATTTATACCCATCAAAAATAGTTTCATTTGAGCATGATGTTGATTCCGTATATTTTCATACAGACAACAGTGTAATTTTAAAAGTCAGTGTATTAAGAGACAGTTTAATCCGTTTTCGTTTCACAACAAAAGGATATTTTAGTAATGATTTCTCCTATGCAATTGATAAAAGCCATTCCCATGGATATAATTTTCTTGAAGTCACTGAAGAAGCTGAATACTACCAGATAAAAACCAGTAAAGTACAATGTAGAATTCAAAAAATAGACATGAGATTGTCTATTTTTGATTTAAAAGATAATGTTATACTCGAAGATGAATTGGGTTTTCATTGGGAAGAGAGCTATGAGTACGGTGGAAATATTGTAAAAATGAGCAAAGCCTCAAAAGACGGTGAATGTTTTTACGGTCTTGGAGATAAAGCAACCCAATTAAATTTAAAAGGGAAAAGGTTAGAGAATTTTGCCACTGATCAATATGCTTTTCAAAAAGATCAGGAACCATTGTATAAGGTAGTTCCGTTTTATATTGGATTACAAAATAAACAATCTTACGGTATTTTCTTCGATAACACTTTTAGAACTTTTTTTGATTTTTGTCATGAAAGAAGAAACGTAACCAGTTTCTGGTCAGAAGGTGGTGAGATGAATTATTATTTCATTTATGGACCTCAGATGCAAGATGTGGTTACTACATATACAGACCTAACTGGAAAACCTGAACTACCTCCATTATGGACTTTAGGTTACCACCAATGTAAATGGAGTTATTATCCTGAGAGCAATGTGAAAGAAATTACAGCTAAATTTAGAGAACTTAAAATTCCGTGTGATGCAATTTATTTAGATATTGATTATATGGATGGTTTTCGATGTTTTACTTGGAATAAAGAATATTTTCCAGACCCTAAAAGAATGGTGGCAGAATTAGCTGCTGATGGTTTTAAAACTGTAGTTATAATAGATCCAGGAATAAAGATTGACAAAGATTATTCGGTTTACAATGAAGCATTAGAGAAAGATTATTTCTGTAAAAGAGCGGATGGACCTTATATGAAAGGAAAAGTTTGGCCTGGAGAATGTAATTTTCCAGATTATACAAATCCCGAAGTAAGAGAATGGTGGGCTGGATTATTTAAAGAATTAATTTCAGATATTGGGGTAAAAGGTGTTTGGAATGATATGAATGAGCCTGCAGTAATGGAAGTTCCTAACAAAACTTTTCCTATGGATGTGCGCCACGATTATGATGGAAACCCATGTAGCCATAGAAAAGCACATAATATTTATGGAACCCAAATGGCAAGAGCCACTTATCATGGAGTAAAAAGATTTGCCTACCCTAAACGTCCTTTTATTATTACAAGGTCTGCTTATTCTGGTGCACAGCGCTATTCTTCTTCTTGGACTGGAGATAATGTAGCTACCTGGGAGCATTTATGGATTGCAAATATTCAAATGCAAAGAATGTCTATTTCGGGAATGGGTTTCACAGGATCTGATATAGGTGGTTTTGCTGAACAACCTTCTGGAGAATTGTACGCACGATGGATTCAATTAGGGGTTTTTCATCCTTTTTGTAGAACCCATTCCTCAGGTGATCATGGAAGTCAAGAACCATGGGCATTTGACGAGGAGGTCATCAATATCACCCGTAAATTTGTAAACCTCCGTTATCAATTATTACCCTATTTATACACAATGTTTTGGCAATATATTGAAGAAGGAATTCCTATGTTGAAACCTTTAGTATATTATGATCAAGATGACACGCAAACCCATTATAGAAACGACGAATTTATATTTGGAAATCAAATTTTGGTTTGCCCCATTCTAGAGCCAAATGCTTTAGGTAGACGTATGTATGTTCCTAAAGGCGAATGGTATAATTATTGGACCAATTCCTTAGTTGTTGGAGGAAAGGAAATGTGGATAGATACTAAATTTGATGAAATTCCACTTTTTATAAAATCTGGTGCGATTATCCCAAAATATCCAGTTCAACAATATGTAGGCGAATTAGAATTTGACGAGTTAACTTTAGATATTTATTATAAAGAAGGTAAGGAAAAATCAGTTGTATATGAAGATGCACAAGATGGTTATGATTATAAAAAAGGAAGGTATAGTTTTCTGTCTTTTCAATTGACTGGGAAAGCTAATAAATTAATCATTCAATTGCATAAAGAAGGAAAGTACGTTACTACTTATTCAAAGTATAAATTAAATCTAATAGGCTTGCCATTTAAAATAAAGAGTATCAAAATTGATAGCGAAAAAGTTGCTTTTGATAAAGAAGCTTTTGAAATAGATAATTATCTTATTGTAGATAAGGAATTTGCCGTTTTGCAACTTATCGGTGAATAGAAATACCAAAAAAATGAAACATTTGAATTTAATTTTATAAATAAATGTTTAACTTTAATTGTATTTTTGTTCTATTAAACTCAATTATCATGAAAAAACATATAATATTAGGAGCTTGCACTTTGGGATTACTATTTTCTTGTGCTACAAATCCTGTTACAGGTAAAAGAACATTGAACTTTGTTTCCAATAGTGAATTGTTTCCGTCTTCTTTTCAGCAATACGGTACTTTTTTGAAAGAAAACAAAGTGATTACGGGTACATCCGATGCAAGAAGTGTAGAGAATGTTGGGATAAAAATTAAAGTGGCAGCAGAGAAATACCTTGCCTCATTAGGGCAAACTGAATATTTAAATGACTACCGATGGGAATATAAATTAGTAGACAGTAAAGAAGTTAACGCTTGGTGTATGCCAGGAGGAAAAATCGTTGTTTACTCCGGAATTTTACCTATTACTAAAAATGATGCTGGTTTAGCTACAGTTATGGGACACGAAGTATCTCACGCACTAGCAAATCATGGAGCCCAACGTATGAGTGCTTCGCAACTTCAAGGACTTGGAGCTGTAGGTGTAGCTGTTGCAACTGGGGGACAAAGCGAGGAAAAACAACAAATGTGGCAGCAATATTACGGTATTGGTTCTCAAGTAGGAGTAATGTTACCATATAGTAGAAATCATGAAACGGAAGCTGATAAAATTGGCCTTACATTAATGGCTATTGCAGGATACAATCCTGATGATGCAATTGCATTTTGGACCAGAATGGCACAAAATTCAAGTGGTCAAGCACCACCAGAATTTTTAAGTTCTCACCCTTCAGATGCTACAAGGATTGCTAATTTAAAAGCGATGATTCCAGAAGCAAAAGCAACAGCTGCAAAATTTGGAGTGATATTTAAATAAAAATATGAAACGTATAAACAGAAAGCCATTTCAATCGATTTGGCTTTTTTTTGGTTTATATACAAATGAAATTTTTATATTATTTAACTTTTTATTGGGTTTACTGTTAAAAAATAATAAATTCGTAAAAAATAAAATACAATGTTAGATTTAAAAAAAGGGGATAAAAAGTTAATAAACGCTTGGGCATTTTACGATTGGGCTAATTCAGTTTACAGTTTAGTTATTGCAACTGCAGTTTTTCCCATTTATTATGAAGCAGTAACTAGTGACAATAATGGTATTGTCCACTTTATGGGTACTGATTTCAATAATTCCTCTTTGTTATCTTATTCTTTATCATTTTCCTTTTTAATTATTGCAATTCTTTCTCCAATATTGTCTGGGATAGCTGATTATACAGGGAACAAAAAACGGTTTATGCAGTTTTTTTGTTATTTGGGTTCGTTATCAGTTATGGGGTTGTTCTTTTTTAAGGGTCAAGACACTTTGTGGATTGGAATTACAGGTACTATTTTAGCCAGTATTGGTTTTTGGGGAAGTATTGTATTTTATAATTCCTACTTACCTGAAATTGCTCATCCTGAACAATATGATAGAGTAAGTGCAAAAGGATTTATGTATGGTTATATTGGATCTATTCTTTTATTGGCTTTTAATTTAACTATGGTGATGATGCCTGAATGGTACGGGATAACAGATTCTTCATTACCTGCTAGGATTTCATTTTTAACTGTTGGTATTTGGTGGATTGGTTTTGCACAAGTGACTTTTCATTATTTACCTAATAATGTTTATCATAAAAAACCGGAGAAAGATTTTATCTTTAAAGGATTGAGAGAGCTCAAAATAGTTTCAAAAAGCATCAATAACCAAACAAATCTAAAACAATTCTTGACTGCTTTTTTTCTTTACAGTATTGGTGTGCAAACAATTATATTACTAGCTGGAATTTATGGAAAAAAAGAATTAGGTATTGGCACAAGTAAACTAATAATTCTAATTTTATTAGTAAATGTAGTTGCTATTTTTGGCGCATACATATTTTCAAGAATATCAGAAAAAATAGGGAACATAAAAACACTTAAACTGACTATAGCAATCTGGGGATTTATTTGTTTTTCGATTTATTTATTAGAAGCAAAAAATAAATACATTGACATTCAGTTTATGGCTATAGGAGGTGTGATAGGAATGGTTCTTGGTGCTATTCAATCATTGTCACGTTCAACATTTTCTAAATTATTACCAGAAACAGAAGACCACGCAACCTATTTTAGTTTTTTTGATGTAACCGAAAAAATATCAATTGTCGTAGGGACATTTATTTTTGGATTTGTTGCCTCCATAACAAATTCGATGCGAAATTCAATTTTCATACTTGCTATTTTTTTTCTATTAGGTTATATCGTTCTTAGCTTTATGAAAAACAACAAAAAAATATCTAAATTATAAACCATATAATTTGTCAAATAGACATTTTATTTTTGTGTGATATCTCCTGAACCATTTACTTTGGTGTCTTTAGTTTTTGGGTTACCCTTGTAATCAATGTTTCCGGATCCAGATACTCTTGCTTTTATGTTATTAGTGCAAAATACTGATGTATCTCCAGAACCTGCAATTGAAACATCGGCATTTTCAACTCTAAAAGCATAAGCTTCTATATTTCCTGATCCCGCTATTTTAGACATGAAATCTTTTGCGTTTCCTTTTAAAATAATATTTCCGGATCCATTTAAACTTGCTTCAGTTTTTGATGCTTCAACAGTTAATTTGATATCTCCGGAACCTGTTAATTTTGTAGCAAAATGAGCTGATTTTATAGTGTTTTTTGAGACTATGCCACCAGAACCTGTAAGCGAAATGCTATTGATACTTTCAAACGGAACAGTAATCACTAATTTTTTTCCGGTACTGATACTAATGTTTTTATCGGTATATATTTTCAAAGCGGAACCTTTCACCTCAATTTTAATATATGAGACTATGTTTTCTTCTCCATAAATACTGATATTACCTTCTTTTCCAGAAACTAATTCTACATCGAGAAAACCGGAAACATTAATTTCATCATAAGAAGTTGTATTTCTTTGTTCAGTAATCATTTTTCCGTTTCCTTTTATTCTGTCTTTTAAGTACCATTGTGCATTTGCAATAGTGGTAAAAAACAATGTAATACAGATCACTGATTTTAATGTGGTTTTCATAATTAATGGTTTGTCATTGGTTAATCAAAACAAATTTAACGATATATGAATTAATTTGAATCTATATGACGTTTTTATTTTATAGTATATTACGTATGTTTTAATTATAGTTATAAAATCTAAATTTAATATAAATTGGATTTTCTGTATCCTTAATATAAGTTTTAGGCTATTATTAATTCTATTATGGCACAAAGATTGCATTTTTTATATGTTCGAATGAATATCTGGGTTTAATGCCTGTTTTATATAAAATTATAATGAGGATGCCTTATATTTGTTTTCAAATGAATTTTTTTAATGACAAAAAGACTTAAATATAATATGTCAAACCATAAAATACTTACTATTGACAATCTGTCACTTCAAGAATTTGACTCTGAAGCAGAATTAATACCATTATTGACTCCCGAAGACGAGGAAGAAATGATTAATGAAGAATTACCAGATTCATTGCCTATTTTACCTCTTCGTAATATGGTTTTATTTCCTGGTGTTGTAATTCCAATTACTGCCGGACGTGATAAATCCATAAAATTGATAAATGACGCTAATGCTAATGGAAAAATCATTGGAGTTGTTTCTCAAAAAAATGAGGAAGATGAAGAACCAACTAAAGATGATATTCATACAGTAGGAACCGTTGCTAAAATTTTACGTGTTCTAAAAATGCCTGATGGAAATACAACTGTTATACTTCAAGGGAAAAAACGATTCGAAATTGACACTGTTGTCTCTGAGGATCCTTATATGACAGCCACTATTAAAGAGTTTACTGAGGACAGACCAAATAGTGAAGACACTGAATTTTTAGCTATTCTTGAATCTGTTAAGGAATTAGCGATCCAGATTATTAAGGAAAGTCCAAATATTCCTAGTGAAGCTACTTTTGCAATTAAGAACATTGAAAGCCAGTCTTTCTTAATTAATTTTGTGACCTCTAATATGAATCTTTCTGTTGAAGAAAAGCAAGGCTTGCTTGAAATTAACGGACTTAAAGAAAGAGCATTAGCGACTCTTCGTTATATGAATATTGAGCTTCAGAAACTGGAACTTAAAAACGATATTCAGTCTAAAGTTCGTTTTGATTTAGACCAACAACAAAGAGAATATTTCTTGCACCAACAAATGAAAACCATTCAAGAAGAACTAGGTGGTGTTTCACAAGAGGAAGAAATGGATGAAATGCTTCAAAAGTCCAAAACTAAGAAGTGGGATGAAAAAACGCAGAAGCATTTTGAAAAAGAATTGTCAAAAATGCGTCGTATGAATCCTCAAGCGCCTGATTTTGGGATTCAAAGAAATTATCTTGAGGTATATTTAGAGTTGCCTTGGGATGTTTATTCGAAAGATAATTTTGATTTAAAAAGAGCACAAAAGATTCTAGACAGGGATCATTTTGGATTAGAAGAAGTTAAGAAAAGAATGATAGAACATTTGGCTGTTTTAAAACTTCGTAATGATATGAAATCGCCTATTATTTGTTTAACAGGACCTCCGGGTGTTGGAAAAACTTCAATTGGTAGATCAGTAGCAGAAGCTTTAGGTAGAGAATATGTTCGAATTTCTCTTGGAGGGTTACGTGATGAAGCTGAGATTCGTGGTCATAGAAAGACCTATATTGGAGCTATGCCAGGTAGAATTATTCAAAGTTTAAAGAAAGCAGGAACATCAAATCCTGTGTTTGTATTAGATGAAATTGATAAATTATCGAGTAGCAATCAAGGAGATCCGTCTTCGGCTTTGTTGGAAGTTTTAGATCCGGAACAAAACAACTCTTTTTACGATAATTTCCTTGAAATGGGTTATGATTTATCGAAAGTGATGTTTATTGCCACTTCAAATAATATGTCTACAATTCAGCCTGCATTGAGAGATAGAATGGAGATTATAAAAATGTCTGGTTATACTATTGAAGAGAAAGTAGAAATTGCTAAACAACATTTATTTCCAAGACAGTTGAAGGAGCACGGAATGACTTCGAAGCATTTAACTATAGGAAAAAAACAACTTGAAAAAATCGTTGAAGGGTATACACGTGAGTCTGGAGTTCGTGGATTAGAAGCCAAAATTGCACAGGTAATCCGTAATGCAGCAAAATCAGTTGCGATGGAAGAAGAGTACAATAAGAAGGTTACAGATGAAGATATTATTAAAGTTTTAGGTGTACCAAGATTAGAAAGAGATAAGTACGAGAGTAATGACGTTGCAGGTGTCGTAACAGGTTTAGCTTGGACGAGTGTAGGAGGAGATATTCTTTTTATTGAGTCTTTAATTTCTCCGGGTAAAGGAACTATGACCATTACAGGTAATTTAGGAACTGTGATGAAAGAGTCGGCAACTATTGCATTAGAATATATTAAAGCCAATGCGGAACTTTTAGGTTTAAATCCAGAAATTTTATCTAAGTACAATATTCACTTGCACGTTCCTGAAGGAGCTACGCCAAAAGATGGACCAAGTGCGGGAATAGCTATGCTTACTTCACTAGTGTCGTTATTTACTCAAAAAAGAGTAAAGAAAAATATCGCTATGACTGGTGAGATTACTCTAAGAGGAAAAGTATTGCCTGTGGGTGGAATCAAAGAAAAAATACTGGCAGCTAAACGTGCTAATATTAAAGAGATTATTTTGTGTCATGAAAATAAAAGTGATATTGATGAAATCAAACCAGAATATATTGAGGGACTTTCGTTTCATTATGTAAAGGAAATGAGTGAGGTATTGAAAATTGCAATTACGGATCAAAAGGTAAAAAACGCTAAAACGCTTTAATTCCCTTTATAATTTATAATAAGATTCCAAAATCAAAGCTTATGGTAAATAAGTGATGATTTTGGAATTTTATTTTTTAAGAAGTTGAAGTTAAAAAAAGATAAGTTTCACTAATATAATTTTATCTTTACATCCGCGTTTTATTATAGTAATGGAGACATAAAATATGCTCAGAAAATTGATGTTGGTTTTTTTATTTCTTTTTTGTGTCGTATCATACGGCCAGATAGGAGGGAAGTACGTATATCAGTTTTTGAATCTCGTGACATCACCGAGACAGGCAGCTTTGGGAGGTAAAACGATCACGATTTATGACAATGATGTGAATCAGGTTCATTTTAATCCGGCTACTATAAATGCAGATATGGATAATAATCTGGCTTTGAATTACGGTAGCTATTTTAAGGAAGTGACTTATGGAACTGCTTCTTATGCTTATACCTATGACAGACATTTGCAAACATTTCAGGCAGGAGTTAATTATGTTAATTATGGTAAATTTGATGGTTATGATCAAAACGGACAGGCAACATCACAATTTACAGGAAACGAAATAGCTCTTTCATTGGGATATGCCTATTCGATTCCTAATACGGATCTATTCATAGGTGTAAATACTAAATTAATTTCGTCTACTCTAGAGAGTTATCATTCTTTTGGAGCGGCAGTGGATTTGGGGTTTTTATATATAGATGAAAAGAATGATGTCAATTGGGGGCTTGTGGTGCGAAATATTGGTACTCAGATTACAAGTTATTCCGGTGTAAATGAAAAATTACCCTTAGAAATAATAGTTGGTGTTTCTCAGGAGTTAGAAAATGTACCAGTAAGATGGCATCTTACATTAGAGAATCTGCAACAATGGAATATTTCTTTTTCAAATCCTTCCAGTACAGAGTTATCTATCGACGGAAGTGTAAAAGAGCAAAAAGTGAGTTTTATAAATAACGCTATGCGCCATGTTATTTTTGGCGTTGAGCTTTTTCCTAAAAAGTCTTTTAATCTTCGATTAGGATATAACTTTAGGAGAGCCGAAGAGTTACAGGTTTTAGAACAACGAAATTTTTCGGGAGTATCTCTGGGTTTCGGGTTGAAAATGAACAAGTTGAAATTCAATTATTCCTATTCCAGGTATACATTGGCAGGGAATACAAGTCTTTTTGGGTTAACTATTAACTTTCAAGAATGATTTTTAATCAATACAAGGCGAGAGTGATAGATGATAGTGATTTGGATTAAAAATATAATATTAAAAATTAAAGAAATGAAAAAGCTATTTTTTGTTTTGATTTTTATTGGGCTGGTATTTTCGAGTTTCAATAAGAATCCTAAGAGTGAATTAATTGGAGAAAAACTCGATGATCAGGTAAAAGAAGTAAAAGCAATAATTAATAAAAATCCAAAATACAATAAAGAAATTGCTTTTTTTATTGATATGAGTATTCCATCAGGTAAAAATCGATTTTTTATATATGATTTGAAAAATGATAAAATTATTGATGAAGGTTTAGTTGCGCACGGTTTGGGATCAGAAACAGAAATTAAAGGAATTCTGAAATTTAGTAACACAAATAATTCACTTTGCACTTCATTAGGGAAATATTCAATAGGAAAATATTATAATGGAGTATTTGGGAAAGCATATAAATTACACGGGTTGGACAAAACTAATTGTAATGCATTTGACAGAAATATAGTTTTACATAAATACTCTAGTGTTCCCTATGAAGAACAAGACGAATTTATTTGTAAAAGTTTTGGTTGTCCAATGGTTAATGAAAAATATTTTGAAAGGCTGGAAAAAATATTAGACAATTCTAAAACGAATATCATTTTGAGTATTTATTACTAAAACGAATAGTTTTATATTCATAAAATTAAATTAAAAAAGAAATTGAAAAAAATTACCATCGCGATAGACGGATTTTCATCCACAGGAAAAAGTACTTTAGCCAAACAATTGGCCAATCATTTGGGATATGTATATGTTGATACAGGCGCTATGTATCGTGCAGTAGCGTTATATGCGATGCAAAATGGATATATAGGGAGTGATTTTTTTGATAAAGATTCGCTAATTAAGAGTCTGCCTTTGATAAAATTGCAATTTAAATACAATGCTGATCTGGGTTATGCCGAAATGTATCTAAATGATGTTAATGTGGAAACTGTTATCCGTACAATTGAGGTTTCTGGTTTTGTGAGTAAAGTGGCCGAAGTTTCGGAAGTGCGAGCAAAATTAGTGGAGCAACAACAGGAAATGGGTAAGGATAAAGGGATTGTAATGGATGGTAGAGATATTTGTACCGTTGTTTTTCCTGATGCCGAACTTAAAATATTTATGACAGCAAGTGCTGCAACACGAGCACAAAGGCGATATGATGAACTAGTGGAAAAGGGAGATGCCGTTACATATGAAGAAGTTTTAAAAAATGTTGAAGATCGTGATTATATTGATACTCATAGAGATGACTCTCCGTTGGTAATAGCGGATGATGCTATTGAGATTGATAATTCACATCTTAGCCGTAAGGAACAATTTGAAGTTGTTTTAGAATTAATAAATGAATTAACTAAAACATTGTAGGTTTCATTTTAAGTATTAGATTTACGGGTGAATATTTTTTAAAAATTAAAAACTTTATTAATGAGTATCAAGTTTAGGTTAATTATAATGAGTTTTCTTCAATTTTTTGTTTGGGGAGCTTGGTTGATCACAATTGGAACCTATTGTTTTAATACAAAAGGCTGGTCTGGAGCAGAATTTGGAGCAATTTTTTCAACACTTGGAATATCATCTATTCTAATGCCTGCATTTACTGGTATTATTGCTGACAGATGGATAAGCGCCGAAAAGTTATATGGATTATTACATATCTTTTATGGTTTAGTTTTATTCTATGTGCCTACAGTTGATAGTCCTAGTGAATTATATTATGTGATTTTATTGGCTATGCTTTTTTATATGCCTACTATTTCATTGTCTAATTCTATTGCTTTTACGATATTAAAAAACAATAAATTTGATGTTGTTAAAGTATTTCCACCTATTCGTGTATGGGGAACTATAGGTTTTATAGTCGCTATGTGGATTACGAATCTTACTGGAAATAAAGCCTCTGCAAATCAATTTTATATAGCAGCAATTGTCGCGATTGCATTAGGGATTTATTCATTTACTTTGCCTAATTGTCCTCCTCAGAAACTTACTAACAAAGATTCGTCTTGGATTGAATCTTTAGGATTAAATGCATTTAAGTTATTTGGAACTTATAAAATGGCTTTATTCTTTATATTTTCAATGTTTTTAGGTGGCGCATTGCAGTTAACTAATATGTATGGAGACACTTTCTTGTCTGATTTTGCTAATATTCCAAAATACGCTGATTCATTTGTGGTTAAATACTCCACTATAATATTGTCTATTTCTCAAGTTTCAGAAACTGTTTTTATTCTAGCGATTCCTTTCTTTTTAAAGAGATTTGGTATAAAACAGGTTATGCTTATTAGTATGTTTGCTTGGGTTTTACGTTTTGGTTTATTTGCTTATGGCGATCCAGCGGATAATTTATGGATGATTATATTGTCATGCGTTGTATACGGAATGGCATTTGATTTCTTTAATATCTCAGGATCTTTATTTATAGAGACATCTACTGATTCAAGTATACGTTCTAGTGCACAAGGATTGTTTATGATGATGACAAATGGTTTTGGCGCTGTTTTTGGAAGTTTTGTAAGTGGTTATTTAATTGACGCTTATTTTACAACACCTACTGGAAAAGATTGGCCTAACATTTGGCTTTCCTTCGCGATGTATGCTTTGGTTATAGCAATTGCTTTTGCTTTTATGTTTAAACACAAGCACAATAGAAGTGAGATGGAAAATATAACTCACTAGAATTAATATAGTTTATACTTGACCCGATCGTTTTATAATGATCGGGTTTTTTATTGTTAATAATCACTATAATAGCTTTGTAGCCCTGATCGAACTGATATCCTCTTTGTTCCGATCTTTAGGGACAAAGAGATAAAGGGGAGAGCAGGAACGATGTTTATAAACAGGATTGAATCATTCGCTTCTGATTATCAGCAACTTACAACTTCGGTGGGTTTTGATTTTCTTTCTGTAATTTTTTTGTAATTAAATAAAAATGAATTATCTTTGCACACCTTTTGGTGGATAAGAGTTTCCATTGGGTATCAATTAATTATACAAACAACTTCTGTTGTTTTCTATCACTTTAAGAAACTCGAGAAAATACAGAATACAAATTTTTATCAGCATGTCTGAACAAATCCAATCACAAGAAGAGTTTTTAGCAAATTTCAACTGGCATAACTTCGAAGAAGGTATTGATCTAGTAGATGAGAAAAACTTATTAGAATTCGAAGAATTAGTATCAAAAACTTTTATCGCTACTGACCAAGAAGAAGTAGTAGATGGTACTGTTGTTAGAATTACAGATAGAGACGTAATCGTTGATATCAACGCAAAATCGGAAGGTGTTATTTCATTAAACGAATTCCGTTACAACCCAGCATTAAAAGTAGGTGATACTGTAGAGGTATTAATTGACATCCGTGAGGATAAAACAGGTCAATTAGTATTGTCTCATAGAAAAGCACGTACTATCAAATCTTGGGATAGAGTTATTTCGGCTAACGAAACAGGAGAAATCGTTAATGGTTTTGTAAAATGCAGAACTAAAGGTGGTATGATCGTTGACGTTTTCGGAATTGAAGCTTTCTTACCAGGATCTCAAATTGACGTTAAGCCAATTAGAGATTACGATGTGTACGTAAACAAAATGATGGAATTCAAAGTTGTGAAAATCAACCACGAATTTAAAAACGTTGTTGTATCTCACAAAGCGCTTATTGAAGCGGATATTGAGGTTCAGAAGAAAGAGATCATCGGTCAATTACAAAAAGGACAAGTATTAGAAGGTGTTGTTAAAAACATTACTTCTTATGGTGTGTTTATTGATTTAGGTGGTGTTGATGGATTAATTCACATTACTGACCTTTCTTGGTCAAGAATTAACCACCCATCTGAAGTTCTTGAATTAGATCAAAAATTAAACGTTGTAATCCTTGATTTCGATGATGAGAAAACAAGAATTCAATTAGGATTGAAACAATTAAACGCTCACCCTTGGGATGCTCTAGATGCTAACTTAGCAATTGGAGACAAAGTAAAAGGTAAAGTAGTTGTAATCGCTGATTACGGTGCATTTATCGAAGTTGCTGAAGGTGTTGAAGGTTTGATCCACGTTTCTGAAATGTCATGGTCTACTCATTTACGTTCTGCTCAAGATTTCGTAAAAGTAGGTGATATTGTTGAGGCTCAAATCTTAACTTTAGATAGAGATGACCGTAAAATGTCATTAGGTATCAAACAATTGTCTCAAGATCCTTGGACTGATATCACTACTAAATATCCTGTAGGTTCTAAACATTCAGGTATCGTTAGAAACTTTACAAACTTTGGTATCTTCGTAGAACTTGAAGAAGGAATTGATGGATTAATTTACATCTCTGACTTATCTTGGACTAAGAAAATCAAACACCCATCTGAATTTGTAAATGTTGGTGAGAAACTTGATGTAGTAGTATTAGAATTAGATGTTGACGGACGTAAATTATCTTTAGGTCACAAACAAACTACTCCTAATCCTTGGGATCAATACGAAGGTTCATTCGCAGTGGGAACTATCCACAACGGAGAAATCTCTGAAATTGTTGACAAAGGAGCTACTGTAGAATTTGGAGATGATATCGTTGCTTTCATTCCTACTCGTCACCTTGAAAAAGAAGACGGTAAGAAATTGAAAAAAGGTGAATCTGCTGATTTCAAAGTAATCGAATTTAACAAAGAATTCAAAAGAGTTGTTGCATCTCACACTGCTATCTTCCGTGAAGAAGAAGAGAAAAATGTGAAAACTGCAACTGAAAATACTTCATCTGCTTCTTCTGCAAATGCACCTGCATCTACATTAGGAGATAGTAATGATGTATTAGCTGCATTGAAAGCTAAAATGGAAAAGTCTGAGAAAAAATAATTCTCAATCTTTCTTATAATAGAAAAGCCTCACAGTAATGTGAGGCTTTTTTTTTATGTTGTAATTTCTGATTGTTTTTATTAATTCTAATTATGTAAATGATTTAAAATTATAATTGGTTATATATTTTTTTGTAATAAATATTTTACTAAATTTGAGGATATAATCTTAATCTTTATTAAAATGGAACAAAGTATAATGACAAAAAATTTTGAATTTACAGATGAAACACATGGGTTTTTAAAAGAAACAGCAAAGTGGACTTACTTTTTATCAATACTTGGTTTTATAGGTATAGGATTTATGGTAATTCTTGCTTTGTTTGTAGGTACTATTTTTTCAAAATTAGGTGCTTTAAGCGGAGGGGGTGCTCCTTTTGCCGGTATTGGTACAGGATTTATTACGGTACTATATTTGATTCTTGCCCTTATATATTTTTTCCCTGTTTATTATTTGTTTCAATTTTCTTCAAAAACAAAAAATGCCTTTAAAAATAATGACAATGAATTATTGAATGAATCTTTTAAATATTTAAAATCCCATTTTAAGTATATAGGAGTAATTGCTCTTATTTTTATTTCACTATACAGTTTCGTAATTTTACTAGCTGTATTTGCGGCAATATTTAAATAAAAGAGGAAAAAAAAATATGTTTTTTAAATTACTTTTAATGCTTTTTTAAAAAGTACATTACATTCAATGTTATTATAATCATATTTAGTGATACTTATAAGCTTCAAAGCAAAAAATCCCAATTCTATTTTTAGAATTGGGATTTTTACATTTAAAAAAAAATATATTTTTATCTTAAACTTGCACCAAGTTCTGTTTCAAAATTCTTTTGCAGTTTGCTCATAATTTTATCAATTTGAGTATCTGTCAAAGTTTTTGCACTATCTTGAATGATGAAGCTTAGAGCGTATGATTTTTTTCCTTCCGGTAGATTCTTCCCTTCGTAAACATCAAATAAATTGATCTCTTTTAAAAGGCTTTTCTCTGTTTGTCTCGCAATAGCATAAATACTGTCATAAGTTACATTTTGATCAACTAGCAAGGCTAAGTCTCTACGTACTTCTGGATATTTAGGAATTTCAGTGAATTTAATTTTGCTTGAAATCATTTTTAATAAAATATCCCAATTGAAATCAGCATAAAACACTTCCTGCTTAATTCCGAAAGTTTTCAAAATAGATTTTTTTACAACTCCAAATTCAACTAAGGCGTTATGACCAACACCAATTGCAATTCCTTCTGAAAAAATATCTGAAGTTACTGGAGTGTTTTGCGTTTTTTGGATTCCAAATCGAGCAAGAATTGCGTCAACATATCCTTTGAATAAAAAGAAATCAGAAGGTTTTTGAGCGTTTGTCCAGCTTTCTTTGTTTCTGTTTCCTGTAAGGAATAAAGTTAAATGTTTGTGTTCTTCAAATCCTGAAAGAAATTTATGGTATGACTTCCCAAATTCAAATAATTTTAAATCACTGTTCTTGCGATTAATATTATAAGATATCGCTTCCAGCCCAGAGAACAATAAAGATTGTCTCAAGGTGGCTAAATCATTACTTAGTGGATTTAACATAGTAACATTATGTTCTTCCTTAAGCATATCTGACAGTTCAACGTAAGAGGCTGTTGTCAATGAATTTGCCATCATTTCATTAAATCCTTGTGAATTCAATTGTGTGGCAACTATATTTTGGATTTTATAATCTTCATTTCTAGGAGCGTTTGAAACCGTAGCATTTAATTTCTTTGAAAAATTAATGTTATTGTATCCGTATACTCTTAATATTTCCTCGATAACATCAATTTCTCTTTGTACATCAACACGGTAAGAAGGAATTGTCAATCCTAATCCTGTTTCTGAAACACTATTCACTTTTATGTCTAAAGAAACTAATATTTTCTTGATAGTATCTTTAGGTAATTCCTGACCAATAATTTTTGCCGCTTTATCAAAGTTTAAAAAGACTGCAAAGTCTTCAATTTTCTTTTGGTAAATATCAGTTACATCCGATGTGATTTCTCCACCAGCCACTTCTTGAATCAAAAGAGCCGCACGTTTTAATGCGTAAGCGGTAATAGTAGGGTCAATTCCTCTTTCAAAACGGAAAGATGCATCAGTATTTAATTGGTGTCTTTTGGCTGTTTTTCTAATGCTTACCGGATTAAAATAAGCGCTTTCTAAGAAAATCGAATTTGTATTCTCAGAAACTCCTGATTTTGTTCCACCAAAAACCCCTGCAATACACATAGGACCTTTTTCATCACATATCATTAAATCTTCCTCATGTAAGGTTCTTTCCACATCGTCCAAAGTGGTAAACTTTGTTCCTGCAGGAAGTGTTTTTACAATTACTTTACCAGTAATTTTTGAAGCGTCAAAAGCGTGTAATGGCTGCCCTAATTCGTGTAAAACGTAATTAGTGACATCAACTATATTGTTTTTTGGAGCAATTCCTATCGCTTTTAGTCTGTCTTGTAACCAGTTTGGAGATGGCTTAACGGTAATTCCTGAAATTGTCACACCACAATATCTTGGTGCTAATGTTGTGTCTTCAACGTTAACATCAATTTTAAGTGTTCGCATGTCAACTCTAAAGTTGCTTACTGAAGGAGTAATTAATTCAACATTAACTCCTTTTTGCAATAATCCTGCTCTTAAATCACGTGCAGTACCATAATGACTCATTGCATCAGCACGGTTAGGCGTAAGGCCTATTTCAAATACTTCGTCATTTTCAATCTTAAATACGGTTGCTGCTGCTGTACCAGGAACTAATGATTCATCTAAAACCATAATTCCGTCGTGTCCCTCGCCAAGACCTAATTCATCTTCAGCGCATATCATTCCGTGACTTTCCTGTCCACGAATTTTACCTTTCTTAATAGTAAACGCAACTCCTGCTGCATCATATAAAACGGTTCCTATAGTAGCCACAGGCACTTTTTGACCTGCATCAACATTTGCAGCACCACATACAATTTGTACAGGTGTTCCAGTACCAAGATCTACTGTAGTAATTTTTAATCTATCGGCATCAGGATGCGGAACACATGTAAGTACATGTCCAACCACGATTCCTTCTAATCCTCCTTTTATAGATTGGTATTTATCGACAATCTCTACTTCCAGACCTAAATCAGTTAGTAAAGCAGCTGTTTCTTCTGAATTCCAGTCTATTTTGATGAATTGTTTTAACCAATTGTAAGATATCTTCATTTTATGTTTTTTTCAAGACTGCAAATATAAGGATTGCAGAGGTAGTAGGAAACAATTTTTTTGGTTTTTTGGCACATTATAGTATTGTTAAAAAAGGCTTTTTCAGTACCCTCGAATCTAGCTGGGTTGTTTTTTAGGAGCAGAATAATTGTTCTTTTAAGAACGCCTCTTCCTGCTGTCCGCTATATCCACGCCAAAAAGCATGGGATGCCGCTTCCATCAGGGCTAAAGAGAGCGTTATTGTTTTCAAAAACAAATAGTTCATTCCGATACCGACACATCGGGAGAGGAATGGCATCCAGTATTTCCGTATCTGCAGGATTTTTTATTTTTATTGTCGATGTGTTTCAGTGTGATAGCTTTCTCCAGGGCAAACAGGTCGTTCCTTGCTATGACTTTGATTGCGGAACAGTATTGTTTGTTCAACGTTTTTTTCGAAACCGTGTCCCAAAAGTTCCCGAGAACGTAGAACAGGTTTATATACGTTTAACCAATTAAATTGATCTACCACCAAACAATAAAAAAAGACAAATAAGTTCCGTTATGTTTTTGCCAGCACAATGGCGCTTGCTTTTCATTTATGCTTGTGTTAATTTGATTTTCGACACCTTCATAGTCTGTCCAAATTTCATTTTCCGAAGGATCCATTCCCCATTCCTTTTTTGAAGGTAAACAATACAATTTTTCAGGATTGTCAAGGCTAATAAATGTATCTAAGTTTACATAATAGCCTTTGATAGCTTTTTCATAAATAGGAGCTAATTTGGTTTTGAATTCATAAGGAACAAACAAGGAGACCAATAAACATAGCGCTTGAGTAACGCAGCTGATGTCGATAGTATCAAAGTTTGAAGCAGTACAGTTATGGTACAATAAAGGAAATTGTTTTGTCTTTAACTTGTCTAATTTCTCGGTTAAAGAATCGTTTCTATTCGGACCTATCCAGTTATTTATGATTTCCGAAGAAATACTAGGATCAAACAAGTAGAATTTATAGGCTAATTCCAAGTGAATTAACTTCTTTTCAATACTGTTTTCAATTATAAAATCAATTTCACCTATGGTTTTCTGATCTTCAACTATCTGAAAATTTTCATATAGAACATTGTAATTTACTGATGATTTAATCAATTCAGAAACAATTTTTTCAGCTAAATGACCTAGCCTTATATTTGTGGGTAATTGAAATTCCAGGTCATTTGGAAGGTTCAATTCTGATAAATGAAATGTTGGTAAACCGGTAACAGTAGAATCTAAACTATTCCCTTTTACTATTGATGCTATCCTAGATTTGGTTTTCATTTTGAATTGAGTTTCTTTTCGATTGAAAGGTAGTAAATGTAAGGAAAGTTTTTACATTGAAGATTACCGAATTATTTTGTTTTCACAGCGTGTGTCCGTAGTTGTGTTCCGAATGTTTTTGGATAGCAGAGACTTTAATTTGATGCACTGTGTCATTGCGAGGAACGAAGCAATCTCATCCAGTATTTCCGTTCCAATAGGCTTTTTTATTTTAATTGTCGATGTGTTTTAGTGAGATAGGAATTTGATGTAGTGGGTCATTGACAAGAATGAAGCAATCCCATCCAGTACTTCCTTTACAATAGTTTTTTATTTTGATTGTCGATGTGTTTTAGTGAGATAGCTTTCTCCACGGCGAACAGGTCGTTCCTCGCTATGACTTTGATTACGGAATAGTATTGTTTGCTCAACGTGTGTCCTAAGTCAGGTCCCGAAAGTCTTCGGGATCGTAGAGCCTTTAGATTTGCATAATAAATTATTCGTAAGGGTTTACAGATTTCGTAATTTGATGGACTATGTCATTGCGAAGAATGAAGCAATCCCATCCAGTACTTCCTTTACAATAGTTTTTTATTTTGATTGTCGAAGTGTTTTAGTGAGATAGGAATTTGATGTAGTGGGTCATTGACAAGAATGAAGCAATCCCATCCAGTACTTCCTTTACAATAGTTTTTTATTTTGATTGTCGATGTGTTTTAGTGAGATAGCTTTCTCCACGGCGAACAGGTCGTTCCTCGCTATGACTTTGATTACGGAATAGTATTGTTTGCTCAACGTGTGTCCTAAGTCAGGTCCCGAAAGTCTTCGGGATCGTAGAGCTGGGGACTTGATGCGAAACGGTAACTCCACTAAATTCCAGCTATATCAAAACAGCTGTTATAGCCAGGTTTTATTTTTCTTCAATTATAGTTCTAATTCTTTTGTAAAGTTCATTTGATAAATTTCGGTAACCTTCATCATTCGGCAAATATTTCAATGCTCTGTGATGTCCTAAGTCTGAAGGAATATCATTGAATGATTGTGTTATTGGAATTACTATTTTTCCAAGTGTATGAGCAATTCCAGTTTCATACATAACGTTTGGATTTCTTTCGCTAAAATCTACGATAACTATTCTTGAGCAAAATATTAAGTCAAAAATATCTTGTATAATAGTTGAGTTTTCCCAAATGTCGTCAGCTCTTAAACACTCTAATTCCATATGGTCGGCAACTCGTTTTATTGCTTCATATGTCCCACGATAAGCTGGGCTAAAAGGCATCATTACTGAAATTAATTTCGAATTTGTTGGTTTCTTAGGTATTTTGAATACAGATGGCGTAAAAGTAATTTGTTGTATTGCTTCAATTTCGCTAATACCCGTAGAAATAAATTGTCCAGTTAATGTTGTTAGCAAATATTGTCCGTCAGCTTTCTCTTTGAGTATTATTTTTGATGATTTTAAGGACTTATTTACATCTTCAACAGCTTTTTTATGGTCTAATTTATCATCAAAAAGAAAATAATCTGGATTCACTAATGATATTATTGCTTTAATTAAATCTCTATTTGGCAAATTATCTTCTTCAATTGATTGTTCATTAAGTTTATTTAAAACGTCTTGAACCCATAAATGCCTAGTAGAGCCATCGTGTACAAAGTCGAGGTCGTTATCTATGAAAAATTTTGTCAACTGAGATGAAGAACGATAAGGAAAATGATTGAATGCTTCGTTTCCACATATCATTTCGGATAATTTCATAATTGCAGGTCTGCTAATTTTCATTCAAGTGTTCTTTATTGTTGATGTCGTTCTAAACTTGGCTATAACGTCAGTCTGTGAAAAAACTTCCGTTTATTTCTTTCAAATATAACACTTAATATTAAATAAAAGGAAGAAAAGTTGTATATTTAATGATGCAACACATCACAGGAATACCGCGCAATCAGATGGTCTTTTCAAGTTTAGAAGACATGATTTTACCAGATAATCCAGTTCGTTTTGTAGACGCTTTTGTGGAAGCGTTGTCAATACAGACTTTAGGTTTTAAGATTCAAACGTTAAAGACAGAAGGTCGTCCAAGTTTCGACACTAAACTGTTCCTTAAAATATATTTATATGGTTATTTAAATGGCTTGCGAAGCTCTAGAAAACTGCAAAAAGAGTGTGTTCGTAATATTGAACTACAATGGCTTTTGTGTGGAATTGTACCGAACTACCATAGTATTTCTGATTTTAGAAAACAGAATCCATCGGGATTGAAAAACTTGTTCAAACTCTTTGTTTCATTCCTCAAAGATGTGGACTTGATTGCCGGTGAAACCATTGCCATTGATGGTACTAAAAGTAGAGCGCACAACAGCAAGAAAGCTAATTTCAATCAAAAGAAAATTGATAGACATTTAGCTTATATTGAGGAGAAAACTCAAGAATACTTAACCGATTTAGATCAAAACGATTTACAAGACAGCAGTATTAAGATAACTAAAATTCAAGAGAAAATAGAGCGTTTAAAAACTAATAAAATCGGTTATGAAGTTCTGCAAGAAAAACTAAAAGCTAGTGGACAGCCCCAAATAAGCACCACTGATCAAGACGCACGAGCCCTTTTGGTACAAGGAGTAGTAGTCGAGATAAGTTACAATATCCAAGCAGCAGTTGACAATAAGCACAATTTGGTCGTAGCCACTCATACCATAAATCGTAACGATCTTAACGCTTTAGGAGCTATCGCTTTGGAAGCAAAAGAAAATTTGGGCGTAGAGACTTTCACCGTTTTGGTAGATAAAGGCTACCATAATGGAAGGGAAATTGCCCAATGCATAAACCATAACATCACCACCATTGTAGCCCATCCTACGCCAGGAACAAGTAAAGAAAGCGTCACACAACCAGATTATTTGGTAGCCAAATTCATCTACAATAAAGCCGATGACACTTACACATGTCCCCAAGGAGAAATTTTAAGAACGACGGGAAGATGGCATAAAAAAAGTGGTCGAACAGAACAAAGCGGATATCAATTTAAGAAATACCGAACACCATCTTGCAAAGAATGTCCCGTAAAACATCTTTGTACTGCAAGACCTGCAGGAAGGGAAATAGACCGTAGCGAGTATGCTAGTGCCGTTGAAGAAAATAATAAACGTTATCGGGAAAACCCACAATTGTACCGCACACGGCAAGAAATCAACGAACATATATTTGGAACCATCAAGAGACAATGGGGTTACAATCACACCAATTTGACGGGCCTCGAAAAAGTAAATGGGGAGCATAGTTTAATTATGCTTGTCTACAACATCAAACGCACGATAAATATTCTTGGTGTACCCGATTTAATTGCCAAAATCAAGAACTGGAACACACCCTACAAAGCAAAAGCTTGTATTGTCTTTATTACGAACTATTTTAGGCTTTGTAAAGACATTATTGAAAATGAGCTACAATTTGCTGCCTAAAAAAGAGCTTGTAGTAGAACGATTGTAGTGATGTTTATGAGGATGATTTTAAGTCAAAACAGCGACTAAATGAGGTTTTTTCACAGCCTGACGTTTTGCAGCTTGCAGAAGTGGCGGATTAAGGAAGTCTAAACTTTCGGTTAAACACTGATTTTGCAAGTACAAAACCAACTTTAAATTAAGCCCAAAACCCGCCATTTCTGCAAACTGCTGTGTGTGCCCTGCATGAGCAGGACCCACACTGTAAGCTCGAATAAAAATTCGAAAATACAAATTTACGAATTCTAAAACAAATCTTACAGTGTGTTATTTTTCCAGAGGGTGTAAGTCCCTTATGGGCGGATTGAAACCCCGAACCATTAGTACGTCGCAAGCTGGTTTATCGTGAGATATGCAGTGAAGGAAGCGAAACGGCAAAATCCGGTACTGACGAACAGAAACGGCATAAGAGGCTGTTATACGAGGATAAGCAAGCACAGCATTGCAACGTCCAAAGATTATCAAAATCGTATCTCAGTAGATGTCGCAGGGATTGGACGAAGGAAAAAGCTCTTACCAGGGGAGGTCTTTGCAACCACGAGTTGGTAAAGTAAAGAAGTCAGCAGAAGTCATAGTACTTGGGGCAACGAGTTGCGAATAGATACCGCACAAGTCTCACAAACAAGGAAGGACTGAACGCAAGTGGTTCTTAATTTCTAAAGGAATGACGCAAGTTATAGCCCTAGAAAAGCGGAACAGTAAGAATTTAATGTAAAACTTAAGAATGATTGCACAAGTAACACATCCTTACAATCTCCAAAAGGCGCTACGTCAAGTAGTAGTCAACAAAGGTAGTGCTGGCGTTGATGGTTTAAAAACCACTCAGCTGACGGATTATTTCCGTGAACATAAATCTGCATTACTGGAAGATATTAAGAATGACCGTTATCTACCGCAACCCATCCTTGGGGTGGAGATTCCCAAAGGAGGCGGAAAGTTCCGACTCTTGGGAATCCCAACAGTAGTCGACAGACTACTTCAACAAGCCGTATCACAAGCGATGATGCCAAGATTCGAAAAGGATTTTAGTGTGAATAGTTTCGGATTTCGACCCAATAAAAATGCCCGCCAAGCGGTAGGCAAAGCCTTGGGAAACATTCACGAAGGCTACAATTATATTGTAGATATTGACCTAAAGAACTTCTTTGACGAAGTCGATCATTGCTTGTTGCTGAACCTAATTTACCAAAAGGTAAAATGCCCAACGACTTTACGGTTAATCCGCAAATGGTTGCGAGTGCCTATACTCATCAAAGGAAAACTAGTCAAACGTAGAAAAGGAGTTCCGCAAGGAGTCCAATTAGTCCGCTTTTGTCAAATATCCTACTCCACGAATTGGACAAGGAATTGACAAGAAAAGGAGTGAAGTTTGTTCGTTATGCCGATGATTTTAGCATTTACACCAAATCGAAAACCCAAGCCAAAACGGTTGGTAATGCTATCTTTCTGTTTTTGAGAGACAAGCTAAAACTGACTATTAATCAAGAAAAGAGTGGGATTAGAAAACCGATTCAGTTCACGATATTGGGCTTTTCGTTTGCATCGACCTATCAAAAAGGCGTAAAAGGCAGGTATCAATTAACGGTAGGAAAGAAAGCTTGGGCAAAACTCAAGCAAAGTTTAAAGGAAGCGACCCGCAAAACTGCACCTAGAAGTTTCGAGGAACGTATCCGAAAAATCAATGAAATTCAACGAGGATGGTTAAACTATTTTCGGGGAACGAGTATTCAAGGAAAGCTACGAGATATTGATGGTTGGTTGCGCAATCGTCTGCGCTATTGCATTTGGACGGATTGGAAGAAACCCGAACGCAAAAGGAAAAACCTGATGCGACTAGGAGTTGATAAAGACCACGCCTATGCTTGGAGCAGGACAAGAAAAGGAGGCTGGCGTATTGCTCAAAGTCCGATTCTAACTTCTACAATTACCCTACTACGGCTTAAGAAGAAAGGCTATCGGTCTATGTTGGAAACACACATTGAACTCAACCCATCACTTTGCGAACCGCCGTATACGTGACCCGTACGTACGGTGGTGTGAGAGGCGCACTCCGTTAGTTTCTAGCGGAGCCGTCTACTCGATTAGTGGCTGGCTTTACTTCAACTTATTATTAAATTTTTAAACCAAAGCTTTTGATTTCTTTCTGAAAAAATTCTTAATCAATGGACAACCAATTATTAGAATCCAAAATAATGGCAAGAAGATGGCATAAATAGGTCGAAGTGGTTCGTATCTCAAGTAAGGATTAGTATGAGTATACCATTCAGGTGTGGTATCAAGCCAATCATAAATTCCCAATATCAAATAAATTCCTAAAAAGAAAACGACTTTGTACCTAATATTTATGAAATTTGCAAAGTTACTATCGTTAGTTTCAAATGAAGTATTCTTAACTGCAATTAAAGCTATGATGCCATATATCAATCCTGGAGACCAACCAGTATAAGGAATTATTTTTTCATATAATTGTTCACGAGCAAAGATTAAGGGTAATGTACATACAAAAAATAAGGGTACTGAAAACCAGAATAACCACTTTAAATCTGTTGGGAATAGTCTAGTTTTTGCATTCAATTCACTTAAATAATCAGTAATTATTTTCATTTCTATTTCTTATGTTTTATTTTAATAGTTTCTCCTGTCGTTTTTTAAGCTTGCCACTAACGTCCCGCTGCTTTGAGATGGCTGGAAGTTCGTAAACGCTCAATTTTCGGCTTAACGAAAACTTGATGAGAAACGGTAGTTCCAGTAAACTCCAGCTATATCAAAACAGCTGTTGGCAGTCTGGGCTTTTATACTCAAAGTTTTTATTCGGTTTCTAAATTTTTGTCTGTAAACATATTTAATTGTTGTGTCGTGTCTATTTTTTTTGACTTCTTTCGATGACCAATTGTTTTTATTGGCTGATTGTCTTCGCCATAATTTGTTACATTTATGACTTCTCTTGATGTTTTAGTTTCTTCAGTTTCTATGTTTGATGTAGAAACTGTTTTAAGTTCACAATTTATAAATGTTCCATTGCTAAATTTTATTTGTTTTCCATAAACTTGTTGTAAAAAATCTTTGTCAGATATTTTAAAGTCTATTGGAATGTCTTCAAAGATACCACGCCAAGCGGGACTTTTTTTTCCTTGAATTAAAACAGGTGCCACAATATAAATTTTTGCTTCTTGGGTTTCTTCTGTTTTTTCTGTTGTTTCAGTTATAATAAAACTATTGAAATCTTTTCTTTCAACAACAATTATTATCGGCTGAATTTTAGAATACGTTACTGTCGTTGTCTCAATTTTTGTGATTTCAGTTTCCTTTTTAGCAGATTTAAAAAAGATACTTTTTTGTTTACGCAAATCTTTATCATTACTGGCAATGTAATCGAAATCATTATAGGTTAAACTTCCAGCTTTTATTTGTTCTTTTATGCTTTGTAGGTTTTCTAGTTTTTTTGCAGTTTCATCAGTTTTGTGTTTTGCAGATGAAAATTTTGAATCAAAAAATTTGGTCGCAAAAATTGTGATTAAAGCAAGTGCAGTTGTGCGAATTTCTGGATTATTAACAGCTACGGTAAAAACGTCGATTAAACTTCCTTCTTTTCGAGGTTTGATTTTTATTTGTAAAGTGTCCTCAAAATATTTTTCAGTGCTTTTAATTACTTTAATAAATTGTCTTTCACATTCGTTGAAAACTTCCGCGTTCATAGAGTGCAAATTTTCATCTTCAAAGCAATAGCGAAGTTGGATTGTTAAAGCTTGATTTGAACTTTCTGTTTTCATTTCTTTTTTTTACGCTATTTTTAGCTTTTTCAAAATATTTGGTATTCGGAGTATTAATTTTTGAGTAATCATATTCTTTAGCCTTGCTGCCAACGTTCCCTCGCTTATGGCTGTTGTGGAGCTTTTAAAACGATTATTTTCGGCTTTACGAAAATACGATTTAAAACGATAATTCCACTAAATTCCAGCTAGCTCAAAATGGTTGTTAGCCGTTCGTTGTTTTTATTTGTTTAATTCATAAAACGGTTCAGTTTGCTTATAAGTTTTAAATTTTTCATCTTCAAAAATCATAATAAATGAACCGCCCCAAATACTTTTAGGATTTTTAAGTATTTGATTTAATTCAGTTTTTAGAGGTTGCATTTCGATTATTTGTAACACTTCTTCAATAGGCAACCATTTATATTCTTTTTCTTTGTCTTTTGGTTGTGAAATTTCTCCATCTTTAAGTTTAGAAGTATAATAACTTCTAAATGATACAACTTGATTGTCCTTAAGTCCGCTGTATTTGTAAGTTGTTAATCCAGCTAACCTTAATCTATGGATTGAAATACCAATCGGGTTTACTAAACTATCTATACCTTCTTTCAAAGATAAATTTTCATTAGAACGGATTACTGGTGTTTTCCATCCATATTTATCTTTCATTAATAAAATTTCTTTTTTTTGATTAAAAACTATTAACCATTGAATTGTGTAATTATCAATTTTCTTTATTGGTTCATTCTTTTTTGTTAATGAGTTGGATTCGTTATATTTTTTTTCTGATAGTACATAAAATTCTTGTAATATTTTTGTTTTCCAATTTCCATTTTCTTTGAACTGTGATAAGGAACCGCCCCAAATTTTATCGGGATTGTTCATAATTTGCCCAATCTGTATATTTATGTGTGGAAAAGTAATCAGCTCCACAGCCTTATTAATAGGTAACCATTTTGCATTATCTATTCCTTTTGGCATTTTTAATTCCCTATCTTTAGTTTTAGCGGTATAAATATTTCGTATTGAATTTGATAGTTCTCCATTTATATCTCTTTTAAGATGAAAAATTCCTTTTAATTCTGGTACTTCTATTTTAAGTCCATATGTGGTTGCTATGCTATCTAAACCTTGTCTAATTGTTTGTTTAGTTTGATAAAATCCAGGTGTTACCCACGTGTCTGTATTTTGAATTTTCACAACTAATAACTCATTTTCTGAATTTAAAATCAAGAGTCTGTTAAAGACTGCAATTTCCTTTTCAACTTGTCCAAAAGTATTTAAACTTATTAATAGCAAAAAAACTGTTGAAATAAAAATTTTAAATTGATTAGTTGTTATCATAATTATTATTTTAGTTATTGAATTCAGGGCTGTTCTGCACAATGACGGCTAACGTTCCAGTACTACAGCGGGTTTGGTACTAAATTAAGCTCTATTTTCGGATTTGCCTAATACAAAACCAACTCTCCATTAAACCAATTGCCTAAATCCGTTGTAGTAGCTGTGTGTGCCCTGCATGAGCAGGACCCACACTGTAAGCTCGAATAAAAATTCGAAAATACAAATTTACGAATTCTAAAACAAATCTTACAGTGTGTTATTTTTCCAGAGGGTGTAAGTCCCTTATGGGCGGATTGAAACCCCGAACCATTAGTACGTCGCAAGCTGGTTTATCGTGAGATATGCAGTGAAGGAAGCGAAACGGCAAAATCCGGTACTGACGAACAGAAACGGCATAAGAGGCTGTTATACGAGGATAAGCAAGCACAGCATTGCAACGTCCAAAGATTATCAAAATCGTATCTCAGTAGATGTCGCAGGGATTGGACGAAGGAAAAAGCTCTTACCAGGGGAGGTCTTTGCAACCACGAGTTGGTAAAGTAAAGAAGTCAGCAGAAGTCATAGTACTTGGGGCAACGAGTTGCGAATAGATACCGCACAAGTCTCACAAACAAGGAAGGACTGAACGCAAGTGGTTCTTAATTTCTAAAGGAATGACGCAAGTTATAGCCCTAGAAAAGCGGAACAGGAAGAATTTAATGTAAAACTTAAGAATGATTGCACAAGTAACACATCCTTACAATCTCCAAAAGGCGCTACGTCAAGTAGTAGTCAACAAAGGTAGTGCTGGCGTTGATGGTTTAAAAACCACTCAGCTGACGGATTATTTCCGTGAACATAAATCTGCATTACTGGAAGATATTAAGAATGACCGTTATCTACCGCAACCCATCCTTGGGGTGGAGATTCCCAAAGGAGGCGGAAAGTTCCGACTCTTGGGAATCCCAACAGTAGTCGACAGACTACTTCAACAAGCCGTATCACAAGCGATGATGCCAAGATTCGAAAAGGATTTTAGTGTGAATAGTTTCGGATTTCGACCCAATAAAAATGCCCGCCAAGCGGTAGGCAAAGCCTTGGGAAACATTCACGAAGGCTACAATTATATTGTAGATATTGACCTAAAGAACTTCTTTGACGAAGTCGATCATTGCTTGTTGCTGAACCTAATTTACCAAAAGGTAAAATGCCCAACGACTTTACGGTTAATCCGCAAATGGTTGCGAGTGCCTATACTCATCAAAGGAAAACTAGTCAAACGTAGAAAAGGAGTTCCGCAAGGGAGTCCAATTAGTCCGCTTTTGTCAAATATCCTACTCCACGAATTGGACAAGGAATTGACAAGAAAAGGAGTGAAGTTTGTTCGTTATGCCGATGATTTTAGCATTTACACCAAATCGAAAACCCAAGCCAAAACGGTTGGTAATGCTATCTTTCTGTTTTTGAGAGACAAGCTAAAACTGACTATTAATCAAGAAAAGAGTGGGATTAGAAAACCGATTCAGTTCACGATATTGGGCTTTTCGTTTGCATCGACCTATCAAAAAGGCGTAAAAGGCAGGTATCAATTAACGGTAGGAAAGAAAGCTTGGGCAAAACTCAAGCAAAGTTTAAAGGAAGCGACCCGCAAAACTGCACCTAGAAGTTTCGAGGAACGTATCCGAAAAATCAATGAAATTCAACGAGGATGGTTAAACTATTTTCGGGGAACGAGTATTCAAGGAAAGCTACGAGATATTGATGGTTGGTTGCGCAATCGTCTGCGCTATTGCATTTGGACGGATTGGAAGAAACCCGAACGCAAAAGGAAAAACCTGATGCGACTAGGAGTTGATAAAGACCACGCCTATGCTTGGAGCAGGACAAGAAAAGGAGGCTGGCGTATTGCTCAAAGTCCGATTCTAACTTCTACAATTACCCTACTACGGCTTAAGAAGAAAGGCTATCGGTCTATGTTGGAAACACACATTGAACTCAACCCATCACTTTGCGAACCGCCGTATACGTGACCCGTACGTACGGTGGTGTGAGAGGCGCACTCCGTTAGTTTCTAGCGGAGCCGTCTACTCGATTAGCCGTTCGGTTTTATTTCTTATTAAATAACTGTATTATTTCTAAATTTTCTTTTTCTATCTCTTTTTTATATTCTTCTTTTGTTATTTTTATTGAACGTAAACTTTCAATTTTCGAGTTAAATAACTTTTCTTTTTCAATTTCGATTGTTGCAAAATATTTTTTAATTATTTCTGTTGGTTGAAAATATATTTGGTAAATTCTTGGAATATTATCAAGTCTTCTAAAAAAAATGTTTTGGCAATTTAATTCTTTTAAAAACTCATAAACATTATTATGTTTTGGTGAGTTTGCTAATTGAATTTTATAAATGTTATCATTTATTTTTTCGCCATTTCTATAATATACACCTAAAAGAAAAGATAGCTTTTTTTCATTGCTATTAAATAAACTATCATTTAAGTTATTCTTAATATAAAATGAGTTCATTAGGTTGGACATTTCTTTCGAAATAAAACAATTTTTTTCTTCAATCAAATTAATTTTAAAATCTATTTTTACAATGCTATCTACGAATTTCATTAATGGTTTTTCAGATGTATAATACCTATCAAACTTGTTTTCTAAACTACCATAATTATAACTCATATAATCATTCAGAGTTCCTAAAAGTAAAAAGGTACTATTTATTTTTACTTTTGTTGTGTCAATTTGGTTTGGATTTCTAATAGTAATACCATTAATTTTCTTCTCATCTGTTTGTGAAAATATATTTGTGAATGTCAATAGAATAATAAAGTAAAGTAGGTTATTTTCTTTCATACGTAATATTTTTAATGTGAACCGAAATTTTCATTTGCTTAGTATTCGTTTTTCTGCGCCAAACTGACGGCTAACTAGTATATAAGCGATATAAAACTTCGCCAATCTATCCTTTTTCGGGTGTATATGCGAAGTTTTTTATCGTTTTATATTTTAATCAAATGTATAATAAAATTAAGAATTAACTTATTTTTTTTGCAACTACTTCCCGCAATTAACTACTTTTTATATAAGTAATTTACAAGAAACCGTAAATACCATTATTATATACAAAATTTATAGCCCCGGTAACAGTGAAAGTCCTTGTAGGTAGAAAATCGCTTTTTTCTGGTTGTGGAAGTGCGACTGGAAGAAGCTCCTGCAACAAGCCTAGAAAAAGAGTTTTATAGTAAAAGGACTGTAACGAATGACGGGAAGAGCTCCTAAAAGAGAAAAGGTTCTCGATACATTTTGTATTTCGTTACACTACATAAAAAACACTCGAACTGACGAGTAGTAGTAAAATTAATGAAAGCTTTTTTATTTCGTTACACTGCATAAAAAACACTCGAACTTCCGATTTACAACAATTCCTCTACGTGTCTTTTGATGTTTTCGGCGATTTTTTTGGTTGGTAAATCATTGTCGTCGTTACCAAAAGGATCTTCTATTTCCTCAGCAATTAATTCTAAACTTGCCAACACATAGAAAATGAAAACTACAACAGGAATTACATAATACCCCAAACTAAAAACATAACCAAAAGGCAAGGTCATCACATAAAAGAAAATGAATTTTTTAAGGAATGCGCTGTAAGAATAGGGGATAGGAGTGTTTTTAATTCGTTCACAGGCACCGCAAATATCGGTGAATGATAGCACTTCACCGTTAAGAATGATGAGTTGGTCACCAGTTATTTTATGTGAAGTATATAAATCGTTTACTTTCTGGAACAACATTTTAGCCACTTGATTGGGTCTGTGTTTGTGATGGTCAATTGCTAAATAGACATCTTCAAACAATTGTTTGCCCGTTTCTTCATCTTTCAAATGCTTGTTTAAAATGGAAGCGTAACTTGGGATTATTTTTCTAAAGAAAGCGCGATCACTTTCCTCTTTTAAAATAACCGATAGTTTTATGGACAGATTTCTACTGTTGTTCACTAAACTTCCCCATAATTTTCGACCTTCCCACCAACGGTCATAAGCTGTGTTTGTACGGAAAACTAGCAATAACGAAATAACGAAACCTAGCATTCCGTGCATAATAGTGATGTTTTTTACGTGACTATCGTCTGGTAAAACCCAATATTCGATTTCGAAATAGGCTATTGCAGCCGAATACAATCCAATAAAAATCATCAATGGAATCAATTGCCTGAAAGTATCGGCTTTGTGAAAACGAAAAATAAAGGTAATCCAGTCTTTAGTATTGTAAGAAATCATATAGTGCGAATTGTTTTCACAAATCTAATTTAAAAATTTATGGTTCCTGCTAATTCTTTAAGTGCAATTTCGGATAATTTAGCTTGGAATTGCGCATCGCTATAACGCACTTTTGCATTTACATAGTTCAATTGAGCCGTTCTAAATTCTAATGTGGTTATGGTACCAATACGAAATTTATCCAATGTAATGTCCAGATTCTGCTTAGCAATTGCTTCATTAGTTTCTTCTAATGACACTAATTCAAGATTGGTCAAATAAGTTTGATATGACGTTGCTAGTTGTGTGCTTAAGGCTAAATTTTGTTGCTCAATTTGTAATGTGGAATTCTCTATTTGAATGGATGCAATTTTTTCATTTCGTCTTTGGGCAAAGCCATCAAATAAATTTAAAGAAGCCGTGAAACCATAATTTAATCCTCGTGCTGAAGATTGCGTGTTAAAACCAAGACTGGATTCATTCTCCGCAAAATTGTAACCCGTGTTTACTCTTACAGTAGGGTAACGCCCGGATTTCACTTGTTTTAACTCTAATTCGGCTACTTTCTTATTGATAATCAATGCTTCAATCTGAGGATTTTGCTTTTCAGCCAAAGCCTTTAGTTCGGTTAAATCCAACTTGGTTTCCATTGTGAATTCGGATGCAACTTTAAAATCAGTTTGAATATCACGAGCTAAAATCTGATTCAATAAAATCTTGGTATTTACATATAATTCCTTTTGTCTCATCAAAGCCACTTTATCAGTATTGATGTCAACTTGGGAGTTTAAAAGCTCTAATTTAGAAGCTTTTCCTATCGTAAAACGGTTTTGTGCAAGTTTTACCCTTTGATTCGAAATAACAATGGTGGTGTCTAAAGCGGCCAATTGTTGCTGTTGTTGAACTAAATTATAGTAAGCTGCCTGAACATCGCTGATTTTTGTAATGATAGTCAGTTTCAACTGGGCTTCACCTAGTTTTTGTAGTTCTTGTAATTGGTCTTTTCTGGCAAACATTCTAAAGCCGTCAAAAATGGTCCAACCTAGACTCACGCCATAATTAAGACTGTTGTTTTTAGCATTATCAAGACTGATGGTATTACCGTCAACACGGGTTTGCGTTAGATTTTGTAAATTGTTATTTTGCGAAATCGAAGCAGTTGCTGTTGGTAACATTCCTGCATTTCCAGCCGCAACATTAGTTTGATCTATTTTTAAATCATTCTTGGCAATCTTAATTTCGTAATTATTTTCTAAAGCTATTTTTACAGCATCTTCTAATGATAAAACTTCCTGTGCATTTCCTTCGAAAAAACAAAAAGTCAGTAGGAGCACGCTTTTTAATATTATTTTAAAGTTCATCTTTTTATTTACTTTCGTTTTCATATTCTTCAATGCGTTCAAATTCAGGATAATGTTTTTTGGCTTTAGACCACATAAAATATAGCGCCGGAATTACAAATAAGGTTAACACCAAGGAGAAAATAGTTCCTCCCACGATTACAACTCCCATTCCAATTCTACTCGTAGAAGCTGCTCCAAGTGACATTGCAATAGGTAATGCTCCTAATGAAATGGCTAAACTTGTCATTAAAATAGGTCTTAAACGCGCCTCTGAAGCTTCTAGAATGGCTTCCAGTTTTGGTTTTCCTTGTTCTCGTAGTTGATTCGCAAATTCGACAATTAAAATTCCGTTTTTGGTCACTAGACCAATCAACATTACAGTTCCAATCTGGCTGAAAATATTCCAAGTCTGGTCAAACAACCATAATGAAAATAAAGCTCCTGCAACCGCCATAGGAACAGTTAAAATGATAATAAATGGATCAATGAAACTTTCAAACTGTGCCGCCAAAATTAAAAATATCAATAGCAAGGCCAGTCCAAAAGCTAAAGAAGTATTCGAACTACTCTCCACAAAATCTCTAGATTCTCCACCTAAATCCGTAGTAAAAGTGTCGTCCAGCACTTTTTCTCTTATTTCTTCCATAGCTTCTATACCGTCACTGATACTTTTGCCTGGTGCAAGTGCTGCAGAAACGGTTGCTGCCATAAAACGGTTGTTGTGATACAACTGTGGCGGCTTACTTTGTTCCTCAATGCTCACAATATTGTCCATTTGGATTAGATCTCCTTTGTTGTTTTTCACGTACATAGAGGTCAAATCCAAAGGTTTAGAACGGTCTTTTTGGTCAAATTGTCCAATTACTTGGTACTGTTTCCCTTTTTTCATAAAATACCCAAATCGCTGTCCACTTAAAGACAATTGCAAGGTTTGAGCAATATCTATTACGGATATTCCTAAACTCTCTGCTTTTTCTCTATCGATAGTTACATTGATTTCAGGTTTGTTGAATTTCAAATTCACATCTGTCATTACAAAAGTAGGGTTGTTAGCCGCTTCCTCCATAAACAATGGAATTTTCTCTTCTAACTTACTGAAATTTTGAGTTTGAATGATGTATTGTATTGGCAAACCACCACGTCTGTTAACAGCAATTGTTGGTTGTTGCGTAACCGATGTTTTGGCATTTGGATATTGCTTGGTCCATTTGGTTAGTTTGTCCGCAATTTCTTCTTGGGATAATTTTCTATCACTAGGATCTTTTAGTGAAAGACGCATAAAACCACTATTTACTGAAGTAGAAAGAAAACCTGGGGAAGTCACCACTAAACTCACTTTTTTCTCCGGAATGGAATCATCCACAAGTTTTGATATTTCTTGCATAAAACGATCCGTATATTCATAACTGGAACCCTCAGGTGTTGACATTCTTAACATTAAAGAACTTCGGTCATCATAAGGGGCCGTTTCTTTTTGGATTAAATTGTAAAAAACAAATATTAGTACGAAACAACCAAAAAGAATAGGGAAACTCAGCCATTTCTTTTCCATAAAACGGCTTAAAGATGCGGCATAGTTGCTATTCATTTTTTGGAAAAACGGTTCCGTTGCGATATAGAATTTAGATTTCTTTTGTTCGCCACCTTTCATTAAATAGGCATTCAACATAGGTGTTAATGTCAAGGAAACAAATGCCGAAATTAAAACGGCTGCACCAATGACGACGCCAAATTCTCGAAACAATCGACCCACAAAACCTTCAAGAAATATTACAGGCAAAAACACAGCAGCCAAAGTGACTGATATCGAGATAACGGCAAAAAATATCTCATTAGAACCTTTTATCGCAGCCTCAATAGGAGACATTCCTTCCTCCACTTTTTTATAAATGTTTTCAGTAACCACAATTCCATCATCTACAACAAGGCCCGTTGCTAAAACAATGGCAAGCAAAGTTAAGACGTTAATGGAAAAACCAAACAACCACATAATAAAGAACGTAGCGATTAAGGACACAGGAATATCAATTAACGGTCTAAATGCGATAGCCCAATCTCTAAAAAACAAGTAGATAATTAAAATTACCAAGAAAATAGAAATTCCTAATGTTTCTGCTACCTCCAACACTGATTTTTTTACAAAAATGGTGTTGTCAAGTGCAATGTTTAATTTAATATCTTCAGGAAGATCCTTTTTTAAGGCTTCGAATTGCTCATAAAAAGACTTTGAAATATCTAAATAATTAGCTCCTGGACGCGGTACAATCGCAAGACCAATTAAAGGCAATCCAGACTGACTCAATTTGGTTTCTAAATTTTCAGGACCTAATTCGGCTTTTCCTATATCGCTTAAACGGACGATTTTTTCTCCATCAGTACGGATAATAACATTGTTAAACTCTTGAGCAGTTGCCAAGTTTCCAACCGTTTTTACGGTCAACTCCGTATTGTCACCCGTTAATTTTCCAGAAGGCAATTCTACATTTTGTTTATTCAAAGCAGTTCGTACTTCCGCCACTGTCAATCCGTAGGAAGCCAGTTTTACAGGATCAATCCAAAGACGCATTGCATAACGTTTTTGTCCCCAAATTTGGACTCCACTTACTCCCTGAATGGTTTCTAGACGTTGTGAAATAACATTCTCGGCATAATCACTCAATTCTAATTGACTTCGAGTATCACTTTGTACCGTCATCGAAATAATCGCATCACTATTGGCATCAGCCTTAGAAACAACAGGAGGTGCATCAATATCTTGTGGCAAACTTCGGATTGTTTGGGAAACTTTATCACGCACATCATTAGCCGCTTCTTCTAAATCTTTGTCGAGGTTAAATTCTACCGTAATAGAACTGCTTCCTTGCGCACTGGATGAAGTGATATTTCTAATTCCATCAATAGAATTAATAGCTTTTTCAAGAGGCTCTGTAATTTGGGACTCAATAATTTCCGAATTAGCTCCTGTATAATTTGTTCTAACAGAAACCTGTGCTGGATCAATAGAAGGGAATTCCCTAACTCCAAGATAGCTGTATCCAATAATCCCGAACAAAACAATAGCTAAGTTCATAACTATTGTCAACACGGGTCTTTTAATACTTAATGTAGATAAACTCATTTGGTTTATTAATTTATGGTTTTTTATAGTTTTTTAAAAATGCATAGGAGCAAAGAGTGAAACTAAAAATCTATTTTTGTACTGTTATTTTTACTGGAGCATCATTCTTTAAGGACATAACGCCACTTGTAATTACTGTATCGCCCGCTTTAAGTCCTGATAAAATTAATATTGAAGCATCAGTTCTTGTAGCGGTTTCGACCATAATTTCTTTGGCTTTCCCCATATCAGAAATGAAAACTTTTTTTCCGTTTTGTACTGGAATCACCGCTTGGCTAGGAACAACGATAGCGTCTTTAATGACATCTAACGGTAATTCCACATCTGCAAAAGTTCCTGGTAATAGTTTTCCATCCTTATTTTCAGTAATGGCACGAACTTGTAATGTTCTGGTAGCTATTTCCACTGTAGGTTCAATGGCATACACTCTAGCTGTATAAGTTGTGGTTGATCCTGCAACATTAAAATTTAAAGTAGTGTTGGTTTTTAGTTGATTCGCATATTTTTCAGGTATCGAAAAAGTGATTTTTAGTTTACCAATATTAACTAGATTCGCTACCAAAATACTTGGTGTAATATACGTTCCTACAGATATCGAACGCAAACCTATTTTACCTGAAAAAGGTGCTCTAACAGCTGTTTTTGCTATTTGTGCGTTTATCAATTGGCTTTGTGCACGTGTAGAAGCATATTCAGCTCTTGCAACATCATATTCTTCTTGGCTGATGGCTTCTTTATGCAATAAAAGTTTGGCTCTTCTTTCGTTTTCTGCAGCTAAACTTTCTTTGGTTTTGGCCTGACTCAATTGGGCTCTCAACTCCAAATCGTTTACTTTAAAAAGTAATTGCCCTTTACTGACATTACTTCCTTCTTGGAAATTAATACTTTGCACGATTCCGGATACTTCAGATCTAATTTCTACTTGTTCATTAGCTTCAATAGAACCCGAAAGAGATAAATTATTATCAAATGATTGCGGTTGTACCACGATTCCAGACAATTTTGTTGCTTTAGGTTTGTCCTGCTTCCCTTTATCAGCATTACCATCTCCTTTGTTCTCAATGATTCGGTAAGTTATAAATGCTCCAAAACCGACAATCAGTAAGCCGTATATTAGGTGTTTTAATTTCATTTTATTTAGTATAGATAGTTTTATGTATTTGTAATTATTTGTTGTTTAAAAATTTCAATCGAAATTAGTAATGAAGAACTCGTTAATTATTGTTTAACATTTGTGCATACAAATATGATGAAAAAATTAAGACCTCAAAAGGAATTTATTTATAAATGCTGAATACAAGTCTTTATAGATTTTCTGAAAGTCTGAATATCAATTAAATAATTAAACAACGGCAAAAAGCCAAAAGTTAGATATTAAAAATTGGTAAAGGTTTAATGTGTTGATAAAAAAAAATATATTGTATATCTATTTTTGAGTCAGCTTGATTTTGACGACATTAATTCAAGTTCAATGCAAAAAGGGACTGCTTATTACAGCAGTCCCTTTTCTATTACTAAGATTTACGATTAAACCTTTATCTAAAAGTATTATTGGCAGTGGTGAGTATCAATATAATAACCAATAATAGTTCCTTCACGAAATACCTCTTCTTTAGTAACTCCATTTGAAGTCGCTGGTAAAACGAAGGTTGAATATGCTGGTCCATTTCCTTTAGCAGGTGTTATTATCGTTTTCGTACCCATTACATCCAATCCATTGAAATACATATCTATTATTGACGCAGACGAAGATATACTACTTTCGGCACCGCTTAAGCGTGCAGCTCCAAGTTGAAAAAATGCGTTTAAGGTTTGGTCTCCACCTCTTCCTCTGTCGATGCTCCAAATTTCGTTTCCATTTGCTTGCGAATAATTTACTCCACCAATAGTCAATCCATTTGTCCAAAAGTTACTTGCTGCATTATGTGTGGCTCCATTTGCAAAGAAATAACCTTGTGAGTAGGAGCAACGTGCTGTTTTTGGGCAACCAGGAGCAGCAATTTGACCTGAATTACAAGAACTTCCTGCTTTTATCCATCCTGTAGCTGTTGTGAAAGTTTCATAACCGCGATCAAACTTTAATACTAATACCCAAGAAGTAGCTGCTGGAAGGTTGTTAAATTTCACAAAGTTAGTTGTTATTGCTTGTGGGTTACAAGTTGTTCCAGATCCTTCAGTTGGTGAAAGGTCAGCTTGTAATCCATTTACCTTAGCCCCAATAATGTCACCAAAAGTTGCGCTTTCTTCTCCACAGTTATTAAGGTCAATTATGAAATGACTTAGATTCTTGGCGTTTACCAATTTTCGCGTAATTAAATAAGTCCATTCTGAACCATCAGTACTTACTGAGACATTGATATTATAATCTCCCCAATTACTCATTGAATTGGCGGATTTAGAAGTAAGGTTTTGGTTATTCTCAGCAGATGCATCTGCTAGATTCACTGATTCATTACTGCAACTAAATGTAACGAAAGTTACCATTAGGACAAGAAAAATTTTTTTCATTGGTTAATTGTGATAAAGTGTATAATATTTTACGTTTTGTTAATTAATAAATTAAAATGCTTCATTAATTTCAAGCAAATTTTACGCAATAAATTCTTATAAAAAATAAAAAACGTTTAAGTTCTATAAACATTGCCAAACTGCAGGTTTAACTATATTTTAACAAGTAATTTATTAAATACATTTAAATTAAAACAAGTAAAAGTAATGGGGAATCAGCTGTTTAGCTTAATAAATATTTGCTAAAAATTAAAAAATACCGTGTCGTTACATATTTAGTTTAATAAAAAATTAACTAATATAATTCCAGATGTTTTTCTTTTTGGTCAGTTCCATATACACAGCTCTAAGTGTGGCGTGTTCAGGTTTTTGTAAAGGAGCGTCTTCTTTTAATATTTTCATTGCGTGGTTTCTGGCTAGAGCCAAAATATCCCTGTCTCTAACGATATCGGCGATTTGAAGATTGAGCACGCCACTTTGTTGGGTTCCCATTAGATTTCCGAGACCACGAAGCTTTAAATCCACTTCGTCAATTTCAAAACCATCATTAGTACTTTACCTTTTCCGTCAAGTTCTAACTGTTTTCTTACCAATGAATTGTCTTCAAATAATTTTAGCGTACTAATTTTTCCTGAAAACACCTTTTTGACACCAAAATGAATGAAAATAGGATCAACACAACTAAGAAGTGTTCCTTACTCATCACAAAGGTCTGCAGTTGTAAACATATTTATAATAGGAGTTTAAAGCATTTTATTAATAGGTAAAATTTGAAAAGGCAACATGCTTAGATGTTGCCTTTATCAATAAACAGAGTATGAATTATTTTTCTAAAACAAGTTCTTTTTTTGACTCATTTTTTTTGCTTTCAAACTGATCACTTGTGTTTTTTGCTCCATCAGCTTTTAAAGCTTTATCTCCAGCAAAGAATGTTTTATGGTCATCGCCAAGATTAGATCCCGCCATTCTTTGATGTTTTACACAGGCAACCCCTTTTCGGATTTCTTGTCTCTGAACCCCTTTAACATAAGCCAACATTCCTTCTTCTCCATAATATCCTTGCGTTAAATCATTCATATGAAGTGCCGTAGTATGATACGTAGGTAAGGTAATCAAGTGATGAAAAATTCCAGCTTCTCTTGAGCTATCTATTTGGAACGTTCTAATTCTGGCATCTGCACGACGGCACAAGTCCGAACCATCGTACTGAGAATCCATTAAATTAGCTCTATCATAATTTGTCATATCTTCTCCTGTAGCAAGCATTTCATCATAAGCCTGATTACGGAAATTTAATGTCCAGTTAAAAGAAGGTGAGTTGTTGTAAACCAATTTGGCATTTGGAACTACTTCCTTAATTCTGTTCACCATATTTGCGATTTGCTTCACATTTGGCGTTGGAGTTTCAATCCATAAAAGATCTGCTCCATTTTGCAAGCTCGTAATACAATCTAAAACCACTCTGTCGATATTAGAACCCTCTTTAAATTGGTACAAACCATTTGCTAATCGCACAGGACGTACTAATTTACCGTCTCTTTTAAGAAGCACATCATCTTCTTTAGCATCATTAATATTTATTTCTTCTGCTTCTACAAAAGCTAGATATTGAGAAGCTAAATCTCCTTGCTCAGTGCTTACTGGTAATTTTTGAGTAAGACTTGCGCCTTCTGAATCTGTTCTTGCAACAATAATTCCGTTATCGATGCCTAATTCTAAAAACGCATAGCGGATAGCGTTAATTTTTGCAAGAAAATCTTCGTGTGGTACCGTCACTTTTCCGTCTTGGTGTCCGCATTGTTTCGCATCCGAAACTTGATTTTCAATTTGGATTGCGCAAGCTCCCGCTTCAATCATTTTTTTAGTTAGCAAATAAGTCGCTTCTTCGTTTCCGAAACCGGCGTCAATATCAGCAATAATCGGAACGATATGCGTTTCAAAATTATCGATTTGATCTTGTACATCTTCTCCTTTTTCAAGTCTTCTGAACAAATCATTTAACTCAATTGCATCTGCTTGACGCAAGAAATCGTAAATTTCTTTGATTAAAGCGGGAACAGTCGTTTTTTCGTGCATAGATTGATCCGGTAACGGTCCAAATTCTGAACGTAATGCAGCAACCATCCATCCTGATAAATAGATGTATCTTTTATTAGTTGTTTTATGATGCTTCTTAACAGCAATAATATTTTGCTGTGCAACAAAACCATGCCAAGAACCTAGAGATTGAGTATAATTAGAAGCATTAGCATCATATTCCGCCATGTCTTTTCGCATAATAGCTGCTGTATATTTGGCAATATCTAACCCTGTTTTAAAACGATTTTGAGTAACCATTCTTGCTGCACTTACAGGATTAATTGCATTCCAAGTAGTTCCATACTTTGCTTTTAAATCTTTTACAGTTTGCAAAGCAGAACTATAATTACTTTGTTCTAAATTTTTCATAATTTTGTGTTAGGTTATTTTTTGTTAATAATTAGATCCTGTTGATTGTGACCGCAATCGCAGGATTGTTTTTTTTATATGTATTTGTAAGCGGGTAGAGTTAAAAACTCTTCAAATTCTTCAGAAACTACAAGTTCATCAAAGAGTGAAACAGCTAATTTAATTTTGCTTTTCGGTATGTTCTCTTCTCCAATTTCAGTAGCGATTTTTGCTACTTCATCTTCTAGTAATTTCTTATATAATTCGGTGTTGAATTTTCGTCCATCTTCAAGTTTCACTTCGTTTTTTAACCATTGCCAGACTTGAGTTCTTGAAATTTCTGCGGTTGCGGCATCTTCCATTAAATTATAAAGAGCTACAGCACCATGACCTCTTAACCAGGCTTCTATGTATAAAATACCGACATTGATGTTTTTCCGAATTCCTTCTTCTGTGACGGTTCCTTTTGGTATTTCTACTAGGTCTTGTTCTGTTATGTTTACATCATCACGTTTTACATGTAATTGGTTCGCCGTTGGCATGTGTTTATTAAATTCAGCCAAAGCAACTGCTACTAATGCCGGATGTGCAACCCAAGTACCGTCATGCCCATTTATTACTTCGCGTTCTTTGTCTTTTCTTACTTTTTCTAAAGCAGCAGCATTAGCTTCTTCATTATTTTTAATCGGAATTTGTGCTGCCATTCCGCCTATTGCAAGAATGCCTCTTTTGTGACAACGTTGTATGACCAATTTTGAATATGCATCCATAAATGGAGTAGTCATAGTTACTTGATCGCGATTTGGAACTACAAAATTGGTGTGGTTTCTAAATTTCTTGATGTAAGAAAAAATATAATCCCAACGACCACAGTTCAAACCAACAATATGATCTTTCAGTTCGAAAATTATTTCATCAAGCTGAAAACTAGCGGTAATTGTTTCGATTAAAACAGTTGCTTTAAAAGTTCCTTTTGGCACTTCTAAATACTCTTGCGCAAATTCAAAAACTTTGTTCCACCAACGCGCTTCTAAATAGTGCTCTAGTTTTGGTAAATAAAAATACGGTGCAGTTCCATTTTGTGTCATCGTTTGCGTGTTATGGAATACATACAAACCAAAGTCAACCAAACTTCCTGAAGCAACTTTGTTGTCTATTATCAGATGCCTTTCGTCTAAATGTAATCCTCTTGGTCTTACAAGTAACACAGCTGTTTCTTGGTTTAAAGTGTATGACTTATTGCGTTTTGTGTCAGTTAATGCAATGGTTTTTTTATTAGCATCTATTAAGTTTTGTTGTCCTGAAATAGTATTTTCCCAAGAAGGAGCGGTGCTATCTTCTAAATCTGCCATAAATGTTTTGGCACCAGAATTTAACGCATTGATAATCATTTTTCGATCTACTGGGCCAGTAATTTCTACACGTCTATCTTGTAAATCGTGCGGAATTGCAGCGGCAGTCCAATCTGTATTTCGGACGTCCTTAGTTTCTTTTGGAAATTCTGGAAATTTTCCGTTATCAAAAATTGTTTGCTGTTTAACTCTACGGTCTAACAGTTCCAGTCTTTCAGAATTGAATTTCTCATGCAGTGCTTTGATAAATACTAATGCTTCATCAGTTAGAATTTCTGGATAGTAATTGTTAACCTCATTTGAAAAGTTAATTGTCGATTGTTTTAAAAATGTGTCTTCCATTGTGCTTATAGATTTATAGTACAATTTTAAAACAATTATTTTTGAAAAACAAGCGAACGTTCGTTAAATATTGTATTTAGTCTAAAAATGAATGTTCGCTAAAATTGTAAAAACGACTATTTTTAAAGAAGATTATGTTGGATTTTAGTTTTGTTAAAACTTCGCTAAGTAAGTGATTACGGTGTCTGATTGCTATTTTGGCTCTTGATCGGTATAGTTTAGTAAGCTCATGTATAATTAAAATTAATGAGGAAAAATAAATTATTTTAATTAGAGAATTTGTAATGCATTCAGAGAAATCTGATGATATTTATCAATTGTTGGAGATCTAAAGCCGAAAAATTTTTAAAATTATAAGAAAAGGAATTTGAGTTTTCTTGCTTTATTGATTTGTCAAACAAGTGTGTCCTGCATTAAAACTTTGGTTTTCATATTGATATATAAGAGTACGGAAACCAATAAGTGAATTGACTAATTTATTGGTCATAGAAATAGTTAGAACTATTTACTTTAGTGAATTTCGTTTTAACTTCTAAAAAATGGGTGGCCACAGATTAAATGGATTATCACAAATCAATCTCTGTGAATATTTTTAATCCGTGGAAAATTGAAAGTTTATTCTTGCAGACTTTAAGTCTGTAAAACCAAATCTATGGGGTTCAAGTGTATGGTGATTTAGTTTACCACATAGAGTCATATAATTTTTTTGAGCGTAAAAAAAATATTCCTATTATATCGGAAGACTAATCTATGTGATAAGTAAAAATTCTAAAAAGGATTCTTTTATTAAGACAATATAGGCTATGACTCTATGTGGTAAAGAGGAAAATAATTAGTGTAAATTCTATAGCTTAACTAATATAATTCCAGATGTTTTTCTTTTTGGTCAGTTCCATATAAACAGCTCTAAGAGTGGCGTGTTCCGGTTTTTGTAAAGGAGCGTCTTCTTTTAATATTTTCATTGCGTGGTTTCTGGCTAGAGCCAAAATATCCCTGTCTCTAACGATATCGGCAATTTGAAGATTGAGTACACCACTTTGTTGGGTTCCCATTAGATTTCCGGGACCACGAAGCTTTAAATCTACTTCGGCAATTTCAAACCCATCATTAGTACTTACCATAGTTTCAATTCGGGTTTTACTGTCAGAACTCAATTTATGGCTCGTCATCAGGATGCAGTAACTTTGATCAGCACCACGCCCCACGCGACCGCGTAATTGGTGCAATTGTGATAGTCCGAAACGCTCGGCACTTTCGATAATCATCACCGAAGCATTAGGAACATTTACACCCACTTCAATCACCGTTGTAGCGACCATAATATTAGTTTTTCCTTCTGAAAAGCGTTTCATCTCGGCATCTTTATCTGCCGGTTTCATCTTTCCGTGTAAAATAGAAATTGAATATTGAGGTAAAGGAAAATCACGCGAAATACTCTCGTAACCGTCCATTAAATCTTTATAATCCATTTTCTCCGATTCCTGAATCAATGGATAGACAATGTAAATTTGGCGTCCAATGGCAATCTCATCCCGAATGAATTTCCAAACTTTCAGTCGGTTACTGTCAAATCGATGAACCGTTTGAATGGGTTTTCTCCCCGGAGGCAATTCGTCAATCACGGAAATATCCAGATCGCCATACAAACTCATCGCCAGCGTTCTAGGAATAGGGGTTGCCGTCATTACTAAAACGTGCGGCGGAATGGTGTTTTTCTTCCATAATTTAGAACGTTGCTCAACTCCAAAACGGTGTTGCTCGTCAATAACAGCCAGTCCTAAATTTTTGAATTTAACCTTGTCTTCCAGTAAAGCATGCGTTCCTATAAGGATTTGCAAACTTCCATTTTCTAGCTCTTCGTGAATCGTCCTTCTAGCTACAGTTTTACTTGAACCAGTGAGCAGTTTTATGTTTAGATTCAGTTCTTTAGCAAGCTCAGATAATCCTATAAAATGTTGATTAGCCAAGATTTCTGTGGGCGCCATCAAGCAAGCTTGAAAACCATTATCGAGTGCCAATAACATTGTCATAAATGCCACAATGGTTTTTCCGGAACCTACGTCACCTTGTAATAAACGATTCATTTGGGCATTGCTGCCCATATCAGTTCGTATTTCTTTAATCACTCTTTTTTGGGCTCCTGTGAGCTCAAAAGGAAGGTGATTTTGATAAAATTCATTAAAAAATTCACCTACAATAGTAAAAGGATGTCCTTTTATTTTGTGTTTCTGAATCAGGTTTTTAGTAATTAACTGCAATTGGATAAAAAACAATTCTTCAAATTTTAATCGGAATTGGGCTTTCGCCAAAGCTTCTGGGCTTTTAGGAAAATGAATGTTGAATAAAGCTGCTTTTTTGGAGATCAGATTCAATTCGGTTATCAAATAATCTGGAAGTGTCTCGGTAAACAAGGAATGCGTTTCTTGAAACAGCTGCTGCATCATCTTGTTTATCGTTCGGTTTGAAATCCCACGATTAGTCAGGGTTTCTGTCGAAGGATAGACGGGTTGCATAGCCGAGCGCAAACTTTGTTCGTGCTCACTAAGCAATTCAATTTCGGGATGTGCCATATTGTACATACCATTAAAAGAAGTACATTTTCCGAAAATCACACTTACTTCATTAATTTTTAAGGATTCCTTTACCCATTTATGTCCTTGAAACCACACTAGTTCTAATTGCCCTGTGTCATCTACAAAAGTGGCTACAAGACGTTTCCTGCCTTTACCAAACTCCACCGTTTTGACATTGATAATTTTACCGATTATTTGAACCTCGGCAACATTGTTTTGCAATTCGTTGATTTTGTAATAACGGGTGCGGTCAATGTAACGATTAGGATAAAAATTGATTAAATCCCCGTACTTATGAATCCCCAATTCCTTACGCAGCAATACGCCCCGATTAGGACCAACGCCTTTGAGGTATTCGATAGGAGTAAGCAAGAGGTTGTTAGACATTTTGGATTATTTGGGAAATAGAATAAAGAGAATATAGATGTTAGAAGTCTTTTTTATTTGTTCTATTTCCTTTTCTCTATTTGAAAGCGAAGATAGTTTATTGTTTGGAAATTTGGAAATGAGTTTGTTTGAAAGTGATGTAAGAAAAAAGAGTATATTTGGATTTTCCATTTGAATTTTAAAAATCTATGAAACAAGCTTTAACCATTTTATTATTTATACTTTCAATTAGTATCGAGATGAATGCTCAAAAAAACAAAGAAATTTATAAATTTTCTGAGGATATAAACAATAAGATAGAAAAGGATACTGTTCCGTGGAGATATCAAGTAGGAGCAACCGAATTTTCAATAAATGGAAATTATAAAAAAGCATTGCAAACGTGGGATAGGCAAGGAGCTAAAAAAAAATCGGTTTCTATAAAAGACAGCTTGTATTTTAATGAATTCCAGCCAAAAGACGCAAAGGATTATATTATAAATCGTTCAAAAAAGGAAAGAGTAATAATAATCAATGAAGCCCATAATAATTCTAGACATAGAGTTTTTACCACCTCTTTATTGAAAGGTCTTTATAAAAATGGGTGTCGCTATTTTGGGATTGAAGCATTATATGATTCATTGGTTAACACGCGTAAGTTTGCAACTCTAGAAAGTGGGAGTATGTATTTGCATGAATCACAATATTCTAATTTAATCAAAGAAGCTTTGGATATTGGTTTTGTTTTATTCGAATATGAGTATAAAGTAGGTAAAACTGGCAAAGAGAGAGAAATAGAACAAGCAGAAAATATTGCTAAAATGATGGCGAAACATCCTAATGATAAGTTTTTAATTCACTGTGGATATGATCATCTTAATGAAGGAATTCCAGGAATTAGCAGTTGGGAAAAAGCTATGGCAGCAAGGTTAAATGATATGACAGGAGTTAACCCTTTTACAATTGATCAGGTACCGAGTTCAGAGAGTGGCTCTCCAGAATTTAATAATCCGTACATAAGAATAGCAAATACAGTAAAACCAGTTATTATGATTAATGGTAAAGGTGAAACATTTAACGGAAGTGTAAATTATGGAATTGCCGACTGTAGAATAATTCATCCTGTGACTATTTATAAAAACGGCAGACCAGATTGGCTGACTTTAGACGGAAGAAGAAAAGCATATCGTATTGCAACAGATTCTATTTCAGAATTTCCCGTTTTGGCCTTGGCATATCGAATTAATGAATTTGAAAAAGAAGGGGTTCCAGCAGATGTAATTGAAATAAATAACAAGGATCAAGAAGCTAATTTAATTTTGGATAATGGAATTTATCGAATAATAATAAAAAACAGAGGTTATAAAACGATATTAGATTACCAAAAGAAAATTTAATAATATATATTGGAACTGTTACTAACGGTGTGTTCTCGATAGCATTGTAAAAATCAAATAACATTCACAAATAAAACTCATAAAATGAAAAACACACTATTCCTATTGACAAGTTTGTTTGTTTTAAACTCTTATTCGCAAGAAAAAAAGATGTGGGCAAAATCAATTATTAATCAAAAAGCACCAGAATTAACAGTAGAGAAATGGCTTTCAGAAAAGCCTAACACAAAAGGTAAATTTGTGTTAATTGATTTTTGGGCAACATGGTGTGGACCCTGTAAAAGAGCTATTCCTGATTTAAACAAGTTTAAAACGGAATTTGAAAACGATTTAATAGTAATAGGAATTAGCGATGAATCAAAAGACGAAATAAATAAACTTACGAGTCCTAAAATTGAATATTATAGTGCAATGGATACACAAAGAAAAATGTATAATTTGCTTGAAGTAAGAGGAATTCCACATTGTGTTTTGATTGACCCTAATGGAATTGTACGTTGGGAAGGCTATCCTATATTAACAGGTTTTGAGTTAACTTCAAAAGTCATTAAAGACATAATTGAAAAGTACAAACAATAAAATTTAAGTTATAAAGAAACCAGTTTTATTATGATATCGACTTAGGATATATTTATTAAACTCAAACAGAATTTTCTAATTTAATAAAATTGTGAATTCTACTTCAAACGCAATACCTTTGCGACAATAAAAAAGCTTAAAAATGATAACTCATCTCGCATTACTTCGTGGTATCAATGTTTCTGGACACAGTATGATAAAAATGGATGCTCTTAAAAAGGCATTGGAAAACATTGGTTTTCAAAATGTTGAAACCTATATTCAATCTGGAAATGTTTTTGTAGATACTGAGGAGGAAAGCGCATCTAAAGTTGGATTCCAAATCAAACAGGAAATTTTCAAAGTATTTGGTCATGAAGTGCCTGTTGTTGTGGTTGATAAAAATGATTTACTCGCTTGTTTCAGCAATAATTCTTTTTTAAAGGAAAAAGAGGTAGATACTAAAAAGTTATACGTGGCTTTTATTTCTACTGTATTGAGAAGTGACAGTATCAACGACTTAAAAATTAGTCAGTTTAAACCGGACGAGGCCAGCATTGATGGAAATAAAATTTTCATTAAATATGCTGTTGGAGCTGGAAAAACTAGGTTTGACCAAAAATATATCGAGAAGAAACTAAATGTTACGGCAACTGTAAGGAACTGGAATACGGTTACCCAATTGTTAAAAATGTATGAAGAGCGTTAGTTTAATTTTCAAATAATTAAGTAAGTATATAATATAGTATGATTTCGAATAGAAAAATTATTCAAAAATGGGCATTAGCTATAAAGGTGATGCCCATTGTGATTTTGGTTGCCACATTAAAATTTTTGGTACATAAGTTAGGTTTTGAGCTTATGGAATTAAATGCATTGTTCACTAGTTTAGTTGCGGGAACCATATTTCTAATTGGATTTTTAATTAGCGGAGTATTATCTGATTATAAAGAAAGTGAAAAACTTCCAAGTGAGTTATCCGCAGGAATGAGAACACTTTATGATGATGCTTATACTATTCATAAAGGAAAAAATAGTGAAGCAGCGTTACAATTTATAGAATTTCATAAGTCATTTATGAATTCATTGATTGATTGGTTTTATAAAAAAGAAAAGACACAATCAATTATTCATAAGATAAGTTTAATGAATGATTATTTTGTTGCTCTAGACAATGAAGGTATTCAAGTTGGATATATTGTTAAAATGAAAAATGAACAAAATAATATTAGAAAAATGGTTTTGAGAATTGATACCATAAGAGATACTGATTTTATTAGTTCGGCTTATGCAATTCTGGAAGCTATGGGGTTCTTGATCGCATTCGGACTTATCATTATTAAAATAGAACCTTTTTACGCCTCTTTGTTTTTTACCGTATTGGTTATTTTTATGATTTCGTATATGTTCTTTTTAATAAAAGATCTTGATAATCCGTTTGATTATTCTGCTAATGGAGAATCTGGAACAGAAATTTCTTTAAAACCTTTTCGAGATTTTTTAGAAGAAATAAATAATTGTAAATAAAATTAAACTGATTTAATAAATTTTCCTTGGCTCTAACTACGGAAAATTTTTATTTTTCAACCAAATCACAATACCAAAACCCGAAATCATAAGCATCTGTTGCACTTGTGTCGCAAGCGGTATTGGAAGAATCTACTTCTTTTGGTTTTTCATATTTTCGATATACGATTTCGCCAATTTCAAAATCAATGGGTTTTGAGAAAATAGGCCCATCGAAAGTGAAGGTGTGGAATTCACCGTTTTCCCCGCAAACATCCACATTGTCAGGTAAATCATTGATAAAATCCTGATCTATCACACGACCAACGAAGCTTTTGTCAAGATAGCGTTCGTTCACGCAAACCACAATGGTTTTAAATCCTAGATCAATGAATTCTTTAATCAAATCAATTGTTGGCTCTTTCCAAAGCGGAAAAACACCTTCAAATCCTATTGTAGCTATTTTATCCTCTCTGTATTTTCGCAAATCTTCCAGAAAAATATCTCCAAAAACGGAATGGGTATTTCCTTCTGATTTTAGTCTTTCCAATGTTTCCTGCATCACTGATTCATAAACTTCCATCGTAGGCATTTCTGGGATTTGCATAATTTCGAGAGGTAGACTAATGCTATTAGCTTGCTGGTGTAACAATTCAACCCGAACCCCATGCATCGAAATGCGCTGAAACTGTTGGTTAACACTCGTTAGTAAACAGCTGATTTCAAACTCAGGATCTTGTAAGATTTTGTATAAGGCTAAAGCCGAATCTTTTCCGCTGCTCCAGTTAAATATAGCTTTCTTTTTCAAAGTGTTTTTCTTGTAAATTTCCGTTGGTAAACTTACAAAATTACTTCTATATGTTAGGGAAACCTTTGTAACTTTGGGACTCAAATCAAACCTTTTAATGCCATTATTTAAAAATAAATTTAAAACCGAATCGAATAGATTGAAAAACTGGGATTATTCTAGTGAAGCAATTTATTTTATTACTTTGGTTACACAAAACAGGGAATGTATATTTGGAAATATTGATGATGATAAAATGGTATTAAATAATAACGGGAATATTATTGAAACGGAATTGTTGAAATCAATTTCAATTAGAGAACGGTGGTTTTTTCACAATTGGATTATAATGCCTAATCATATTCATTTGTTAGTTGAAATTTTAGAGACGCACGACGTAGAGACGCACGACGTAGAGACGCACGACGTAGAGACGCACTGCAGTGCATCTCTACAACAATCGAAATTTTCGAAATTATCACGTAAACCCAATTCCATTTCGTCCTTTGTTGCAATTTTAAAATCGGTTACAACCAAACAAATTAATTCACAGCACAAAGACGCATCACGTAGAGACGCATCACGTAGAGACGCATCACGTAGAGACACATCACGAAGAGACGCACTGCAGTGCGTCTCTACAGAACCCCAAAATAAAATCTGGCAATCCAATTACCATGATCACATTGTACGGGATTACGCTTCATTTGAGAAAATTTATTATTACATAAAAAACAACCCTAAGAATTGGAATCAAGATTCCATAAATCCCCATTAGAATGAAATACCTATTTCTTTTCCTTTCTACAATAACATTTGCGCAACAAACCCAATACGTCGATTTCAAATCGGTTTTAGGGAAAATTGCGATAAATCCTAAAGAGAAATCAATTTCCGGAGATGTCGATTATCAATTTGAGGTGTTACAATCTGTTGACACCATTAAAATCGATGCTCAAAATATGGTTATTTCGAATTTAAAACTAAACGGAAGTGAATTTCAATTTGTAAATACTGGTAAGCAATTACAGCTGATTTATCCATTTACAAAAGGAAAAAACCAACTGACTTTTCATTATTCGGCTATACCTAAGCAGACTTTGTATTTCGTGGATGACCAAATATGGACTCAAGGGCAAGGGAAATATACAAGTCATTGGTTTCCTAGTTTCGATGATGTAAATGAGAAATTGGTTTTTAATATGAATGTAGTTTTTAATGAAAACTATCAAGTGATTTCAAACGGAGTTTTGCAGTCTAAATCGGGAATTGATGGGATGTCGATTTGGAATTATGCTATGCAAAAATCTATGAGTTCCTATTTATTGATGCTTGCCATAGGGAAATTTGATAAGCACCTTCAAAAATCAAAATGTGGCATTCCTTTAGAATTATATATCGAGAATAAAGATTCGGCAAAATTCGAACCCAGTTATCGCTATTCCCAACGAATGTTTGATTTCTTGGAAAAGAAAATAGGAGTGAAGTATCCCTGGGAAATATACAAACAAATTCCCGTTAGAGATTTCCTTTATGCTGGGATGGAAAACACATCGGCCACACTTTTTTCAACCCGATATATTGTGGATACCATAGGTTTTGAAGATCGAAATTATATTAATGTAAATGCACATGAATTAGCGCATCAATGGTTTGGGAATTTAATTACTGCCCAAAGCGGGAAGCATCATTGGTTACAAGAAGGTTTTGCAACTTATTACGCTTTATTGGCAGAACGCGATATTTTTGGAGATGATTATTTCTATTCTAAATTATACGAATCAGCACAGAATATAAAATATGCTTCAAGAACGGACACCATTCCGGTTTTGAATGCCAAAGCAAGTTCGCTGAGTTTTTATCAAAAAGGAGCTTGGTCTTTGTTTGTGTTGCATAACGCAATCGGGGACAAGGCATTTAATAAAGCGGTTCGAAATTATTTAAAAAAACACTCTTTTCAAACAGTGATTACCCAAGATTTCTTTGATGAAATTAAAAAAGTATCCGATTATGATTTGGATTCCTATAGTAAAGAATGGCTTGAATCAACGGTATTTAACAATCAGTTAGCTAATGAGTTATTAAGTAAAAATAAAACGACAAAACTGTTGTTAGATGTCGAAAGTATGAAAAGAAAACCACTTTCGGAAAAAGAAGATTTTTTTGTGGAAATTCTAAATTCAGACGTCTATGGTACAGTTAAAGAAGCAGTTATTAATCAGTTAAAAAATGAAAATTTCTTTGCCAAAAGGAATTTGTTGAAACTTGCTTTGGATACTCAAAATATCCAAGTTAGACAAGCGGTTGCAAGTTCTTTAACTAAAATACCAGAAGATTTTAGAACGCTATATGAGACGTTATTAGAAGACAAATCCTATCAGACACAGGAATTTGCATTGTATCAATTATGGAATAATTTTCCCGAACATCGTGCTTCCTATTTGGATAAAACTAAAGATTGGATAGGTTTTAACGATTATAATTTAAAGACACTTTGGCTTTCACTGGCTATTTCTACTCCAAATTACTCGACAAATAGAGAAGAATTAATTAACGAACTTGTTTCATATTCCTCTACTAAATATGAAGCTACAACCCGACAAAAAGCCTTAGAAAAATTGATTGCTTTTCGTGTTTTTAATGATGTTGTTTTAAAAAATCTAGTGAACTCTACTACTCATCATACGTGGCAGTTTACTAAATTTGGAAGAGATAATCTTAGGGCTTTAATTAAGAAAGAAGAAATGAAAGCTTCGTTAACTCGTATTCTACCGGAATTGAATGAGACAGAACAGTTTCAATTGAATAGATTGTTGATCGAATAAAAAAAATCTCATCTAATTGACTGAAAGAAAGCAATTGGATGAGAATAGTATTAAAATCAGGCGTTTTGTATTAAAACAATTGGCCTACTTCATTTTTTATGTAAGCTAGAGCAGCATAACTTGGAGATTGCTTTTCTATTAAATCACTAATTACCACTTCGCGTAAACTATCGGCATTAGATACTTTTTCGTTTTTTGCTGCCAAACGTATCATTTGAATAGTAGCGTTTTTAGCGGTTACTATAATAGACCAGCACTCTTCAGATATATAAATTTGTTGAGCTAAATTATGTTCGAATTCTTGTTCGATTTGAGCGATAACAAGATTTTGATAATCGTTTTTATCTTCAGAAAGGGGATTGATGCGTATCATCAATTGTGATGGATTGATGCGTTCCATAAACAAAGTTACTCTCTCGTACGCTTGCAGTCTAAGAGGTAATGTCCCTGATTGATTGTCTTTTTGTAACAACCAACGTCTAGTGTTTTGCTGGTCTTTAAAATGCGAATCGAATAAAAAGTAAGCAACTCCACCTGTAATTAATGATGGAAGAGTGTAGGCAATTATTTCAATTATAGTAGTAGATTCCATTTGGTTTTAAATTTAGATAAACAAAAATATACTTTTTGATGCTATTTCTTCTTCAATTGTAGGTTAATAAATAAACGGAATAGTATTTTTACCAAAAATTATCAAAGTTTTATTCTAAAAAGGAATTGCTGTATTTTAATACTATTTATAAATGGAGTCATATATCATTATTTTGCTTTGTATTGCAGCATTCGCTGCTGGTTTCATTGATGCAATTGTAGGTGGTGGAGGATTAATTCAAACACCCGCTGGATTAATTCTATTGCCAAATTTACCTGTGTCTACAGTAATAGGAACGCTGAAGATACCTGCATTTAGTGGGACTTCTTTTGCTGCATATCAATATTTGAAAAAGGTAAAAATGAACTGGAAGTTATTGCTGATAATGATGGGAGTATCATTGCCTTCTGCTTTTTTAGGTTCGACACTGCTGACTTATATGAGTAATGATTTTATGAAGCCTTTACTGTTATTTATACTTTCATTACTAGCGATTTATACCTATGCCAAGAAAAATTTTGGTCAACATATTGAGAAAAACTTATCTGAAAAGACGCAAATTATTAATGCCGTTATGATAAGTGTAATTGTTGGTTTCTATGATGGCTTTATCGGTCCTGGAACCGGTAGTTTCTTTGTAGTTGCGTTCATAGCTTTAATGGGTTTTGATTTTCTTCACGCTTCTGCCAATGCTAAAATGGTTAATCTATCGACTAATTTTGGTTCGATTTGCTTATTTATCATTAAAGGAAAAATCATTTGGGCAATAGCTTTACCTATGGCAGCAAGCAATGCGCTTGGCGGGTGGATAGGAGCTAAACTAGCCATAAATAAAGGGAATGGATTTATCAGGATTTTCTTTTTAGTGGTAGTTGTAGGGACATTGATTCGCTTTGCTTATGATGTTTTTTGGAATAAATAATACGTTATTACCTTGAGTTTTTGTTCCTAATTATCTTTTTCTTTGTATACAAATATGGATGCGATATATACTCTTTTATTAATTCTTAAATTCTTATTTTTGCATAAATAGAAAATCTACATGCAACAATATATTTCCCAATTAAACGAAGCACAACGCGAACCTGTATTACAGAAAGAAGGACCTATGATAATCATTGCAGGTGCCGGTTCAGGTAAAACTCGTGTATTAACTATAAGAATTGCTTATTTAATGCATCAGGGGATAGATGCTTTTAATATATTGTCGCTTACTTTTACGAATAAGGCGGCACGTGAAATGAAAAAACGTATCTCAGATATTGTTGGTTCCAGTGAAGCAAAAAACCTTTGGATGGGAACTTTTCACTCTGTTTTCGCCAAAATATTACGTTCAGAAGCGTCTCTTTTAGGGTATCCATCTAATTTCACCATATACGATTCCCAGGATTCACTTCGTGCAATATCAGGTATCATTAAGGAAATGCAATTAGATAGGGATGTTTACAAACCCAAACAGGTTTTAGGTAGGATTTCTAATTTTAAAAATAATCTGATTACCGTTAAAGCTTATTTCAACGATAGAGATTTACAAGAAGCCGATGCAATGTCCAAAAAACCAAGGATGGGCGAGCTGTATCAAGCTTATGTAGATAAATGTTTCAAATCGGGTGCGATGGATTTTGATGATTTATTATTGAAAACCAATGAATTGCTTACCCGTTTTCCCGAAGTACTTTCAAAATATCAAAACCGTTTTAGATATATAATGGTAGATGAGTACCAAGATACAAACCATTCTCAGTATTTGATTGTTCGTGCGCTCTCAGACAAATTCCAAAATATATGTGTGGTTGGAGATGATGCTCAAAGTATTTATGCCTTCCGTGGTGCGAATATCAATAACATCCTGAATTTCCAAAAAGATTATGAAGGGGTAAAAACCTATAAATTAGAACAAAACTACCGTTCTACAAGAAATATTGTGGAAGCGGCTAATACCATCATTGACAAAAATAAAGTCAAACTGGATAAAATCGTTTGGACGGCAAATGAATTTGGACCAAAAATAAAAGTGCATAGAAGCTTAACTGATGCCGAGGAAGGCCGTTTTGTCGCCAGTACCATTTTCGAACAAAAAATGCAAAACCAAATGACGAATGGTCAGTTTGCTATTTTGTACCGTACCAATGCACAGTCCCGTGCAATGGAGGACGCTTTGAGAAAAAGAGATATTCCATACCGTATTTATGGTGGATTGTCATTTTATCAAAGAAAAGAGATCAAAGACGTGCTTTGTTATTTGAGATTGGTCATCAATCCAAAAGATGAAGAAGCCTTGATGCGTGTAATTAATTATCCAGCAAGAGGAATTGGCGATACCACAGTTGAAAAACTGACTGTTGCTGCTAATCATTACAAGCGATCAATATTTGAAATAATGCAAAATATTGATAAAATAGATCTCAAGTTGAATTCAGGGACAAAACAGAAACTGAAAGATTTTGTGCTTATGATTCAGAGTTTTCAGGCTTTAAATGAAAATCACGATGCTTTTTTTATAACGGATCACGTTTCTAAAAAAACGGGATTGGTACAGGAATTAAAAAAAGATGCTACTCCGGAAGGAATGGCTAAAATTCAAAATATTGAAGAGTTACTAAACGGTCTTAAAGATTTTACTGAAGGTCAAAAAGAAATTGATGGGGCACGTGGTGCTTTATCTGAATTTATGGAAGATGTGGCCTTGGCTACTGATTTAGACAAAGACACATCCGATGAAGACCGTGTGGCATTGATGACCATACATTTAGCCAAAGGACTGGAATTCCCGCATGTTTTTGCAGTAGGAATGGAAGAAGATTTATTCCCATCAGCAATGAGTATGAGTACTCGAAGCGAACTGGAAGAAGAACGCCGATTGTTTTATGTGGCGTTAACCCGTGCTGAACACCAGGCCTATTTAACCTATGCGCAATCCCGTTACCGTTGGGGAAAACTGACAGATAGTGAGCCTTCGCGTTTTATCGAAGAAATTGACGGTCAATATTTGGAATATCTTACTCCTGCGGAATCTAATTATCGTTATAAATCATTGATAGACAAAGATGTTTTTGGGGATGTTGATAAGTCAAAAATGCGATTGGCAAAACCATCAAATGGAACACCTCCTAAATATAATACAGACAATGAGCCTAAACCGGATGTAAATATTCGTAAATTGAAACCAGTAACCGGGAGTTCTTCTTCTGGAGCCGCAAATTTATTTGATAATAAATTAGTCTCTGGTAATCTGGTAATGCATGAGCGTTTTGGTAGAGGTGAAGTATTAAATATCGAGGGAGTGGGAGCAGATAAAAAGGCTGAGATTAAATTTGAGGTAGGAGGAATTAAGAAATTATTATTGCGTTTTGCAAAATTAGATATTATTGGTTAAAATTTTGTTTCAGGTTTAAGGTTTAAAGTTGTCGGTAAGAAGAACTTTAAACATATTAAACTTTGAACATTTTATACTTTAAACAAAAAAAAATGGCACAATTTATAAAAATATACCCAGACAATCCTAATGAAGCGGCTATTGCTAAAGTAGTTAAGGTGTTGAAAGACGGAGGATTGATAATTTACCCAACGGATACCGTTTACGGATTGGGTTGTGATATTACTAATACAAAAGCGCTGGAACGGATTGCTAAAATAAAAGGAATCAAACTGGAGAAAGCTAATTTTTCTTTCATTTGTCACGATTTAAGTAATATCTCAGACTATGTAAGGCAAATTGAAACATCAACATTTAAAATTTTAAAAAGAGCATTACCGGGTGCGTATACTTTTATTTTACCAGGAAATAATAATCTACCCAAAGAATTTAAGAAGAAAACCACTGTTGGTATCCGTGTTCCTGACAATTCAATAGCACTAGAAATTGTTCGCAAGTTAGGAAATCCAATTGTTTCTACTTCTATTCATGATGATGATGATGTAATTGAATACACTACAGACCCAGAATTAATTTTTGAAAAATGGCAGAATCTTGTTGATTTGGTTGTTGATGGCGGATATGGAGATAATGTAGGATCAACCATAATTGATTTATCTGGAGATGAACCTATTGTAGTAAGAGAGGGAAAAGGAAGTTTGGATATTCTATAGAAGTTATTTAGTGTTCAGTCCCGAAGCGTCGGGGTTAGTGTTTAGTAAAAACAAAAAAACGTCTCGATTTCTCAAGACGTTTTTTTTATGCAATCTGAAAATTGATCACTAAAAACTGATCACTTTTTTATTGTTTCTGTTTTTTCATTTCTTTTTCAATCATATCATAGAATTGATCGATTTTTGGTAAAACAACGATACGAGTTCTTCTATTACGAGCTCTGTTATCAGCTGAATCATTTGCTACTAATGGAATGTAAGAACTTCTACCTGCAGCAATCAATTGTGATGGTTTAACTCCTAATTCATTCGTTAATACACGGATGATTGAAGTAGAACGTTTCACACTTAAATCCCAGTTGTCAAGTAATATTCCGCTTCCGTTGTAAGGTACGCTATCAGTATGACCTTCTACCATACATTCAAAATCAGGTTTGTCATTTACTACTTTAGCTACTTTAGCTAATACTCCTTTAGCTTTGTCTGATACATCATAGCTTCCAGTTTTGAATAATAATTTATCAGCAATAGAGATAAATACAACTCCTTTTTCTACGTTAATTTCAATATCTGGATCAGAAATTCCAACTGAGCTTTTTAAACTTGTTACTAAAGCAAGTGTTACACTGTCTTTTTTAGTTAACGCGTCTTGCATCCTTGTAATTTTCAAATCTTTTTCTTTGATAGACTCTAATGCTTTTTCAATGTTTTCAGCACCTTTAGTAGTCAATATCGTCATATCTTTTGAAGTAGATATAAGAGTTTGGTTATGGTCTTTTAAACCAGCAACAGTAGCGGTTAGTCCAGCTTTCTCCTCCAAACATGAATTTAATTTTACAGTACAAGAATTTAATAAATCTTGAGTTTCTTTATTTCTTGCTTCCAGGTCAGTGTATTTCTTCTTAGATACACATGAAGTCAATGCCATAAGGATAGACAGGGTAATTACAATTTTTTTCATAAAAATTAGGGTTAAATTAAAAGGTGAATACCAAAGTTAGTTTTTTAATATTAAATATTGATTGTTAAATACTGTTAAAATCATTTAACAAAGACCTTGCCAAAACTCACGTAATATTGATAAACAATACTACGTGTTTTATAGTATTTTTCAGTCTGAATTGTCTCTCTTTTGTCATAACTAATTGAAAATAAACGATAAAAAGAAAAATGTGCCTTTAGAATAGCTGTGAAATGAGCAAAATTACCTTTTAAAATAAATTGAATTCCCGCAACACCGTCCAAAATCATTCGGCAAAATAAAATCCAATATAGGGATTTTTGGGGTAAGTTTTTGGTTAACATTAATAATGAATTTCTGAAATTCAAAAAAATTTTCCTTGGATTGCCTTGTTGTAAGGTAGCTCCTCCTACATGGTATACAACAGATTCCGAATTATATTTGATTTGATGCTCTTTGTTAATGGCTCTCCAGCATAAGTCAATTTCTTCTTGATGGGCAAAAAAATCAGCATCAAAACCTTGTAATTCATTGTAAACAGAACTTCTAATAAAAAAACAAGCTCCTGATGCCCAGAAGATTTCGCAATTATCATCGTATTGGCCATTATCCTTTTCTACAGTATCAAAAATTCTACCTCTACAATATGGATAGCCATATTTGTCAATGAAACCGCCAGCTGCACCAGCATATTCAAAATATTCTTTGTTCTTAAAATCTAATATTTTTGGTTGAACAATGGCTGTTAAAGGTTCTTTTTCGAAAGTTTCAATAATGGGCTTTAACCAGTTTTCGGTCACTTCGATATCTGAATTTACTAAAGCAAATATTTCAGCATCTATATGTTTTAATGCCTCGTTGTAACCTCCTGCAAAACCTAAGTTCTCCTTGTTTTTTACAATTTTTATTGTTGGGAAATTTGCCATTACAAAAGAGATGGAATCATCCGTAGAGGCATTATCTGCTAGATAAACGGTTGCTTCTGGAGAATATTGAATTACGGATGGCAAAAATTGCTCTAATAATTTAACTCCATTCCAATTAAGTATTACAACTGCTATTTTTTTCAAAAGTATTATTTTTTAAAGTTTGAATTTTCATTTCGATCGTGATTAAGCTCTTATCTGAAATCAGGAAGTTCTCTTAAGAACTCATATTTTTCATTTTCAAAATCCATTTGACAAAAGTAATGATTCAAACCATTGGTAACCATCAAAAAATCGGCTTTCATAGTCATATTATAACGTGCTATTTGGTCAAAGGTGGCTTGGGCTATTTTAATTTGAGGCGCTTTACATTCAATAAGTACGAGAATTGAACCATCAGAATTAAATACAACAACATCATATCTTTTGTTCAAACCATTGACTTTTAGTACTTTTTCAACATTTATTAATGATTTTGGATATTTTTTCTCTTCTAATAAAAACTGCACAACATGCTGACGAACCCATTCCTCGGGTGTGAGAATGATAAATTTTTTCCTGATTTCATCAAAAATAGACACTTTATTTTCGCTATTTTTGAATCGGAATGGATAGGAAGAAAAATTGAGTTTCTGCATAAAGCAAAAATAGTTATTTAGTTTAAAGTTTTAGGTCTAAAGTTGTACAAGATGCAACAAACCTTAAACATTAAACCTTAAACCAACAAATTAAATGGACGAGGTAATAAAAATTGTAAATGATATAAAAAGCGGCAACATTAAACCCATCTATTTTTTGATGGGTGAAGAGCCTTATTATATTGACAAATTATCAGATTATATAGAAAAAAACATCTTGTCTGAAGAAGAGAAAGGATTCAATCAAACTGTTTTGTATGGACGCGATGTGTCAATTGAAGATATTGTTTCTACAGCGAAGCGCTACCCTATGATGGCCGAACGCCAAGTGGTAATTGTCAAAGAAGCACAAGACTTAAGCCGCACCATTGATAAGCTGGAAAGTTATGCCGAAAATCCTATGCCGTCGACTGTTTTGGTAGTTTGTTACAAGTATAAAACCTTAGACAAACGTAAAAAAACAACTAAACTCCTTGCGAAATCTGGAGTTGTTTTCGAAAGTAAAAAATTATATGAAAATCAAGTAGGTGACTGGATTAAGCGTATTTTGGCTGGTAAAAAATATACTATTGAACCCAAAGCTTCCGCGATGCTCGTTGAGTTTTTAGGAACCGATTTGAGTAAAATAAACAATGAACTTGAAAAGTTGCAAATTATCCTCCCTGTAGGAAGTGCAATTACTCCTAAACATATTGAGGAAAATATAGGTTTCAGCAAGGATTTCAATGTATTTGAATTGCGAAAAGCAATAGGGGAACGTAACCAATTAAAGGCTTACACCATTGCCGAAAATTTCGCCAATAATCCCAAAGACAATCCTATGGTGGTTACTACAAGTTTAGTTTTTGGTTTCTTTATTCAATTGCTAAAATACCATGGTTTAAAAGACAGAAACCCAAAAAATGTTGCAACCGTTTTAGGAGTCAATCCTTTTTTCTTGAAGGAATATGATGTGGCCTTGAAGAATTACCCTATGAAAAAAGTAAGTCATATAGTGGCTTCATTAAGAGAAATAGATGTGAAAAGTAAAGGAGTGGGTGCAAATGCAATGTCAAATTCAGATTTGTTAAGAGAAATGCTATATAATATTTTCAATTAAAGAGTAATATTTACGATATTTGCTTTAACTAATATATAACACAATTATGGGAATGAATAAAAATACCATCCTGGGATGGGCAACTTTTATAATGGTTATAATGGGCTTTTTATTAATAGGGCTTGGTGCCTTTAGGTACAGTGAAGTGTCTGGATGGGGTTTTGCTGCAGTTGGTGTTGGTTTTTTAGCAAATGCATGGGTATTCAGTTCCCTTAAAGGAAGGCTTTAATAGTATTCTTATAATTTTTTTAAAGCACTATTGATTTAGTGCTTTTTTTTGGTTTTATATTTAAATTTAAATATTATATTTAGCTAAAAATAAACCTACTCTAGATATGTGGAAATCATTATCAATCAAATCTCAATTAATTTTAGTCTTATTGTTGCCAATCTCAGGGCTAATTTATATGACTATTTCTAATATTAAAACTTCTTTAGATGATTATAAAAATATTGATTCTAGCACAGAAAAGATAAAGAATATAGCTGTTCTTTCAAGAGGAATTTCTGAGATTAGTTTTGAGAGAGGGTACTATAATTATTCTTATTTTGATGTTACCAAAAAAGAGAGGTATAAGGAAGAGAAGAAAAAAACTATTGATTGGTTTTTAAAAACACAAATCAAAGACACAATAATCTCTAAAAATCTCAAAGCTTTACTAACTTCTTTAAAAGAACTACAATCTAATATTGAAAATGAAAAAGAAACGCCAGCAACTGCTTATGTTAAATATTCAGCTTTTAATAAAATATTAAATAATTTAATTAAAAGAGAAATAATTGAATGTGAGTCTTCCAAATTGTCTGAATTGGTAAATAATTATTATAATTATGTAATATTAAAAGAATCAGCCTTATTAGAAAGAGGTACCGTTTTACAAAAATTAATAAATTCCCAAAATCATCAAGGACTTGATTATTCATTATTGGAATTATATTTTAACGGCAAAGATTATGTAGGCGATGCCAATTTCACATTAACTAATTTTACATTCGATAATTTAAATAAAGATTTGAATAAATTTAGGAATTCGAATGTTTTTAAATCTCACAATATAGATTCTGAAATGATTATAGGAGATAAATTAAATTTGTCTCCTCATTTATGGTGGGAAAAATCATCATCAATAATTTCAACGTTAACAGAATTAGAAGGTAATAATTTAGAATCAGTTCTAAATTATACTAATAAAGAAAAGCAGTCCGCTTTAAAATCCATTATCATTTTATTTTCGATAATGACCTTATTCCTAATTATTACATTTTTTCTATTATATAAATTAGTCAATAATTTATCAAAATCTCTAAACTTCATATCTACAACAATAAAGAAAATTTCGCAGGGAAAAATCATAGGCAATCCTGTTTTTTCAGGAAATTCAGAGTTTGTTGATATTAGCAATTCATTCAATCAGTTATTACAAGGTATGAAAGAACAGTTTGAACTTTCATCAAAAATTAGTTCAGGAAACTATGGTTCCCAAATAAACCTAAGGAGTCCTAATGACACATTAAATAAATCTTTGAATTCAATGTCATTGGAATTAAGTAGATTATACAATGAATCTGTTGAAATTAATGAAATGAGAAAGAACATTTTTGAGATAAATCAATCCATTCTGGATTCAACGGATTTGCATGAATTTGGAATGAATATTTGTCAAACTTTAGTAAAAATAACTCAGGGATGTCAGGCTAATTTTTATTTTATAAATAAGACTGATAATCCAGATCAATTGTATAAAATAGGAGGATATGCTGATGATGTAAACACGCCAAATGTTATTAAAATTGGCGATGGGTTAGTAGGTGAAGCCGTTAAATCAAATCAACAAAAATGCTTAAATAATTTACCAAATGAATACTCTTATATATCCTCTTCACTTGGGAAATCTCCTTATTTTAACGTTTTAATCACACCTATATCCTATAAGAATAACGTGATTGGTGTAATAGAAATTGGATCACTTGAAAATTTTAGTGCAGGTCATGAGAAATTAATGAGTACGGTATCTGACTCTATAGGAAATGCAATTGAAGTTTATATTCGAAATGAAGAATTAAAAATTTCTGTCAACGAAATTAATCAAAAGAATAATACACTTCAGGTACAGGAAGAAGAATTAAGACAAAGCAATGATGAGTTAAATAAACACACTATGCTCTTGCAACAATCTGAAGAAGAGTTGAGAAATCAAGCTGCTGAGTTAGAGAAAACCAATGCTTATTTAGAAGAAAAAGGAAGAGAGCTTGAAAACAAAAACTATGAAATTGGTATAAAGAATGATGAATTGGTTATTGCTCAAGAGGAATTAAATATTAAAGCTGATGAAATTGCTCAAGGCAGTAAATATAAGTCGGAGTTTTTAGCGAATATGTCCCATGAATTACGAACACCTTTAAACAGTATTTTAATTCTTTCGGATCTTTTAAAAGAAAATAGTGGGGGTAATTTATCAGATGGTCAAATAGATAATTTATCGGTTATTAACTCCTCTGGAAAAGATTTACTGAATTTAATAACTGATATTTTAGATATTTCTAAAATCGAAGCTGGAAAAGTTGAAATTTACCCTGAAGAAACTATTGTAGAGCGTGTATTCTCTGATATGGATGGATTATTCAGAGCTCAAATGGAGAAAAAGAAAATTGATTTTTCCACAACTGTCTCTGAAGATTGCCCTAGAAAACTAAATACTGATATAGGAAAACTTGAACAAATTCTTAAAAATTTCCTGTCAAATGCTTTAAAGTTTACACCTGAAAAAGGAAAGGTTTCATTAAGTTTTTCATCAGGAAAAGAGAAAAAAGATTTCGTTTCCCCGTTTTTGAATAAATTAAAATCAGATGAAATAGTATGTATTCAAATTAAAGACAATGGAATTGGAATATCAGATATAAATAAAAAGAAATTATTTCAAACTTTCCAACAAGCAGATAGTTCTACCAGTAGAAAATATGGGGGTACAGGATTAGGTTTGTTTATTTCAAAAGAGTTAGCAATCCTTTTGGGAGGAGAAGTTGACTTTAATAGTGAACTCAATAAAGGTAGTGTGTTCAGTGTATATATTCCTGCAATTTATCAAATTGAATCTCTAAAACAAAATGAATCTATTGTTGATAGAAAGGTTGAAACAAAACAGGATGAAACGATAAAACCGTCAGTAGACACTATAGATTTAACGGAGCATCTTGATGATGATAGAAAATTACTGTCTCCAGATGACAAGACGATTTTGATTATTGAAGACGATGCTGCTTTTGCGGAGATATTGATGAAAGTAGCCCATGAAAATGGCTTTAAAGCTGTTGTAGCTTATCAGGGAGAAACAGGATATCAATATGCTAAAAAATACAAACCAAAAGCTATTATTCTGGACATGAAACTTCCAGGAATTGATGGATGGACAGTTTTAAAATGGCTGAAAGAGGACAAGGAATTAAAACATATTCCAGTGCATGTAATGTCAGGTATGGATAGGGAAAAATTGGCAAAAGAAATGGGTGCATTTGGTTTCTTAGTGAAACCCATAACAACTGAAAAACTTAAAAATGCTTTTGATTCAATCGACGTACAGATAAATAAAGTGTTCAAAAAAGTTCTGATTTTGGAAGATGATGTAAATCTTAATTATTCCATTAAAGAGCTAATTCATAACTGTGATAGAAATGTTATTTGCATACAAGCACATACATTTAAAGAAGCCGAACATATTTTAAAAAATGATGATATAGATTGTGCAATAATGGATATTGGTTTGCCAGATTCAAAAAATATTGAGAATATATCAGAACTCAGAAAAATTTCAAAAAACAAGGATATTAATATCATTGTAAATACAGGAAAGGAATTAACAGAAGAGGAAGAATTAGTACTTCAAAACAGTGCCAATGGCGTCGTTATAAAAACTAATAATGTAACCGAAAGGTTAAAGGATGAGTTACTTTTATTTTTAGACACGGTTGAAACTACTGATAAAAAAACAAGTATTGCGACTCATAATTTATTAGGTGGAGATATATTGAAAGACAAAAAAATTCTGATTGTTGACGATGATATTCGTAATATATATGCGCTTTCGAGTGCTTTGACAGCTAAAGGAGCTTCAATAACAACTGCTTTTAACGGAATCGAAGCTCTTGAAGTTCTTTCTAAAAATACGGATATAGATATAGTTTTAATGGATATAATGATGCCAGAAATGGATGGATTTGAGGCTACCCGAAAAATAAGGGAAAATGCAAAATGGAAAAATCTTCCTATAATTGCTCTTACTGCTAAAGCAATGAAAGGGGATAGAGAGGAAATTTTAAATGCAGGAGCATCAGATTACCAGTCTAAACCAATAGACATTCAACAGCTTATTTCTTTAATTAGTATTTGGATTTACAAATAAATGATGACATTCGATGACCTTGAAGATATAATTCTTCTAATAAATAAGCATTATGGTTACGACTTTTCTGGATATTCCCGAGCATCTCTGCTTAGGCGAATAAATAGGTATATGGAGGTTTCAAAGTTGGAATCAATATTCAGTTTAAAATTTGAATTGATAAATAATCCTGAAAAGTTCAACGAATTTATAAATGAAATTGTAGTTAATGTAAGCGAGTTTTTTAGAGACCCTTCTTTCTATAAATCTTTGAGAACAAAAGTATTTCCTTATTTGGAAAGCTATCCTAAAATCAATATTTGGAGTGCTGGCTGTTCTTTTGGAGAAGAAACTTATTCTTTGGCTATTCTATTAAAAGAATTAAATTTACTTCATAAATCTAGATTGTATGCTACAGATATAAGTGATAATGCTATTTCAAAATCTAAAAAAGGGATTTATTCGAATAAAGATTTCAAAGAGTATTCTAATAATTATTTTTCTAGTGGAGGCAAAGAATCATTGAATGAGTATTTTGTATCTGACGGAAAAAAATCAATGATAAATTCGGAATTAAAAAAAGACATCCTATTTACAAAACATAATTTAGTTGCTGATGGAGTTTTTAAAGAATGTCAGCTTATTTTATGTCGTAATGTTTTAATCTATTTTAATGAAGAGTTACAAAATAAAGTGATAAATTTATTTTATGATAGTTTGCCTATTCATGGATTCTTGGCTTTAGGTAATAAAGAATCGTTACGATTTAGTACTGTTTTTGATAAATTTAAAGAAATTGATAAAGAACAGAAAATCTTCCAAAAAATAAAATAATATGGAAATGATTATAATTGGTGGTTCAGCGGGTTCTTTTGATTGTATTTTATCCATTCTTAAAGGATTGGATAAAAGGCTACAGATTCCTATTGTTATTGTTTTACACAGGTTGAAAAATGCCAGTTCAATGCTAGAAAAACATTTACAGTTACATACTCATTATACCGTTAAAGAAGCCGAAGATAAAGAATTTATTAAAAATGCGTATATCTATACAGCCCCAACGGATTATCATTTATTATTAGAGGAAAATTTAAGTTTTTCATTAGACAATTCTGAGAAAGTGAATTACAGTCGTCCTTCGATTGATGTTACTTTCGAATCATTTTCTTATGTTTTAAAAGAGTATTGTTGTGGAATACTATTATCAGGTTCTAATAAAGACGGTGCCAAAGGTTTGAAACAAATAGCTGAAAATGGGGGTTTAACCATAGTGCAAGATTACAATGAAGCTGAATTTGATGTAATGCCACAATCAGCTATAAGTCTATATAATAATCATAATGTTTTAACAGTAAATAATATAATTAAAAAACTCAATCTTAATGTCGAATAAAAAACATACACTTTTATTAGTAGATGATTTACCTCAAAATCTGGTTGCTTTAAAAAGCATACTTGAGCGTCCTGATAGAGAGATCATTACCTGTCTATCAGGGAATGAGGCTTTACAAATATTATTAAAAAATAAAATATCATTAATTTTAGTTGATGTTCAAATGCCAGATATGGATGGCTACGAATTTGTTGAGATTGTAAAGAATCACCCCGACACCAAATTTATACCTACAATCTTTGTAACTGCAATAAGTGACGAGCCAAAGTATTTAAGCAAAGCGTATGATTTAGGAGCTATTGATTTTTTATTCAAACCGTTAATTACTGAAGTTACACGTAAAAAAGTAGATTCTTTTTTACGTATATGGGATTACGAGCAAGAATTAAAAGGCTTGAATGAAAAACTAGTTCAAAAAAATAATGAATTAGAACAGTTCGCACATATTATAGCGCATGATTTAAAAACTCCTTTGGGTAATATTCAAGTTTTAATTGATTTAATTGAAGAGGATCATATTATTGATAATGACAAAAGTGAGCTTGCTGTGTTGTTTGATATGGTGAAGACTTCTTCTAAAAGTATGTCAAAACTTATAGAAGATTTACTCTATTACAGTAAAAATGTTCAAAACAATGAAGGAAAAGTAAATGTAAATATCGCTGATGCATTAGATGGGGTATTAAAACTTATAAATCATTCAGAGAAAGTACATATAGAAAAAGTAAACTTAAATCATGAAATTCTTTTTCAACCTATAGCATTTCATCAAATATTATCTAACCTTTTATCGAATGCCATAAAATATAATGATAAAGATAAAATTGTAATCACAATAGCATTTGATCCTGAAGCTAATTCCTTATCGGTTTTAGATAACGGTCCAGGAATTGATGAGAAATACCATAAATTAGTTTTCGAAATGTTTCAAACATTAGGCAATAGGTCTAGTGGAGAAAGTAGTACGGGAATTGGTTTAAGTTTAGTGAAAAAATTAGTAGAAAGAAATGATGTTAATATTGTGATTAATAACATCCTTAATTCAGGAAGCGAATTTTTAATTACGGATTTGAAATTTGAAAACAATTAATTAAGTTCATCAGGAATATTTACAATAATTAACGAGGATATTTATATTCAATTTGTGAATGTAATAATTTAAATCCTTCCATTTAGTAATGAAGTTTTCCATCTGTTGGTTTATTTATCTTTTACTAAAAAGCATTTTTCAACAACTAATATATGCGTGTTTTGTTCCTAAAAAAATAATACCTTTGCAGCGTAAAAATTAAACGAATTTTTAGTGCCTATTGTGGATTGAACTGTTTTAAGATATTTTCAATTAGCCAATAATTCATTAATACAATTAAATAAAAATTATGTCAGACGATAAAAAAGTAATTTTCTCAATGTCAAAATTGAGTAAAACTTATCAAGGAGCAGATAAACCCGTTCTTAAAAACATCTATTTAAGCTTTTTCTACGGAGCTAAAATTGGTATTCTAGGTCTTAACGGATCAGGAAAATCTTCATTATTAAAAATTATTGCCGGGGTTGATAAAAATTACCAAGGTGATGTAGTATTTGCTCCAGGTTACAGTGTTGGTTATTTAGAGCAAGAACCAATTCTTGATGACAGTAAAACGGTTATCGAAATTGTACGTGAAGGTGTTGCCGAAACAATGGCAGTTCTAGAAGAGTTCAATCAAATCAATGATAGTTTTGGTCTTCCTGAGGTTTATGAAGATGCTGACAAAATGGAGAAATTGATGGACCGTCAGGCTTTATTGCAAGATAAAATTGATGCTCTTGGTGCTTGGGAAATTGATACTAAATTAGAAATAGCTATGGATGCATTACGTACTCCAGATGCTGATACTCCTATAAAAAACCTTTCTGGTGGAGAACGCCGTCGTGTGGCTCTATGTCGTTTGTTATTGCAACAACCTGATGTTTTGTTACTGGATGAGCCTACGAATCACTTGGATGCGGAAAGTGTACTTTGGTTAGAACAACATTTAGCGCAATACGCAGGAACAGTTATCGCTGTAACGCACGATAGATATTTCCTTGATAATGTAGCAGGATGGATTTTAGAGTTGGATAGAGGAGAAGGTATTCCTTGGAAAGGGAATTACTCTTCTTGGTTAGACCAAAAATCAAGCCGTATGGCTTTAGAAGAAAAAGTAGTTTCTAAAAGAAGAAAAAACTTGGAACGTGAGTTGGACTGGGTTCGTCAAGGAGCCAAAGGTCGTCAAACGAAACAAAAAGCACGTTTACAGAACTACGATAAATTGTTGAATGAAGATCAAAAAGCATTAGACGAGAAATTAGAAATCTATATCCCGAATGGTCCCCGTTTAGGAACTAATGTAATAGAAGCAAAAGGTGTCGCTAAAGCATATGGTGATAAATTACTGTATGACAACTTGAACTTTACTTTACCTCAGGCTGGAATTGTTGGAATTATCGGGCCAAACGGTGCGGGTAAATCGACTATTTTCAGAATGATTATGGGAGAAGAAAAGCCAGATGCTGGAGAGTTTTCGATAGGAGATACAGTAAAAATCGCTTATGTAGATCAAGCACACTCTAATATTGATCCTAATAAATCAATCTGGGAAAACTTCTGTGATGGTCAAGAATTGATTATGATGGGAGGACGCCAGGTGAATTCTCGTGCTTATTTAAGCCGTTTTAACTTTGGTGGTAGCGATCAAAACAAGAAAGTATCTACACTTTCAGGAGGAGAGCGTAACCGTTTACACCTTGCAATGACTTTGAAAGAAGAAGGAAACGTATTGTTACTGGATGAGCCTACGAATGATTTGGATATTAATACTTTGCGTGCACTTGAAGAAGGTTTAGATAACTTTGCTGGTTGTGCGGTAGTAATTTCTCACGACAGATGGTTCTTAGACAGAATTTGTACACACATTCTAGCTTTCGAAGGTGATTCTGAAGTGTATTACTTTGAAGGTGGTTTCTCTGAATATGAAGAAAATAAAAAGAAACGTTTAGGTGGTGATTTAACTCCAAAACGTTTGAAATACAGAAAATTAATCAGAAGTTAATTTTTACAATTACACACAAAAAAAGAGGATGTCTACTAGGCATCCTCTTTTTTTATTTCTTTTTCTTATCGCTATTCATCAATAGTAGTACTGCGGCAACTAAACCAATGCAAACAAAACCGAAGACAAAAACAATGATAATCGAACCGTTATCCCAATTAAATAGTGCCAAGTTTTTCATATTTCTTTTTTTATTTCAAAAATAGAAAATTCAACAGCTAAAGTATATGATATTAGTCAGTTTTTTTATTTAATCTAAAAATTTTGATTTTAATTCCAGTGTTGGAATCATACAGCTATCTTTTTTACCATACCATTTGTAACGGTTTTTGGCCACGTAATCATATATAACATTGCTTAATGCTGTAGGCAGAATTTTAAAAATTGTTGCAAACGAGAATAGCCCACCAAGATTTTTTGCAATTTCTAATGCTGCTTCCGATTTATAATAATAAGCAATACCGGGTTGGTACAATATTATGCTATCAATTTTTTGCGTGTCAATTCCAATATGTTTAATAATCTCCTGACCAATCTCCGACTGTAAAGAAGCGAATCTAAAAACATCTTTTTTATCGTGTTTAATAACAAATTGAACAGCTGAGTCACACAAATTGCAAACGCCATCAAAGAGTATTATTTTTTTATTTTGAGGAAGGTTTAGCATACATTTTAATTGTTTTATTGTTCCTGGAGGGACGAGATTCCGAGTCATTTCGTTGTGTTGCAAGAGACGGAGCAATGGAATCTCATACAGTATTTCTTCAATCTATTTCCGTAATCTAAGTCATTGCGAGGGACGAAGTAATCTCATTCAGTATTTCCGTTCCAATTAATTTCCGTAATCTAAGTCATTGCGAGGAACGAAGCAATCTCATCCAGTATTTCTTCAATCTATTTCCGTAATCTAAGTCATTGCGAGGAACGAAGCAATCTCATCCAGTATTTCCGTTCCAATTAATTTCCGTAATCTAAGTCATTGCGAGGAACGAAGCAATCCCATACAGTATTTCCATTCCAATAAATTTTTATTTTGTTTGTCGATGTGTTTTAGTGTGTTTGCTTCGTTCCTCGCAATGACTCAGTTTGTCTATTTTGTTTGTGGGCTTATTTTAGTTCAATTTCCTCGTTCCTCGCAAAGACTCAGTTTGTCGATTTTTATTGTCGACTTGTTTTAGTGTGTTTGCTTCGTTCCTCGCAATGACTCTAATTGTGTACTCTGTTTGTCGATTTTTATTGTCGACTTGTTTTAGTGTGTTTGCTTCGTTCCTCGCAATGACTCAGTTTGTCTATTTTGTTTGTGGGCTTATTTTAGTTCAATTTCCTCGTTCCTCGCAAAGACTCAGTTTGTCGATTTTTATTGTCGACTTGTTTTAGTGTGTTTGCTTCGTTCCTCGCAATGACTCTAATTGTGTACTCTGTTTGTCGATTTTTATTGTCGACTTGTTTTAGTGTGTTTGCTTCGTTCCTCGCAATGACTCTAATTGTGTACTCTGTTTGTCCACTTTGTATGTCTACTTGTTTTAGTGTGTTTACTTCGTTCCTTGAATTGACTCAGTTTGTGTACTCTGTTTGTCGACATATTATAGTGCGATTGCTTCGTTCCTAGCAATGACTCAGTTTGTGTTTTCTGTTTATAGACTAGTTTATTATTCTGTCATAATATCTTTAATTTCATCAAATAAATCGATCCAATTTGGGTTTACCGAACGAATCAATTCATTCTTCGTCTCTCTTGAACCTGCTTTTATTTGTTTTTCTCTTGCAATCGCATCACCAATCCATTGATATTGTTCATAATAAACTAATATGTCTAAATTATAACGAGCTGAGAATGAATTTGGATTTCTTTTTTCTTTATGATTTAAAACACGTTGGGGAAGATTAGCCGTAACACCAGTATAAACAACTGTTTGGTATTTATTTGTAATGATATAAATAAATCCTGGTTTCATATAGACTTTTTTATTACTTGAAATTTAATGAATTTAATTCATTTAATCATTTTATTTGCTGATTCGTTACTAGGGCCGAAGCAATCTCATTGAGTATTTCTTCAATCTATTTTGGTAATATAAGTCATTGCGAGGAACGAAGCAATCTCATCCAGTATTTCCGTTCCAATAAGCTTTCATTTTGTTTGTCGATGTGTTTTAGTGTGTTTGCTTCGTTCCTCGCAATGACTCTGCTTGTCGATGTGTTTTAGTGTAATTGATTCGTTCTTCGTAAAGACTCAGTTTGTCGATTTTGTTTGTCGACATATCATAGTGTGATTGCTTTCGCCCCGACGAACAGGTCGTTCCTCGCAATTACCATAAGATAACTGAACACTACTTCTTAGCGGCCTCCACAAATTCTAATGAATCCAGGCTTACCTTAGAAGTAAAGATACCATAATTTACTGTGGCTTTATTTTTCTCTATTACATCAATACTACCTACCGCTTTTCCGTCTATCATTCGAACGCGATCACCTACTTTCAGGATGTGTTTTATTTTTTCAACTACAGGTTTGAGTTTCTTTTCCTTTTTTGCTGCACGAATTTCTTCTACCTGAACGGTAACTTCTTCAATGACTTCCTTTTTCTTGGCAACAATAGCTTTAACCTCTTTTGGTGTGGCTTTCTTGCGTTTCGAATTTTCTATTTCTATTATCTTTAAAAACTCACCTATTAGGTCTTTCTTGTTTTTATTATTGAAATATTTCTCGGCAATATCTTCAATTTTCTGACCTATGTATATTGTTTTTTGATTGCTGTCATACAATTCCTGATAGCTTTCCAGTTTTTGTTTTATTTTGACATTAATCGTTTCCATTTTCTTTCCTTCTTCACGCGCTTTGGTTTCTTCTTCCTTTAATGTTTGTGAAGTTTTCTCCATTTTGGAGCGTTCTTTTTGAAGTGTGGCTATGGTTTTGTCAAAACGTACTTTTCCAACTTCAATCTTCTTTTTAGCTCTATTGATAAGACTGAAAGGGATTCCGTTTTTCAAAGCTACTTCAAAAGTAAACGAACTTCCAGCTTGTCCCAGGGCTAATTTATACATGGGCTCTAACGACTTTTCGTCAAACATCATATTAGCATTCGTCGCAAACGGTAATTCATTTGCTAATATTTTCAAATTGGAATAATGCGTTGTGATAATTCCAAAAGCTTCCCTATGATAAAATTCTTCGAGGAATATTTCGGCCAAAGCTCCACCCAATTCTGGGTCAGAACCAGTACCAAATTCATCAATCAAGAACATCGTTTTTCGATTGCACTTCTTCAAGAAGTAGTTCATATTCTTCAATCGGTAGCTGTAAGTACTTAGGTGATTTTCAATGGATTGGTTGTCACCAATATCTGTAAGTATTCTATCGAATAAAAACGTTTCAGAGCGTTCGTGAACCGGAATCAACATACCTGACTGTAGCATCAATTGAAGTAAACCAACCGTCTTTAACGATATGGTTTTACCACCAGCATTAGGACCGGAAATTACAATAATTCTGTTTTCCTGTTGTAATTCAATAGTCTGTGGATGTGTGATTTCCCTTTTCTCTTTGTTGTTCAAATATAAAATAGGGTGGTAGGCATCTCTAAAATAAAGACGACGATCGTCAGTAATCGTTGGCAGGATTCCGTTAATTTTATTGGCGTATTTTGCCTTGGCAGCAATCACATCTATATCACTTAGAAAATTCTGGTATTGAATTAGCAGCGATAAAAAAGGCCTGATATCATTTGACAATTGTTTTAAAATACGCATAATCTCTTCAGACTCTTCGTATTCTAAATTACTCAATTCACGAGAATACATCAAGGTGGCTTCTGGCTCGATATAAGCAATGCTACCCGTTTTTGAACTTCCTAGAATTGATCCTTTTACTTTACGGCGATACATAGCTAATACTGCTAAAACTCTACGGTTTTGAACAAAACTTTCTTTAATGTCGTCCAGATAACCCAGACTATTGTATTGGGTTAATGCCACACCAAAACTCTGATTTACTTTTCCGCGTATAAGATTCATATTTCTACGAACTTCTTGTAGCATAGGCGAAGCATTATCTTTTATCTCACCGTATTTGTCAACTATGGCATCTATCGACGTAATTATTTCTTTAGTAAATTCTACTTCGTTGGCTCTGGTATTTAAATAAGGATAGTAATCATCAAATTTTTTAAAGTAAGTCAATAAAAAATTCACCGTAGAAGATAAGGTAGCTATTTTTCTAAAACTTCCCACTTCAAGATAACTGTCTTCAATAGCCAGAAATTTAATTTCGTGTGTTATGGCATCAAAGCCATGATTAGGAATCGCATTGTTATTTTGAAAAGAGGAAACATACTCTGATGTTTGCATTAAAGCCTGCATCAAAGTTTCTTTATCTCTAAAAGGGGTTATTTCTAAGGCTTTTTGTTTTCCAATGTCTGTATTACAGATTGTAGAAATCGTTTCAAGAACGGTTGGAAATTGTAAATCCTGTAATGTTTTTTCTGTAATCGAAATCATTTTATATGCTAAGTTGTAAGATTGCAAAGTTACAAAGTAATTTGACTGTATTATTTTTTATCTTTGTTTAATGAAAAAAGATGAGATAATCAATGTGCTACAAAAAGACAAGCAATACCTTAAAGAAAAATATGGTGTTGTGACAATCGCTTTGTTTGGTTCTTATGCTAAGGGGTTAGAAAATCCTGATAGTGACGTTGATTTCTTTGTTGAATTTAGTAAACCTTCTTATAGTATTTTAATGGGTTTATATTCTTATTTAGAAAATAAATTGAATTCTAAAATTGAAATTGTTAGAAAAGGACCGCATATTTCGGAGCGTTTTTTTAATAATATAAAAAATGATTTAATTTATGTATAATGACGTTTATAAATATTCGTTAGAAACTATTTTAGAACATATCAATATTTGCAATAAAAGATTTTCGGAAATTGATATTGCAACAGATTTTGTCGCTACTGAATATGGACAAATGGTATTAGATGCTATCGTTACTAGGCTTCAGGCAATTGGCGAGAATGTTAAAAACACTTCCAGAAAACATAATTTACTGCAGGATAATTATCCGGAAATCGAGTGGGATAAAATCATTCGTTTTCGAGATTTTATTTCACATCATTATGAAATGTTAGATTATGAGATAGTTTATGAAATAGGAAAAAATTATTTACCTAAATTAGAATTAGCTATAAAAAAAGAGCTCGGTAAATTTGAATAATATGCAAATCAAACTAAATTCCGAGTGGAACTCCTTTTTATCTGACGAAATTGAAAAACCTTATTTTCAGGATTTGATGAAAGGAGTGGAGAAAGAATACCAAAATCAAACTTGTTTCCCTCCTAAAGAGTTAATTTTTTCCGCTTTTGATCATTGCAGTTTTGAAAACACAAAAGTGGTCATAATAGGTCAGGATCCCTATCACGGGGAAGGGGAGGCTAACGGTCTTTGCTTTTCGGTAAATGATGGCGTCCGAATTCCGCCCTCTTTGCGAAACATCTATCGCGAAATGTGTGATGATTTAGATACTATATTTTTACCCACTTCGGGAAATTTAGAAAGCTGGGCAAAGCAAGGGGTTTTGTTGTTGAATGCTTCACTAACGGTTAGAAAAGACACGCCCAACAGTCATAAACACATGAAATGGAATCTTTTTACCGATGCTGTAATCCAAAAGATTTCGGAAGAAAAAGATGGTGTTGTATTTTTACTTTGGGGCGCTTTTGCACACAAAAAAGGATTGAAAATTGATAGAAACAAACATTTGGTTTTAGAATCCGGCCATCCTTCTCCAATGAGTGCTAATATGGGAAAATGGTTTGGGAACAAGCATTTTAGCCAAGTAAATGCGTATTTGAAAAAAGAAGGGGAATCTGAAATTTCTTGGTTTTAAAATACGACCTCACGGTTTACGGTTTGCGTGAGGGATAATAGCTATCCGCCGCGGCGGAGCGAATAGCCCGACGGCCATAAAAAAAGGCGCTAATTACCATACTGATAATTAGCGCCTTTTTTTATTGCTGGCACGCCCAAAGTAGGGACTTACTATTTCTTGATGATATCTTCTAAAATCGCTTTGTCAGCACGGTTACTTACTTTTAGGATAATCTCTTGATTTTTCATTGTTTTACCTTCGATGATATAGGTTTTAGCTTTTCCAAAATCGGTGCTGCTTTGATCAAAATCTACATCTCCAAATTCTAGAGTGTTTTTTATATCGATGGTGTCTATCCATTTTTCGGTTAAAATAGCGGAAGCTTTTTCAGAATAATGGAAAGGTTTATTTCTTAAATCATTTAAAACTCGGGAATTCGGGAAATAATTGCAACGGGTGTCTTTACCACTAAAAACCATTGCTACAAAAAACAGACCGATAACCAATCCCACTAAGTAGTAGGCAAAACGTTGTGCAAATTTCATGAAATATTTTTTGTGCAAAGATAAATGAATCTTTACTTAAAACACAATTAAATTGATGTCGTTATTTGGTAAATCAAACCATTCCCCAATCGCTTTATTAGTCAGGATTCCATGGTACATATAAACACCGTTTTTCAAGCCGTAATCAAAACGGATAGCGGGTTCAATACCGCCATCTCCAGCAATTTGCAATAGATAAGGCGTAATAATGTTGCTAATGCACATCGAAGCCGTTTTAGAATAGCGAGAAGGAATATTAGGTACACAGTAATGCAGGACATTACTTTTTATAAAAGTGGGCATTTCGTGAGAAGTGACTTCTGATGTTTCAAAGCAGCCTCCAGTATCAATGCTAACATCGACAATTACAGCTCCATTTTTCATTTGTTCCACCATAGTTTCAGTAACAATTACCGGACAGCGTTCTACGCCACGCATAGCGCCTACAGCCACATCACAACGTCTTAAGGCTTTAAGTAAAGCCTTAGGTTGTATGGTTGAAGTGAAAATACGCTGGTTTAAATTATTTTGTAAACGGCGTAATTTATTAATCGAATTATCAAAAACTTTTACGTTTGCTCCAAGACCAATTGCGGTTTTAGCCGCAAATTCGCCCACGGCTCCAGCACCTAAAATAACCACTTCAGTAGGAGGGACGCCTGTAATATTACCAAATAACAGTCCTTTTCCGAACTCATTAGTAATCATCAGTTCAGAGGCAATTAATATGGAGGCTGTTCCTGCGATTTCGCTTAATGATTTAACGGCAGGGTAGGAACCATCTTCATCTTTGATGTATTCAAATGCTAAGGCAGTAATTTTTTTCTTGGTTAAAGCGTCAAAATAATCTTTCTTCTTGGTTTTCAGTTGGATAGCCGATATCAGAATCGTTTGAGGATTCATCATTTGTATTTCGGCAATAGTGGGTGGTGATACTTTTAATATCATTGGGCAACTAAATACTTTATTAGTGTCTTTAGTTATCTCGGCTCCGGCTTCACTATACTCTTTATCAGAATAACTGGCATTTACACCAGCGCCTGCTTCCATCATTACCCGATGTCCTTGATAAGTTAGTGAGGTAACAGCGTCAGGGGTTAGGCAAATGCGGCGTTCCTGGAAACTGGTTTCTTTTGGGATACCAATAAAAAGTTCGCTTTTGTGTCTTGATACCTCAAGTTTTTCTTCTTGGGGTAAAAGCTGTTGTTTTGTAAAAGGAGTTATTGATATTGATATTGACATTGACATTGTTATGACGATAGTAAGAAGTAAAATTACACAAAAAAGATTAAAAATATCTCTTTCTGGACTTAGAAATTTAAAAATGAATTGTTTATAATCCGTAAATATTTTTTCTCATTTTTATATCAGCTCGTTCATATACACCTTCTTCTAGAGGTACTTCGACAAATCCAAATTTATGGTACAAATGAATCGCAGGTACCAAGCTTCTATTCGAATACAATAGAAGGGTTTTTATTTTTTGTTTTTCGGCTGCTTCAATGCAATGTTGAAGCAGTTTTTTTCCTATTCCCAGTCCTTGAACATCATCAGTAACGGCCATTTTGCTCAATTCAAATAAATTTTTATCTATATTAATTAAAGCTACGGTGCCTACAATTTTGTCGTGGTATTTAGCATAGAATATCATACCGCCTTTGTCAATAATTTCTTCCTGTGGATTAGAAAGTACCCGCTTGTCTTTGGGCTCAATTTTAAAATATTTCTTTAGCCATTCATAATTAAGTTCCTTAAAAGGTTCTTTTAAATCAGCTGAAAAAGGAATGATTGTAATTGCGTTTTTTGTATTCATAATCGTTATTTTTAACTGAGTACTAATGAGCGTCTACCGTCAGCAAGTACTTTAATTGTGATAACCGAATGTTCATCAGGAATCAGGCTGGGGATCTGTTCGGCCCATTCAATGAAACACCAGTTCCCAGAATATAAATAATCATCCACACCCATATCCATAGCTTCGATTTCGTTTTTCAATCTATAAAAATCAAAATGGTAAACAGTTTGATTTTCAGTTGTTTGGTATTCGTTAACTAAAGAAAAGGTTGGACTGCTCGTTGCTTCAGTAACCCCCAGTGTTTTAGCTAATTGTTTTATGAAAGTAGTCTTTCCAGCACCCATTTCTCCGTGAAATAAAATCACTTTGTTAGGACTTTGCGCCACTACTTGCTTTGCTATATTTTCGATTTCATCTAATGAAAAAATAAATTCCATACTTTTTAATAGTTATGAATTATAAGTTATGAGTTATGAGTGCTGAATTATGAGTTATGAGTTATGAATTATGAGTGCTAGATAATGATATCGGCACTTCATTAAACTTTAAACTTTAAACATTTTTAAACATTAAACATTTTCAAACGTTAAACCCTTTTCTTTACTTCGGATTAAATATCAAAAACGGGATTATCATTTCTTCCAGTGATATTCCGCCGTGCTGATACGTATTCTTATAGTAACTCACATAATGGTTGTAATTGTTCACATAGGCCAAAAACAAATCATTTTTGGCAAAAATATAAGAACTACTCATATTTATGGTAGGCAAGCCTATATTTTTAGGATCTTTTACCGCATACACGTCTTTGTGCTCATAAGTAAGGCTACGACCCGTTTTGTAACGCAAATTCAAACTCGTGTTTTTATCACCCACTACTTTCGATGGGTTTTTAACGTTTATGGTTCCGTGGTCCGTGGTTAGAATCAATTTGAAACCCATTTTTTGGGCCTGTTGAATGATTTCTAGCAAGGGTGAATTCTTAAACCAACTCAAGGTCAGCGAGCGATACGCTTTATCATCAGAGGCGAGTTCTTTCACTACATCCATTTCGGTTTTGGCGTGAGAGAGCATATCCACAAAATTGTAAACCACCGTCACAAGATCATTGTCTTTTAGTCCCTTGAAATTCTCCACCAGTTTTTTCCCTGAGGCCAAATTGGTGATTTTAAAATAATCTTCTTTGATTTTTAGTCCAAGGCGTTTCAATTGAGCCGACAAAAACTCCGCTTCATACAGGTTTTTACCGCCTTCCTCGGGATCATTTTTCCAGTATTGCGGAAACTGTTTTTCCATTTCAACAGGTAATAAACCGGAGAAAATGGCATTTCGCGCATACTGGGTCGCAGTAGGGAGGATAGAGTAGTAAGGCACTTCTTTTTCCAGCTTGTAATAATTGCCCACCACACTTTCAAAAGATTTCCATTGGTCGTAGCGCAGGTTATCGATAACTACAAATAGAATGGGTTTGTCTTTCTTGACAATCTCGGGAACCACTAATTCCCGAAATAAAGTATGCGATTGAATGGGTTTATCCGCCTTTGGTAAAAACCAATCCTCGTAATTGCGTTCTATAAATTTCCCAAACTGCGAGTTGGCTTCCACTTTTTGGGATTCCAAAATCTCTACCATACTCTGGTCGTTGATATTCTCGAGTTTCAGCTCCCAGAAAACCAGTTTTTTATACAATTCAATCCAGTCTTCATAGGAATTCACCATAGACATCTCCATAGTAATTTTCCGGAATTCCTTCTGGTAATCTAATGTCGTTTTTTGCGAAACCAGTCTCGAGTGATCCAGATTCTTTTTCAAGCTCAACAGGATTTGGTTTGGGTTCACCGGTTTAATCAGGTAATCAGCAATTTTAGAACCTATCGCTTCCTCCATAATGTATTCCTCCTCACTTTTAGTGATCATAATCATAGGAATAGAGGATTTCTTCTCCTTCATTTCTGACAGCGTTTCCAGTCCGCTCATCCCGGGCATATTCTCGTCCAGGAATACGATATCAAAATTCTCGCTATCAAAAATATCAATCGCATCCCTACCGTTATTACAAGTGGTCACGCTGTAGTTTTTTTTCTCCAAGAAAAGGATGTGCGGTTTCAAGTAGTCAATCTCGTCATCAACCCAAAGTATTTTTATCTTGTCCATATAGTAGTGTAAAGGGAATTAAAACCATAAAATCATTGTGGCAATTTACAGCTTTTTGGGCTGCTTAGATACTAATATTATGATAAATTTTAGTGTTAAAAGACACTCTTCTATAACTCTATAAAACCTTTTTTATTTTGTGCCATTGCTATCTTTTTTTGCTCGCGCTGAACTTGTTTCAGGGCTTGTGCTGAACTTGTTTCAGTGATTGCACCAAAGTTTATTCAGGGCTTGTGTTGAACTTTTTTCAGGGCTTGTGCTGAACTTGTTTCAGTACGTGCCCTTCGCAAAAGCTACGGTCGGGCAGTTCACTGCAAGTCCTCGCCCCGCCAAAAAAAGCGCGGCTGTGGGCTTTCCGTTTCCGTCCCTCACGCAAATGCGAGAAGGAGTGGAGTTTACAAGAAGGATTTAGTTTTAAATTTCAATTGATTACTAATAATGAGGAGTTTATATAGCAACAAAATTGTAAACTATAACTTATGTTAAATTTAAAGGGCTTTTGATGATTTGTAATAAAAATATTATTTTATATTTGGTGAATAAAACGCTATTCAATAGTGACATTCTACACAATTTTGGGTGTATAGTCGCTACTTTGTAGCGAGTATGTACATGTTTGCAGTAATTTAAAAAAAAACCGTATGGATATAAATTTAATATATATGATTCTTGGAGTTGTCGCTACAATAATAGTTGGGTATTGGGGCATCAAATTCACTGATAATCATAAAACAATTACAAATTTACTTTTTTTTGAGAATGGTTGCATTTCTCTATTCAAAACTGTTGTAAAAGACTTGGAGGAAGTTGAAATAAAATACAAAGGAAAAAAAATAGATGAAAACTTACTAATTTATAAAGGCACGTTTTTTAATTCAGGTAATACAGACATTGATAAAACTATAATTCATCAACCACTTAAAGTAAAATTACCTGAAAACTATGAATGGAAAAAAATAAAAATAATTGACCAATCAAAGGATGTTAATATTTCATTAAATCACACAGAAAATGATTTGACCTTCGATTGGGATATTCTTAAAGAAAATGAGTTTTTTACTTTTGATTCAGTAATTGAATTTAAGCCACAAACTGAAATTAATGAAAATTCAGCAATTAAAGATATTACAAGACATTTATCTCGTAATATTAGTTTTAGCCATAGAATTACTAACTTAAAATCAATACAAAAAGAAGAACTTCCCGCAAAACCTGTTGGGAAATTTGGATTAATTTTTTTAAGTGCTTATTTATTAGGAATAGTTTGTTTAGGTCTCTACTGGTCTGCTGGTCAGTTTATATTTCCACATTATAACATCTCTTATGAAATAAAAAGCGACTCAACAAAATTTTATTCATCAATTGAAGCTAATGGTTTAAACGAAATTTTACTTACTGATAATAATGAAAATGAAATCATTAAAAATATTGGGTCCGATAAAAAAATTGGACTTACAGGAAATGTAAAAACACTTAGAAAAAATTTATCGTATTGGGGATTAATAGGTGGTGGTATATTAGCTCTTTTAATACTCTTCGTATTTATACTAATGATTTATAGCCACATAAAGGACAGCAATTTATATAAAAAAGTAAAATTGATAGCTGACAAATATGATGAAAAAACTTTTCCAAGAAGAAAATCTTCTAGATTATTATTCCCTTTTGAATAAAAAACTACTGCCAACACACGTTTGTGGCTATTGCGGAATTTAGTGGAATTACCGTTTTTTATCGTATTTTCGTTTAGCCGAAAATACTCGTCTTCGTAAGTCGCAAACGGCGCAAGGCGCGAGAACGTTATGTGCAATTTAACCGAGACGACCAACATTAACTGACATTCAGAGAAAAAAGTATGACGCCATTACAAAATCTATTTTACTATATAAGGGACTTGTACAATTCATCGGACACTTGTTTTGACTTTGAAAAAGACAAAAGCAATCCAAAGACGAAGAATATAAACTTTTGGGAAGTTGGAGAACTTTTGACACTTGCTAAAAAATGTGAGCAAAAAAATATAGCAGAATTTAGTTTAGCTATTAACAACAATCTAAATCCACTTGACTTTTTATTAAAGTTAAAGCGAATTGCAATACCTGATGAACCCAAACAACCAAAAGAACTCGAAAGTTGGATTGAAATTAATAGAAGTAACGAAATTCCAACACTTACAATTAAACAAGAAATTGAAACAGTTGAAAAATTTGAACAGTCAACACAAAGAATAAATGATTTAGAAAAATACAAGGAACAAAGACTAACGTCTTTGTTCGATTTATCTTTACCAAATTCTTTAGTTGATTGGATTGATTTAACAGATAACAAATTCTTGCGAAAACCAGAGCTAAAAGTCAAAATAGTTCTTGCAAACAATCCAACACTATCAAGAGTAGCAAACAACTTTCAAAAGGAATTTTCTGAATTCTATCAAAAATTTGAACTGCCTTTTAAGACAAATCGAATTTACGATGCCTTACATACGCTACATTATGAATTAAAAGGGAAAGACAACAAAAGAATTTATATATCATTTGGTTTAGTTTGTGGAAAAATTGGAAACCAAGACTATAAAAATTTTCTTTTTAATGTTCCATTGAAACTAACTCTTAAAAGCCAAGAATTCAAATTAGAATTTGACACTTTTTCAAGTAAAATATTTTGCGAACAATTTTTTGTAGAATTATTAGACAATCATTTTCAAAATGAAAATCAATTAATAATTGAAGAACGCAAAAAAGATGTTTTACTAAATATCGATAGTTTCAATTCACAGCAACGTGAATTTATTTTTGAAAGTGATTTTATAAGAACTGAATATTTTGACAAAGGTTTAGAAATATTAAGCGTTTTTACTAAAAAACAATATGCCTTTTTCAATGAAGAAACATTAAATTATTCTTTTCAAAAAACACCAATTGAAAATCAATTAACTTTTAGTTTTTCGCCAATAATTCAAACCAAAATTGTTGAAAGTAAACTTGCTATTTCAAAAGATGCAAATAATATAATCAACAAAATAAATGAATTACAAGCAAGTGGAAATCTTCAACTAATTCCAGATTTTTTCAAAAAACTATTTTCAATAGATGGTTTAGAAATTGAAACAGAAACACAATCAAACACAAACCAATTTCAAAATAATGAAAGCAAATCTCAATTAGCTGATTTTGGAGAAGTAAAACATCGTTCCTTATTTCCATTACCTTACAATGAAGAACAATTTGAAATTGCAAAACGATTAAACGAGCAAGATGCAGTAACAGTAAAAGGACCACCAGGAACAGGTAAAAGTCATACAATTGCAAACCTAATTTCGCACTTTGTTGCACAAGGAAAATCTATACTTGTAGTTTCACATAATGCTAAAGCATTAAGCGTATTAAAAGATAAATTACCAAGTGGAATTCAAGAACTTGCAGTTTCTTTAGTAAATGAAGGAAAGGGAAATGAAAGTTTAAAAGGCTCTGTTAATGCTATTATTAGAAATTTGGCACAAAGATATGAAGAAACAAAAGTTACAGAATTAGAACGGCAATTAACCAATTTAGAAAGTAATTATGCGAACACTTTAATCCAAATATATAAAGCTGTTCAAGCGAATACTTTAACTCTTAATATTTTCAACCCAATCACAAAAGAACTTGAAAATAAATCAGCTTACGATTGGGCTGTTTACCATTTTGAACAAACAAATTACGAAAATCAATTATTAAAAGATACCGTTTCTTATGAAACAGAAACAAATGGAGTAGCTGAAAAATTAGTTGACTTAGTAGCAATTGGAAACAATCTCAAAAGAGATGATTTTGATTTAATAAACTTTCAGTTTCTAAATGATGATACTTTTATTGACTTAAATGAGATTAGGAAATATGATATTAAGCTAAAGGAAATTAACGAAAAAATTAATCCATTAGATTACACTAACATTCCAACAAATTCAATAGACGAAAATCTAAAAAATATTATTCTCAATTACGAAAATATTTTTAGAACATTCAAAACAAACTTAATTGCAGAACAGGTATACAAGCATCCTAATTTTAGGATTGATGTATTAGTTAATATCTTAAACGAAAATGCTGGATTAAGAAAACAGATTGAAGTTGCAAATAGCAAACTTTTGTCTTACGAAATTGATTTGTCAGCAGTTCAAGATACAGATGCTGACATTTTACATCAGCAAATAAATCAAATAATTGTAAAATTTGGTCAAAATAAAGCACTTAATTGGTTTACTAAAAACACTTTAGATAAACCATTAAAACGTTTTTTTGAGTGTAAGTTGAATTTCAATCCAGTAACTGAAATTGACCAATTCAAAATTTTAGAAATCGAGATAAATAGATTAAAATGTTTAAAACAACTTTCTATAACTTTTAATAAATATCTAAATGGCTTTGGCATAACAAAGCAAAATAATATTCAAGAAACATTAAAAGAACTTGATTTTACAGTAGAATTTGCAAAAGAAATAACTGAATTTAATTCGCAATTAAAAACAAGAAATTTACCACAAGTTTCAATTACATCAGACGATTTAGCAGAAAAAATAATCTACATCAAGAATGTGAATTATTACGCTGATTTTGTTTCTATCTCAACCTTTTTACAAGAAACCAAACAGAAATTAATTACTCATTCAAAACCACATCCTATAATTTACAAAATTGCAGACGCAATTGAAAATACGGACAGAGCAAGTTACGAACTCTATATAGACGAATATAGAAAGTGCAGAGATAAACAAAGTCAATCATTGGTGTTTGAAAAACTCTTAAACGAAATCGGCAAAACACTTCCTCAAACAGCATTGTTCGTAAAAAACAAATGTCTAATTGATGACCAATACACGATTGATAAAAAGATAATCGAATTAGATATTTTCAATTTAAAACTAAATGATTTTCTAACTTTTGTAACATTACAAACAAATGGTTCGGAAAAACTTTTAGCCAATCTTCAAACTTTGAAACTAAGTATTGAAAAACAAACAGCAGAGACAATATCATACAAAACTTGGTATCATAAGTCTAAAAAAGTTAGTGACACACAAAAAGCCGCTTTAAATGCTTGGCTAAATGACCTAATTAACATTGGTAAAGGTTACGGAAAAAATACAGCAAGAAATATTGCATCAGCAATAACAAATATGCAAGTAGCAAAAGGTGCTGTTCCTATTTGGATTATGCCACAAGATACAGCAGTTACATTTTTTCCTGATGCTTCACCTGAACAATTTGACTTATTGATAATCGATGAAGCGAGTCAATGTGATATAAGTAGTTTGAATTTAGTTTTTCGATGCAAAAAATGTTTAATTGTAGGCGATGAAAATCAAACTTCTGTAGTTGCAGACAGAAGTTTATTTACTATTGATAGAACAAATGAACTTCTTGACAAATATTTAATATCTCATAGATTTAAAACCCAATTTGATGTAAATAATAAAAACAACAGTATTTACACAATTAGTGGAGTTATTTATCCAAACATTGTAACGCTCACGGAACATTTTAGATGTTTGCCCGAAATTATTGGTTATTCAAACAAGTACGTCTATAATTCTGATATTGTTCCACTAAAAACAGCGACTGAAAAAACTTTCGGAGAACCAATAGAAATTCATTATGTTGAAGATAATTTAGACGATGAATACAAACCATTAATTGTACAAAAAGTAATTGACGAAATTGAAAATTACATTAATCAATTTCAAGCACAGCAAATTAAAAGATTGCCGACCATTGGAATATTGACTTTAGACAGCAGTAATATAAAACACCAATATCAACTCATTCGTCAAATATCACAGAATGAACTTATAAAACAATTTGAAGACAAACTTGAATTATTAATTGGGACATCCAGAGAATTTCAAGGCGATGAAAGGGATATTATGTATATGACAATTACAGCCAGCCATAGTATTGTTGAAAAAGAAAATCGCTTTGAAATTAAACCACCAAGAGCAGCAACAACTGAAGAATATATGCGAATTTTTAATGTTGCTGCAAGTAGAGCAAAAGAAAAATCTGTTGTTATTCATAGTATTCATCCTGACGCAGTTGGAATTATGAACTCTGATTGTTACAGAAAAAAATTAATAGATTATTACGCCAATATTCAAAATCAAACGAACAAACCTACTACAACAAAAAATTTGCAATCACTTTTAAATAAGACAGATGCAAATTCAGGAGACTTTGAAAAAAGTGTTTGTAAACTACTCTACAATAATGGATTTGGAGATTATTTATTTCCTCAATTTGAAGTCGGAAAATATTGTATAGACTTTGGGCTAATAATAAACAATAAAAAAATAGCGATTGAATGTGATGGTTTTACATATCATTCAGGAATTGTAAAAATACAAGAAGACATAAACCGTCAACTCATTTTAGAAAGAGCAGGATGGCGTTTTTTTAGAATACAAAGTACAGATTGGTTTTATAAAAACTCAAAAGTAAGTTCAGACTTAATTCAATGGATAACCGAAAACACAACAGAATGAAAAATAAACTGCACATAACAGCCATTTTTATATAGCTGGAATTTAGTGGAATTACCGTTTCGTATCAAGTTTCGTTAAACCGAAAATATTCGTTTCAGTGTCTCCTATACAGCTATAAACACGGGAATATCAGATTGTATTTTGAATAACCAACAATAAAAAAACAATGTTTAGAATAATTTTATTATTTGTCTTGATAGGGTTTTACACCACTTCTAATGCTCAAAACTCTGAACTACTTAAGGGAAAATGGGTCTTTAAAGAAGCCTTGAATAAAGGCATCGATAAAGATGGAAAAAAAAGCTTAAATTCATATATCATTAATAAAATGACATTTGAGTTTGAAGAAAACGGAGACTTTGTGGCTTTTGTAATGGGACAAAACCAAAAAGGACAATGGAAACTTACAGATAATTCAAAAGACATAATTTTAGATACTGGTGCAGAAGAATTTGAAATGAGCATTCTCGAATTGACAGCAACAAGATTGGTTCTTAAATTAGGGTTAGGCGAATTTTTAATGAAGAAAATGTAAACATCCCTAATTGCTTTGTATTAACATCCAAGCTATCATTGTCTTAACCTAATAATATTGATTGTGAATCTCGCAACCTCAATAAAACAAAACCGAAAATCATCTTTTATGAAAATGTCAAAAAACATATACTTAGTGCTCGCTATTTTATTTTTGGTTTCGTTCATCAACTCATTATTTGATACTGGAGAGACACATAAATTGTTCTTTTGGGAAGTTAATATTTGGGTGTATCGATTGTTTAGATTGGCGATAGCAGTATTGTTTATGAAATCGTACTTAGACATTAAAAAAGCAGAAACGATTACGAAGGAATAAAGAAGTGAACTCAACGGCTTAAATAAATTCGGAATTTAAAACAGTTGTTCCCAAAACTATAATAAACACATCAAGATTTTTAACCAAAAAACTACAGCAAAATTCAATTTTGCTGTAGTTTTTTGTTTTTATACCTATTTTATCATAATGTGATTTAAAATCACCAACAAATGTTTAGCAATTGAATTAGTGTTAAATAATTGATAATGAATGCTATGTGAGTAATTATTGCTTAGATATTGATTAACTTTAGGTTCATTAAAAATAAAAATGGAAACCAGATACCATTTTAAAAAACGGGCCGATTCTCAATCTTCGATAAGTATCAAAAAAGGAAATGTTATGCCTAAGTATGTAATTGAAAGAGAAATTCCGGGTGCAGGTAAATATACTCCTGAAGAGTTAAAAAATATTTCCCATTCTTCAAATGAAGTAATCAATAAAATGGGTTCGGATATTAAATGGGTAAATAGTTTTGTAACTAAAGATAAAATTTACTGTGTTTACGATGCTAAAAACCAGGAAATTGTAAAAGAACACGCTAAATTAGGAGGATTTCCGGCAGATAGTATCAGTGAGGTTTTCGCTGAAATTAATCCTGAAACGGCAAATTAATCTTGTGTTAGATTCTTTGATAATAAACAAAGTGTTGTCACAATATAATTGTTTGAATTTCGTGTCTACTAATTTCATTCGTTAATTAAATTTTAAATAAAATGGAAGAGCAAATCAAAGGGTATGACTACGGTAAAGTAGGGCAGTCCCCAGTAAGTATTGCTGAACTGGAACTGCTTAAAAAAACGGTTCTATTTACTGCAGAAGACGAAAAAAACCTGCGTTTGGTAGGCGAAGTGCTGAAAGATCAAACCAATGAGGTCTTGGATCTTTGGTATGGTTTCGTTGGCGGAAACGAACATTTACTTCATTATTTTGGCAAAAACGAGAAGCCTAATATGGAGTATCTCACAGCTGTAAGAGCCAGATTTGGGCAATGGATAATGGATTTATGCAACAAACCGTATGACCAGACTTGGCTAAACTATCAGCACGAAATTGCCTTGAGACACCACAGTACCAAGAAAAATAAAACAGATGGTGTGGACACAGTTCCCATTATACATTATCGCTATATGACGGCTTTCATTTATCCAATAACAGCCACCATCAAAGGGTTTCTGTCTAAAAAAGGACACGATACAGAAACAGTGGAAGCCATGTATTCGGCCTGGTTCAAAGCGGTGACGCTAACAGTAATTCTTTGGACTTATCCCTATATTAACGAAAATGAATTTTAATTTATTTTCTATTTCGAAGAAAAGAAATAAATGGTTTTGTTTTATATTCAAGAAGAAGCTACAGCCCAGAAGTTGTGGCTTTTTTTATATCTTACCAACATAATCAAACCAATAATACGATTTAATGTCAGAAGTACACATTGCTCCATACGATCCTAAATACCACCAGGAATACAAGAATCTTTCTATCGAATGGTTAGAAAAATATGATTTGTTAGAAGAAGCTGATATGCCAATGTTAGACCATCCAAAAGAAGTGATTTTAGACCAAGGAGGCTTTATATTTCTAGCACATTATGACAATACGGTTGTAGGAACAATTGGACTGATAAAAATAGAAGAGGATTGTTTTGAAATATTAAAACTTGGAGTGAACGAGAGGTATCAAGGATTAGGTATTGGAAGAAAACTAATGGTTCACATTCTGGAATTATGCAATCAGCTGGGCGCAAAAAAGATTGTTTTGGAAACCAATACCAAGTTAGTCAGTGCCATTAAGCTATATAAAAGTTTTGGGTTTATGGAAATCCCTTTAACCGAAGCATTATTTCTAACTGCTGATTGTAAAATGGAATTAAATATAAGTTAATACTTTATAAATCAGTTGTGTATAAATGACTAACTTAGCTATATAAGTAACAACCATTGTATAATGTCGTGTTTTAAAATTAGACAAAATGACGCAACAGATTGATTTTAAACTACTGTTTGCAATATTGCTCCTTTTGACTTTATGACGTTTAAACTTTCGACTTACTTAGTTTACGATTCGATAAAAAAAGAATATTAAATTAAAAACAGCAAAAGCTATGGAAAATTTTGACTGGACTAAATTCACAAAAAAAATTGCGGTAAAAGCGCCACTTTCGGAAATTTATGAAGCTTGGACAAAATCAATGACTTTAGAAAGTTGGTTTTTGAGTAAAGCGGTATTTTTAAGAGAGGAGAAAGGGATTCTGGATCGCAATCAAAGCATATCAAAAAAAGACAAATACGAATGGTCTTGGTTTTTATTTGACGGAATTGAAAAAGGGAAAGTCACTAAAGCTAATGGTATAGATCATTTACAATTTACCTTTGCCGGTGAATGCCTTGTTGATGTCGAGCTAGAACAAGAAGGAGATTATGTGATTGTTGAACTTACCCAAAAAGACATTCCAACAGATGATAAATCAAAACGCAATATCCGCCTGGGTTGTGAATCGGGTTGGTCTTTTTATCTACTGAACTTAAAGTCTATTTTTGAAGGCGGAGTGGATTTAAGGAATAAAAACCCGAATTTCAAAGGAATGATAAATAGTTAAATAATTCGATTCTCATACGAATCAAGGGTTGAAAGCCTGTGTTTTGTGCCATTAGGCACTTAATATTGGTAGTAATTAGGTTCGAAATTTATTAGCGTGCCGTAGGTACGCAATACCTATCGTTTTGTTGCGTACCTACGGCACGCTAAATTCGTTTCAATTGATGTTTTCTACCAATATTTAGTGCCGATAGGCACATTCGAACCCTTGATTCGCATTTTTCATTTATACTAAAAAACATTTTCAACATAATGAGAAATACTCATTAAGCCACGAAAGTAGTTTTAGAATCCAAATAAACATAACACAATCCCAGTCATCAAAAAGCAGAAATTATGCTTACGGATGCCTGTGTCTATTTCTATGAATCTGAAATTTGTCATTTCTTACTAAAGCCATTTTCAATACTGAACACAAGGCTTTCTGCTACTCAAAAGCTCCTTCTAAATCACTTTTCATTATTCCCTCTAATTTCCTTATATTTGTTCACCTAAAAAAAAGTTATAGTGATTCAAATCAATAAACTAAAAATATTCAATGATCCCATTTATGGGTTTATTACCATCCCGAATGCCTTAATTTACGATTTAATACAACACCCTTATTTTCAGAGACTAAGACGTATTTCCCAAATGGGATTATCTTATTTAGTCTATCCTGGAGCTAATCACACTCGTTTTCATCACGCATTAGGCTGTATGCATTTAATGCAAAAAGCGGTTGATGTTTTGCGTTTTAAAGGAGTTTCTATCTCTCCTGAGGAAGAAAATGCTCTATACATTGCTATTTTATTACACGATATAGGTCATGGACCGTTTTCTCATGCTATGGAAAAAAGCATTGTGGAAGATGTACATCATGAGGAAATTTCCTTGTTGTTTATGCATCATTTAAATATAGAATTCAAAGGCCAGCTTAGTTTAGCGATTCAGGTTTTTGAAGGAGATTACCATAGAAAATTTATGCTGCAGCTGATATCGAGTCAACTGGATATGGACCGAATGGATTATTTAAAACGCGACAGCTTTTATTCAGGTGTGGCAGAAGGGAACGTCAACTCGGAGCGATTGATCCAAATGATGAATGTGGCAGACGATGTGTTAGTAATCGAAGAAAAAGGAATATACTCCGTAGAGAAATTCTTGATGTCCAGACGATTGATGTACTGGCAGGCTTATTTGCACAAAACCAGTTTGGTGGCTGAATTGATTCTAACCCGAATCTTGAAACGCGCCAAAGAACTGACTTTAAAAGGAGTGGTCTTACCTTGTAGTGAACCGCTGCAGTTTTTCTTGAACAACCGAATTACCTTAGAAACTTTCGACACAAAAAACCTTGATTTGTTCTCTCAATTGGATGATTTTGATATTATAAGTGCCTTGAAAACTTGGCAGCGTCATGATGATTTCATTTTATCCTCCTTGAGCAATATGATAATTAACAGGGATTTATTGAAGATAAAATTGACCAATGAAAAAGTTAATATTGAAGAGTTAAACCCTTTAAAAGAGCGTTTTGCATTGGAAAACAATATAAGTTTAGTGGAAACAAATTATTTTATATTCAAAGGAAAAATAAAAAATCAAGCGTATAGCAAGGAAGCTGAACCGATACGAATATTGAAAAAAGACAGGACTGTCGAGGATGTCATAGAATCATCTGACCAGCTGAATTTAAAATCATTATCTAAATTGGTAACCAAATATTACATCTGTTTCCCAAAACAACTTGTATAAATGAAGATTTAAAATCTATTTTTTTATATTTTTGTCGGAATGAAACAAGTTAATCCATTTTTGTTAAATTTTAAGAGAACTTTAAATAATGAGTTTCATCTTATGCCTTTAAAAATACAGTATTAGATAAAATGAAATTTACAGCAGAACAAATAGCGGGGATTTTAGAAGGTGAAGTTGTTGGGAATCCCAATGCTGAAGTATTCGAGCTATCTAAGATTGAAGAAGGGAAAGACGGTTCGTTAACTTTCTTGGCAAATCCTAAATACAATAATTTTATTTATACCACTGAGGCTACAATTACTATTGTGAACAAAACCTTTGTGCCAGAATCAGCATTAAAAACAACTCTTATAATAGTAGAAGACGCCTATATGTCATTTTCTAAATTATTGGAATTTTATGATCAAGCAAAAGGAAATAAAAACGGGATAGAGCAGCCTTCAGTAATTTCTGAAAACGTTAAATATGGAGAGAATCTATATTTGGGAAGCTTTGCTTACATAGGGTCTAACGTAGTTTTAGGTAACAATGTAAAGATTTATCCTAATTGTTTTATTGGAGAAAATGTTATCATTGGAGATAATGTTACTATTTTTGCTGGTGCAAAAGTGTATTCAGATACGCTAATTGGTAATAATTGTGTACTACATTCAGGAGTTATTATAGGTTCGGATGGTTTCGGATTTGCTCCAAGTCCTGATGGAACCTATAAAAAAATACCCCAAATAGGAAATGTCATTATTGAAGATGATGTGGATATAGGGTCTTGTACCACAATAGATAGAGCTACAATGGGCTCTACAATTATCAGAAAAGGAGTAAAACTAGACAATCAAATTCAAATTGCCCATAATGTAGAAATAGGGGAGAACACTGTTATCGCCGCACAAACTGGAATTGCAGGTTCTACTAAAATTGGGAAAAATGGAATGATAGGAGGTCAAGTAGGTATTGCAGGACATTTAACCATTGGGAATAATGTTCGCATACAAGCACAATCTGGTGTAGGCAGGAATGTAAAAGACAATGAAATTTTACAGGGAAGTCCAGCATTTGCATACAATGATTATAGTAAATCGTATGTGCATTTCAGGAATTTGCCTAAAATCGTTACAGAAATAGAGAAATTAAAAAAAATAATATTAAACCAAAAAAATGGAAACAATGGTTAAACAGAAGACCATCAAAGCAGAAATCTCGCTAACAGGAGTTGGATTACACACAGGTAGAGAAGTGAAAATGACTTTTAAACCTGCTCCAGTCAATAATGGTTTTACTTTCGTACGTGTAGATCTTGAGGGACTTCCAGTAATAGAAGCCGATGCTAATTATGTAGTTAATACTCAAAGAGGTACAAATCTTGAAAAACTAGGTGTACAAATACAAACACCTGAGCATGTTTTAGCAGCACTTGTAGGTTGCGATTTGGATAATGTTATCATAGAATTGAATGCTTCTGAACTTCCTATAATGGACGGTTCTTCTAAATATTTTGTAGAAGCTCTTGAAAAAGCAGGTTTTGAAGATCAAGGTACAAATAGAAATGTATATGTTGTAAAAGAAATTATCTCATTTACCGACGAAGAAAGCGGAAGTGAAATTCTAATTATGCCTAGCGATCACTATAGTGTAACTACTATGGTAGATTTTGGAACTAAAATTCTTGGAACTCAAAATGCTACAATGAAAAGCATTGCCGATTTCAAAACTGAAATTTCAGAATCAAGAACATTCAGTTTCTTACATGAATTAGAATCACTTTTAGATAATGGCCTGATTAAAGGTGGCGATTTGAATAATGCGATTGTTTATGTAGATAAAGAAATATCTGAAACTACAATGGAAAACTTAAAAGTAGCTTTTGGAAAAGAGACGATTACAGTTAAACCAAATGGAATTTTAGACAATCTAACTCTTCATTATCCAAATGAGGCAGCAAGACACAAACTACTTGATGTAGTAGGTGATTTGGCATTAATTGGAACAAAAATTCAAGGGAAAGTTATCGCTAACAAACCTGGACATTTTGTAAACACACAATTTGCCAAGAAAATGGCTAAAATCATTAAAATCGAACAAAGAAATTTTGTTCCTGTTTATGATTTAAACCTAGAGCCTTTGATGGATATTCACAAAATTATGGCTGTACTTCCTCACAGACCTCCATTTTTGTTAATTGACAGAATTATCGAAATGTCGGATACACATGTGGTGGGGATGAAAAATGTAACTATGAACGAGAACTTCTTCGTAGGTCATTTTCCTGAAGCACCGGTTATGCCTGGAGTTTTAATTGTGGAAGCAATGGCACAAACAGGAGGGATTTTAGTATTGAGTACTGTTCCAGATCCAGAGAATTATTTAACGTATTTCATGAAAATTGACAATGTTAAATTCAAACATAAAGTTTTACCAGGTGATACTCTAATCTTTAAGTGTGATTTAATCTCACCTATAAGAAGAGGAATTTGCCATATGCAGGCCAATGCTTACGCTAACGGAAAATTAGTGGCAGAAGCAGAATTAATGGCACAAATTGCAAAAAAACAATAAATTCAGCTTGTAAAACCTTGAAATTTCTTATTTCAGGGTTTTATTCGAATTACTAAAAAATAAAATAAAAGCAGATGAATCAACCATTAGCATATGTTCATCCTGGTGCGAAAATCGCCAAAAACGTTGTCATCGAACCCTTTACAACCATTCACAATAATGTAGTTATTGGTGATGGAACCTGGATTGGTTCTAATGTTACTATTATGGAGGGCGCGAGAATTGGGAAAAACTGTAATATCTTTCCCGGTGCAGTAATCTCTGCAGTTCCACAAGATTTAAAATTTGGAGGTGAAGATTCTTTGGCTATAATTGGAGACAATTGTACCATTAGAGAATGTGTAACTATCAATAGAGGAACGATTGCTTCAGGGCAAACGACACTTGGAAATAATTGTTTAGTTATGGCTACTGCGCATATTGCACACGATTGTCACATTGGCGATAACGCCATAATTGTTAATGGTGTTGCTCTTGCTGGTCATGTAACTGTAGGTAAATATGCAGTTATTGGTGGTTTGGCTGCCGTTCACCAGTTTATTCACATTGGAGATCATGCCATGATTTCAGGTGGTTCATTGGTTCGTAAAGATGTACCTCCATTTACAAAAGCTGCAAAAGAGCCTTTGTCTTACGTGGGTATCAATTCAGTAGGATTAAGAAGAAGAGGTTTCACTACCGAAAAGATAAAGGAAATACAGGATATATATAGAATTTTATACCAGAAAAACTATAATACAACGCAGGCAATAGGTATTATAGAAGCCGAGATGGAAGCTACTCCGGAACGTGACGAAATACTAGACTTCATCAGGAATTCATCTCGAGGAGTGATGAAAGGGTATTCAAGTAATTTCTAGTTGAATCGAAAGTTTTTGTAGTCACAAAATAAAATTAAAAATAAAAAAACAACAATATGGCATCTACATCAGATATTAAAAACGGATTGTGTATTAAGTACAATAACGATATTTATAAAATCATTGAATTTCTTCACGTTAAGCCAGGAAAAGGACCCGCTTTTGTAAGAACTAAATTAAGAAGTTTAACTAATGGAAAGGTATTGGACAATACATTTTCTGCAGGACATAAAATTGAAGAAGTTAGAGTGGAAAATCATAAATTTCAGTATTTATACCCAGAAGGGGATGAGTTTCATTTTATGAACACGGAAACATTCGAACAAATTTCTTTGAATAAGAGCATCTTAGATTCTCCAGGTTTATTAAAAGAAGGAGAAAATGTAATGGTAAGTATTAATACTGAAACTGACTTGCCTCTTTCAGTAGATATGCCAGCTTCAGTTATATTAGAAGTTACTTATGCTGAACCAGGAATTAAAGGAAATACAGCTACAAACGCTACAAAATCAGCAACTGTTGAAACTGGAGCTTCTGTAAACGTTCCTTTGTTTATCAATGAAGGGGATAAAATTAAAATTGATACTGCATCAGGTTCTTATATGGAACGTGTAAAAGAATAATTTATAATCCTAAGTATTCAGTTTGTAATTAGACTGAATACTTAGGATTTTTTACTGAATACCAAAATTTATGAAATTTTCAAAAACAATTACCTTAAAAGAAATTGCTGCTATACTTAATTGTGAGTTTGTTGGTGATACTGATTTTCCGGTTTCTGGGATGAATGAAATTCATGTTGTTGAAAAAGGAGATATTGTTTTTGTAGATCATCCAAAATATTATGATAAGGCATTAAATTCAGCTGCAACCATTGTTTTAATTAATAAAAAAGTGGAATGCCCTGAGGGAAAAGCATTATTGATTTCAGATGATCCTTTCAGAGATTTTAATACGCTTACAAATCATTTCAAACCATTTCAGTCCACAAATTCGGCAATAGCTACTTCAGCTATAATAGGAGAGGGCACTATAATTCAGCCTAATGTGTTTATTGGTAATCATGTTGTCATAGGGAAAAATTGTATTATTCACCCTAATGTATGCCTTTATGATTATACGGTATTAGGAGACAATGTAATTATTCATGCAGGATCTATTCTAGGCGCAGATGCTTTTTATTACAAAAAACGTCCTGAAGGCTATGATCAGTTGATTTCGGGTGGTAGAGTAGTTGTTAAAGACAACGTGGGCATTGGAGCCCTTTGTACTATTGACAAAGGAGTTACTGGTGACACTACTATTGGAGAGGGAACTAAAATTGACAATCAAGTCCATGTTGGACATGATACCGTAATTGGAAAAAAATGTCTGATTGCTTCACAAACTGGAATTGCAGGATGTGTAATCATTGAAGACGAAGTAACAATCTGGGGACAAGTAGGAACTACAAGCGGAATCACGATAGGTGAAAAAGCGGTAATACTTGGACAAACAGGAGTTACTAAATCAGTACAAGGAGGGAAGAGTTATTTTGGGACTCCTATCCAAGAGTCAAGAGAAAAGTTAAAACAATTGGCGAATATTAAAAAGATACCTGAAATACTTATCAAATTAAAATAGTATGTCTACAAAAGAACTAGTTCAAAATTTTTACAAATCGGATGCTCTTATAGATAGCGAAATCCTGAAAGAATATTTACATTCGGATGTCGTTTTAGACTGGAATAGCAGCAAAGGATTTGTTCAAATGGATTATAATGCTTTAATCGAATTTTCAGAAGAATTAGCGAAAGCTTATATTCGGTCTAAAGTTAGAATTAGTCATATCATTGCAGAAAATGATATGGTATCTGTTCGTTATTCTCATTTTGTCAAGACAATTGAAAACCCAAGAGAGGAAATGTTATTGGCACATTTTATTGCTATTTGGGAAATAAAAGACAATAAATTGTATCGTGGATATCAAATGAGTCAATTATCCTAAATTATTTGATAAGAAAATCGTCAAAATAATTTACAAAACCTTACTTTTGCATCACAATTTATAAAAATCACATAAAATATATATCATGAGTGTTTTAGTTAATAAAGATTCCAAAATAATTGTTCAAGGATTTACAGGAAGTGAAGGAACTTTCCACGCTTCTCAAATGATTGAGTACGGTACTAACGTTGTTGGTGGTGTTACTCCAGGGAAAGGTGGTTCTACGCATTTAGATCGTCCCGTTTTTAATACAGTAAAAGACGCTGTAGAACAAGCAGGTGCTGATACAACTATCATTTTCGTACCACCAGCTTTTGCTGCTGATGCAATTATGGAAGCTGCTGATGCTGGAATTAAAGTAATCATTGCAATTACAGAAGGAATTCCTGTTGCAGATATGATTAAAGCAAATGCTTACGTAAAAGAAAGAAACGCTAGATTAATTGGACCTAACTGTCCAGGTGTTATTACTCCAGGTGAAGCTAAAGTTGGTATTATGCCAGGTTTCGTTTTCAAAAAAGGAACTGTAGGTATTGTTTCTAAATCAGGAACTTTAACTTATGAAGCTGCTGATCAAGTTGTAAAACAAGGATTAGGAATTACTACAGCAATTGGTATTGGTGGAGATCCTATTATTGGAACAACTACTAAAGAAGCAGTAGAATTGTTGATGAATGACCCAGAAACGGAATGTATCGTAATGATAGGTGAAATAGGTGGTCAATTAGAAGCAGATGCTGCACATTGGATTAAAGCTGACGGTAACCGTAAGCCAGTAGTAGGATTCATTGCAGGAGTTACAGCTCCTCCAGGACGTACAATGGGACATGCAGGTGCAATCGTTGGAGGTTCTGACGATACTGCTGATGCAAAAAAACAAATCATGAGAGAATGTGGAATTCACGTTGTTGATTCTCCAGCTGAAATTGGTAAAAAAGTAAAAGAAGTATTGGGTTAATTGAAAAATTAGCGGTAATATTTACTTATTATAAAAATGCCTCACGTATTAGTGAGGCATTTTGTTTAATTATAAAATAAAAGAAGATGTATAAAGATTTAGAAAAATTTGCAGTAAAAGGGAGTTTTACTTTTGCTCAAGACGATAGCTTAGAAGCAGTATGTACAGCATCCGATTCAGGAAGTGGTGTATTCATTGTTAACGCTATAAATGGAGATGATAAAGAATTAATCATGGTAGGTTCTACAGGAACTGTTCAAAATGATGGTACTTTGAAAAGTAAAAATGGTGGTTTATTTGAAAAAATTGTAAACGGTCACCAATTTGCAAAGACTGGAAGAAAATATTCTTGGCCAGCACAAATGAAACTAGAAAACATAGAAAGACTTGAAGTACTTTGGTTTGAAACTTTCAATGATGATTCTAAAGCTATTCCAACATCAGTTGAAGGACAAGTTTTGCAAAATTTCATGGATGCAAACGGAAAATTACCAAGATGGAATGTTGCCTTTTAATTATTTTTTATAATTAAGGTATACTATTCAGTATATTATATTTAAAACGTCACATTTTTATGTGCCGTTTTTTTTTGTTCAAAATATTTTTTATAATAAAATAATAAGTACTTTTGCAGCCGTTATCACGAATCTCATAAAGAGATAGCAACCTGCAACAACGAGCAAGGTGCTAAAACGATAAGCCAAATCCTTTGGAAAAAATGTTGTTTTACATTCCCATTTATTAGCTGTAGTTTTTCGTTATAATCAATTCATTATAAAACTGATTTATGACACATTTATTGAAAAAAACTGGAAGTGCTTACGCTTTAATCCCTTTATTGATTTTTATTTTTACTTTTTTAGGAGCCGGTATTTGGCTTGATGACTTCTATGCTCTCCCAGCTCCAATTGCTGTGTTAATTGGTATTATAGCTGCTTTTATACTATTTAAAAGTTCGGCTGATGAAAAAGTAGCCACTTTGATTGCAGGTTGTGGAGAAAGCAAAATTATTACGATGTGTTTGATTTATCTTTTGGCAGGAGCTTTTGCGGTAGTTAGTAAAGCTACAGGTGGTGTTGATGCTGTTGTAAGTCTTGGAATTAATACTATTGATGTTGCTTATTTTCCTTTAGGGATCTTTTTAATAGCTGCTTTTCTATCAACTGCTACAGGAACATCTGTAGGCGCTATTGTTGCTATTGGACCTATAGCGGTAGATTTGGCTAATTCTAGTGGAGCTTCATTACCCCTTATTGCAGGTGCTTTGCTAGGTGGTTCTATGTTAGGCGATAATTTATCGATGATTTCCGATACTACAATTGCAGCTACACAATCATTAGGCTGTGAATTGAAAGATAAATTTAAAATAAATTTATTCATTGCTTTTCCTGCAGCCATTATAACTATTTTGGTGTTCTTTTATTTGGGTTTAAACTCAGATATAACTGCTGTAGCGATTGCTAAGACTAGTTTTGAATGGATAACTATTGTTCCTTATGTTTTAGTTATTGTCCTTGCTCTTGTGGGGGTTGATGTTTTTTCTACCTTGATTATTGGGACAGTATTGGCTGGAGTGATAGGTTATTTTGGAAATCATTTTAGCTTGATGGTTTTTGCACAAAAAATATATGAAGGATTCACCAGTATGACTGAAATATTTCTATTGTCAATGCTTACAGGAGGATTGGCGGCAATGGTAGATAAAGCAGGAGGAATTGATTTTTTATTGCACCAAATAAAAAAACGCATTAAAAGTAAAAAATCAGCGCAAGCGGGGATAGGAGCCTTGGTTGGTTTTACTAATGTGGCTATAGCCAATAATACCGTGTCAATTGTAATCACGGGAGGAATTGCCAAGGAAATAAATGATGAATATCATTTGAGTCCCAAAAAAACGGCGGCAATTCTTGATATTTTTTCCTGTGTTATTCAAGGGATTTTGCCTTACGGAGCACAAGTACTGTTGATTTTAAGTTTTGCAAATGGCAAACTTGATTTTATGGATTTACTTGGTAATGCTTGGTATCACTTGTTTTTATTTATTTTTACTTTGGTAGCGATTTATAGTTCTTTTTGGGATAAATTAGTAAAACGATTCTTAGATATTTAGAATCGGTTCATTTTACAATGTTATTGAATTTGAAATTTTTTTTAAAAAAGGAATTATTCTATATTTGACGACTCTAAGATAGCCCTGATAGTAGCGGAAATCCTTTTATGTTTTTCTTTTAAACATAAAAGATTGAAGTGAATAGCAGGAATAGCTTCAAATAAAAATTAAACTAATTTTCGAATATGAAATTACTAGAAGGAAAAGTTGCCATCATAACAGGCGCAAGTCGCGGAATTGGAAAAGGAATCGCAGAAGTTTTTGCAAAACACGGAGCAAATGTTGCTTTTACTTACAGTTCATCTGTTGAGTCAGCTTTGGCATTAGAAAACGAATTGAACGCTTTAGGAATAAAAGCTAAAGGATACCAGTCTAACGCAGCAGATTTCAATGAAGCACAAACTATGGTTGATGCTGTAATTGCTGAATTTGGAACTGTAGATATCTTAATCAATAATGCTGGAATTACTAAGGACAACTTGCTAATGCGTATGTCTGAGGAGGATTTTGACAAAGTTATCGACGTTAATTTAAAGTCGGTTTTCAATATGACTAAAGCGGTTCAAAGAACTTTCTTGAAACAACGCTCTGGTTCTATCATCAATATGAGCTCTGTAGTAGGAGTGAAAGGAAACGCGGGTCAAACGAATTATGCAGCTTCCAAAGCTGGAGTTATTGGTTTCACTAAATCGGTTGCTCTAGAATTAGGTTCTCGTAACATTCGTTGTAATGCGATTGCTCCTGGATTTATTGAGACTGAAATGACTGCAAAATTAAATGACGATGTGGTTCAAGGATGGAGAGACGGTATTCCGTTGAAACGTGGTGGAACTACTGAAGATGTTGCTAACGCTTGTCTTTTCTTAGCTTCAGATATGAGTGCTTATATTTCTGGACAAGTATTGAATGTTTGTGGAGGAATGCTTACTTAGTATTCAAAAATTAAATGATTAAATAATTGAAAGATTCAAAGAGCTTAAATTCTTAAATCTTTCAATCTTTCAATAAAAACGATATGACTTTAAATACAACTCTATTGCTTGTTCTTTCATTGTTAATAGCTGGTGGTTTATCGTTTTTTCAATATTATTACAAAGCCAAAAACAATTCAAAGCTGAATTTGTTTTTGGCTTTTTTGCGTTTTCTGTCTATTTTCGGGTTATTGGTTTTGCTGATTAATCCTATGATGACTAGAAATACGCTAGAAATCGTTAAGACTCCACTAGCAATTGTTGTAGATAATTCCATTTCAATAGATTTTTTGAAGGGGAAGGAAACGGCTACGGAGTTGTATCGAATAGTTTCCGAGAATTCAGAATTAAAAGATAAATTTGAGATTCAATCGTATCAATTTGATAGTGAATTTCAGCAATCAGAACAATTTGATTTTAAGGGCAAACAAACTAATCTAGATAACATATCTAAAAACCTGAAAAGCATTAATAAAAATATTGATTTCCCAACAGTGATTATTACTGACGGAAATCAAACTACGGGTAATGATTATGTTTTCAGTTTTGATTCGGCTAAAAAAGTGTACCCTTTAGTTGTGGGAGATACAACTGCTTTCCTAGATTTGAAAATAAATCAATTGAATGTAAACAAATACGCTTTTTACAAAAACAAATTTCCTGTAGAAGTCTTTTTACAATATTCAGGAAACAAAAGCGTAACGGCAAGTTTTAGTATCTCGCAAGGGAATTCTGTTTTGAGTAAGCAAAGTGTCTCTTTTTCTCCTTCTAAAAAAACGGCAGTTTTAAATGTACTTTTACCGGCCGATAAAGTTGGTACTCAGTTTTTTAAAGCGACTATTTTATCTCCTGAAAAAGAAAAAAACAATTACAATAACAGTAAACAATTTGCTGTGGAAGTACTGGATCAAAAAACAAATGTTGCAATTGTTTCGGCTATAAACCATCCTGATATTGGTGCTTTGAAACGTTCGATTGAATCTAATGCACAACGCAAAGTAACCATTGTTAAACCTAACGATATCAAATCTTTATCGGATTACAATGTATTGATTTATTACCAACCAACAGCAGCTTTTCAAACTGTTTTTGAAAATAATAAATCAGCAGGAATAAACACTTTTATTATCACTGGAACTAAAACTGATTTTAACTTTTTGAATCAGCAACAAGGAAATTTAGTTTTTAAAATAAGCGGCCAAAAGGAAGATTATCTGGCTCAATTCAACTCGCAATTCAATCTTTTTGCTATTGACAATATTGGCTTTGAGAATTTCCCGCCTTTGGAAAATGGTTATGGTACGGTTAGTACCACAGGTAATGTTTCGGTTTTACTTTCTTCGAAAATAAGAAATATAGATACCAATTCCCCTTTATTGGCTTTCGCCGAAAATCAGGGCAGACGTTCGGCTTTTCTTTTGGGTGAAAATAGCTGGAAGTGGAGAATGAAAACTAATGTTGACAAACAGTCATATGACGAATATGATGTTTTCATTGATAAGACGATACAGTTTTTGGCTTCTAATAATTCCAAAAAATCCTTAGTGGTCAATCACGAAAGTTTTTATAATTCAGGAGAGGCAATTGAAATTACGGCTCAATATTTCAACAAGAATTATGAGTTTGATGAGAAAGCACGTTTGACTATTTCTATTACCAATATCAAAACGAAGCAAACTAAAAACTACGATTTGTTGAAAGAAAATAATTCGTATAAAGTCAGTCTTGACGGATTCCCTGCGGGTTCATATCAGTTTACTGTAAAAGAACTGAATTCTAAAACAAGTTATTCCAGTCATCTCGACATATTGGATTTTGAAATCGAAAAACAATTTGTAAATCCCGATTTGACAAAGTTAAACCAGCTGGCATCCCAAACAGAAGGAAAAGTATTTATGCCAAATCAGGTATCTGATTTAATCAAAGTACTTTTAGAAGATGAAAGTTACAAAGCCGTTCAAAAAAACAATGTTACCAAAACCCCTTTTATTGACTGGATATGGTTGTTAGTGTTGATTGCTTTTACTCTTGCTGTAGAATGGTTTGTAAGGAAATACAATGGTATGTTGTAGCACTAAAAACTTAATAACAAATAAATAAATACCCTGTGTTTTTTGTAATACTAATGTATTTAAAAAATATATTTGCACTTCAAATAAATATAAATTATGAAAAATAATAAATTGAAACGTACTGTAATATTGTTTTCTGCAATTGCAATAGGTTTTTTAACCCTTTCTTGGGGAATTGTTGGCCATGAAAGAATCAATAGAGCGGCGGTAATGGCTTTGCCAGCACCCTTACAAGTTTTCTTTTACAATCATATTGATTTTATAACTCAGGAATCTACAGTTCCCGATTTAAGGAAATTTGTTTTACAAGATAAGGCTGAAGGGCCAAGACATTATTTTGATATGGAAAATTTTGGTGCTGTAGACAGTTTTCCTAAGACTATGACTGAAGCCAAAAAGAAATATGATGATAAATTTTTATCGAAAAACGGGATACTACCATGGTATATCCAGGATATGATGGTTAAGCTTACACAAGCTTTTAAAGACAAAAGAAAATCGGAGATTTTATTTCTTGCGGGTGATTTAGGTCATTATATTGCGGATGCACACATGCCTTTACATACTTCAGACAATCATGATGGACAAAATACGGATCAAAAAGGGATTCATTCTTTGTGGGAAAGTAGATTACCTGATTTATTTGTTAAACAGTACAAGTTAAATGCTCCACAAGCTCAGTATTATGCAGATGTTGATAAAGCAACTTGGGATATGATTAAAGATACTCATAGTTTAGTTGAACCTTTACTAGCTGCTGATAAGGGGTTAAGAACTTCTTTACCTAAAAACCAAGTATTTGTTACTGATGAAAATGGAACAATATTAAAAAACAAATTCAATGGTGTAAGATATACGGATGAATATGCAGGTAAATTTCACAAGGCCTTAGACGGAATGGTAGAAAGCCAAATGAGAAAAGCAATTACAGTAACAGCAAGTTTTTGGTATACTGCGTGGGTAAATGCAGGAAAGCCTGATTTGAGTAATTTAGATTCTCAAGAATTAACTAAACGCAACAGTAGATTTTTGAAAAAGGATTTGAAAACTTTCAATAAAGGAAAACTATTCGGTATTGAAAGCGATAAAGACGCAGATTAATTTTATCAAATAAAAAAATATTTAAAGCCTATGATGTTTATTCATAGGCTTTTTTAGTTCTAGGTTGTTGTATATTCTAAATGCTATTCGGCATATTTTTAAAACATATAAGTAATTTAAGTAGTTCTAATTTTAAAGAAAAAAACAACTTAAATGAATTTCTATATCTTATATGGTTCAAAAGAAAAGATCAAGATTATTCTATTCTATGCTTTTAATATAACCGTTTTTCTTAAATTTAAAATGAAACAGATCTTTACTACCTGTTACTAAGTTTTGCTTTTTCCTTAATAATATCACCTATTTTCCTGTTCTCAATTTTACTTTCAAGCCAAGAAATAATATCCAAATAAAGAAAAGCTCTTTTCTCATAAGTGTTTTTTTCTAACTCGATAAATCGTTCCCTCATTTTTATGAACTCTTTTTTAAGGTCTCCGGGATAAATAGAATTCAGGTTTTTCATGAAACGAATAATTTCCTTTTGCACTTCATGCAAATCATTCATTTTGATTAGAAATTTATAGGTGGTTTTTAGTTGGTTTTCCAAGTAATAATCTTTACCCATTTCATAATGAACAATCAGGCAGAGTATGCGCGAAAAACACATCAAATCCTCCCGCATAGAAAGATTTTTATTGTTTATGATTTTCTCTAAATAAAATATCGATTCAGCATATTTATCGTTACCAAAATAGATACAAGCAATTTTATAATAAAACATCATTTCGTGATGCTCATCAAGATGTTCAGAGTGTAATTTTATTTTGGTCAGTATTTCAGGAATCAGGTATTCGCTTTCAGCAAAAGTACCATCCAGAATATGATAATTCAATTTGTTGTTATACAAATATAAAAAGGATAATGAGGCTACATTATCATTTACAGGAAAGCGAGGATCGTTTAAAGTGCCTTCGAATAGCTCCAAATATTTTTTGAAATTGGATTTGTATCTAAGCATAAATAGAGACTCCAGCAAATAATGATTCCCTTTTATGAAAAAGACAGGATTAAGAAAAATCATATTTGGGTTGTCATAAAAAAGAGTCACCCATTTAAGCGAATATTTATAACAGGAAAGAAAATCCTGAACTAGAAAACTTCGCCAAAGGTTTGCATTGTAATACCAGTATTTCTCACGAAAGCCAAACTTTTTTTGGTCAAGCTTAGCAATGTGCTTATTGAAATAATTATCTATGTATTGATATTCCTCATCACTCTTTACGTATCCAGTTTTTAGCATAATACCATACAATTGTAATGATAAATTAGACAGTTTACTAGAAATTGTATTTTGGTAATTTAATTCTTTGGCCTGAATAACTAATTCATCAGCACGCCCTTGAATACTACGGGTAATATATTGTGATTCGATGAGTTTTTCGAATTCTACAATTTCATAAGCTATGTTTTTTTCGTCATTTTCCAATGCTTGGATTTTTGTTTTATCCAAGATCTTCAGACTTTGTTTGTAAAGCCCTTTATTATAAAGAATGGCGGCAAAATCAATTTGTTCCCTTAACTGGTATCGTATGTTCTGGCTAGGGATATTCAATCGAATACTCACCAATATTTGTTTGTATAAGTATGATTTAAGGTTCGATAACTGTACTTTTTTGATAATCCCACTTTTCAAAATAATCTTTTCATCATAGACTTCTGATTTGTCTAAAATGTTGAATAACTCGATAAATTTTGTATTCGAACTTGTCTCTAATCTACTTGCAAAAATCTTAAATTGTCTCTTCTCAGACTTTGAAAGTGATTTTATCAATACAAATAAGAAATCTTTTTGAGGGTTAGCCATTGTAAAATAATATATCGTAACAGGTTGTATTTATTGGAGTTATCCTGAATTTAATTGGTTTATAAACAGTATAAAGCCAATAAAATGGATTTTATATTAAAGTAAAGCATTCTATTTTTGTTTCAAGATGTGAAATTACATTAAAAAAATTAATTCGGTATGTTTTTAATTTAACAAAAACAGCCTTATAAGTGATTCCATCAGAGATAAAAATAAAGAAAAGATAAACATGACGATGAATAGAGAAAAAATCCAAATTTTTGATACCACTTTGCGAGATGGAGAACAGGTCCCTGGTTGTAAATTAGACACCAAACAAAAACTTGTTATAGCAAATCGCCTGGACGAAATGGGTGTTGATATTATAGAAGCCGGTTTTCCTGTTTCTAGCCCTGGAGATTTTTTGTCTGTTTCTGAAATAAGTAAAATTGTAAAAAACGCTACTGTTTGCGGACTTACCAGAGCCGTTAAAAATGATATAGATGTTGCAGCAGCAGCATTAAAATACGCGAAAAAACCTAGAATTCATACTGGAATTGGAACTTCAGACTCTCACATAAAATTCAAACTTAACACTACGAGAGAAGATGTCATTGCAAGAGCAAAATACGCAGTTTCGCATGCTAAAACTTATGTTGAAGACGTAGAATTTTATGCTGAAGATGCAGGTAGAACTGATAATGATTTCTTGGCTAAGGTTTGTGAAGAAGCAATAAAATCAGGTGCAACGGTACTTAATATACCTGATACAACAGGGTATTGTCTTCCTGAGGAATACGGTTTGAAAATAAAATATCTAAGAGAAAACGTTAAAGGGATAGAAAACGTAATACTTTCCTGCCATTGTCATAATGATTTAGGAATGGCTACCGCCAATTCGATTTCCGGTGCTATAAACGGAGCAAGACAGATAGAATGTACCATAAATGGAATAGGGGAAAGAGCGGGAAATACGGCACTTGAAGAAGTGGTTATGATTTTAAAACAACATCCATATTTGAATTTATATACTGATATCAATACGAAGCAATTAAACGAAATGAGTCGTTTGGTTTCTGAAAGTATGGGTATGGTTGTACAACCAAATAAAGCTATTGTGGGTGCTAATGCTTTTGCTCACAGTTCAGGAATTCATCAGGATGGTGTCATTAAAAACAGATCTACTTATGAAATTATGGATCCTTTAGAAGTCGGTGTCAATGAATCTTCTATTGTTTTAACCGCCAGAAGTGGAAGAGCAGCATTGGCTTATAGAGCAAAAAAAGTGGGTTACGAACTAACAAAAGTGCAACTAGACATTGTATATATAGAGTTTTTGAAATTTGCAGATATTAAAAAAGAAGTTCTAGATGTCGATATTCATCAAATTATTGAAGCGTCAAATATAAATAGTGAATTAAAAGCTAGTTAATAATTTACTCCCTAATTTTAACTTTATTAATTAGTGTAGAATTAGTGATATTTATGTTAATTTACAAAGATTACATTATGCAAATTAGTATTTTTACATATTAAATCTTGCGTAATGTTTAATATGATAATAAAAGCGTAATATAAAATTACGTAAATAGAAACATTAAATTATATAAATTCCTTTTCGGAATTGTAAAAAACGGTATTAAAAAAATATAAAATAAAAACCATGAATTTAAAAATAGCAGTACTGGCAGGTGACGGTATAGGTCCAGAGGTAATCTTACAAGCAAAGAAAGCTTTGAATGCCATTGGTGAAGTGTTTGACCATGAATTTGTGTATGAAGACGCCCTTATGGGAGCTATTGCAATTGAAAAAACTGGAAATCCATTACCGGAACAAACACTTAATTTGTGCCTTAATACAGATGCTGTTCTGTTTGGTGCAATTGGAGATCCAAAATACGATAACGATCCTGAAGCAAAAGTACGCCCAGAACAAGGATTATTGAGATTAAGGAAAGAATTAGGGCTTTTTGCAAATATTAGACCTATTAAACCATATAAAGGATTACTAGATTCTTCTCCATTAAAAAAAGAAATCATTGAAGGTGCTGATTTTACAATTTTCAGAGAACTTACTGGCGGAATTTATTTTGGAGAGAAAAAAACAAATGAGGCTGGAACAGTTGTTTCAGATTTATGTGAATATTCTGAAGAAGAAATTTCCAGGATTACTCATATGGCTTTCAAAACGGCTCAAAACAGACGTAAAAAAGTGACTCTAGTAGATAAAGCAAATGTTCTTGAAACATCCCGTTTATGGAGAAGAGTGGTAAAAACCATTAGTCAATCGTACCCAGATGTTGAATTAGATTTCTTATTTGTTGATAATGCTGCAATGCAAATTATTTTAAATCCAAGACAGTTTGATGTGATTTTAACAGAGAACTTATTTGGAGATATTTTATCTGATGAATCTAGTGTAATCACGGGCTCAATTGGATTATTGGCTTCCGCTTCATTGGGAACTACAAATGCACTTTTCGAACCTATTCACGGTTCGTATCCGCAAGCTACAGGGAAAAATATTGCAAATCCAATAGCTTCCATATTGTCTGCTGCAATGCTTTTGGAACATTTTAATCTTCACAAAGAAGCTAAAAAGGTGTATGAAGCAGTTGAAAAAGCAATAGAATATAATGTAGTTACCATCGACCTGAAGTCCGATTCAAAATATGGTACCAGTGACGTAGGAGATTTTATTTCGAATTATATTTTAGACAAAGATGATTTAATGTATTTCAATAATGCAAATGTCCATATCGGACAGTCGACTATTGTATAAAAGCAATAATCAACAGAATATTTAATAATTGAAAGCATATTAATTTTATTCTTGTTTCTTGTGAGTTTCATTTGTTTTTATACATTTGTTAAATATCAAAAAAAGAAAATGAAATTATTCGTAATTATTCCTTCAATTATTATTGTCATTGTGATTATCACAAGTGCAAGGGGAATGGTATAGATATAATTGAAACATATATTTAGAAACCTCCCAATTATCTGGGGGGTTTTTTTATACAATAAACTTAAAAATACATAAACAATATTAAACTGATGGAATTAAATAAATACAGCAAGACTATAACTCAAGACGAAACTCAACCAGCAGCACAAGCGATGCTATACGGAATAGGTTTAACCGAAGAAGATTTAAAGAAAGCGCAAGTGGGAATTGTAAGTATGGGTTATGAGGGAAATACTTGTAACATGCATTTAAATGACTTAGCTAAAGATATCAAAACGGGAGTCTGGAAAGAAGACTTAGTTGGTTTAATTTTTAATACAATTGGTGTAAGTGACGGAATGTCTAACGGTACTGACGGTATGCGTTTTTCATTAGTCTCTAGAGATGTAATTGCTGATTCAATTGAAACTGTAATGGGAGCACAATGGTATGATGCATTAATTGCTGTTCCGGGTTGTGATAAAAATATGCCGGGATCCATTATTGCTATGGGAAGAGTCAATCGCCCATCGATTATGGTTTACGGAGGAAGTATTCATTCTGGTAAATGGAAAGGGGAATCTTTAAATATTGTATCCGCGTTTGAGGCATTAGGTAAAAAGTTCAGTAACACTATTGAACCTGAAGATTTTAAAGGAGTTATCCAGAATGCTTGTCCAGGAGCAGGTGCTTGTGGAGGAATGTATACAGCAAATACAATGTCTTCGGCTATTGAAGCTTTGGGTATGAGTTTACCTTATAGTTCTTCAAACCCAGCTTTAAGCGAGGAGAAGAAAAAAGAATGTCTGGACGCTGGAAAAGCGATTAAGATATTATTAGAAAAAGATATCAAGCCTAAAGACATTATGACGCGTAAAGCATTTGAAAATGCTATTACTATGGTTGCTGTGTTGGGAGGTTCCACAAATGCTGTTATGCATCTTATCGCAATGGCACATTCTGTTGATATCGAAATTACATTAAAAGATTTTCAAGTCATCAGTGATAAAACACCATTACTTGCTAATTTAAAACCAAGTGGAAAATACTTAATGGAAGATCTTCATGAAGCTGGAGGAGTTCCTGCGGTAATGAAATATTTATTAAAAGAAGGATTGTTATATGGCGAATGTTTAACGGTTACCGGGAAAACCTTAGCTGAAAATTTAGCTGCTGTTCCAGATTTAAACGATGGTCAAGATGTAATTCACGAAATTCAAAAAGCGTTAAAAGCAACCGGAAATATTCAAATTTTATACGGAAACCTTGCAGAAGAAGGTTGTGTAGCGAAAATTAGCGGAAATGAAGGGGAATTTTTCGAAGGAGACGCTATTGTTTATGAAAATGAACATGATGTAATAACTGGAGTTCGTAGTGGTGAAGTAAAACCTGGTAATGTGGTCGTCATTAGGTATTGTGGACCTAAAGGTGGGCCAGGAATGCCTGAAATGCTTAAACCTACATCAGCCATTATGGGTGCTGGTCTTGGAAAAAGTGTCGCTTTAATTACAGACGGTAGATTCTCTGGTGGTTCACATGGATTTGTAGTAGGACACGTTACTCCGGAAGCTTTTGATGGTGGTGGAATCGCTTTAGTCAAAAATGGTGATATTATCACGATTGACGCTATTAAGAACACGATTAATCTGAAAATTTCTGAAGCTGAATTTGCTGAAAGAAAAGCGAATTGGGTGCAACCTGTATCAAATATTAAAAAAGGAGTTTTACTAAAATACATACGATCAGTTTCTAGTGCGTCCACAGGATGTGTAACTGATAAATAAAGCAAAAAGCCAAAGACTTTTAGCGAATAAAATGACACCAATGAAAACAAATAAAATATCTGGCGCAGAAGCCGTTATCAGATGCTTATTAGAAGAAGGAGTAGACTTGGTTTATGGCTACCCAGGTGGTGCTATTATGCCTGTTTATGACGAATTATATAAATTTAAAGATCAATTGCATCATGTATTAGTACGTCATGAACAAGGGGCGACGCACGCTGCTCAAGGTTTTGCAAGAGCTACTGGAAAAGTGGGTGTGGCAATTGCAACATCTGGACCGGGAGCAACAAACTTGGTGACAGGAATAGCCGATGCTCAAATTGATTCCACTCCAATGGTTTGTATTACCGGTCAGGTGGGAAAACATTTATTGGGTTCGGATGCTTTTCAGGAAACGGATATTATCGGAATTTCAACTCCTGTAACCAAATGGAATTACCAAATTACAGAAGCTTCAGAGATCCCTGAAATTATGGCTAAAGCTTTTTATATTGCTAAATCGGGTCGTCCAGGTCCTGTATTGATTGATATTACAAAAAATGCTCAATTTGACGAATTCGAATTTAGCTATAAGAAATGTACGGGAATCAGAAGTTACATTCCTAAACCAACATTAAATATAGAAAAAGTAAAGGAAGCTGCTGAATTGATTAACAAAGCCAAAAAACCTTTTATTGTATTTGGACAAGGAGTAATACTAGGTCAAGCTGAAGCCGAATTGAAAGCATTGATAGAGAAGGCTGGGATTCCAGCTGCTTGGACTATATTAGGATTATCAGCATTACCTACGGAACATCCTTTAAATGTAGGAATGCTAGGAATGCACGGTAATTATGCGCCAAATGTTCTCACAAATGAATGCGATGTGTTAATTGCTATAGGAATGCGTTTTGATGACCGTGTGACTGGAAATTTAGCTACTTATGCTAAACAAGCCAAAGTAATTCACTTTGAAATCGACCCAGCTGAAGTGGATAAAAATGTTAAAACGACAGTTGCTGTTTTGGCTGATGTTAAAGATTCTTTAAGTGCGCTATTACCATTTATCGAAAATAATTCACATGAATTATGGCATAATAAATTCAAAGAATTATACGATATAGAATTAGACACCGTAATTAATGAGGAGTTAAATCCAAAGAAAGAAGGCATTTCTATGGGTGAGACCATCGAAATGATTAATAAACACTCTAAAGGAGATGCGATTATAGTGCCTGATGTAGGTCAACACCAAATGTTTGCCTGTAGGTATGCCAAATTCAATCATTCAAAAAGCATGATTAATTCAGGTGGTTTAGGAACAATGGGATTTGCATTACCAGCTGCTATTGGTGCCAAAATGGGAATGCCAGAACGAGAAGTTGTAGCAATTATAGGTGATGGTGGTTTTCAAATGACCATACAGGAATTAGGAACAATTTATCAAACTAAAGTCCCTGTAAAAATTGTAGTGCTGAATAATGAATTTTTAGGAATGGTGCGCCAATGGCAGCAGTTGTTTTTTGACAAGCGTTATGCTTCTACTGAAATGATTAATCCAAACTTTACAGCTATTGCTGAAGGCTATTATATTAAAGCTAAAAAAGTAACCAAAAGAGAAGACTTAGACGCAGCTGTTGCTGAAATGATGGCTTCAAAAGACTCTTATTTCCTTGAGGTAATGGTAGAAAAAGAAAATAATGTATTCCCAATGATTCCAACAGGAGCTTCGGTTTCGGATATCAGATTAAGCTAATAGTATGGAAAATAAAACATTCACCGTTTCAGTATATTCAGAAAACAACATTGGATTGTTAAATAGAATATCTGGCATCTTCTTAAAGCGACACATTAATATATTGAGTTTAAACGTCTCTGAATCAGAGATTGAAAACGTTTCAAGGTTTATTATTGTGGTCAACACCAGCGAAAAATGGGTGCAGAACATTGTAGGGCAAATAGAAAAACAAATAGAAGTCATCAAAGCATTTTATCATGTTGATGAAGAAACTATTTTTCTTGAAAACGCATTGTTCAAAATCCAATCCAGCTTATTATTCGATGAAAAACAAATTCAAAATATCATCAAAGAAAGCAACTCAGAAATAGTTACAGTAGCTAGAGAGTTTTTTGTGATTTCAAAATCGGGACAACGTTCTGACATAGAAGAACTTTACAATAAATTAAAACCTTTCGGTATTATGCAATTTGTTCGTTCTGGAAGGATTTCTGTTTCGAAAGAGAAAATGGAAATATCAACTTTATTGGAAGAGCTACAATAAGCAAAAAAATTAAAAGAAAACAACAACAAGAAAGGCAATCTTTCGAAAATTAAAATACAATTAAAAATGGCAAATTATTTCAATACATTACCACTTAGATTACAATTAGAACAATTAGGAGTTTGTGAATTCATGGATCAATCTGAATTTTCAAATGGAATAGATGCACTTAAAGGTAAAAAAGTTGTTATCGTAGGTTGTGGTGCTCAAGGATTAAACCAAGGATTAAACATGAGAGATTCAGGTTTAGATATTTCTTATGCATTACGTGCCGAAGCAATTGCGCAAAAAAGAGCTTCATTTATGAATGCTGCAGATAATGGTTTTAAAGTGGGAACTTATGAAGAACTGATCCCTACAGCCGATTTGGTATGTAACTTAACACCAGACAAACAACATACTGCTGTTGTTACGGCTATTATGCCATTAATGAAAAACGGAGCTACATTAGCTTATTCTCATGGTTTCAATATCGTTGAGGAAGGAATGCAAATTCGTAAAGACATAACTGTAATTATGTGTGCGCCAAAATGCCCTGGTTCAGAAGTTCGTGAAGAGTATAAAAGAGGTTTTGGAGTGCCAACATTAATTGCTGTTCACCCTGAAAATGATCCTAATAATAATGGTTTTGCTCAAGCAAAAGCTTATGCTGTAGCGACTGGAGGACACAAAGCAGGAGTATTGAATTCTTCATTCGTAGCCGAAGTGAAATCGGATTTAATGGGAGAGCAAACAATTCTTTGTGGAATGCTTCAAACGGGTTCTATTTTATGTTTTGATAAAATGGTTGAAAAAGGAATCGAACCAGCTTATGCATCTAAATTGATACAATTTGGTTGGGAAACAGTAACCGAGGCTTTAAAACACGGTGGAATTACGAATATGATGGATCGCTTATCTAATCCTTCAAAAATTGAAGCTTTTAGATTAAGTGAAGAATTGAAAGAAATTATGCGTCCTTTATTTCAAAAACACATGGACGACATTATTTCAGGTGAATTTTCAAAAAACATGATGATTGACTGGGCTAATGATGATATCAATTTGTTGACTTGGAGAGCCGCAACTGCCGAAACTAATTTTGAAAAAACAGCTGCTACTGAAGCGCCTATCTCTGAACAAGAATATTTTGACAATGGAGTACTTATGATTGCTATGGTAAAAGCGGGAGTCGAACTAGCTTTTGAAACTATGACCGAATCAGGTATAATTGAAGAATCAGCATATTATGAGTCTTTACATGAATTGCCTTTGATTGCAAATACTGTAGCAAGAAAAAAATTATACGAAATGAACCGAATCATTTCGGACACTGCTGAATACGGATGTTATTTATTCGATCATGCTTGTAAGCCTTTATTGACTGAATTCATGAAAACGATTGATACAAATGTAATAGGGAAGGCTTTCTCAACATCTAATGGGGTTGAAAATGCAGCACTTATTGCTGTAAATAACAGTATTCGTCAACATCCTATAGAAGAAATTGGTACTTGGTTAAGAGAATCGATGACTGCAATGAAAAAAATTGGATAAAATGAAGTTGAAATTAGCGCACCTGAGGTGTGATGGGATTAGTTCTGTGTCTTTTACTTTTAAAAATAAGGAATTAGTTTTTTATAAAGTATAAAAATCAAGTGGATACAGCGGCTTTACATTCACTTAGCTTTAGACGAGATTAAAAGTTAAGTGAAGTAATCCCATATAATTTTACAATAATATTCTGTTTAACAGCAGAATTATAATAATAGTATTGAAAAACAACTTTGCATGCACGGTGTTATATTATGATTGGTTTGAAATATATGTTGTTTTTCTATACTAGGTTAAATGTTAAAATAAATTGTTGGTTTAAAATGGGCAGGATATAATTTATCCTGCCTTTTTTTTGAGGTTTATTAATTGAATAACTATAATAAATTACAGCATATGTAGTAAGATGTATGGATTCCCCCTTATATTTTGATTTTATACTGCAATTTATGGATTAAATAGTTTTAAGAATCAAAGGAGAATTAATACATTTATAAAAAATTACAAAAGCATGAGTTACTATAAGATTCAAAATTTAGAACAATATTTTAAACATTATAACAAGTCTGTTCGTGAGCCCAGAAAATTTTGGGGTAAAATAGCTGAAGAGAACTTTACTTGGTACCAACAATGGGACAAAGTAGTAGATTTTAATATGGCTGAAGCAGAAGTAAAATGGTTTACTGAGGCTAAAGTTAATATTGTAAAAAATTGTATCGATAGGCATCTTGCTAAAAGAGGAGAAAAAACAGCTATTATTTTTGAGCCAAATAATCCTGATGAAGCTGCTTTACATATAACTTATAATGAATTGCATCAACGTGTTAGCAAAATGGCTAATGTTTTGCGCGAACAAGGAATAAAAAAAGGGGACCGCGTTTGTATTTATTTACCAATGATTCCCGAGTTAGCTGTTTCTGTTTTAGCCTGTGCAAGAATTGGAGCAATCCATTCCGTTGTTTTTGCTGGATTCTCAGCTTCAGCAGTATCATCAAGAATTAATGATAGTGAATGCAAAATGGTTATCACATCTGATGGTGGTTATAGAGGAAGTAAAACAATAGAATTAAAAGAAATTATTGATGAAGCTATAGAAAAGTGTCCATCCGTTTCAACTGTTTTGGTTGTCAATAGAACAAATAGCACAGTAAAAATGAAAGAGGGCAGAGATAAATGGCTGCAACCTTTATTAGACGAAGCTTCAGATAACTGTGTTGCTGAAATAATGGATGCCGAAGATCCTTTGTTTATTTTATATACCTCTGGTTCTACAGGAAAACCAAAAGGTATGGTACATACCACAGCGGGATATATGGTTTACACAGCTTACACTTTTAAAAATGTATTTAATTACGAGGAAAACGATATTTTTTGGTGTACCGCTGATATTGGTTGGATTACTGGACATTCATATACTTTGTACGGGCCTTTATTAAACGGGGGTACTACAGTAATTTTTGAAGGTGTTCCTTCTTATCCTAATTTCAGTCGTTTTTGGGAAATAATCGTAAAACACAAAGTGTCACAATTTTACACAGCTCCTACGGCAATTAGAGCCTTGGCTAAAGAAAGTTTAGAATACGTTCAAAAATATCAATTAGACTCATTAAAAGTAATTGGTTCCGTGGGTGAACCTATCAATGAGGAAGCTTGGCACTGGTTTAATGACCATGTAGGAGGAAAGAGATGTCCAATAGTTGATACCTGGTGGCAAACAGAAACTGGTGGTATCATGATTTCGCCAATATCTTTTGTAACACCTACAAAACCAACATACGCTACATTACCATTACCGGGAATACAGCCCGTATTGATGGATGATAGACGCAATGAGATCGAAGGGAATCAGGTTGTGGGAAGTTTATGCATTAAATTTCCATGGCCGGGAATTGCCAGAACTATCTGGGGAGATCATCAACGTTATAAAGACACTTATTTTTCTGCTTTTCCAGGTAAATATTTCACCGGTGACGGCGCATTACGTGATGAAGTTGGTTATTACAGAATTACGGGAAGAGTTGATGATGTGATTATTGTTTCGGGTCATAACTTAGGAACAGCTCCTATTGAAGATGCAATTAATGAACATCCAGCTGTAGCTGAAAGTGCCATTGTAGGATTTCCTCACGATGTAAAAGGAAATGCATTATATGGATTTGTAATTCTAAAAGAAAGCGGTGAAAACCGTGATAGAGATAATTTGACTAAAGAAATCAATCAGCAAATCTCGGATCATATTGGACCAATTGCAAAATTAGATAAAATCCAATTTGTATCTGGCTTGCCAAAAACACGTTCGGGTAAAATTATGCGTAGAATTCTTCGAAAAATAGCGGAAGGTGATTTTTCTAACTTTGGAGATACTTCTACATTGTTAAACCCTGAAATTGTGGATGAAATTAAAAACGAAAGGAAATAAATTTATCTTTTCGAATACTATATACTTAAACCGCTTCTATATTTAGAGCGGTTTTTTTTATTTAGAAACAAATTAATTTGAACGAAATAACCTAATTTAGCCTTGTTATGAAAACAAATGAATCTGTGATAATTGTTGGTGGAGGATTAGCTGGTCTATGTAGTGCCATTCACTTGTCAAAAGCAGGTATTGCAGTGATTTTGATAGAAAAAAATGAGTATCCAAAACATAAAGTTTGCGGAGAATACATTTCAAACGAAGTTTTTCAATACTTAGAATGGCTAGGCTTAGATCTTGAATTTTTACAGCCAACTCATATTACAAAATTTGAATTCTCAACGAATAACGGCAAAACAATTAATTGCGAATTGCCACTTGGTGGATTTGGAATTAGCCGATATACATTGGATGAGTTTTTGTACAAAAAAGCTTTGGATAATGGATGTAAAATCATTCAGGATACGGTTGAAAACATTGTTTTTAAGGACAAGCAATTCTCTGTAACCACTTCTGAAAAAGGGGCTTATAATACTGAATTTGTCCTTGGCGCTTTCGGAAAACGTTCTAACATTGATGTTAAACTCGATAGAGATTTCATCAAAGTAAAATCAGCTTGGCTTGCTGTAAAAGCACATTACTCTGGTGATTTTCCTAATGATTTAGTTGGTTTACATAATTTCGTGGGCGGTTATTGCGGCGTTTCCAAGGTTGAAAACAACACAGTAAACATATGTTATTTAGCGGATTACCATACTTTTAAAAAGTATAATAATATTGAAGAATATCAAAGTAAAGTAGTTATGGAAAACCCAAAATTAAAGGCTGTTTTTGATAATCACCGTCTGATATTTGATAAACCATTAACGATAAGCCAAATATCATTCGGAAAAAAAGCACCAATTGAAAACCATATTTTAATGATTGGTGATACTGCCGGATTGATACACCCATTATGTGGAAACGGAATGGCGATGGCAATCCATAGTGCTAAAATCGCATCAGAATTGATTGTTAACTATTTTAATAATGATATTAAATCAAGAACTGAACTAGAAAGTAACTATTTGAAGGAATGGAATGTTAATTTTAAGAATAGAATACTGATTGGTAGGTTTATAGCGGGAGTATTAAAAAAACAACGTATTTCAGCATTACTGATGCGTCTGTTAGTTGTATTTCCTTTTATTTTACCAATAATTATAAAAAAAACGCACGGAAAACCAATTTCAATAAATCAATAGATGTTCCTAAACACAAAACATAGAACTGATAAACCCGAAATCATGGATGATTTTGCCCTTGAAGGCGAGATCTTAAGGGAGGCTTTGGATAAAATCGCCAAAATCAACCAACTTTTAGGAGGCAATCGGCTAACTTTACAAGGAGTGAAAGATTTGATAAGCCAGATTGATTCCACAAGGACAATTACTATAATAGATGTGGGTTGCGGTAATGGAGATATGTTACGAACTCTGGCAGAGTACGGTTTAAAAAATCATTTGAAATTTGATTTAATTGGGATTGACGCTAATAATTACACCGTTAATCACGCTCGTAAATTATCAAAAGAATATCCAAATATCAGTTATCGTTGCGAAAATATTTTTGATAAAGCTTTCAGTGAATTAAAATATGATATTGCGCTATGTACCTTAACGTTACATCATTTCAAAGAGATTGAAATCGTTAGTTTAATGGAGCTTTTTAATTCCAATTCAACTATAGGAGTTGTGATTAATGATTTACATAGAAACGGCACAGCATATCGATTGTTTCAAGCATTGTGTTTTGTGTTCCGACTCAATCCTATGTCAAAAGAAGACGGGTTAACATCTATTTTAAGAGGATTTAAAAAAGAGGAATTAGTTCGTTTTTCAGAGCAATTAAATTTCAGCAACTATACAATTCAATGGAAGTGGGCCTTCCGTTATCAATGGATAATAACAAAAATATGAGTGTAAAAATACATACGGTTTCAAAACAGCTTCCTAAATATTCTAGAACTACTCAAGAAATAATGCCATTTCTAGATTCTTGGCTGGAAGGTCAGGAGGATCGTTTTATTCGAAAAGTAAAAAAGATTTTCGAAGGAGCAGCGGTTGATAAAAGGTATTCTATTATGGACCCAATTGAAGTATTCACCAAAACATCTTTTGAGGAACGAAATGACATTTATGCCCGTGAAGTAATTGATTTGGGCGAAAAAGTTCTTGAAAAAGCACTCCTGAAATCCAATTGGAAACCACAAGATTTAGATTTCATTATTACGGTTAGCTGTACTGGAATTATGATTCCCTCATTGGATGCCTATTTAATCAATAAATTGAAATTGCGTCAGGATATCGTGAGACTTCCTGTAACTGAAATGGGTTGTGCAGCAGGAGTTTCAGGAATTATTTATGCAAAGAATTTTTTAAAATCCAATCCAGGAAAACGCGCGGCAGTTATTGCAGTTGAAAGCCCTACGGCTACTTTTCAACTTGACGATTTCTCGATGGCTAATATTGTTAGTGCAGCCATTTTTGGTGATGGAGCAGCCTGTGTAATGCTTTCATCACATCCTGATGATAAAGGTCCGGAGATTCTAGATGAGGAAATGTATCATTTTTATGATAACGAGCATATGATGGGTTTTAAACTTACTAATTCTGGTTTACAGATGATTTTAGACATTGAAGTACCTGAAACCATCGCGTCCCATTTCCCCAATATTATTCATCCTTTTTTAGAAAAAAACAATTTGGATATCAAAGATATGGACCATTTGATTTTTCATCCCGGAGGAAAAAAAATTGTTCAAACCGTGGAGGACTTATTCTTAGATTTGGGAAAAAACATAGATGAAACAAAAGAAGTGTTGCGTTTATATGGTAATATGTCAAGCGCAACTGTTTTATATGTTCTGGAGCGTATTATGGACAACCAACCTGAAAAAGGAGAAAAAGGATTAATGTTGAGTTTTGGCCCAGGATTTTCGGCACAAAAAGTATTATTGCAGTTTTAAAAGTTCAATTCAACCTATGAAATACCAGGAAATCATATCAAAGTTGCCTTATTCCAAACCCTTTTTGTTTGTCGATGAGATTATTGATATAAACGAAAATGGGGTAGAGGGTAGTTATACATTCGACGAAAACCTTGATTTTTATAAAGGACATTTTAAGGAAAACCCCATTACTCCAGGCGTAATATTAACTGAAGTTATGGCGCAAATAGGATTAGTATGTTTGGGGATATTTTTATTAGACGAAACATTTAATGATAAAACTGCAATTGCCTTAACGTCAACTGATATTGAATTTACCAAAGCAGTATATCCAAAAGAAAAAGTAACCGTGATTTCTCAGAAAGTATATTTTCGTTTTGGTAAACTAAAATGCAAGGTGACTATGAAAAATGAGAATGGTGATGAAGTTTGTAGCGGTACAATTGCGGGAATGATTGTTTAATAAAAAGATTGAAATCAAGCTTTGACACATAAAAAAATAGTGGTTTTTAATTTATGTAAATTGAAATTTGTATGAAAAAACGAGTAGTCATAACTGGTCTTGGTGTTGTTGCTCCAAACGGAGTAGGCTTAGAGATGTTTACAAATGCAATTCGGAAAGGTGTTTCAGGAATTAAACACGATCCGGAACTGGAACGTTTGCAATTCTCTTGTCAGATTTCAGGAAAACCAGAAGTTTCTAATGAATTGGCTTTAAAATATTTCAGTGAATTAGAACTGAGAAATTTCAATTCTACGGGGATTTTATACGGTGTTATAGCTGGAATAGATGCTTGGAAAGATGCAGGATTAGCAATAAACACTAATGAAGATCCGGATTGGGATAGCGGAACTATTTTTGGAACTGGAACCTCAGGAATTGATAAATTTCGCGAAAGCATTTATAAAATTGATGATTTTCAAACAAGGAGATTAGGAAGCACGGCAGTTGCACAAACGATGAACAGTGGCGTTAGCGCTTATTTAGGAGGGAAAATTGGTTTAGGAAATCAGGTAACCACTAATTCTTCTGCTTGCACCACAGGAACTGAAAGCATCTTAATGGCTTACGAAAGGATCAGATCAGGACAAGCAAAACGCATTTTGGCAGGGAGTACCAGTGATAGTGGCCCTTATATTTGGGGAGGTTTTGATGCGATGCGCGTTTGCACTTTTAAACACAATGACACTCCTGAACAAGGCTCACGACCAATGAGTGAAAGCGCATCAGGGTTTGTTCCCGGAAGCGGTGCCGGTGCTTTGGTTTTAGAAGATTTGGATCTGGCTTTAGAACGTGGTGCCCGAATTTATGCCGAGGTTTTAGGCGGGAATATTAATTCCGGAGGACAACGTGGATTAGGTACTATGACAGCGCCAAATCCCATAGCGGTACAAAAATGCATTAAGGATGCTATGGCAAATGCAGGAATTCAAGCCAATGCTATTGATGCCATAAACGGTCATTTGACAGCAACTTCAAAAGATAGCTTGGAAATGGAGAACTGGGCAGAAGCATTGGGAAGAAAGGGTGCCGATTTTCCATATATCAACTCTTTAAAATCGATGGTTGGTCATTGTTTATCAGGGGCGGGAAGTATTGAAAGTGTGGCTTCTATATTGCAATTGCATCAGGGATTTGTATTTCCGAATATCAATTGTGAAGACTTACATCCTGAAATTGTGAGTGTTATTGATAAATCACGTATTCCGAAAGAATTAATTGAAACGGATTTGAATATTATAGCCAAAGCCAGTTTTGGTTTTGGGGATGTGAACGGATGTGTGATTTTTAAAAAATATATAAAATAAAAAAATATCAAATGAATAAAGAAGAAACTACATTAAAATTAAAAAGCATCATTAAACCTTATATAAAAAATGAGGAAGCGTATGAATCACTTACAGACGACACTGATTTCATTACCGATTTGAATATAAATTCGGCTAATTTAGTTGATGTAATTCTGGATATTGAAGATGCCTTTGGAATAATAATAGACAATCAATCTATGCAAAATATGCTGGATGTGAAATCAACTTTGTTAATAATTGAAACCAAATTATCCGAAAAGTGATAGGTAACGATATCGTAGATTTGGCTTTAGCCCGAAAAGAAAGCAACTGGAAAAGGAAAGGTTTTTTAGATAAAATATTCACCATAAAAGAACAATTCCTTATTAATAGCGCTGAAAATCCAGAGATTATGGTCTGGAATCTATGGAGTAGGAAGGAAGCAGCTTATAAAATATATAACCGTCAAACGGGAATTCGGGCCTATATTCCTATTCAATTAGAATGTGTCTATGGAGATGAAAATTCAGGTTCGGTTTTATGTGATGGAAATGAGTATTACACACAAACCAAAATTTCAAATGATTGCATCTATACCGTAGCGGTAACTGATAGCTCTCATTTTAAAAAAATAGTACTGCTTGACCCAAACATACTAATAAGTAAAGACGATGGAAAACCTTTTATAACTGATAACAACGGTTTGATAAATAAGGCAGTTTCCGTAAGTCATCATGGTCGGTTTCAGGAAAGTATCATGCTAACAGAATAAACCCAGCTGATTACCCAATTTTATTTAATTCCCAATCTGGATTTTAATTTTAAAAAGAGTAAGCCAATATTATAAGCATCCTCAGTTGATGATACTCGGTCGTTTACAGGTATTTTAAAAAATCCTGATAATTCTTCAAGTGAAAATTGTTGATCGGTAATATCATGTAGTTTTCGATACATAATATCAATATCCAAGGCTTCATTTTTTAATCGGCCACAATCCATTCTTTCTAATGCAGCATTAATTATTTCTACATCAAAATCCACATGATGTCCCACTATAGTTGCATTTCCAATAAAATCAATCAGCGATATTATTGCATCCGCTTCCCCAAGTTTTTTCATATGGGTTTCTATAATGAAATCATTTGAAATCTTATTCTCATGAAGGAATTTATATTGCAGTACATACGTTTCGAAGCTGTCTCCAATAACAATACAATCATCAACAACTGCAAAAGCCCCAATTCCTAAAATGACATCTTTTTCGACACTCAAACCCGAAGTTTCTGTTGACAATACAACATAGCGCTTTGATTTTGCCTCAAATTTAGAAAGATATATTTTCCAGAATTCAGGATATTCTTTATTTATATTTTTAAGCCAGTCTAACATGGTTATGAAAATTGAGTAAGTTTAAATTTACTTTTAATTAATTCTTCTAATTCTTTCATTGGAGCCAAAGAATTTTTCAACTTTTCTTTGTCGATTTTAGACAACTCCTCTAAATTGATGTATTGTCCACTATTTTCGTTCTTAATACCTTCTAATGTCCTGAATTTTGACAATGTTAGAAAAGCTTCAGCACAATCCAAATAAATCTCGGCATTTTTAGAATCTGTCATTGCTAATTGTTTGAATCGAACATAGGTATTGTTAATTCCTTTTAAATTAAAGCTTAAATCAAATAATCGTGCTCCATCAATCAAAGGCATTAAAGCTAGAGTTTTGATGTCAAATTTATCTTTGTTTGGACCTTCTTCTTCGACATTGAATTTTTTGAAAAAACTCAAAGGGGAATTTTTCCTCAATGCATCATTGCCTAAATAATCAAAGAATAAGGTATTGTTTACAGCATTTTTATACACTTCATTAATTAATGTTTCAAAAATCTTCGACTCACCGTAAACAATATCGAAATCAAAGAAAATACTACTTAAATTATTGCTGTTTTCACCCGGATTGTTAATCCAGCTATTGTATTGCTTTAACCAATCAGTTTGTGACTTACACCAAAGAATATTGCTCCCAACATATCCATTTTCAGACAATTTATAGCCTACTTTTTCCAGGATACTAGTTGTTCTTTTGGCTAAATTCAAGAAATAGTCTTTCACTTCACGGTATTTTTCCGGAGTTACATCTTCAAAAACTAGGATACTATTTTGATCCGTCAATAATAATTGTTCTTTTCTAGCCTGACTGCCAATACAAAGCCAAGCAAAACGAGCAGGAGGGGAGCCTATTTCCAAAATAGATAATTCAACGGCACGTTTTAAAATAGCAAAATTGATTTCGCTAACAATATTATTAATATGGGTAAGCGGTATATTTTTCTGTATCGATTTTTGGATAAGATCCGCTAAGTTCTTTCTTATTTGGATTAGGTCTTTAGGTGCTTGAGCTCGTTTAACTTCTTTAATTAAAACTCCAGGATTATTGGCTTGAGCCACTATTAAATCGTGTTCGGATATAACTCCTTTTACGATAGATTTATTGGTTCCGTCCTCAGTAACACACAGGTGAGTGACATTATTTCTTAACATCAATAGTTGCGCTTCCGCCAGGGAAACATTCTCGACTACTGTTACCACCGGAGAAGACATAATTGTATCAACTGTTGTGGTAATAGGGAAACGTCCAGTTGCTATTTTAGAACATAAATCAGTATGTGTAACAATTCCAACAGGAATATTATTTTCGCAAACAATCGCACTGTTTACAAGTGATTCGGCCATTAATTGGGCGATACTATGTACAGGATCGCTTTTTAACGCTTTTATCGGGGAGATATTATAGGATAAAGATTGAAAAAATTGAATTCCTGTCTGTTGATCCGAATAATACCCAGTCGCGGAATGATGCTTACCGTTACCATTTTCATTATCAGTAAGATTATTCGAACCTTTAGCAAAATTCTCTAATAAAACATCCAGTACATCCGGATTATTAGCTACAAATGGTCTGAAAACTGCAATAGGAATAGCATAAATAATGCTTTCTTCTCGAGCTTTAGCCGTCATTTTGTAGTTGTTTTTGGCAAAAAAAGGTCTCAAACCAAAAATATCACCCTCATGACATTTACTTAATAAAGTTTCTTCGGCATCTGCAATAACAGACAAATGAATAGTCCCTGTTGCGATAATATAAAAGCTATCATGCAGTGTATCATTTATTTGGAATAATGTTTTATTTTTTTCCAAATTAAGCACACGGATATTGCTAGCGATTTCAGCTAACTCTTGAAATGTCAAATGATCAAATGGAGAGTATTTCTTTAAAAAATCAGCAATCTGCTCAGCAATAGAATTCATAGTATAGAAAGTAAATGAAATTTTGAAGTGTAAAATTAATAAATTATACACAATCAATTACAGTAAATTCAATGTAAAAACACTGAAATAATAATAATTTTATAGTTATTATTTTTTGGTTCTATATAATCAAGATTTCTATATTAATATATAAGGTAATAAGAAGTAGGGTAATGTAATTTAGTATGAATCTTTACTATTTATAGAAAGTCTTATAATAATGGAAACAGGAAGAATAATGAAGTTTTTATATATTCTATTTTACATAATATAAATTATAGTTCATTTGTATTATGAGATTAAAAAGGATTAGGAAACCGGAATCTGAATAATTTCATCAATTTTATACCGTTCTGACACTTTTAAGATCCAATTAGTTTTTACAACTACTATTAATTATTTTAGAAATGCTGTAAATGATTCAAAAATTTTCAAGAATCTTTATGGGCTTTCTTTGTTTCCTGTGCATTGATTCCACTTGTTAAGAATAGAAACATAAAAAAGGAAATCAGAACCGTTGTTAATTTTGTCATTTTTGAATTTATTTTTGCGGTGTTAGTTTAATTTCCCATAATATATCAAGTCAACAATTTCTCCCGAAGTAGTTTTATAGTCCCTTCTTATGGTGCCTTCAATTTCAAAACCACATTTTTCAGCAACATTTCTTGCAGCAAGGTTATTTTGGTGAGTTCTTAAAAACATTTTTTTGAATTCATATTCCTCAAAACAAAATTCGCAAAAAAGACGAAGCGCTTTAGTTGTAATCCCTTTATTGGCATAGTCCGCGTCAATGTATAAACCCAATTCTGATTTTGGAATGTTCCAATCAATATTTTTCAAGTCTAAGAAACCTATAACTTTATCGTTAGAATTGTCAACGATGACATATGGAAAATAAATTTTGTCTTTAGATCGTTGAATCATATCGATAATGAAGTATTGCGTGTCTTCAATCGTCTTCGTTCTTGAAACTGTTCCCGTAAAAAAGTCTTCAAGTCGCTGCCTGTTCTTCTCCACAAGTTGAAAAAAACCATCTAAATCTTGTATCGATAAAAGCCTTATCGAATAGTTGTCAAATTGCATATTTTAGTTTTTTATGAATTCTCTCTTTTTGCCTTCCTCCAAAAATAGAATTATTATTTTAACCGCTTCCTTACGGTTCAATATTTCTTTGAATATCTTAAGTTCTTCATTATTAAAACACAAAAGGAAGAAACCATTTTTTAAGTGACTTCTTCCTTCTATTAATATATTTTAGAGATTATTTTTATTTCCAACTCACAATTTCTTCACTATTTCTTCTTGATTTTCCATGTGCTGGAGCTTCTTTTCTATATCCAAAAGCAACCATATACGATAAACCATATTTATCAGTATCCACTCCAAATTTTTCTTTCAATAAAGCTTCTGCTTTTTCTTGATGAAAACCTTCGATAGGACAGCTGTCAATTCCCGTTAATGCTGCTGAAGTCATCATATTCCCTAAAGCGATATAGGTTTGTTTAGAAGCCCAATCAAATAATTTTTTATCAGTATCCAATGCAAAATCACGCTCTTGAAATTCTCTGTAAAATTTAGAATACATTTCGATAACATCTTCAGGTAATTGTTTTACCTCTTTCATCATGTGCATTATGTAATCTGAATCCCATTTTGTCATTGAGGCTTTCATACTTAATCCCAAAACAAAGTGACTGGCAGTATCTAGTTTTAAAGGCGCTCCCCAAGCTACAGGTTTTAATAATTCCCTTAATTCTTTGTCTTGTACAACAATAAAATGCCAAGGTTCGAAACCAAAAGAACTAGGCGATAAATGTGCTGTTTCTAGGATAAAATTCATATCCTCATCTGAAACCGTTTTTGTTGAATCAAATTCTTTTGTTGCGTGTCTAAATTGAAAAGCGTTTAAAATATCCTCTTTTGTGATTTTTGGTGTACTCATAATTATTTATTCTTACTATTTATTAATTCTATTTTATTTATACTATCAAAAGTATAGCGGCAAAAGTAAATATAGTTTATCTTTCTCGCAATAACGGTCAAAAACGATAGTAGATTATTTTTCACTTAAAAATATGTAATTTACTAATTGTCAATTGTTTAATACTTATGAATTAAACTATAAAAAGTATAGTTGTATAATTAACTATAGTATTGTAGCTTTGTTGAAAATTATAGTTGTTTATGGACTTAGAATATAAAAAATGCCTTATAAAATATAACGACAAACTGTTTTCGTGCACCACAAGTATTGCAATGGAATTTATTGGTGGGAAATGGAAAAGTGTGATTTTAATTTATCTTTTAGATGGAAAAAAACGCTATAATGAATTGTATAAATTAATTTCCACAATCACGGAGCGTACTTTAAGTTTGCAATTGAAGCAACTGGAAAAAGATGGTTTAATAACACGTATTGTTTACACTAAAAAACCGCCTTTAAAAGTAGAATATGCTTTAACTCCTTTAGGAGAAAGTTTAGGTCCAGTTTTGACTTCTATTGCACAATGGGGAATGGTTGTAGCCGAAGAAAAAGGCGAGATTATAGAGTAAAGTGATTCGAATAAATAAATTTAAGGACTTCCCTATCATTAAATTGCAATAATTAAATTATTATAGCAATTAGTCGAAATAAAAAAAGGCGCTGACAATTTTTGATTTTCAGCGCCATGTATACTAATGTTTATTAAATATTTTATATTGACTTTTAAATAAAACAATCATCCGGCATCTTCATAATGCTATCAGCAAGCAATTGCATTTCTAAATAATGATCTTTCATTTCAGGATTGATATTGACATAATTATAGTTTTGATGTCTCCAAAATCCTGTTGCTGTAGCTGCATAAACTGTAAATGCTTTAAGCGCTTTTTTTTCAATTTCTAGGAGTTTTATTTCTTGTTGGTAACCGTCAAGTAAACTAGATACTTTATTTAAATTGAGCGTTTCGTTATCTCTACAGGTTCCTATAATCATCATTCCAATATCAAATACACGATAATAATAACAAGCTTCTTCAAAATCCATGATTGATGCACGGTTTGCCTCCATATCAATGATAATATTACTATAAAAAATATCAGTATGTATCAATGCTTTAGGCAAATCAACAGCTATATGATTTTCTATATAATTTTGTGTTTGTTTTAACCATTTATAAAAATCGGAATCTGGTGCATATATTTGAACTTCATCAAAATGATCTATTCCAAAAGCTACTTTCCGTGGCAGATAATCGGGCGCTTTTATTTGATGTAATTGCGCTAATTGGGTCCCTAAATAGTGAAACAAATTTGCTGGTATCTCTTCGACAATGTCGCCCTTGATAAAATCTTTTAGTAAGATTGGTTTTTTGTTCCAATGACTAATTAAATCGCCAGTTATAGTCTTTATTAATTTAGAAGTAGAAAATTGATTTAGCTGTAAATACTCTAGTAAAGAGGCTAATTCTATGGTTTCTTTTTCCGTTTTTAGTTCACATATAGTTAATACATAAGAATCTATTTCTGTACTAATTAGATAATTTGTGTTAGCCGACCCCCCACTCAAAACCTTAAAAGAAACTAATTTTTCACTACTATATTGACTTAAGATGGTTGTAACATCTTTCTCGTTTAAAAGGGTATACTGTATCATATTATTTCCCTTTTGTTAAATCCCAATTTGTTTCCATAGCATGTAACAGTGCCTTTTCTAGATGAGCATGATCACATAAATGTACTTTCTCACACAATTCCTTTGCCAGTTCGATGCTAGCGTGAGTAGCTGCTTGTGGCAAAACATCTGTATGTAGTGCTCGTTTTATTATTTCGGGAAATTTAGAAGGATGTGCTGTTGCAAAGCAGATTAATTTCTCGTTACCTAAAGTTTCCTTTAATTGATCAGCCGCTACTACTGCTACTGCACCATGTGGATCCAGTAAATAGTTCTCACTAGTATAAAGCTCATTGATGATATCTAATGTTTCTTTGTCTGTTGCGCTATAGGATTTAAAACCTTTGGAATACTTTTCAAAAGTTTCTTTATCAAAAGTAACAGTACCAGAGGAATTAAATTCATCTACCCATTTTTTTATTTTTTCAGTATTTTTATCTATTCTGAAATACAGGAATCTCCAAAAATTGGATGGTACTAAAATATCTATTGCTGAAGAAGGGGTTTCAATAATGTCTTCTTTTGAAAAACGCCCTTCTGAAAAAATGCGATGTAAACAGGCGTTTTTGTTATTGGCTACGACAAAATATTTAATAGGCAATCCCATTTCTCGTGCTAGTCCGCCAGCACATAAATTACCGAAAGCACCAGAAGGAACCGACATGTTAACTTGTTCTCCAATGGTATCAACAACTTGTAAATAACCATAGAAATAATGGACCGTTTGCATCATAATACGACCCCAGTTAATAGAGTTTACACTCGATAATTTTAGTTTTTCTTTAAAGGGTTTATTAGCATATAATTTAGCAATTACAAGATCTAAATCATCTGCGCCATCTGGGCAATTAGACACACCAACAGGATGAATATTCGCATGTTGCAAAGTTGTCATTTGGCGTTCTTGTTCTTCAGTAATTAAACCTTTAGGATATAGAACCCAAGCATCCAAGTTTGATTTTCCTGCTGTGAAATACGCTGTCGCTGGTCCTGTATCTCCTGTGGTGGCAACAACAAGCGTTAAGTGCTCCTTTTTTCGTTCTAAAAAAAAGTTCACCAGATTAACCAAAAAAGCCAATCCGACATCTTTAAAAGAAATCGTTGGACCATAAAACAACTCCATTATGTAGGTGTCTTTTCTAGATTTCAATGGATGTAACGGAATAATATCTTCTTTTTCGAAAGGTTCATAAGCCGTTTTTAAAATGTTCTTCAACTCCAATTCCGAAATAATAGAGCGATCAATAAATAACGAAAGTACCTCAAAAGCGAGTTCGACATAAGACAAACCTTTCCATTTATTTAATTGCTCTTTAGTGATTTTCGGTAATGTCTCGGGAACATAAAAACCGCCATCAGCTGCAAAACCATCTAGTATGGCCGTTTCAAAACCTACAGGCTTCCCTCCTCCTTTATTACTTACATATTGAATCATATCTTTATTTTTTTAAATAAGCAGTATATACCGCTTTGGTTATCATAATATCTTGTACAGCTACTCCTGTCAAATCAACAATTGTAATTTGATCTTCGTTTTGTCGTTGTAATTTTGGGTTTTGAATGGCAGTACCCAACTCAATGATTTTATCTTCTAGAATTGCCCCATCTTGTACTGCTCTAAAAATTTCACCTCTACTTTTACTTTGCGGAATACTATCTGCCACAACGATATCGGCTTTTTTTAGTAATACGCTTTCTAATTCTTGTTTGTGTTCTGTGTCTGAACCTACCGCGTTGATATGTGTTCCTTTTTGGATGTCTGCTGCTTTTAATAAAGCAAGTTCCGAAGGTGTTGTAGTCACAATTAGATTACAATGTTGTGCAAGTTCGGCTGGTGTTTCGGCAATATGAATATCAAAATCAGGGCCTAATTCCTTGGCGAATTTTTCAGCCTTGTCTTTAGTACGTCCCCAAATCCAAACGGTTTTACAAGGCGTGTATTTTTGAAGGTATTCCAATTGCAATTTTGCTTGTATCCCAGTACCTATAATTCCTATGGCGCTTATTTTTTTTGGTGCAAAATACTTGGCTGCCAATGCACCTGCTGCTGCAGTACGAATATCAGTTAGATATCCTTCATCTAGTAAGACTGCTTTTGGAACTCCCGTTTTTTGATCGAATAATAACATTAAACCTTGACTGGAAGGTATCCCTAATTTAGCATTGTCATAAAAACCAGAAGCAACTTTAATGACGTAATAATCATCGTTTTTAATATAGCCATATTTGATATGTGCATCTCCTTTGGGGTCTTCAAAGAGTAATTCCCCTACTGGAGGCACAACAGTGTTTCCATTACTATATTGAATAAATCCTTCTTCCATTGCTGCTACAACGTCTATATCTGGGAGTATAGCTTGTATTTCTTTTAATCTAATAACGGTTGCCATAGGTCTAATTTATTAAGTTACTTTTTATTTTATAATTCTGTACGCTACTGTTTTACAATAATAAAATGCGCACTATTTTCTAATTTTAAAGCTTTTAAATTTGGCATAAAAAAAAATCTCTGCACACCAAATTAGCTATTAACTAATTAAGGTATACAGAGATTTTCTGTAAGACGTAAATTTATTTTTCCAATTTCTTCCTTAAGATAAAAAATAAACCTGTAACAATTTGTTACTATAACTTCTATGAGTCAAATATATAAAAAATTATTATACAACATAGAAAAAAAAATATTGAATATCGATTAGACCAATTTAAGGCTTTACAAAACGAAGTTTTTATGTGGTTTAAAAAAGAATTGTCTGCCTGACACATTTTCCGATTATTGAACTCAGAGGGAATAAATACATTAAAAAAAGTAGTTTTTAGCTTATAATTGCCTTTTGATAAAAGGAACACCCTTTTTTAATCAATTTTTGAATTTTTATTTCAAAATAAGGTTTTTTGGCTCAGTTTTGGCAATAAACAGCCTAATTAAGTTTAAACTAAGATCTTTTTATTAATAAAACGAAGGATTTTTAAAATTATAAAATATGACTCAAGTTAAAGAGAACAACACGGTTAAAGTACATTACACAGGAAAATTAGCTGACGGACACGTATTTGATACATCTGAAGGGAAAGAACCTTTATCATTTACTTTAGGACAAGGAAAATTGATTCCTGGTTTCGAAAAAGGCCTAATTGACATGAAATTAAATGAGAAAAAAACGATAAACATTGCTAAAGAAGACGCTTACGGAGATCCTCGTCAAGATTTGTTTGTTGAAGTACCAAAGAGTGAATTACCACAAGATATGGCTCCTGAAATTGGTATGGGATTAGTTTCTAGATCTCCAGAAGGACAAGAAATGAATTTAATGGTAGTTGAAATTAGAGAAGAAAGTGTTATTCTAGACGGAAATCATCCTTTAGCCGGTAAAGATCTTGTTTTTGATCTTGAAGTTGTGGCTATTTCTGAATAGAACAACCCAAATTAAAATATACCTGACATGCATTGTTGAAAATTCAACTTTGTTTGTCAGGTTTTTTATTGGAGTATAGCTCCTACTCTATTCTTAATTAAACTTTTTCCCTTTGTAGATTTTCTTTGTGGAAATGATGTGTGTACGGATTGAAAATCCACGCCATCGTTGTTTAAGAAAATTCGATTAGATATCCGAGCGATCGGGTTTTTAGTTATTACTTAGTATTCTATTCAAAATTGCAATTTGTCCATTATGCCAAGATTGATGTTTAAATAAAGTCGTTAATGCTTCATATTTAGTTTTTGCACTTGGATTTGGGATTTCAGTTGGACTATTTAATTCTTCAATTTTAACTTTACTTATTTCTAGATAAATTAATTCAAAGATGAATTCATATAATTTCAATAGTTCTTCATTTTTCGGTTTTTCATCTAAAAACATATGTGGCGTTGAATTCGGTCCATAAAATTTTATGAAATTTTGCATATTAATTCTTTCACTGACTTTTTCGTTTGCTCCTGAAATAGAAGCTATTCCGTGTAAATAGTTTGCCAAAATCAGATGTCCAATTTGCCAGTTCATATTCGTTTCAATAATTTCTGGTGAAATATTCCACTTTTTTAATTCGATATTTTTAATAAAATTATCTGTCTTTTCTTTAGCAGAAATTATTTGGTCTTTAATTATTTCAATTACGTTCATTCTTTGTGTTTTTTATGTTTAAGGTTCGCTTTTCTAAGCTGACCGCTTAAAGTATTACTGCTTTGAGATGGCTGGAAGTTCATAAACGCTCAATTTTCGGCTTAACGAAAACTTGATACTTCGGGGATTTTTAATGGCGATTTGGCTTAATAATTAATTTTTTTGTTCATTTATAAGTTTACCATCAATGTAATAACGTGAAATTCGTTTATTACCTTCAGCACTAAAATAAGTTCTATAAACTGAGCCATTAAAAAGTCTAACATTTCCAAAAACATAGGCTTTATCTTTTAATTGATAAGAATAATCAACTGCGGAATTATCTGGATAAATCAAAACAGAATAATCTGAACAATCAGTAGGAGTTGGTAAAACTAAATATGATTCAATTAATTCATTTGTTTTCAAATCGTTTTTAAAAGTATTTTTAACTTGTTTTGAAACTAAAATATCAGGATAAAATTGATTTACTTTTTTAATCAAATCATATTGATCAAAAGATATAGTTTCAGTTTTTTCTAAATAAGCCTTTATTTTTGTTTCTTGAGAAAAAACAGATAAAGAAATCATAAAAAACAACAAAGTAATTTTTTTCATAGCAATCATTTTTTTGTAGGTTAAGTATTTGTAAAATTATACGAACTTAACCATTCTTTAGCAATTCTTAATATATAAATCATGCTAATCTTAATATATAATCAAAATAATATTTTTATATTTTTTAAATATACCTGACAAGCTTTGTTGAAAATTCAACTTTGTTTGTCAGGTTTTTTATTGGAGTATGGCTCCTACTCTATTCTTAATTAAACTTTTTGACGATCGAGTTAGTTAATCTTCTTCAAAAAAGTCATTGTCAAGTTCTTTAACTTCATAAACAGTTTTTACTTGAACTCCCTCGTTATACTGATGCATTAAGTCAACCAATTTTAAGCCATCAATTAATATTATTCTGTGATGTGCTTCTTTTGCTTTTTTAATAGCGGAATCATCGAAAGTTGATGTTGTAATAAAAACTCCTTTACTTGTATCTCCACTCATTGCTCCAATGAAATTCCTAATGTCTTTTTCACGCACCTTATTTTCGTTGTAGCGTTTCGCTTGAGTGTATATTTTTTCTAGACCTAATTTATCTTCATTAATTATTCCATCAATTCCACCGTCACCTGATTTTGATGTTTCAATAAAATCTCCATACCCCATTTTTTTAAGAAGAATCAAAATCACCTTTTCAAAATAGTACGGGTCTATTTCTTTAAGTTTTTCTAAAAGTTCAGATTTTACTTCCGTTTCAATTGTTGAAAACCCAGAGTCAATTAAATCTTGTGGGGAAGCATTTTCAACTCTAACTATATCAAGTTCTATTTCGTATTCTTTTTTGCTTTCAACAGATTCACGATGATCTATAAAATCTGGGTCATTTTGAAGATCATGTAAAGGTAAATTACCTATAGCGAGTCTTTTTTTTCCCTTTTCAGTTATTTGAACCAAACCTCTTTTTGGGTATGAAACATATTTCCCCATTTTTAGATATGATTTGCCCCATAGAATTCTGTCAAGTAAAACGTTGGCTCCAGAACTAGTCTTTTGGTTCATAAGTTCTTGAGGAAGTACTGAATAATAATTATCACGAACTTTAGATGCCAATTCTCTACTTTTAATTGATTCTACAGTATTTAGAATTTCTAATACTGGTATGAACGTTTCGTGATATTTTGGTAATTCCATATTATTTTGTTTTTATTATGCACTACGTTTGGTTGCTTTCAAATTGTGTGGTTCGAAACTTTTTAATTTTCAGTTTTGCAGAAAATAGGGTGCGGAACGGTAATTGACTAAATCACACACTATATTAATACATCTGTAGTAGGTAGTTTTATTTGCTGACAGATTTATAAAAACTTTGACCCATTTCAGTTACTTTGAAATTTTGTAATCCATGGAAAGTCGTAGGTGAATGACCTCCAATTTTTATACCTTCTGTTATGGTTACTCCATAAGTTATTAATCCTAGACTTAGTAAAACGTTAAGAGATTCTTTTTTCTCATAATCTGAACCATTTAAAGTAACCATAGTTTCGTATTTACTATGTTGAGAAAGGCAAAATTTATTTATGTCATCAAATATTTTCACGTCAATCGGTTCAAGGCTTTCGAGAGTGTCAATAAATATTTTTCTGATTGAGCCTTCGTAATTCTTATCGGTAGCATTTCCTAAAAGATTGGCCCACTTTTCCAACAGATTTTCGTCATCTTCCAAAGATGCTTTTTCTAATAATTTATACCCGAAAGAAAGTGCAGTTGGTTTAGATTCATCAGACTTTACAAGTTTATATTTCTCTTCTAATTTTAATGTATTTGATATTCTTTTGGCTTTCACAGCGTCACCATAAAGAATTCCCGCTCCGTCAACTAATGGCTTGCCTACTATTTCAGAAAAAAAAATAGTCAAACTTTCGATTGGCTTTGAATTAATAATATCACCTACTGCTCCCATTTTATTAGTTTATTTATGATTATTAGTTTATTCGAGATGGTATTACAAAATTACCTACAACTATTATATACTACTGACGTTGTCAGGCATATCACCCCTAAATTGGGTAGTTTTGTCTGATAAATATCAGCGATTATTTATTTTCAAATATATAAATTAATACCGAATATTCTGATAAAAACTACTTTCTTTTATATAGTTTTTTCAAAACAACTCCTTTTGAAAACCCTTACTTTACAGTAAACCATAAACCGAAGTTTTTAATATTAATCTAGCCTTTGTAAATGTTATATACTTAGTTAAAGAGTCTATTTAGCACTTTAATTTTTTACCTTTGCCCAAAAATTAAAGCCTTCATGACTAAAGCCCGTTATTTTAAATTAATCCTGATTCTAGGTTCTCTTACGGCTCTAGGGCCGTTTTCTATTGATATGTATTTACCTGGATTTTCGGGGATTGCTTTGGATTTAAATACTTCAGTTGCCAAAGTTGCCATGACTCTGTCGAGTTATTTCATAGGGATTTCAGCGGGACAATTGCTTTATGGTCCGTTACTGGATCGTTTTGGAAGAAAAAAACCGTTGTTTATCGGTTTGTTGGTTTACATATTGGCTTCTTTGGGTTGTGTTTTTGTTAAGGATATCGATACTTTTATAGGTTTAAGATTCATACAAGCCGTGGGGAGTTGTGCTGCCACAGTGGCTTCGGTTTCCATGGTTCGTGATTTATTTCCAGTTAGGGACATCCCAAAAGTCTTTTCGTTATTGATGCTGGTCGTGGGACTTTCTCCTATGCTTGCCCCTACTGTTGGTGGATTTGTTACAGATGCTTACGGATGGCATACCGTGTTTTTCATTTTAATGTGCATTGGTATTGTTATTCTATTGGCTTCTCATTTTGGTTTACCCAATAGCTACACACCGGATACTTCGATTTCATTGAAACCAAAACCAATTTTAACTAATTTCTGGAACGTATTGAAAGAACCACAGTTTTACACTTATACTTTTACTGGAGCAATCGCTTTCTCCGGCTTGTTTACGTATGTGGCCGCTTCTCCTATCTTATTTATGGATATTTTGAAAGTGGATGCCAAAACATACGGTTTGATCTTTGCTTTTATGTCGCTGAGTTTTATTAGTGCCAGTCAACTTAATTCTTATTTGTTGAGATGGTTCTCCAGTGAACAAATGATTTTTGGTGCTTTAATCACGCAATCAGTTATCGCGATTACTTTTTTAATATTGGCCATAAATCAGCTTTTGGGAATGTATGAAACCATTGCAATGTTGTTTCTTTTCTTGGGTTGTTTAGGGATTTCAAACCCAAACACGGCAGGATTGACTCTGGCTCCTTTTGCTAAAAATGCAGGAAGCGCTTCGGCGCTGATGGGTGCAATCCAACTTGGTTTTGGCGCATTGGCTTCTTTTGCGGTGGGAATGTTTGTGAAAGATTCTATGATACCTATGACTGTAATAATGACTGTTTCAACGATTACGGCATTAATTGTTTTAACTATTGGAAAAAGAACCATTACCGTTAAATATTAAAGTGAGCATAAAACTATTGATGTTTATAAATTAGTCCAATTGTCCTAAGCTTCTGCGCTCGATATCAATGTCATTAAGTTAAGGGTTCGTCAGTTCGAGTTGAGTAATAATTTGCGATAGAAAATTATTACGAAGTATCGAGAACCCTTTTTGTTTTAGAGACTTCTCGATACAATTGCAAACATTAAAGCTATCGCATAAATGTTTAAAATCACTCGAAGTGACGGATAAACTACTTAATTCAATGACATTTCGCTCGATATGACAAAAAAACATAGGACTATAGTATTTACAAATTATATAAAAAAACCTTCCTAAGTATGAATTTAGGAAGGTTTTTTTATGAAGAAATACTGAGATTATTTCATTTTTTGTCTTTTAACTGGCTTTTCGGCTGGTTCATTTTTGTTTTGCAACAAATAATTAGCCAATAATTTTTCGATCAATTCATCTTTAGTCAAATGATGAAATACCGTTTTTATTTTTGTTTTTAATTCGGCGTCAACCTCGTGATTGGGTTTTGTTTTAAAGATTTGCTTTGCCCATAAAAGGGTGTTGTTTTCTTCAATACTTGAAACCGAAGGCTTTTTGAATTTGGTAAATTTTATACCAAGTTCTTTTTCGAAGTCGGCAATTTCTTTTTCTTCTTCCGGTTGCAATACCGTTAGAGAAAGTCCCTTTGCTCCTGCTCTAGCCGTTCTACCACTTCGGTGTACATAAGCTTCATAAACGTCAGGCAAATGGTAATTGACTACATACGAAATTTCCTTTACGTCAATTCCCCTTGCGGCAAGATCAGTAGCCACTAATATATTGATATGACCTTCACGGAATTGCTCCATGATACGGTCTCTGATTCCTTGTGATAAACTTCCGTGCAATGCTCCAGATGAAAAACGATTGATAGCCAAATTCTTCGCTAATTTATTTACTGCTGCCTTAGTCTTACAGAAGATAATTCCGCGTTCTCCTTCTTTAGAATTTAAGAAGTGCATTAAAACATCAAGTTTCTCAATAGGATCAACAACGATATACTCGTGGTCAATTCCTTGATTTCCTATTGTTTCCATACTAGCACTCACTTGAACCACGTTTTTATTCAAGTAGTTTTGAACTAATTGCTTTATGGTTCCTGGCATAGTAGCCGAAAACAAAAGTGTTTTGTGTGTTGTAGGTAATTCGGCAACGATTTCATCAAGGCTTTCTTTCAGGATAGTCACCATTTCATCGGCTTCATCCAGCACCATGAATTTAGTTTCCTTAAGGTTTATGGCTTTGCGTTGAATTAAATCTATCAAACGTCCCGGTGTAGCCACAACAATATGTGTAGGTGCCGTTAAACGCTCCATTTGAGGTTTTATTGGGATTCCACCACAGGTAGCAGCGATAGAAACTTCAGGAAGGTATTTTGCAAAATCTTCCAGGTTTCTAAAAATTTGATGTCCTAATTCCCTTGTAGGAACTAAGATCACTGCTTGAACAGTAGGTGAATTTGTGTCTATTAATTGTAAAAGAGGCAATCCAAAAGCAGCCGTTTTTCCAGTACCTGTTTTGGCAAGCCCAACTAAATCAGTTGTGTTAGCTAATAATAACGGAATAGTTTTTTGTTGAATTTCTGTTGGTACAACAATTTTCAATTCGGTAAGCGCTTTTAAAATAGGTGCTGAAATTCCTAAATCAGAGAATTGTATTGGCATTTTTTTTTGGATTATTATATTTATAATAAATAGTTGTTTTGTATTCTGGATTCTTAGCCCTGATGGAAACGACATCCTGTTGTGGTGGTGTTCACCACAACAGATATAGTGTACAGCGGGATTAGCTCCTTATATTATTTCTTATTCTTCATCAGGTTCGTTCATGATTTTCTCACGATACTTCTTCCCTATCAATAAAACTAATTTTAATTTATAGTCATCAATAAGCCATTCTTTATAATTCTTGCTACACTGGCTCAAACATTTAGAATAGCGCTTGATACGACAATCGATATCGTCATTTAGTTCCCGCATTAAGCCTTTAGCGTCTCTTAAATCCTCGGTATTGTCAACACACATTGATGAATGTTGTTCCAGGGATTTATCAAGAACGACTTTAGAACGTAAATTTTGCGCAATGATTAGTTTGTGCTCTTCATCGACATCAAAAGTTACTTCGGCAGTTTTGCTGAATTTAGCACGCAATTCCGGTGGCATAGTGTATTTAAAATACAATTCAATCTCCGTATCATCACGTAAATTCTCTAAATAAAATTCAGGCGATTTAAAAATATGTTGCCAGTTTACCGGTTCGCTCCAAAGACCAAAACGGGCTGCATTGTTTCCTAAATCTATTACTGTAAATCCGTCTTTATTAGGTAATTTTCTTGAACCACGACCAATCATCTGATAATATAATGTCAGTGATTTTGTTGCTCTGTTCAATATAATAGTCTCCACCGTAGGCTCATCAAATCCTGTGGTAAGAATACCTACAGAAGATAAAATGGCATCAGGGGTTTTCTTGAACCACTGTAAAATGTCTTTACGCTCCTCGTTATTACACGTATTGTCAAGGTGCCTGATAGGATAACCCGCTTCTCTAAATGTTTCATAAACATACAAAGAGGTGTTAATACCATTGTTGAAAATAAGCGTCTTTTTACCCAATGATTTTTCAGTGTAAGCATGCAATAATTTCTCTTGCATTACTGAATTTGTATACAAATCATCAGAAGATTTTACGGTATAATCTCCGTTAATACCCACTTTTAATGAAGTCAATCCAACATCAAAACTATAAGTGGTCGCTTTAGCTAAAAAGCCATTTTTAATTAAAGAGCTAATGGTGTCCCCTACAATTAATTCATTGTAGCTTTCATGCATAGGCAATTTTATATTTGAACTCAAAGGCGTTGCAGTAACCCCTAATATAAATGCGTTCTTGAACGAACTTAGTAATTTACGGAATGAGTTGTAATGCGCCTCATCAATAATTACTAAACCTACATTATCAAGATGCAATTTCTCATCGTTGATACGGTTTTTCAATGTTTCAACCATGGCCACGAAACAAGAATATTCATTTTGGTCTGGAAGTTCTTTAACCTTAGAGTTGATGATTTTATTCTTTACGTCAAAGCCTTTAAGCATCTTTGAAGTTTGCTTACAAAGCTCAATTCTATGCGTAAGAACAACAACTTTTTTATTATGTTTAGTTAAATAGCGACGCACAATTTCAGAAAACACAACCGTTTTTCCTCCACCTGTAGGTAATTGATACAGTAAATGATGATTTTGTGGTCCGTTATCTATTCGATCAAAAATGGCATCGATGTCCCCTTGTTGATAATCGTATAGTTCTTTTTTGACTTCTTTTTTTTCTTCTTGTTCTATTTCTATGGTATTTTGAAACATTGTTTTTTGTTGGATTTTTGCAAAAATACGTCTAAAAAACAGTTTATCTATCAAATATTAGACAAAATATCGGGATTGAATTAATAAAATTAAACTATTGAAGAAATATTTAAAACTCCATTCTTTCCATAATTGTACTGAAATCAGCTTCGTTATGCCATTTTTGAATGCGTGTTTCACCTTGAATTGCGTTAAGTCTTTTTTTAAATTCATTTAAAATTCCGTTAGCAATTATGAATTTTGCGGCCTGTTCGAAAGAATTGAACATACTTTTATAAAACAATTCCTGTTTAATGGGATGATCAGTAGAATAAGCTTGGGCGATTTCGACATTATAAAGCATCACATCAGCAATTACAAAAGGATCTACACCCAATACCGTGAAATGCTTGATGTATTTTTGAGCGACTGAACGGCGCATTTTGGGTTTGCTTTTGCCTCTGGCAGTTTTTTTTATGGGGAAATACTCATTAGAAATCTTTAGTTTGCACTCCTGTAGCAGCGTTTCCTCCTTTGGGTTAAAAACAAAATTATAATATACTTTTACAGGACTGAATTTTTCATACAACTCGATAATTTGCTCTTCGAGTTGCTCTTTATTCAGTTCAGACAGATATTTTTTTAAATCCCTTTTGCTCATAATCAAAGTTTAAGAATACAAAAGTAAATTACTTTAAAATTGAATACTTCAATAATCAATGATAATACTTAATTTTGTAAATTATTACTTAAATTACATTTAATGCTCAAGATTTTTAAGGTTACAGCGATTCTCGAAGGAATATCCTATTTGGTTTTATTTTCTAATATGCTTTTAATTAAGCCTAACAATTTTGATCTATATAAAACACTGTTATATCCTATAGGTATGAGTCACGGAGTTTTATTTATTGGTTATGTTTTATTGGCAATTTTACTTAAGAATTCCCAAAAATGGTCTTTGAAAGACTTCGGAATTATATTAGCGGCTTCATTAGTTCCTTTTGGGACCTTTTACGTAGATAAGAAATACTTGAAAAATGTATAAACTAATAGAACAAATCTTCAAATTTCTCTATCCCCTATTTCGTAAATGGGGAATGGGATATAGTCTTGCTACTTATACCAGTTTGATCATAAATATCGTCTTACTTTGTGTATTGGCGTATTTTATTTATGTTGTCTTTAGACTTGTATTAGTAACTGTAATGGTGTTTGTAGCCCAAAAAACTAAAACCCAGTTTGATGATTTATTAGTTTCGAATAAAACGGCAAAGTACATTGCCCATCTTATCCCGCTGTTATTAATCTATAAGTCGGTACCCATAATTTTAAACAAGTTTGAATACTGGGAAGGCGTTTTTGGAAAACTGGTTGGTATTTATATTGTATTTCTGGTGTTGTGGATCATCCGTACCATATTCAATGCTTTAAGGGATTATTTAAAATTAAAACCACGTTATAGCGACAAGCCTATTGATAGCTTCATTCAGGTTATTATGATTGTCTTATGGATGGTTGGTGTTACAATTATCATCTCTAAATTATTTGAAATTAACCCTAAAGATCTCTTAACTACTTTAGGAGCTGTTTCAGCTTTGATTATTTTAATATTCAGAGATATCATTTTGGGATTTGTTGCCAGTGTTCAAGTATCTATCAATGATATGGTTCGAATAGGTGATTGGATTACAATGGATAAATTTGGGGCTGACGGTGATGTTATCGAAATCAACTTAACTACGGTTAAAGTTCGAAATTTTGATAATACAACCACTACCATTCCTACCTATAGCCTGAGTTCAGATTCTTTTCAAAACTGGAGAGGAATGCTAAATTCTGAAGGAAGACGTATTAAAAGACACATCCTTATAAAGACAAGCAGTATTCGTTTTCTCGAAGAATCGGAATTAAATAATCTAAAGGATATTGAAATTATAAGTTCTTATATTGATTCTCAAAAAAGGGATATTGATAAATTCAACAATTCAAATTCAGTTGATAAATCCATTCCTATCAATGGTAGGAACCTTACTAATTTAGGATTGTTTAGGAAATACATCACACAATATTTAGAAAATCATCCAGCTCTAAACCAAGAAATGCTATTGATGTGTCGTCAATTGCAATCAACTTCTCACGGTGTTCCTATAGAGATTTATGTTTTTTCGAAGGATAAAAGATGGGAAAACTATGAATATGTAATGTCGGATGTTTTTGATCATATTTTCGCATCAGTAAAATACTTTGATTTGGAGGTATTTGAATTACCTTCTGAAAGGGATTATTTAAAATAATATAAAAATGAAAAGCAATAAATCCGAATTACTAAGCAAACGATTAACATTGAGGTTGGTTGATTTTTCGGATTTAAATGCGATTCATATATTACATTGCTTACCGGAAACGGACGAATTCAATACTTTAGGAATTCCCGAAAATATTGAGCAAACCAAAACAATACTCGAATCCTGGGTTTTAGCTAACGAACAGGAAGAAATCCTAAGTTATACCTTTGCCATTGAAACGATTAAAGAGAATATATTCATTGGTCTTTTTGGTCTGAAATTATGGGCTTCTAAACACCGAAGAGGGGAAGTCTGGTACAAATTACATTCGGATCACTGGGGAAATGGATATGCCACCGAATCTTTAAATTTAATCTTAGACTTTGGCTTCAATTCATTAAACCTTCATAGGATTCAAGCAGGTTGTGCAGTTGATAATCCTGGCTCTATAAAAGTACTTGAAAAAGCAGGAATGATTCGAGAAGGCCGAGGAAGACAACTATTACCCTTAAAATCAGGCTGGTCTGACAATTTCGAGTATTCTATTTTAGAAACTGACGATAGAAAAACAAACATTATATAAAAACTCATAAAACAATGAATTCGATTATTCAGTGTTAATATCAGATTTAATATTGTTTAATATATTAGAGGAATCAAGGGTTGAAAGCCTGTATTTTGTGCCGATAGGCACATTCGAACCCTTGATTCGCATATATTAGGCGAAAATAAATAACCGCTATTACAATAAAAGGTTTTTTACATATTCAACTTCCGTTTTTCCGTGGGCTTTTGGTTTTCCATCGGCACCTAAATTCACCATAGTAATTTTATCAATCGAAATAATTGTTTCACGAGTCATCATATTTCGTGCCTCGCATTTTAGCGTAAGGGAACTATTTCCGAATTTAACGACATTAATACCAATTTCGATAATGTCTCCTTGTTTCGCCGAACTCCTAAAATTAATTTCAGAAAGGTGCTTGGTAACAACTCTTGAATTTTCTAATTGAACAATGGTGTACAAAGCCAATTCTTCGTCAATCCAAGCTAACAATTGACCTCCAAACAAGGTTCCGTTTGGGTTTAGGTCTTCGGGTTTTACCCATTTTCTAGTGTGAAATCGCATATGTTTTTTTTTATTATATAAAATTAAGCCATTAAATATTATAAATCATAATTGCTTTATAATATTTCAACCATAAAAAGGCCTGTTATTAATTTACTGAAACTCACAAAAGCGAATTGATTATCTGTGGCAATCTAGATTAATTTACTCTAACAATTATGTGTATCAATAAAGGTCCAATGATAAAAACTTGAGAATTTATAGCTTTCATACAAACTAAATCCATAATTAGCAGTTTGTGTAAACCGTACAGTTAAAGCATTTCACAGAAAAATCCACTTTATACAATAGTCACAAATTTCTACTGTTAATAATGAATTATTAAGTCTGTTTGATTTTTAGTTTTAAAATTGACACCATTAAATAAAATTAGCCCTAAAATCAAAACAAACTATCATTTATTATATGAAAAATAAGTACTGTAAAGCGGTAATTATGAAAAATATTAACAAAACCAATACGATTTATTTAATATATTTTCTTAGTTTTGAAATTCTACATTCTTAATTATGAAAATAATTCACATTATAGTATTAGTAATTCTTGGCACTTTTTTGATGCCAACGACTACTTTTGCTTGTGGGGGTAATTCTAAAAAACAATCTAGTACTAAAGCGATGTCTTCTGTGAGAGATAAGAAAGATTATTTTGAGTCCCATTCAAACAGTAAAAATATCGAGGGATGTAATGAAAAATGCGGACAAGAATTATGCGGTAGTTCAGTCGTTAGCCTTGGGATTACCTCCTCTTTACAATTAGGAAATGAGTGATAAAAAATTTATTCCAGCTTTAGGATATGATTTCCTGACTGTTTATTATGATTTAGCCATAAAATTAACAATGCCTGAAAAGAAATTTAGACAATTGTTAGTAGAACATATAGACCCTCAAGACAAAGAATGTATTTTAGAATTTGGTTTTGGTACAGGACAAAATTTAATTTTAATCAAAAATAAAAATCCAAATATTGATTTAAAAGAATTAGATATTGACCCAAAGGTAAAAGAAATAACAGCCTATAAACTAGCAAAAAACAATCTTGAAGTTCCTCTAAATTTATATGATGGTACTACTTTTCCTTATCAAGATAATCAATTCGATAAAGTATATAGTTGTCTGGTATTTCATCAATTAGATGCACAAACAAAAAGTAATTGTCTGAAAGAAATTAATCGTGTTTTAAAACCAAATGGACAATTAATTATTGCCGATTGGGGAAAAGCATCTAATATTATGATGCGTTTTACTTTCAGATTAGTTCAAATATTGGATGGTTTTAAAACTACAAATGATAATGTTAAAGGCAAAATACCTCAATTTATTAGTAATGCAGGATTTCTAGACGTAAGTGTTTCTAAATCTATAAACACATTAATTGGTACTTTTTCTTATTTTAATGCAGTAAAAAAGACTTAAATAAATAATTTAATAAACAATAATTTAAAAAAAAAAATGAAAAACTTAAAATTGATTAATTTACTAATGATTCTTTTTGTGACAATAGCTAATGCTCAAAATAAGAATGAAGACAGAAGCATATCTAAAGATAATGATGCAGTTATAGCAGTTATGAAGTCATATAAAGATGCGCTTCAAAATTTAACAACAGAAGGAACTTTTAATCTTTTTACAGAAGACTCAAAAGTTTTTGAATCTGGAGGTATTGAAGGTACTTACAAAAATTACATAGAGCATCATTTAGGTCCAGAATTGGGACACTTTAAAAGTTTTACATTTTCGAATTATCAAATCGATACTCAGGTTGATGGTAATTATGCGTTTACAACAGAAACGTATGTTTATACCATTGTTTTAAAAGCTAATGATAAAGGAGAAACGAGAACTATAACTAAGAAAGGAGTGGCAACTTCAATTTTAAAGAAATTAGATGAAAAGTGGAAAATAATCAATACACATTCTTCTTCTAGAAACTTGAAATAGATGCATTAATAATGAACAACCTCTCTCAAATTATCCAACAATACAAAACCGATACAGAAAGCGTTTTCAATACTTGGTTCAGATTATTCCATTATGGAAAAAACAGCAAAATCAATTTAAGAAAAAACAAGAAGAAGATATGTTTAAAGTGAAAAAAAGGATAGGGAAATCCCATCGCTTTTTGGGTACTTAATTCTTAATGTGGTCTTTTAATGATTAGTATTTTAGGTGGATATCTCCAAAATATAAATCTCGTAATTACCAAAAAATCAGATCCAATCTGAAATACATATAACAGAACACAATCAATCGCATCAGCATTAAAAACTTCGCTTTATCATTTAGTATAAATGGAGTTTTGTAGCACTTCGTTGAAAACAAACTCAGGATGGTTCTATAAAGCATTATGAGTTTGTTGTTGTAATTATTTTTTGCTGATTTTTCTCTTCAACAACTGAGCATTGATGGCAACAATAATAGTACTCAAACTCATAAATACAGCCCCGACTGCTGGACCTAAAACAAATCCGGAAGAATAAAGCACTCCTGCAGCCAGTGGAATGGCAACAACATTATAGCCAGTAGCCCATACCAGGTTTTGAATCATTTTGTTATAAGTCGCTTTTCCAAATAAAATCAAGTTGGCAATATCCTGTGGATTACTGTTTACCAAAATAATATCTGCTGTTTCGGCTGCCACATCGGTACCAGAACCAACAGCAATCCCAACATCCGCTTGTGCTAATGCGGGAGCGTCATTTACGCCATCACCAGTCATAGCCACAAATTCATTTTTAGCTTGAAGTTCTTTTACAATTTCAACTTTTTGATGTGGGAGCACTTCTGAATAGTATCCATCCAATCCCAGTTTATCGCTTACTGCTTTAGCAGTTATCTCATTATCTCCCGTAGCCATTAATACTTTGATATTGTTCTTTTTGAATACTTTTATGGCATCATAGGATTCTGGCCTGATTTCGTCTGCAAGAGCAATATATCCAGCCAATTTCCCGTCAATTAATACAAAAACTACAGTTTCAGCGGCATCGCTATAGGCGTCCTCGGGAATGGTTATTTTTTCGTCCCTCAAATACCCTGGACTAACCACTTTTACTTTTTTTCCTTCAACATCCGCTTCAACACCTTTCCCGGTAATGGCCATAAAATTTTCAGGCTTTGGAATAATACCATTACTTTCTTTAATCTTTTTAATAACTCCAACAGCAATTGGATGTTCAGAGCTTTGCTCTAGGGCACTCGCTAGTCTTAATACTTCTTCACTGGTGTATTTTTCATCTGTAGATTCAATTCTTGTAACTCCAAAATCACCTTTAGTCAATGTCCCCGTTTTATCGAAAAGCAATACCGATATTTTACGTGATTCTTCAAAAGCTGTTCTATTACGAATCAATAAACCATTTTGTGCTGAAACTGCCGTAGATATGGCAACTACTAACGGGATTGCAAGCCCCAAAGCATGTGGACAAGCAATAACCATTACTGTAACCATACGTTCTAAAGCGTAAACAAAAGGAAATCCTAGAACTAACCATACGGCAAGTGTACCAAAACCAGTAGCTAAAGCTATATAAGTAAGCCATTTAGCTGCTCTATCAGAAAGATTTTGCATTTTAGATTTGGTTTTTTGAGCCTCCTCAACCATTTTTATAACTTTGTTTAGGTAGCTGTCTTTTCCCGTATGCTCTACTTTTACCTTTAAGGAGCCATTTCCATTTACCGATCCGCCAATTACTTTATCGTTCAACTCTTTTTTTACAGGTTTAGATTCTCCGGTAAGCATAGATTCATTCAAGTAACTGGATCCTTCTACTATAATTCCATCAGCGGGAATTTTTTCTCCGGGTTTTACTAATATCATATCATCCTTAAGTAAATCTTCAAGAGGAATATCTTCAACGATATCGCCATTCACTCTATGGGCTTCTGCGGGCATCATACTCACCAATAATTGTAAGGCCTTTGATGCGCCTAGAACACTTTTCATCTCAATCCAATGCCCCACAAGCATAATTGCGATTAGTGTAGCCAGTTCCCAGAAAAAATCGACACCATTTAAACCAAAAACGGTCGCGGAGCTATAAAAATAAGCAACACTTATAGCCATAGCTATCAGGGTCATCATTCCGGGAGCAGCTTTTTTTATTTCAGACAAAAAGCCTTTTAAAAAAGGCCAACCACCATAGAAATAAACAATACTGGAAAGCGCAAAAAGGATATACGGATTACCGGGAAGCAGAATTTCATATCCAAAGAATTCCTGAATCATCGGTGAAAAGAATAGGATGGGTACGGTTAAGAACAATGTGGCCCAAAACCGTTTTTTAAAGTCGGCAATCATCATTTTATGATGGTCGTGTCCAGCCATTCCCATTGGAATATTACCGTGATCGTGATTCATTTTAGAATGATCTTCTTTATCGTGATTCATTTTAGAATGATCCATCTTCGAATGGTCCATTTCTTCATGCTTTTGGTGTTCGTGATTCTCCATTTAGTTTTTATTAAAGTATTAATGTGATCTTTATTTTTATCGCTTCTGAAGAACTCCCGCTTTTTAAGGCCAATAACTCATCTTAAAAATACATCCTTATTTCTCATAAAATAAGTCATTTATAGGTCATTGTAAAGTAGCTAGCATCTTCTTCAGTAAATTTCTGAAAGCTAAGTAAGCCTTTGTCGGTCAGTTTTTCGATTACAGTATATTTGAATTGTTTAATTCGTATCCCTAGCGCATACGCTTTAACTCTGAGTTTCGATTTTATTTTCTTCCCATTCACATCGGATTCCAATACCCTGTCATAAATTTTTATCGTGCTTTTAGCACCAAAGAAATTCAACAACCCAGAATCAAAATTCATTTCCATTTCAACATCTTGTAGATTATCCAAATCATAAAGCCCTTTAAAATTTTCAGAAGTGGTATTAATTTCAGTTTTTTTTGATTTCGGATTTGAAAATGGGAAAACCATTACCATTACACTGGATTCATTTGGACTACAACGATAACTGGTAGCATATTTATCAATAAATTTTCCGCTTTTATCAAACATTTTAGTGACAACCTGTATGATATAATAATCATTTGCTTTTTTCACTTGTCCAACTTCAAAGGTTTGTTTATTGAGCAAATCTCCTTTTTTATCAAAATTTTCCCGAATTACGGTTCGCCCTGATAACTGCCCTATAAACATTTCATTCTGAGCGCTTAAATTAGTAAAACTAAACAGGATAATTAACGATAGTAAGCAATGTTTAATTTTACTATGTAAAAATAATACTTGCTTTGACTTATTGTAAAGACAACAAGATTCTATTCCTTCTTGCACTATGTCACCCGTATAAATCATTTTAGTTAATTGATAACTTGATACCATACTCATTAAACTAAATGTTGTTCAAAACAAAATCCACTCTTTCTTTTGGGGGAAGAACCGGAACAAAAACGATTGGAAAACCTAAAGATTCATATACATCTATAATCAATCGGTGAATTTCTTTTTGTTCCTCTTCATCTTCTGTTCGTGCATAGTCCTTTTGGAAAGGCAATCGATCTAAAATAAAAATCTTTTTATAGGATGATTCTTTTACTGCATTAAGTAATTTCTCATCGTAATCAAGATTCAGAAATTGATAATAAGCCAATGCATCTGGTATTGCTCTGTCAAGGAAAACTAAATCTTCCGGCATTATTGATGCTTCTTGTTCAATTTGCATATCTAAAACCCCTAATTGAAATTTTTTCTTGTTATTTCTCATTTCTTCCACTGTCTCTCCATCAATACGCATAGTATCAATATAATGCCTTGCATGCTCGATAGTGGTTTTGTAACCTCTTTTAGTTAAAATATCAACAACAGTAGTTTTACCGGTACTGGGTCCACCTGTGATAACATACCAATTGTTATTTGCTTTTTTATTATTCATTATTAAACTTTTTATTCTTTATTAGAATTTAGACTTCTTTGATACTATACAATTCTGGAATATCGCAATCCCAATTATAGGTTTCTTTAATTCCTTTTTGCAATCCTTCCGCCTCTTCTTTTTCCCCGTGAACTATGAATATCCTTTCTGGTTTTTTATTTATCAGACTCAACCAATCCAATAGTTCGGTGTGATCTGCGTGTGCCGAAAGACCTTCGATTTCTGCTACTTGCATGTTAAAAGGCACCCATTTTCCATACACCTTTAATTCCTTTCCTCCTTCCAACAGCTTTCTTCCCCGAGTACCTTCCGCCTGATACCCTACAAAGAGTAAAGTGTTGTTTGGGTTTTGTGCTTGTGTTTCCAGATAATTCAACATTCTTCCACCTGTAAGCATCCCACTCCCTGCTATAACAATTTTAGGCTTATTATCTGCACTAAGCTCCATAGTTTCACTATAACTGCTCACCACATTAAAATAAGAACACATTTCATCACATTCTTTTTCTTCCAATTTATGCCAGTCCCTTGTTCGATGAAATAGTTCCAGTACGTTTGCTCCCATAGGACTATCCATTATCATGGGAACTCTAGGTATTTTATTTTCTTTTAAAAGCCTCCAAAATATCAACATCATCAATTGGGCACGTTCTACAGAAAAGCTGGGTATGAAAAGACTACCACCCTTTGATAAGGTATCATTAACCAATTTTTCTATCAATGGAATGGCTTCAAGTTCTTCTTGATGAAACCTTCCCCCATAAGTGGACTCAATAAAAAGAACATCAGCCCTTTCAGGTTTAATAGGTGGATATAACAGTAAATCATTGATTCTGCCGATGTCTCCAGAAAAAACAAATCGTTTACCGTCGACATCCAATTCTATGTAGGTGGCACCTATGATATGACCATTGTAGGTAAAGCGCACTTTGATTCCCTCAAATAGAGGAATCCATTGTGCAGGGGGAACCCCTTTAAAATGAGGAATTGTTTTTTCAACATTTTTTAAATCATATAAAGGTTCTGCCGGACTGTGTTTGGAATAGCCTTCCTTATTGGCACGTTCAGCTTCTTGCTCTTGAATTTTGGCACTATCATTCAGTATTATTTTAGCAATATCCATAGTGGGATAGGTCCCATATATTGGGCCGTTAAAACCCAACTTTACTAATCTTGGCAAATAGCCCGTGTGGTCCAAATGACCGTGAGTAAGCAATACAACATCTATTGCAGAAACATCTATTGGAGGATACTCCCAGTTGAGTAGACGCAATTCTTTAAGCCCTTGAAAAAGTCCACAGTCAATCATGATTTTTTTATCTCCGGTATCTAAAAGATATTTAGAACCTGTAACAGTTCCTGCTGCTCCTAAAAAGTGTATCTTATTCTTTTTACTTTCCATAATTTCTTGTTTTTTTACAATTAGTCTAATGTTCTTTACACAGTTCTAGAGAATCATCTAAAATATTTTGATGTCGTGATTTATCTATTCCAATTTCTGCTAGAATCTTTGGATTTTTATGCAACTCTTTGCACAATACGATGCCTTTTTCCAATATTTTTGATTTCTCTGCCTTGGTGATTGTGGTCAGGGCGGTTAATGGATGTAAACCCGATTTATCAATTCTATATTTAAGACTATTGTCTTGAGGGTAACCCCAACTTACAAGACCTAATCCTGCGCAAGTGCCATATTGGATGGCATCTGTGGTAAAACGGGTGTTAGTGTAAACCCATCCCTGATGAAATTTTGTTTCATGTCCTTTTTGTTTTTCCCATTGTTTCTCCACATCCAAAAATCTGGAATGGATATAGAGTGGAATTTTCACATTACAAAACCGTCCTTGATCACTGTGAAATTTACATTCTATCATATAGTGTTTATTATCTTTAAGAGCAACTACATCCACTTCATGTTGCACACAATGTCCTTGAACAATAACGCCAACTTGGGTTTTAAAACTTTCATAATCCAGAATTCTACCCACAAATTTTTCAAAAGGGAAACCAGTAGGTCCCAATTCCATGATTGCTTTTTTAAGTTTATACCTTGAGGCGCTTACCCTTTCTTTACTTTTTAGCATTTTAAAGGCTATTTGATATATTTTTTTGGTGGTAATTCCTTCATAAAGTTCAGTCTTTACTTGCTCAACAATCTGTTGAATAAGGGTTTCGTTAGCTTGTGAGCGTCTTAAGGAATTGATAAGTTTGTCAACATCAAACGCTACGATGTCTCCTGAATGTTTTACTATATTGATTGTATTCTCCATTTTTTAAGTTTATTATATTTCAATAGTTTTTAATGGCTATAAACACTCCTTTCAGTCCTTCTTTTTTAAGCTTTTGTTTTAAGATTTAAAAGAGTGGATAACTGTGTTAACCCTTCTTAACCTTAAACTATGCTACTGAAATCTTCTTTTCTAAATAAACACTCTGCACGGTTTGTATCAATTCAACTCCTTCTTCAAAAGGTCTCTGAAAAGCCTTTCTCCCCAAAATCAATCCTGATCCTCCCGCCCGCTTGTTTATGACGGCAGTTTTTATGGCTTCGCTTAGATCTGATGCTCCTTTTGAGCCGCCACCCGAATTGATCAATCCAATTTTTCCCATATAGCAGTTGGCCACTTGTAGACGGCACAAATCAATGGGATGTTCTGTGGTAAGGGTTTCATACATACTGTCAACGTATTTGCCGAACTGGAGCTTTTTAAAACCGTAATTAGTGGTGGGTAATTTCTGTTTAATGATATCCGCCTGCATAGTCACGCCAAGGTGGTTGGCTTGCGAAGTTAAATCGGCAGCGGAATGATAATCCTGTTCAGTCGTTGCAAAGGACTCATTACGGAGATAACACCATAAAATGGTTGCCATTCCTAAGTTGTGTGCCTCTGCGAAAGCTTCCGCAATTTCTTTCAGCTGACGATTACTATTATTGGAACCAAAATAAATGGTAGCCCCTACTGCCACGGCTCCCATATTCCAGGCTTCTTTTACCGTTCCAAACAGAGTTTGGTCATATTTATTGGGGTAGGTCAACAATTCGTTATGATTTATCTTTACAATAAATGGAATTTTATGGGCATATTTTCGTGCGTTTAAAGCCAACACTCCAAATGTGGAAGCAACACCATTACACCCGGCTTCAAGTGCCAATTTTATAATATTTTCGGGGTCGAAATAGTTGGGGTAATTGTAGAATGAAAAAGAGGCGCTATGTTCAATCCCTTGGTCAACGGGAAGTATGCTTAAATATCCAGTACCAGAAAGATTTCCATGATTGTACAGTTGAGAAAGACTTCTGATAACTTGCGGGTTTCTATTACTGTTGCCAAAAATGGTGTCAATAGTATGAATAGATGGAGTTTGTAGCTTATCTTTTGTGATTTTCTCGCAAACGTGTTCCAGATATAAGGGAGCTTTAACCCCTAAATATTCAACTATATTTTCGTATGGATTCATAATTGCCTTTTTTAATTGATTCCCAAACTTTTATTAGTTTTAGAGATAGATTTTTGACCATCGATTTCAATTCCTGTAAGTGCTCGTATAGCATCAATCGTTTCTGGGATTACGATAGCTTGATTATCTACCACATAGGCATAAAAAAGCTCATCACCCACCACTTTCAGCATATCTTCCCAAAGTACAACTTCGTACATATCGCCCCAAGGTCTACCCATATCCAAAAACATTTCTTTTATGGTGTTGTTTGAAACTAATCCTTGGTCATAACGAATCAATTTAATTCGGCTTGAAGTCTTTAAAGCAATAAGTACTTCTTCTTTGGTTACTTGTTTTTTTAACTTGATATTCCAATAATGCATATGGCTCAAAGTTTCGGGAACTTTAACTGCCGAAGTGATTACATCCAGTTCTGGATCTACACTTTGCGCATCTGGACCTTGATGGCTGAGAATTTCTTTTTCGGGAACCATGGTATTCATTATTCCGCCTAAATGACTTTCCCAAGGGTCTGTTGCTCTTCTTAGTAATGTCCCTCGTGCATATTCTAAAATGTTTGCTCTTTTTAAAGCACCAAGCGTTCTTAAGATAGAAGTGGTATTACAGGAAACAACTCGTGTTGCATCTAGGTTTAAAGCGGACTCATAATTGGTTTCTGCATTAAAGGAGTGTCCTGTAGTTCCGTGTTTATCACCACCTTGCACAATAAATTTAATCCCTTACTTTTTATAAAATGGAACATTCTTTGCAGAAATAGTTTTAGGAGTACAGTCAACAACAAGATCTACCTGTTTCAAAAGGTCTTCCATGGTTCCTTTAACAGAAATACCAGATGCAATCATCTCTTTTCCCGCATCCTTTGTTGCTGCATATATCGGATAGCCTTTTCTAACGGCGTTCTGTATGCGCCAATCGCTGATGACATCACATATCCCAATCAGTTTCATATCATCTTGCAAATTAATAGCATCAGCAATCCTTTTTCCGATAACTCCATAACCAATGACTGCAATATTTTTCATATTTTTAAAGTTTAAGCCATTTTATTCCTGTAACAACTTGATTGATAAAAGAAAAAGTAGCTCTCTTATAAGCCAGTCAATTCATCATGCATAGGAGATGAATACTATATCTTGATTTTACAGAAACTTCAATATTGAATAAGTTGTTACTTATATTTTTTTTATTTGTGCATTATAGAAAGCCGCGATGCAAGCACCCGTAAGCCATCCGATTATGAAAGTTTGAATGATTCCTAACAATGCCTCCCAAAGAGAGACATCCATCCTGATGATACTCGTCGTGTCCAGCCCGTGTAAAAGACTGTTAAAGAAGTTTATGCTTCCATCTTTGTCAGCTGACATCATTACGATCATACAACCCAAATAAAGCAAGGCAACTGTTAGACCTAAGGCAAAACCGAATTTTTTTACGTTGATTGAATTCATAATTCCTGTTTTAGATTAATTATCAGATATTATAATTTTCTTTGATTCTTCGTATTCCTCTTTGGTGATTTCTCCTTTAGCAAACCGTTTTTTAAGAATAGCTAGTGGGTCCTCTTTTTTTGATTTTTGATATGGGATGCTATAGGGAGTAAAAAAAATCCAGAATAAAAAGATTCCCCAAATAATCCACCATATAAAGTGCATACCCCAGTAATGTTCGCTATAATTGTGCATAATTTCCAGTTTTAAATGTTAGTCTTTTAATTTAATTGATTGTATTGGACTTGAGTTTATCGGGTTGCCTTTGCAAATCATTCGCAGAAAGTTTCCCTTTCAAACTGATGACTACAGCTCTCTTTTTAGTTTTATTTATTATCGTTCATCATTCCCTTCATATCCATACCTTTCATGCCCGCACCTTTATCTTCCATCATTTTTATGCTGGATTTCATGCAATCGGCACTCATCATCCCTCCTTGATGCATCATTTGCATCATGTTTCCCATCATCTTTCCGTCCTTCATCATCTCTCCCATCATGGCTTTCATCATTTGCGGGTTTCCCATCATTCCTTGCATCATGTTTTTAGATGTCATACTATCTTTTATCATCATTTGCATCCCGTTTCCTTGCGTCATATTGCCCATCATTTTCTGATTCTCTTGCATCATTAGCATGGCATGTTGACTGTTTTGCATATTTTCCATAAATTCTGACATAAACACATGATTTTCCCCTATTGCATTAAAGAGTTCTTTCCTTGTTTCTGGATTATCAAGAATTGCTGTTGAGTCTGTTTTCTGGTTACAACCGTTTAAAGTTAGAATACCGATTACCGTTAAAATAATTACTGCTGTTTTCATACTATTTATTTTATTTAAGTGTTAATAAAAATTTTCATATTTAAAGTACATTTCTAATATTCTTGATAATATGTTATAATTTGAAATCTGTGTTATCCATTAATTGGCTGACTTTAGAAACTCTTCAATCTTTTTCGATGAGCTTTCAGTCAAATTGGCTCTTACCCTCATATGTAAACTAATGGTCTCCCAATCGGTATCATTATAATCCGCTGGAGAAGGAGCCAAATGACATCGACTACAAGTTTCTCCCCAAAGTTGAGCTCCTGATTTTTCAATTTTAATTTCTTTCGAAAGAGCTGTAGTTTCCGTGTAGGCATCCTTTGAAGTGGAACAAGCAACTATGACTATTAAAAAAAAAGCAATCATTAATGCTCCCGTCAGAATTTTAGGTATTGTTTTCATTTTTATAGCATTTATAGTTCATTAAAATCCTATTGCCCAGTGCAGAAAAACACTATCAGTTTTCGTGGTTCCTGCTGTTTTATGGCCTCCATTGACATCCGTGGTTTGGTAACTTAACTTTATCAAAGACCGCCATGTTAACCAATAGTTTATTCCAAAAGCAAATTGCTTGGATTTTTCTTCCCATTCTGCGCCTTTAGGAGCATTGAAATTTGAATATCTGCCCACAAACTCCAGTTTCTTTAGAAAATCACTATCTGCCATAGTTGATCTGTAACTTAATTGGCCGTAGAAAGAATTACTTCGATTATCAAAAGTGTACACTTCACTATCATTATTCAAATAGTTCGCTTTATCAACTTTAGAATTGTTATATTGAGCTTTAACATCCACAAATCCACTTATTTCTGGAATCTGTTTTACAAAAGAAAAGTCAAGTGCATAAAGAAAAGCCCCCACATTCTCATATTCTGAATCTGTAGAACCCGTACCATTAGTGGAATAAGCTGAAAAACCAACTTCGGTTGAAGAATCAGCAAAAGGCAATAATCCCAAACGGCCACCAAAAGCTTTACTCAAATTATTATCTTCATAATTTTGAAACAGCAGCATGCCTGCTTCTTCCGGCTCTTCACTACCGTCTTTTAATCGAGGCCCATTAGTGGAATAAACTGAATAGTTAATTGTAGGTCCTCCAAGGTCAAAGACGCCTCTTAATTCTACACCAATGCCAGAAGAAGGAGCTATACCATCATGACCAAAACCTAGTGGCCTTGTTGGAAATCGGTTAATCCATGCAGGATGTAGCCTTTCCATAAAGGTTCCAAAAGGAAGGAGGAATTTCCCTGCCCTAACTGTCATATACTTATTTATAATATACATTACATCAGCATATTCCAAACCTATTTCAAGTGAGTTATTTTCAAGCTCAAACTCAAGTTCTGCTTCAAACATAAGTTTGTTTGAATGTTTAAATAAAAAGATTGGAGAAAAAGCAGAACCCACAAATGAGGATTCTTTTTCATCTCCTAAGGTTTGATAGTTAAAACCAGTATGGCCGTAACCGCGAATCATAAACTGGGTTTTACTTGGTTTGTATGTTTCATAAACTGAAATACTATCACCATCGAAATTATATGTTTGGGCGTAAGTGTTAGAACCGCAAACAATGACTATTATTGATAAGACTATATTTTTCATTTTTTAAGAGTTCTGATATAGTTAATAATCTCCCAGCGTTTTTTTTCTGGAATTGAAGTTCTGTAGCCTGCCATTGGAGAGCGTCCTACTGCTATTTTCCAGAAAATCGCACCATCTGTTTGTGATTGAAATTCAGAATTAGTCAAATCAGTAGGCTTTGGCGTTAACCCTGTACCTCCTATCCCATCCCCTTTGCCCTTTATTCCATGGCAAACGGAACATAGCGCGTTGAAAAGTTTTTTGCCGGAAGTAGAGGCCTCCTTATCATTTTTTAAAGGATTGACAATTTTATCGGCACTAGAAGGGGCAACCCATTTTTTCTGGATTGGTTCATTAAAACCTACAATTAGAAAACACATTACGGACAAAAGCGTAATACAAGTTAAAATACTTTTTGTTTTCATGATTAATTTCTGTTTTAGAAAATTATCGCATTTTTCATAAAGTAAAGTTCCAAATAATTTATTCTTTATTTTATGATATATATCACATCATAAGCTATTTATAGACTTCCTGCCAAGTTTTACATGTAATTAAATAAAGGTTAATTTTAATGAATATCATTTGGTATAATATTGTCGTGATTTATTATAATATCTTTTTTAGGATTATAAAAGTTATTAAATAGTTTGACTAAAAGAAAAGTAGGAAAACCCATTTAGCACTATAAATGTAATAAATATTTTCAATCTATTTAACATAAATTTTGTTTTAAATAAAACGTAAGTCATTTAAAATTAAATAATTAAGTGATATTTATAATGATTAAATTCATTAAATCAGATTAACAAAAGGATAAACTACTATTTCGATAGCAATGTTTTTTTTACGGTATTTCAAAAAATGATTTAAGCATAAACTTTATAAAATCCTTAAATCTTTTAATTGAATGGTGGCATGAAAAAGAAGTTATTCATCAATAGAAACTCATAATTGACCCGAAAAAACAGTTCAAGTTTGGATCTAGGTCTTTTGTTTTCGTTTTTAATAAAAGTAAAATCAGGTAGCCTTTAGTTATTTTTTAAAGGAAAAAAGGAACTAGTAAACTGTTTTTTTAAAGAATTATGAGGAGGAACAATAGTCATTGTGAGTTCACAATACCATCGGATGAATCGTTCCTAAATGAGTGATTTTCCCTCCATAAGTGTGGGTTTGAAAGGCATCACATTTTTATGGAATATTCAAATAAAGTGCGGCTGATAACTTATTTTAAGAATAGAAAACAAAAATGCAGTTTCTTATTTCCTAAGTTTTTTATATAAAACAGGACAAATCTTTTTTAAACTTTCTGGATTTTCTTCATTCCAGTTAAAACTGATCAGCGGGTAATTATCTTCATTTGTCAGGAAAGTATCATAGTCAATATAAGGATATAACTCTTCTGAAGTTTTGTTAATGAATGAAGCCATAGCCACATACCAAAAACTCTCAAATTCATAATTTTCTTCGCCTTCAACGATTTCTTTTATAAGGGAGTCTGGATTTGATTTAGCGTCATAATAAACCGCTTTTCCTCTGGATATTAACCAACATCTGAAATACTCAAACCCATTGTCAGAACATCCATTATTCATTAAATAAGCTGCGCACCACATATTAGAATTATAAGTATCATAAAGTAGTTTATCCGTTCTTAAACGAAAACCCACGATCTCTTTTGGTGTTAGTTTCTCAATTTCAGCAATTAGAAAAACTTCCTGGTCTTCTTTATTCGTAGTGACTTTTATTGAATTATCAATAATTCCCCAGTATATGTCTTCATCAAGCATTTCGCTTGTTTTAGTAAAGGTAATGGAATCATATTTAATTTCTGTTGTAACTGTATGTGCATCATTTACAGCTAGTTTAGAAACAGGAGTTTTAATATTATCTTGACTAAAAGACAGCGTACTAAAAAGCAGAAAACTAATCAGAATTGTATTTGAATTTCTCATAAAATTAAACAGTTTTAAGTTCTATTTATTTGGTAAAATTAACATTTTTTATTCTGTAATGTCAAATCCGGAGACATAAAAATTTTTATTGATTACAAGTGTTGAATTAACATTCGGCACTGCCATAATATTCCATTCTACACCAGGTTGTAACCATTTATCTTCTCCATTAACTTTTGCTATTAGTGGCATATCGAAACCTGTAACGCAATTTGTCCATCTATAAAATAATGTTTTGTTTTTAAAATAATATTCTAACGTTGGAATCCTTGTATCTCTTAAATATTGATCAAAAAATGTTTTTAAATCCAGCCCAGCCTGTTCACTTAAATAATCTTCAATTTGTTTTGTGGTGACGGTTTGATGATAAAAAGTACTATTTAATCCTCTTAATATACTTCTCCATTTCTCGTCGTTATTCACTATTTGGCGTAAGCTATGCAGCATATTAGCGCCTTTATAATACATATCGCTTGAGCCTTCATTATTTAGGTTATACTTCCCTATAATAGGAATATCATTTTGTATATTTTTCCTAAGTCCTTTTACATAAGCATATCCAGCTTCCTTGCCATAGAAATATTCCAAAAAAAGACTTTCTGAATAATTTGTAAAACTCTCATGAATCCACATATCAGCAATATCTTTATACGTAATATTATTGGCAAACCATTCGTGACCCGATTCATGGATAATAATAAAATCAAATTTCAATCCCCAACCCGTATCACTCAAATCAGTACCGAGATAGCCGTTTTCATAACCATTACCATAAGTTATACTACTTTGATGTTCCATTCCTAAATACGGGGCTTCAACGAGTTTGTAACAGTCTTCGTAAAAAGGATAAGGACCAAACCAATGCTCTAATGCTTTAAGCATGCGAGGCACTTCTTTGAATTGTTTTTTGGCTTTCGCCAAATTATCTCTTAAAACATAATAGTTACAGTCTAAATCTCCTTTTTCACCTTTGTATTTTTCCGAAAATGAAACATAATCCCCTATGTTTATATTGACTCCGTAATTATTTATTGGGTTGGATACATACCAGTTATAGGTTTTCGTTCCGTCTTTTAATTCTTTTACGCTTTGCAAACGACCATTGGACACATTTACGAGGTTTCCGGGAACATTTACACTGATTAGCATATTTTCCACCTCGTCATACATATGGTCTTTATTTGGCCACCATACACTAGCTCCTAAGCCTTGACAGCTAGAAGCAATAAATGGCTTTCCATTACCGTCTTTTTTCCATGTAATCCCTCCATCCCATGGTGGATTAACCGCGACTTTAGGTTTACCTCCGTAAAAAACAGTAAGTTCTCTTAAAGTTCCAATTTTCTGAAGAGAAGTCAATTCTACAAAAAATGCATTTCCATCTCTAGTGTATTTCAATTCCTTACCATCCTGTACTACTTTATAGATTTGCATTGGATTTTGCAAATCGATCTGCATACGTTTGTCTTCAAGTAATACTTGATATCGAATAGTATTAGATCCTGTAATTGTACTGTCTGCAGGATTTACTTTTATATCTAAATGATAGGATTTAACATCCCACCAAGCTCTTTCTTTGGTAATGCTTCCACGTAATGTATCTTGCCTTGTAAAAGCAACATCTGTTTTATCGAGAAGGCCTTGCCCCTTTAATCCATTCGATACTAATAAAACAAAACAAATAGTACTTAAATATTTCTTCATGAATTTCAAAACTTTTACTCTTTAATTCTTAATCTATAGTATTATAAATTTTCGATGAATTTAGTCAATAAATGAACGCCGTAAGCCGTTGCGTGTTTGCTTTTAGCAAATTCTCCATCTCCAAAAGCAACTCCTGCAATATCAAGATGTGCCCAAGCAGGATGTTCCTGCGTGAAGAACTCTAAAAATTTAGCGGCACTTATTGCACCAGCCACTGGTTTTCCACTGTAATTTTTCACATCTGCGATATCGCTTTCTATATCTTGCTTGTAGGCATCCCAAAGCGGTAACGGCCATAAACGCTCGCCTACTGCATCTCCGGCTTCCTGTAGTTTTTTTGAAACAGACTCGTTATTGGTAAATAAGGCTCCGCATTCATATCCAAAAGTTCCCACACTACTTCCCGTAAGTGTGGCAATGTCTACAATATACTCTGGTTTGTAGTTTTTTATTAAGTAAGACAAACCATCAGCCAAAATAAGACGGCCTTCCGCATCAGTATCAATGATTTCGATTGAATGTCCGCTATAACTATAGATTACTTCACTTGGCATAAATGATTTATTATCAACCGAATTTTCGGCACAAGGAACGATTGCGGTTACTTTTACAGGTAACTTTAAATCGGCTATAAGCTGCATTACTCCTAAAACCGCTGCCGCACAAGCCATATCGCATTTCATCTGAACCATTCCGGACGTTTTAATATTAAGTCCTCCGGTATCAAATGTGATTCCTTTACCTACTAAACCCACGTGTTTTTGAACACCTACATTCTCCTCTGGAGTATATTTTAAAATTAAAAACTGTGGTTCGTTTTCACTTCCTTTACCCACGGCCAAAAATGCGCCTAATCCTTCAATTTCAGCAGCTTCATAACCAAGTACATCTACTTCAAAGCCATACTTTTCTCCACGGTCTTGGGCCCAATTAGCAAGGAATTTTGGATTCACTTTATTTGGAGGTGAATCAACGAGATACAAAGTTTCAAGTTGGGCACGAGCAATTTTTATGGCTTTATCAATTGTGGGTGTAAAATCTTTTATAGATAGAATATCCAATTCAAACTCAGCTTTCAAAAAAGGATGGTCTTCTTTTTTCTTGAAATGCCCTAAATCATAAGTTCCTAAAAGCAAGCCTGAAACAGTAGCCTCGACTTGTTCTAAGCTGAATTCTTCTGGAATATGTAAAGCTACATTTTTGCCCAAATTCTCTTTTTGATTAGTGGAAATTCTGCGCGAAATTGTTTTTAATTCTTTATAATCAATAGTTTTACCCAGACCAATAAAAACATAAGTGTTTCCGTTTTTTTCTGACAAATAATGAGTGTCTTTTTTTCCATAGAAAACTTTAGATGAAATTTCTACATCTCCAAACTTAATGGGTATCAAATTTTTAGTACTTGTTTCGAAAACAGGAATTAATATGGTTCCTGAAAAATTCTCTAAACTTGCTATATTTTTTGTTTTCATTTTATTGTTTTAAGTTATGGGAAATGGTGTTACTCGAAGAATAAAATACATTTTAAGAGTATATAAAAATCTATTTATGGTCACTTTTAACTATAACAAATTTACTGATTTTATATTTAGTAATTAATAGAAATTTGAATAGTCCTCATTCAATTATAAAGAAAAACCCGATAGCTACATACAATAGCTATCGGGCTTAAATAATAACATTAAATCAAAAGCAAAGTCTATTTCTGACGGCTTTTCAATACGTCAATTACATCATTAATTTGGAAACCCTTGGCTTGCAATAAAATAAGATAGTGAAAAAGTAAATCGGCACTTTCACTCAAGAACAAATCATCGTTATCATCTTTAGCTTCAATCACCACTTCTATTGCTTCCTCTCCTACTTTCTGTGCAATTTTATTAATCCCCAGTTCAAAAAGTGAAGCCACGTAACTCTTCTCTGAATCTGCATTTTCTCTTCTAGTTTTGATGGTGTCTTCCAAATTTGAAATAAATCCATAATCCAATTTGTTTTCAGTTCCCCAACAAGTGTCCGTTCCTTTGTGACAAGTAGGTCCATCCGGTTTTACCTGAATTAATAAGGTATCATCATCACAATCGTTTTTGATATCAATTAAATTCAAAAAATTACCGCTTTCTTCGCCTTTTGTCCAAAGTCTTTGTTTGGAACGGCTGTAAAAAGTTACTTTTTTGGTTTCTATCGTTTTTTGATAAGCCTCCGCATTCATATAACCCAACATCAAAACCGTTTTGGTTTCGCTATCTTGAATAATGGCAGGAATTAATCCATCTGTGTTTTTTGAAAAATCTATGTTCATATTTTTTTGTCTAAAGTTTTAAAGTCGAATGTCTTAAAGTCAAAATAAATCAAATTCGTACCTCGATGTTATTATTCTTAAGTTCTTTTTTTAGTGTTTTTATTTCAATTTCCTTAAAGTGAAATACGCTTGCCGCCAAGGCTGCATCGGCTTTTCCTGATTTGAAACAATCTACAAAATGCTGAATGCTTCCAGCTCCTCCAGAAGCGATTATCGGGATATTTACTAAAGTTGATAATTTAGCCAAGGCTTCATATGCGAATCCGTTTTTAGTACCGTCATTATCCATCGAGGTAAAAAGTATTTCTCCCGCTCCTCTTTGCTCTACTTCTATTGCCCAGTCAAATAAGTTAAATTCGGTTGGGACTTTTCCGCCTACCAAATGCACGATCCATTTTCCTTCAATTTGTTTGGCATCAATCGCTACAACCACGCATTGGCTTCCGAATTTTTGTGCCAAATCATTTATCAATTGCGGGTTTTTAACAGCCGATGAATTAATGGAAACTTTATCGGCTCCATTTTGCAATAAAATTTCAACATCTTCAACTGAGGATATTCCGCCACCTACTGTAAACGGAATATTGATAGTAGAAGCTACTTTTCTAACCAAATCAACCAACGTTTTTCGTCGCTCTTCCGTTGCCGAAATATCTAGAAACACCAGTTCGTCAGCACCTTCATCCGAATAGATTTTGGCCAATTCAACAGGATCTCCTGCATCACGTAAATCAACAAAATTGACGCCTTTTACCGTTCTTCCGTTTTTAATGTCTAAGCAGGGAATTATTCTTTTTGTCAGCATTTTTTATTGTTATTAGGTAGAGACGCGATTAATCGCGTCTCTACAATATATATTGTTCTAACTGTTTCAACGAAATTCGCCCTTCGTAAATCGCTTTTCCGATTATGGTTCCTTCACAACCTAGTTCAGCCAGTTTTGGTAATTCGTCGAATGTGGAAATTCCGCCTGAAGCTATTAATTTAATCTCGGCTCCGCTCGATTTGACATTGCATTGCTTTAAAATTTTAGCATACAAATCAAAACTTGGACCTTCCAGCATTCCGTCTTTGGCAATGTCAGTACAAATGACATACTGAATTCCTTTATCTTGGTAGTTTTGTATAAACGGCACTAAATCTTCATCAGACTCTTCTAACCAACCCGATATAGCCACTTTTTCATTGTTAGCGTCTGCTCCAAGAATGATTTTATCGGCACCATATTCGGCAATCCATTTTTCGAATACTTCCCTGTTTTTTACAGCAATACTACCGCCAGTTATTTGGTTTGCTCCACTTTCAAAAGCGATTCGTAAATCATTATCCGATTTCAATCCCCCTCCAAAATCAATTTTTAATTTGGTTTGAGTAGCAATTTGTTCCAATATTTTATAATTTACAATTTTGCTCGATTTGGCTCCGTCTAAATCAACTAAATGTAAATATTCTATTCCGTGTGCTTCAAATGATTTCGCCACTTCAAGCGGATTTTCATTGTATATAATTTTGGTATTGTAATCGCCTTTGGATAAACGAACACATTTTCCGTCGATGATGTCTATTGCTGGTATAATTCGCATAATTTGTTTCAAGTTTAAAGTTTCAAGTTCAAAAAATTCCCTAGAATTTTCTCCCCTACATCACCACTTTTTTCTGGGTGAAATTGGGTTCCGTAAAAATTGTCTTTTTGTAATGCCGAGGCGTATTCTACTTCATAATTAGTTGTAGCGATAGCTTCTACACAAATAGGTGCATAAAAACTATGTACTAAATACATATATTCGTTTTCAGCGATTCCTTTAAACAAAGGCGATTTAAGATTGTAAATTTGGTTCCAACCCATTTGTGGCACTTTTACTTTTGGAGTGAATTTTATCACATCTACATCAAAAATTCCCAACCCTTTTGTATCTCCTTCTTCAGATTTGTTGCACATCAATTGCATTCCGAGGCAAATTCCCAAAACAGGTTCCGTCAATGTTGGAATCAAAGTGTCTAAACCGCTTTCTAAAAGCATTTTCATTGCCGAACTAGCTTCACCTACACCCGGAAAAATCACTTTATCGGCTACTTTAATCTCCTCAGGATTATTACTCAAAACCGCTTTGAACCCCAATCTTTCGATGGCAAACATAATGCTCTGAATATTTCCTGCTCCGTAATTTATGATTACTATTTTCATTTATTTAGTCTTAATGTTGTAAAGTCGAAAGTCATAAAGCCCGATGTAAACCCATTTTAGGGACATTTTAACTTTAAGACTTTTGACCTTATGACTTATTAAAGCATCCCTTTCGTACTTGGCAATATCATTTTTTCGGTATCGCGTTTTACGGCTACTTTTATTGCTTTGGCAAAAGCCTTAAAAATAGCTTCAATCTTGTGGTGCTCGTTTTGTCCTTCGGCTTTGATGTTGATGTTGGCTTTAGCCCCATCCGAGAATGATTTAAAAAAATGCAAGAACATCTCCGTTGGCATCTTTCCTACCATTTCCCGTTTGAATTCGGTTTCCCAAACCAACCAGTTTCTACCTCCAAAATCAATCGCCACTTGCGCTAAGCAATCGTCCATTGGCAAACAAAAACCATAACGCTCAATCCCTAATTTGTTCCCTAGTGCTTTCGCAAAAACTTCTCCAAGAGCTATCGCTGTATCTTCAATTGTATGGTGCTCATCCACTTCTAAATCTCCTTTAACAAGAATTTCTAAGTCCATTTGTCCGTGACGCGCAATTTGGTCTAGCATATGGTCAAAAAAGGCAATTCCGGTTTCTATTTTGCTTTTTCCAGTTCCGTCAAGATTCAAATTAATATAAATATCCGTTTCGTTTGTTTTTCTAGATATCGTAGCCGAACGCTCTTCTAGTTTTAAAAACTCATATATTTCTTTCCAATCAGTTGTTTGTAATGCAATAACCGAATTTAATTCCTCTCTCTTAGAAGCTACTTCTGTACTTCCTAATCCTTCATCGGTATTGATAAAAATAGCTTTAGAACCCAAGTTTTTTGCCAGTTCCACGTCTGTCAGACGATCTCCTAGTACAAATGAATTCTCTAAATCATAAGATGGATTATTCAGGTATTGAGTAAGCAAACCAGTTCTGGGTTTTCTTGTAACTGCATTTTCATGTGGAAATGTTTTGTCAATAAATACTGCTTCAAAACGAACATTTTCATTTTCGAAAGCCTTCATAATGAAATTTTGTATTGGCCAAAAATTAGATTCTGGATGTGCATCCGTTCCTAAACCATCCTGATTAGTTACCATAACCAATTCATAATCTAATTCCGTTGCGATTTTACCCAAATATTGAAAGGCTTTTGGATAAAATTCTAATTTTTCAAAACTGTCTAATTGATAATTTTCTGGTTCCAAAACCATAGTTCCATCACGATCAATAAATAGTATTTTTTTCATTTTTTTATATTTTAATACTATGCATTTAAGCTTTGTAATGCATCAATTAATTTTAAGTTTTCCTCGGCAGTTCCAATTGTTAATCGCAAACAATTTTCACATAAAGGCTGTGTTGTTCTATTCCTGATAACAATTCCTTTGGCAATTAATTCATTGTATCTTTTATTGGCATCATCTACTTTTATCAATATAAAATTGGCTTCGGTAGGATAAATTTTAGATACAAATTTAACTTCATTTAATACTTTAAGTAAATCGTCTCTTTGTATTATAATCGAATCAATTTCAAGTTGGATTTTTTCTTTATTCGCAAGTCTTTCCAAAGCTCTTTGTTGAGTCAGTTCATTAACATTATAAGGCGGTTTAATTTTATTTAAAACCGAAATTACTTGACTGGAAGCATAACAAATTCCCAATCGAATACCTGCTAAACCATAAGCTTTCGATAAGGTTTGTGTGATTACCAAATTAGGATACTCATCTAATTCATTAATCCAACTTTGCTTTTTTGAGAAATCAATATAGGCTTCATCAATAACAACTAAACCATTGAAATTTTGTAATAAAGTAACAACACTTGAATCAGAAAACGAATTTCCTGTTGGATTATTTGGCGAACATAAAAAGATCATTTTAGTATTGGAATCTACTGCATCTAAAATAGCATTTATATCAGGTTGGAATTCTTTAGAAAGTAAAACTTCTTTATTTTCAACTGCATTGATATTAGCCAAAACACCATACATTCCGTACGTTGGAGGCAAAGTTATAACGTTATCAACTTTAGGTTCGCAAAAAGCTCTAAATAGCAAATCCAAAACTTCATCACTTCCGTTTCCTAATAAAACTTGGTCTGTTTTAAGGTTTCTTTGTTTTGCCAAAACTGCTTTTACACTGCTTTGTTGTGGATCAGGATAACGATTTACCCCATTATCGTAAGGATTTTCATTGGCATCCAAAAAAATCATTTCAGCCGTATCGAAACCTTCAAATTCATCTCTAGCAGAAGAATAAGGTTTCATTACCTTCACGTTCTCACGAACTAAATTATTTATATCGAAATTATTTTTCATTTTTAAATTTTAAAAAAGAATAAAGAAAATAGAGTAAAGAGAATGGACTCCACTGAAATAACGTCTTTCTATATTCTATGTTCTATTTTCTATTCTCTAAATCTTCTTCTATTTGTGCTAATCTCAACGTAACCGCATTTTTGTGAGCTTGTAATCCTTCAGCTTCAGCCATAATTTCTATAGCTTTTCCTATATTCTGAATTCCTTTTTTGGATATTTTTTGAAAAGTCATTGATTTGGTAAAACTATCCAGGTTCACGCCGCTATAATTCTTCGCATATCCATTTGTAGGCAAGGTATGATTTGTCCCAGAAGCATAATCTCCTGCACTTTCAGGTGTGTAATTCCCTATGAAAACCGAACCTGCATTTTCAATTCCGTCAATGTAAAGATCATCGGCTGCTGTACAGATTATAAAATGTTCCGGTCCATATTCATTGATTAATTCCAAAGCAATAGTGTCATTTTCGACATAAATCAACTTAGAATTTGCAATGGCTTTTTCAGCAATTGCTTTTCTTGGCAAAACATCTATTTGTATTTGAATTTCAGTCTCAACAGCATCAATTAATTCTTTTGAAGTCGAAACTAATATTACCTGACTGTCCGTTCCGTGTTCTGCTTGCGATAACAAATCAGATGCTACAAAAGCGGGGATAGCAGTATCATCTGCGACCACTAATAATTCAGAAGGTCCAGCAGGCATATCAATAGCAACACCATATTGTGTTGCCAATTGTTTAGCCACGGTTACAAACTGATTTCCAGGACCAAATATTTTATACACTTTCGGAACCGTTTCCGTTCCAAAGGTCAAAGCAGCAATAGCCTGAATCCCTCCCATTTTCAAAATTTTGGTAACCCCACATAAATTAGCGGCATATAAAATGGCAGGATTTATTTTTCCGCTTTTATCCGGTGGTGAACATAATATAATTTCGCTACAACCAGCAATATTAGCGGGAACTGCTAGCATCAAAACTGTAGAAAATAAAGGAGCTGTTCCTCCAGGAATGTATAAGCCTATTTTTTGAATGGGTCTTTTTTCTTGCCAACAATTTACGCCTTCTACCGTTTCTACTTCTACTTTGGCCGTTTTTTGAGCAGTATGAAATTTTTCAATATTTCCCTTGGCCAATTGTATAGCACTTTTCAATTCATCAGAAACGGATTCAATTGCTTGGTTTATTTCTGCTTCACTGACTTCTTGATTCACTAAAGTAACACCATCAAATAACGAAGTATATTTTGCAACAGCATCATCTCCTTTTTTCTGAACTTCTTTAAATATTTCTTTTACGGTAAGCTCTATATCGTCTATCGTTTTGGTTGGCCTTTCCAAAATTGATGACCAAGTTTCGGGTTTTGGGTTGTATATTTTAATCATTTTTGTTTTAATTTAAAGATTCAAAAATTAAAAGATTGAAAAATATTTCAATTACTAATTTATGACATTTAGAAATAGAATTTAAAGCACCATTTTTTCAATTGGGCAAACTAATATTCCTTCGGCACCAGCTTCTTTCAATTGATCGATCACATCCCAAAAGGAATCTTTGTCAATTACGGAGTGCACGCTACTCCAGCCCTCTTCAGCTAATGGAAGTACGGTAAGACTTCTCAAAACAGGTAATATTTTACCAATAGCATCAATTTTGTCATTAGGAACGTTCATCAAGATGTATTTTGATTTTCGAGCCCTTAAAACCGATTCGATTCTGAATTTTAAGGTGTCAATTAATTTTTGAACCCCGGGTGTCACTTTTGGAGAAACCGCTAAAACAGCTTCGCTTTTTAAAATGATTTCTACTTCTTTAAGATTGTTTTTAAACAAGGTACTTCCGCTAGAAACAATATCCACAATAGCATCTGCAAGACCTATATTAGGCGCAATTTCTACAGAACCTGAAATTTGGTGTATGTCTACATTTACTCCAAAAGAGTTGAAATATTCATTTACGGTATTAGGATAAGAAGTAGCAATTCTAAGTCCGTCAAGATCTTGGATTGAATTGTACTCAAAGGTTTTAGGCACCGCTACAGAAACCTTACATTTAGAAAACCCAAGTTTTTGAATTACTTGTATTTCTTTTCCTTTCTCCACTAATAAATTATCGCCTACTATAGCAACATCCACAACACCGTCAATTAAATACTGAGGAATATCAGAATTTCTTAGATATAAAACTTCAAGGGGAAAATTAGAAGCTTCGGCTTTTAGTTGGTCAATTCCATTGTTTATAGAGATACCGCAATCTTTAAGGATTTGGATACTTTCTTCGTTTAAACGACCTGATTTTTGAATTGCAATTTTTAATGTACTCATTGTTATTTATTTTTTGATAGAATAATATGTCTGAGTACAAAGGCTTGAAAAAACAAAAAACCCGTTTGATGTACTCAAACGGGTTTTAAAATATGATGATTTACATGCATATCATTAACACATCGCTTGAGAGCAATAATGAGAATGATGATGATGTAATTGATTCGTAAACATAATAGTGTTTTATTTATAATGCAAATATATAAGTAAATTTACTAACAATGGTAATTTTAATTTAACGAATAGACTAAGTTTTGTTAAAAACTACTAATCTACTTTTTGTTTATTAAAATCAATTGATAAAGAACTACCGTTTCTATGGCTATTATTAATCATTACGGGCTCTTTAACCACTTTTCTAATTTCAGTATGACGAATTTCTCCACCAGAAGTTCCAACATTTATTGATAAAAATCCAGTTAAAAGAGATAAAACTAAAGTTAGAATAGAAAAAATCAATGAAGATTTCTGTTTTTTAATTGAAGTTATTAATGACAGCGCACTAAATATTGCCGTTGCATATAAAATTAATACAAATTTCTCAGCAAGCTCTTCATGTTCATGAATAATATCACGCCCTATATTTGGCATATCTTCTACTAATTTTTCTGCTCCTTCTCCGGTTTCCATACTAAAATAACCAAATATTGCTGCAACAATAAATAAAATATAAGCGGTGTTTTTCACTGCATCATTTTTCAATAACAGTCCTGTAATTAAAATCCCAATTGCTAAAACAGTAGTAATGATTGGAAAATGGTTTACAAGCAAATGTAAATGTGCGTCATTCATAATAGTCATAATTATATAATATTGTGGTTTGGTTAATTAAATTTCTATTTCTAAAATACATTATAAAAATAATCACGCAATGACGTAAAATGTTTCTTACAATAGGTTGGTTTTAGGAATGTCAAATTTAAATAAAAAATGCAAATGAAATGACAAAAATCAGAAAAAAAATAAATATTAATTAAACATTCAATATCTATTGATATTACTAGAAAAGAATAAAATATTAAAATGATTATTGTGTTTATTATCCTGAAAAAAAAACATTGTTGTTATATAAAAACGTCTAAGAAAGGATATCAATAAATTAAAAAACAAAAAAATTAGGACACCAATATTACAAACAGAATTCAGAAACAGGAACTATTCGTTTCAGTTTTACATAACTAAATTGAACATTGAAACAATCCCATTTTATTGATTCAAATTTACTAATTTTACAAAAAAAAGCCCTTATGTCATTTGTGAAAAAATTATCCCCTTTTTATAATCTTACTGTTTTTTATATACTTGTTAGTTTTATATTAAGAATTGTATTGCTTTTTCATCCTATAACTCAAACCTCATTTGAATTTATTGATGCCTTAAAGATTTTTTCATATGGATTAGTTTCTGATATTTTTGTTTTTGTTCTGGCTAGCGGATTTTTATGGCTATACCTCATTTTCATTTCGAATACAAAATACTTAAAACCATATGGTTACATCATTTTCTGTTTATTCGTTGCATTATTTTTATATGTATTATCTGGAAAAACAATTCTAAATGAATATGGAGGAGCATTACCCGAAATTGGATTGGCATTTATTGGTATAAAAACTGCCTTATTTGGGCTATTACTTTTTCTTCCAAAATACAGAAGCAAAATTAGATTTTGGTTGTTCACCTTTGTTATGTTCCTGTTTGTTCTTTTAATTCTTCAAAATGCCATAAGCGAATACTTTTTTTGGAATGAATTTGGAGTAAAATATAATTTCATAGCGGTTAATTATTTGGTTTACACCAATGAAGTAATAGGGAATATTATGGAATCTTATCCAGTGATTCCGTTATTCTCTGGTCTATTTCTTATAGCAGGAATCGCAACTTATTATATTGTAAAAGGATCTAAAAGTTATATTGACAGTATCCCCACCTTTATTGAAAAAGTTAAATTATCGGGTCTTTATTTTGTGTTATTCGGTCTTTCTTTAGTAGCTATACCTTTTTTTGCAGCAAAGGAAAATTCGAAAAATGTTTTTACAAATGAGCTGCAGGCTAATGGAATATACAAGTTTTATTTGGCTTTTATGAACAGTGAGTTGGACTATTTTAAATTTTACAAAACGCTACCTTCTAATGAGGCTTATGCTATATTAGGTCAGCAAATCCCATCTCTTTCTGGAGAATCAACTTTAAGAGAAATAAAAAGTACTGCCGCAGAAAATCATAAAAATGTGGTTTTAATAACAATAGAAAGCTACAGTGCTGATTTTATGAAAATGTATGGTAACGAACAAAACATTACCCCATTTTTAGATAGTTTAGCTACACAGAGTTTAGTTTTTACAAATTTATATGCTTCTGGAAACCGTACAGTTCGTGGTCTTGAAGCCGTAACCTTATGTTTGCCTCCTACTGCTGGGGAAAGTGTTGTAAAAAGAAAAGACAACAAGGATAAATTCTCCACAGGAAGTATATTTAAACAAAAAGGGTATAACGTAAAATACCTTTACGGAGGAGATGCTTATTTTGATAATATGCAGGATTTCTTTTCAGGAAATGGATATGACATTGTTGACAAAAAAACCTTTAAACCAGAAGAAATTACATTTTCTAATGTTTGGGGTGTTTGTGATGAAGACATGTACAATAAAGCGATAAGAGTAATGAATGAAGAGGCTAAAGAAAACAAACCTTTCTTTAATCATATTATGACCGTGAGTAACCATCGTCCTTTTACCTATCCAAATAACAAAATTGACATTCCTGGAGACGCAAAATCTCGCGAAGGTGGTGTGAAATATACCGACTTTGCAATGAAAAAATTCTTTGAAATGGCCAAAAAGCAACCTTGGTTTGCAAATACTGTTTTTGTAATTATTTCAGATCATTGTGCTTCCAGTGCTGGAAAAACTGAACTTCCTGTTGATAAGTACCGAATTCCAGCTATGATTTACAGTCCCGGTTTTGTGCAACCACAACACTATACCAATTTGATGTCACAATTAGATATGATGCCTACAGTGTTTGGATTGTTGAATTTTAATTACCAAAGTAAATTCTTTGGTCAAGATGTAATGAAACCCGAGTATAAACCAAGAGCTTTAATTGCTACTTATCAGGATTTAGGGTTGATAAAAGATAACATTTTAACCATCATTTCACCTAAACAACAAGCAAAGCAATACCAACTGACTTTGCAACCTAAAGAAGGTGTATCTGATAATTTCCAAATTTATTATGAGCAAAAACTTTTGACTAAAGAAAGAACTGATTTAATAAATGAAACTATTTCTTTTTATCAAACAGCTTCTGATATGTTAAAAAATAAGAAGTATCAGAAAAATAAATAATAAGTTTAAAACATATAATTGTAAAAACAAACAGCCTCACATAATGTGAGGCTGTTTGTTTTTATATATAATCGAATACAATTTAATTCTTGTTACAAGGAAGTGCTTGTTTTAAATGCATTTCAACCTGATACTTATTAAAATTATCCCATTTTGGAGAAGCAATTGTTTTTTGACCACACATTAAATCCAAACAAACATTGTTGTCTTTATATCTTTCGAATAAAACATCCAATATTTTAAAGAAAAATTCATCCAACTTCACAATAGCATCAAATTCCGCTTTAAGCGTAGCATTATCAACATTCGAAGCATAAAATATTTGAAATAAATTTAAGACATCTTCTTTCTCCTCTTTGTTTATTTCAGTTAAGTAACCGTATTTCAAAGATTTAAAAACTAAATTATTCCAGGTAACACTATCATGTCCCCAAATCATATCAGGTAGATTAAGAGAATGTTCACATATCAAAATAATAGATAGAAGAACATCGTTTAAATAGGATTCAGGAAATTCATCAAAACTTCTAAATTCAAAACCACTCTGGTACATTTTTTCCTGATTAAAATCAAGTCCAAGTTCAGGAAGTAATTTGTATTCCATATCCATTTCAATCTGATCACGCCACCAGATATTATCTTCTTTTTCAAACTTCAATAGTTTTCTGAAATCTTCAACTTTACAAGCAAGAATCTTACCCCTAACCATTGATTTATTATAAGTCCCCACTCCTATATAACGAGACATAGCACTTCTCATGGAACCCATTGCGAAGTTTTTATCTAAATTAAATTTCTGGCTGATAACACCCATAATATCTGGACTTCCAAGAGTAGCTATAAATAATGGCTCAAACCATTGCAATAAATAAATAGCATTAGAATGTGTTTTATCGAAGTCATTGTAATTTACAATTCTGCTGTTTTCTGTCAGCGTAGGTAACGTAATATGAAAATGATACGTTCCGTTGTTAAACAAAACAATATTTTCTTGATTGGTCATAAACATATTAAGACCGCTGTTGTATTTTGGGAAATCTAATTTTTCTGGAATTACAGCCGATTCATTGATTTTATTCAGAAACAATTTCTTAGTTGCTTTCAGTTCTTCACAAGATTCGGATATAGTCCTGTTTTCAAAATATTTAGTCACAAATTCGATAGAATCTCCATCAAAATGTACGGAACCCATCGTTTTATTTCTTTGGGTTATCATACTTTGAATGTTATACGGCTGCCCTTCAAGAAAATTTTCCATTATAGAAGTACCAAGATATTCTGGATTTTCTAATGGTGGAAGAGCTTCTTCAGCAGATTCCAAATCGTCTGTCAATGATTTTACTATAGACAATGTTTTGTGTTGGTAGTTTACATCCAGTTTATCAAAAGTATGACTGTTAATCATCCTGCTGATTTTATAGCTTTCATTCAGACAAAAAGCCGACTTTATTATAGGGGCAATACTTTCGGATTTATAGGAAGTTCTATAATCTATACTATATTTTTCATAACCAATTTTTTCTTGTATAAAGTCACCAGTAACTATTAATGATTCTTCGAATTGCATATACGTTTCGTTTTCTAATCCTATTCCCCAATAATGTTTTTGTGTCTGGTTGTCTTTCATTTATACTTTTATTCTTTGAATGGTTAATTGTTGTTTTTTGAAAAGATTCAATCAATTTCTAAGCGTTTAAAAAAAGCTCTTTTTTATGAATAAAAACAGTATTGACATCTATAAAAAAGGCATTACTTTACTTTTAAACAAAGAAATTTAAATCTCTGTATTAGAAACTTTTGCACTTGAATTATTTGTAACTTCTGAATATTTGATAAATAGCGAAATTTCACATTGAAGTTGTAAAATTATTTTTTACTAATTTATTTTATAATCACTATTATATCAATAATTTAAGTAGTTCAACAGTAAAATTTTTTTATTACTATTCTTGTTTTTTCTAAGTTGCAAAAATACTTTATTTTAGTGGCATTTACAAGTAGTTTTTATAGTCGCAGAAATATTTTTTTATTTCGGTCCTGCTTCAAATAAATCCTCATAAAATCCTTGTCCTAAATCACCTAATTTACACTCCATTGTCAGCAGCAATCCAAATTTTAAATTCCTCTTTCCTCAGTAGTAAATTATTGCAATATTTTATAACTTATTTAAATAGCCTCATTGAAAAACGAGGCTATTTAAATAATGAAACCAATTAATACGAAATCAACTCTTTCAAGGCTGCTTCAAATCTTCCTTTCGGCAAATACTGATCTTCAAGAGCTTTGGTAAACGGAATCGGGGAATCTAAACTCGCGACGCGTTTAACGGGTGCGTCCAAATATTGGAAACATTCCTCCATTATCATCGCCGAGATGTCGCTGGCAATACCACCAAACATTGTGTCTTCTTGATATATAATTACTCTTCCTGTTTTCTTCACTGAAGCATAAATTGCTTCAGTATCTAATGGTTGTAAAGTTCTTAAGTCCAATAGGTCCGCTGAAATTTCTGGATTTTTTTCTAAAGTATCCAGAGCCCAATGTACTGCCGCTCCAAAAGAGATAATAGTAACATCAGTTCCTTCTTTCAATAAAGCTGCTTTACCTAACGGTAGTGTATAGTATTCTTTTGGCACGTCTTGAGACAAGCTACGATACAATTGTTTGTGTTCGAAGAACATTACTGGATTAGGATCGTTTATAGAAGCATTCAATAAACCTTTTACATCATAAGGAAATGCTGGGTAAACCACTTTTAAACCAGGCGTTTTAGTAAACCATGCTTCATTAGTCTGTGAATGGAAAGGTCCCGCTTGGGTTCCACCACCACAAGGCATTCGCACTACCACATCAGCGTTTTCCAACCAGCGATAATGAGATTTAGCCAATAAATTCACTACCGGATTAAATCCTGTCGAAACGAAATCAGCAAACTGCATTTCAACAATCGCTTTATATCCATTAATTGATAATCCCATTGCTGCAGATACTACAGCACTCTCGCAAATTGGCGTATTGCGAACACGTTCTTTCCCAAACTGAGCCACAAAACCATCGGTGATTTTAAAGGCACCACCATATTCCGCAATATCCTGTCCCATAATAACTGAGTTTTCATATCGCTCCATAGATTGACGTAAACTACTTGTAATAGCATCAATAAATCGGATGTTTTCCATTTCTCCGGTAGGACTAACTTCCTCATATGTATATTCTTTGTATACATCATTTAACTCATCACTGTAAGATGCTATTATTTCTGGTTCAGCATTGGCCATAGCCAAATTCTCATCAATTTCTTTTTTGATTTCAGCACGTAACTCACTGTCTAAATCGTCAGAAAGAATCCCTTTTTCAATTAAATATTTTTTGTAATTATCTACGGGATCTTTGGCAGCCCACATATCCATTAATTCTTGTGGTACATATTTAGTACCACTCGCCTCTTCATGACCACGCATTCTGAAGGTTTTGAATTCCAACAGTACCGGGCGCGGTTTTTCAATCATCGAGATTTTTAACTCCGACAATAAATTATATACTTCCAGAATATTATTTCCATCAACTATATGACTTTCTATGCCGTAACCCACACCTTTATCGGCTAAATTTTGACATCGATATTGTTCATTAGTAGGTGTTGAAAGTCCGTATCCGTTGTTTTCAATAACAAACATAACTGGTAATTCCCATACAGCTGCAATATTCAAAGCCTCATGAAAGTCACCTTCACTTGTTGCGCCTTCTCCAGTAAAAACAGCAGTGATTTTTCCGTTTTGTTTTAATTTATTGGCCAACGCAATCCCGTCAGCAACTCCTAATTGAGGTCCGAGATGCGAAATCATACCAATAATCTTATATTCTTGGGTTCCAAAGTGAAAACTTCTATCACGACCTTTAGTAAATCCATTTGCTTTTCCTTGCCATTGAGAGAATAAACGATGTAAAGGGATATCACGACCAGTGAAAACACCTAAATTACGATGCATAGGTAAAATGTACTCATCGTTATCCAAAACGGCTGTTACACCCACAGATATTGCCTCTTGCCCTATTCCCGAAAACCATTTTGACACTTTTCCTTGACGTATGAGAATCAACATCTTCTCTTCAATAAGTCTTGGTTTTAGTAATCTTTTATATAATTCTAATAATTTATTATCTGTTAGTTTTTTTCTATCAAAGTTCATTTTTTTTGATTTATTGTGATACTCAAAGATAAAAAAATATAACAGTTAGCATTAAAAATGTTATATTATTTTGTAGTCTTTATGTATTATAAAGTTCGAAAATTAAAATTATTCAATATCTTTGTATTTGCAAGGTTTTAAGCCTTGTATTTTATTAAAATATTTAATAGTATGCAAAACATTCCTAGTGTTGACTTGCGTGATTTCCTTTCGGACGACCCGAAACGTAAACAAAAATTTGTAAATGAAATCGGAAGTGCATTTGAAGATATTGGCTTCGTAGCACTAAAAGGGCATTTTTTAAATGACCAATTGGTAGAAGAATTGTATGGTGAAATTAGAAATTTTTTCTCTTTACCATTAGAAACAAAACACAGTTATGAGATTCCAGGTATTGGAGGTCAAAGAGGTTATGTTTCTTTTGGAACAGAACATGCAAAAGGCAGAAAAGAAGGAGACTTAAAAGAATTTTGGCATTTCGGTCAGTATGTGAGCGAGAATTCAAAATATGCTTCAGAGTATCCTGAAAACGTTACCGTTAAAGAATTACCTCGTTTTAATGCTGTAGGTAAAGAGGCGTATCAAATGCTTGAAAAAACAGGTGTTTATGTCTTGAGAGCTTTGGCATTGCGTTTAGGATTAGATGAATTCCATTTTGACAATTTTGCCAAAGACGGAAATTCAATCTTAAGACCTATACACTACCCTCCTATTACTTCTGAACCAAAAGACGCAATTCGTGCAGCTGCTCATGGTGACATCAACCTTATCACACTTTTAATGGGTGCTCAAGGAAAAGGACTTCAGGTTCAAAATCACAATGGAGACTGGATTGATGCTATTGCTGAACCAGACGAATTAGTGATTAACGTTGGTGACATGTTATCACGTTATACGAATAACAAACTGAAATCAACTATTCACCAAGTGGTAAATCCACCTAGAGAATTGTGGGGAACTTCAAGATATTCAGTTCCGTTTTTTATGCATCCCGTTAGTGATATGCCATTAAATTGTTTAGAAAACTGCGTTGATGCAGAACACCCAAAACAATTTGAAGACACTACTGCTGGTGAATATTTATACGAACGTTTAGTAGATTTAGGATTGATTAAAAAATAATCCCTAATTTTACTTCTAGTAATAAAAGACATTGAGTTTACTTAATGTCTTTTTTCTTTTTGTTTAACATTGCACTAATAAGAATTTCAAAAATGGAACGCAGATAACACGGATTTAAACGGATTTTCGCTGATTAATTTTCAATAAACGTTTTTTTTTAATTCCTTTCAATTTTATGAGTAGTATTTTACATCGAGAGTTAACTCAATCTATTTTAAAACATTTTTTTGATGTTTATAATGCACTAGGGTATGGTTTTCTTGAAAGAGTATGTCAAAACGCATTATTCTATGAGCTTAAAGAAAATGGTTTTAAAGTTGAAGCTCAGAAAAAAATAAAAGTATTTTATAAAGAAATTGAAGTTGGAGAATATTTTGCGGATATAATAGTAAATGATTTAATAATTTTGGAATTAAAAGCCCAAGATGTTTTAGTTGAAGAAAACGAATTTCAGGTAATAAATTATTTAAAATCTACTCAATGTAAAGTTGGCTTACTTTTAAATTTTGGAAAAAAACCAGAATTCATTAGAAAAATATTTCAGAATAGTAATAAGTAACATATATACACAAAAAAAAATCCGTTACCATCCGTTTTAAATCCGCGTCATCCGCGTTCAATTAAATATAAAATATGGACTTACAAGACCAATTAAAAAACCTTTTCCCTGATCACGAGCCTGGTCCTGAAGAAAAAATTGAAGAAGCCGCTCATGAATTGTACGTTCAAAAAGAACCTATGATTTGTAAGTTCGAAAAAAGAAAAGGCAAAGCCACAACCATAATTGAAGGCTACGAAGGATCTGATGAAGATTTTAAAATATTAGCCAAAGAAATCAAAACAAAACTGAGTGTTGGCGGTACCTTTAAAGACGATTCAATTATCATTCAAGGGGATTATCGAGACAAGATTATGGAAATACTTAAACTCAAAGGGTTTAAAGTAAAACGTGTGGGAGGATAAAAAAAATCAGTATTCAGTAATTAGTGTTCAGTAAAAGTTAGTGGCAAATCTCAATAACTTTAAACTTTTTAACCTTAAACTTTAAACAAAAAAATGATAAAATCATCTGAATTAATATTAAACCCTGACGGGAGTGTATATCACCTAAATCTGAAGCCAGAACATATAGCACACGATATTATCTTTGTAGGGGATCAAAACCGAGTGGAAAAAATCACTCAGTTTTTTGACAGTATCGAATTTTCTACTCAAAAAAGAGAATTCAAAACCCAAACCGGAATATTCAAAGGTAAAAGAATCACCGTAATGTCAACAGGAATAGGTCCTGATAATATTGACATTGTAATAAATGAACTGGATGCCCTTGTTAATATTGATTTGGTAACAAAGCAACCCAAAGAAAATTTAACATCCCTAAACATCATCCGCATTGGAACTTCTGGTTCTCTTCAAGAAAATATTCCTGTGGATAGTTTTGTAATGTCTAAATTTGGTTTAGGGTTAGACAATATGCTTCGCTCCTACCTAATCGATGAAGTTTCAAATACTGCTATCGAAGATGCTTTTGTAGCACATACTAATTGGGATTTACGAAAAGGAAAACCGTATGTAATCGCTTGTTCTGAGAAACTGGAGAAAATTATAGAAAGCGACAAAATGCACAAAGGAATTACCGCAACTGCAGGTGGTTTTTACGGGCCTCAAGGACGTGTTTTACGATTGAATATTCAAGATGAGTCTTTGAATTCTAAAATGGATGATTTTAGTTTTGAAGACAATATTATTACAAATCTCGAAATGGAAACAGCTGCAATATATGGGCTTTCGTCTCTTTTAGGACATCACGCTTTATCGTTGAATGCGATTATTGCTAATCGTGCAACGGGAACTTTCAGCGAAGATCCATACAAAGCGGTGGACGAATTGATTGCCTATACCTTAGATAAATTAGCTAATAATTAATTGACTTAGGAGCTAAATCCCGCAATCCGTTTCAATCTTATGTGCCAAACACTGGCACATAAGGATTTCCACTACTGTCGGGGCTAAAAAAATAATTGCAACTAATTATGAATATACTAATTGAAACCGAACGCTTAATTCTAAGGGAGTTATTACCAACTGATGCTGAAGGAATGTATCTATTAGACAGCAATCCAAATGTACATCAATATCTAGGAAACAAACCTGTGGCTTCTATTGAAGAAAGTAATAAGTACATTGAGAACATAAGAAATCAATATGTCATAAACGGAATTGGTCGTTATGCGGTAATCCTCAAAGAAACCAATGAGTTTATGGGTTGGGCAGGAATTAAATACGTAACGGAAACCGAAAATAATCAGGTTAACTTTTACGATATTGGCTATCGATTAATCGAAGACTTCTGGGGTAAGGGTTATGGCTATGAAGCTGCAAAAGCTTGGTTGGATTATGGTTTTAATGAAATGAATATCCAAAAAATGGTTGGAACTGTCAACAAAGACAATATAGCTTCAAGAAAGATTTTAGAAAAAATTGGATTGAAGATTACCTCCGAATATTACTGGAACGAAATTCCGTGTTATTGGTTAGAATTAGAGAATAATAAATGATTTTAGAAGTTTAGAAAAATGAAAACTATAAAAATTGCCGGAGTACCGGAACATTTCAATTTACCTTGGCATTTATCAATTGACAATGGTGATTTCGCTTCTGAAAACATCGATTTACAATGGGAAAACGTACCAGAAGGAACCGGAAAAATGTGTCAAATGCTACGTACTGGTGAAACTGATATTGCAGTTATCCTTACTGAAGGTATTGTAAAAGATATTGTTGCCGGAAATCCATCCAAAATAGTACAAATTTATGTGCAATCACCTTTAGTATGGGGAATTCACGTTGCCGAAAAATCTAAGTATAACTCTTTAGCCGATTTGGAAAATACCAAAGCCGCTATTTCCAGATTAGGATCTGGTTCCCAATTAATGGCTTATGTTAATGCGGGAAATCAAGGTTGGAATACTGACAATCTACAATTTGAAATAGTAAACACCATTGAAGGTGCGGTACAAGCCTTGACAGATGGAACAGCTGATTATTTTATGTGGGAACATTTTATGACTAAACCATTAGTGGATCAAGGTATTTTCAGGCGTCTTGGTGACTGTCCTACTCCTTGGCCTTGTTTTGTGATAGCTGTTCGAGAAGAAATATTGAATAATCATCCTGAGACAATAAGGACTATTTTAAAAATTATAAATAAAAAAACTAATATTTTCAAAGACATCGCTAATGTTGATCAAACTTTGTCAGCGAAATACAATTTAAAAGTTGCTGACGTCCAACAATGGTTAGCCGCAACTGAATGGTCTCAAAAGCCATTAACTAAAGAAATGTTAAACAAAGTTCAAAATCAATTATTTCAACTGAGAATTATTGATAAATTAGGTACTTTTGAAGAAATTGTAAAAGCAATCTAGTTTTTGCAACCTTAGGGAACGATGATAAAAATTAAAAAAATTTCTTTTCAAAATATTGGGCAGGACATCCAGGTGAAAAAACCCTGGGACGATGTCATTATTTTTGTTTTGAATATTTTAATTGCAATTCCCGTTTTTATCATTGCCCATCAAAACTTAATCAACCTCGATTGGTATTTTAATGCCGACAGAATAATACTTTTTCTGTTAATCATAGTCGCTATTCAATTAATATTGAGATTGTTGCGCACTCTTATTATATTTTTAATAATTCTGTATTTAGTTGTTTTGTTTTACGGTACTCTTTTTGGCGATTACGGATTCAATAGTGTTTTTGAAGACTACAATTCAATGATGTATACTATGTCAAACAACCCTAATCCTCAAGATATTATAATTGCTAAATTGCTTCCATTTCCCAATAAATCGAAAATTATAAGCGCCATAGAATATCAAAATCCCAAAGTGAGGAATTTTGCAATAATGGCTACTTCTAAAAATTTTAAAAACATAAAAGGCTATTCTGATTATAGAACTATCATTCAGTGTTTTGCTGTTTTTAAAGAAATAAACCAAAGATGGAATTATGTAAACGATCCTAAAGATCGTGATTACATCGCTACAGCCAGTGAATCTCTTCTTTATTTTTCAGGGGATTGTGATGATCATTCTGTATTAATGGCCGCCGGAATCAAGGCTATTGGCGGAACTCCAAGACTAATCCACACTAAAGGACATATATACCCTGAAATATTAATAGGCTCACTCAACGACCTAGAAGCAGTTAATTATTTGATAAAAAATGAGCTTTTCCCAAAAGAAAGCCATAAAAAACAACTCCATTATCATATTGATGAACGCGGACAAGTTTGGCTGAATCTTGACTATACAGCTACTTATCCTGGAGGTCCCTTTTTATCAGAAGAAATTCTAGGAGCATTGACGTTGAATTAGCTTTTTAAATAGTAATAAGAAACTATATTGATTTAATTCTTAGGTGTAAACACCAACATACTTAACTGCTAATTCTGAATTTTTCTTGAAAATCAAATTTCAAATTATTTTTGAATTTACTCCAAAAAAAAACTTCTCAATTTCTTGAGAAGTTTTTTGTGGGCGATGAGTCCCGAAAGCTTTCGGGAGAACCCCCGACATCTTCCGATATAATCGGAATGCTCTGAACCGACTAAGCTAATCTTGTTTTTCTATTAATTCCTGTATTTTAATTCTACTTTCCAAGATTTAATTTTTAATTCTCTATGTTGAGCTTGTTCTTTTGCACAGTATTTTTCTAGATATACCACTTTCCAGTCATTTATGCTACCTGTAAAACGTTTGCTTTTTTGGTTGTGTCGAATAATTCTGTCTTCCATATTAGAAGTGTAACCAATATAATACCGATTTTTCGTTTAGCTGAAAAGTATGTAAACAATAAATTTCCGAAAAAAAAACAAAAAAAAAAACTTCTCAATTTCTTGAGAAGTTTTGTGGGCGATGAGGGGTTCGAACCCCCGACCCCCTCGGTGTAAACGAGGTGCTCTGAACCAGCTGAGCTAATCGCCCTGTTACAATTTAGTAATTTTCATTTCCTTATTGCGAGTGCAAATATAAGTCTCTTTTTGGTATATCCAATCATAAAATATAAAAAAATGACTAAAAAAAACACATTAAATCATTAACTTCTCAATAACAGCATATTACAAAACAACTCAATTTACACTATTTTTTGTAATGATTATCTATAGTGTTACATTTGCGGTATAAACAACATAGCAATGGCCCGATTCAAGGAAAATGATTTACCAAAATCAAAAATTACCACTAGTTCTCTCAATAAAGCTTCCCTTATATTTAAATATGCTGAAAATCATCGTTGGAAATTTTATGTAGGTCTGTTTTTTTTATTGTTAACTGGAGCTACAGCCCTTGCTTTTCCTAAACTGATGGGAATGCTTATTGATTGTGTAAACAATAAAAGTTACAGTCAGGCAAATGACATTGCTTTATTGCTTTTTGGTATTCTATTTATGCAATCCATTTTTTCTTTTTTTAGATTGTCCTTATTTGTCAATTTTACTGAGAATACACTAGCTAATCTTAGACTTTCCTTATATAGTAATTTGGTTAAACTACCTATGTCCTTCTTTTCCCAAAAACGTGTTGGGGAATTAAACAGCCGAATAAGTTCAGATATTACCCAAATACAAGATACCCTTACCTCTACTATAGCTGAATTTTTGAGACAGTTTATTTTAATTATTGGTGGTGTTGCTTTATTGGCAACCGAAAGCATTAAACTTACGCTATTAATGTTGTCAGTAGTTCCTTTGGTGGCAGTAGCTGCGGTGATTTTTGGAAGATTCATTAGAAAATTTTCTAAGGACGTACAAGATCAGGTAGCCGAAAGTCAGGTTATCGTTGAGGAAACTATGCAAGGAATAAGTATTGTTAAAGCTTTTGCTAACGAATGGTATGAAATTGCCCGCTATAATGGAAAGATTAAAGATGTGGTGAAATTAGCCATCAAAGGTGGTAAATACCGTGGTTACTTTGCTTCCTTTATTATATTCTGTCTGTTTGGAGCCATTGTCGCTGTAGTATGGTTCGGAGTTAGATTGAGTATCAGTGGGGAAATGAGCGTAGGACAATTAATATCTTTTGTTTTGTATTCAACATTCGTGGGTGCTTCTTTTGGTGGAATAGCCGAATTATATGCGCAAATTCAAAAGGCAATTGGGGCAACGGAAAGAGTCTTTGAATTATTGGAGGAAACTCCAGAAAAAATTAACTCTGATCAAAACCCAGATATCTTGAAAAAAATAAAAGGGAATCTTACTTTTAAAAATGTAAAATTCAGTTATCCTTCCAGAAAAGAAATCAAAGTTTTGAAGGATGTGAATTTCACTGCTAACTTTGGTCAAAAAATCGCCATTGTAGGGCCAAGTGGTACCGGGAAATCAACTATAGCATCTTTATTATTGCGTTTCTATGAAATTGATGGAGGGGAAATAATAATAGACGGAAAAAACATTTACGATTACGACCTAGAAAACCTTCGTAGCAATATGAGTATCGTTCCTCAAGATGTAATCTTATTTGGAGGTACAATTCGTGAGAATATCGCTTACGGAAAACCAAATGCAACAGAAGAAGAAATAGTACTAGCAGCAAAACAAGCAAATGCGCTGAATTTTATTGAAAGTTTTCCTGAAAAATTTGAAACCATCGTTGGAGAAAGAGGTATCAAACTTTCTGGCGGACAAAGACAAAGAATTGCTATTGCGCGTGCATTGCTTAAAAACCCTAGTATATTAATTCTGGACGAAGCGACCTCTTCATTAGATAGCGAAAGTGAAAAACTAGTTCAAGAAGCATTAGAAATATTGATGCAAGGAAGAACGAGTATTATCATTGCTCACCGACTTTCAACCATTCGTAGTGCTGACCAGATTTTAGTGCTTGATAACGGTGTAATCACTGAACAAGGGACGCATCAGGAATTAATAGCTTTAGAAAATGGTATCTATAAGAATTTAAGTAATTTACAGTTTAGTAATTCTTAAATCACATTCTTATTAATTCATATAAAAAAACTCCATTTACTACGGTAAATGGAGTTTTTTTATACTAATATCAAACAGAATATAGGTCACTGAAAACTGATCCCTAATTTCTATTTTCCTTTTCTTCTTTTACGTTCCGCCTTTATCATTTCTAATTCACGACTCGTTTGTCCTGCAACCGAAGTGTTTTCTTCAGCACGACGAATTAGGTACGGCATCACATCCTTAACAGGTCCAAATGGTAAATATTTAGCAACATTGTAACCGTTTTCGGCTAGATTGTAACTAATATTATCACTCATACCGTACAACTGTCCAAAAGAAATTCTTTCGTCATTTGCTTTAATTCCTCTTTCCTGCATTAAACTCATTAAGTTATAAGTACTCAATTCATTGTGAGTTCCTGCAAAAATGGCCATTTTATCCAAATGTTCCACCATATACAGCACAGCTGAATCATAATTAATGTCTGAAGCTACTTTTGACTCACAAATTGGTGACGGATACCCTTTCTCAATTGCTCGTGCATTTTCTTTTTCCATATAGGCACCACGAACTATTTTCATACCAATATAGAATCCTTCTGCTACAGCTTGTTCATGTAGTTTTTTCAAATAATCAAGACGATCCCAACGATACATTTGTAATGTATTATAAACAATCGCTTTTTCTTTATTGTACTTACGCATCATTTCAGTAACTAAATCGTCAGCAGCATCTTGCATCCAGCTTTCCTCAGCATCGATAAGTAGTGCAACATCTTTTTTATGTGCTTCGCTGCAAACCAAATCAAAACGGGCAACTACCCTATTCCATTCCGCTTGCTCATCCGGAGTTAAAGTTTCTTTATCTCCCATTTTTTCATATAAATCTATTCGACCTAAACCTGTAGGCTTAAAAACAGCAAACGGTATCGCTTTGCGTTCTTTTGCAAATTCTATAGTTTTTAAAGTCATTTGAAGTGCTGCGTCAAATTGATCCTCCTCTTCTTTTCCTTCAACAGAGTAATCCAGAACAGACGACACTCCTTTAGTATACATTTTATCTACAACTGAAAGACAATCTTCTTCATTTACACCACCACAAAAATGATCAAAAACAGTTGCTCTTATTAAACTTTCAACTGGAAGATTAGCTTTTAAAGCAAAATTAGTAACCGCAGTTCCTATACGAACTAATGGCTGATTAGCAATCATTTTAAAAAGGAAGTACGCTCTATCTAATTCTGTATCACTCTTTAATGAAAAAGCAACTTGCGTATTATTAAATATTTTTTCCATGAACTGGTTTTTTTAAACAAATATAGAAATTGTTAGATTTTTTTTTGTCAAAAACTCAATAAAATATCTATAAATATTTAATTTGATAATTAATTTCATATTAAGCCAATTTGTAAATAAATTCTATATTTTTGAATACTATAATTTCAAAAACGATTTAAATGAGCAAAAGAAACAAAGGTCAAATAGATAAAATTATTTCTAGTGAGATAGATAATAAAAATACTTATTACGATTTTATTTTACTCTTATTTATCATTAGTTTAATTTCCATTGATTTTTTTCCTCAGTTTAATAGTGTTGAAATTATAGCTCCACAGTTTTTGTATTTATCTTTTATTAATATACTAACCAGTATTTCTACATACAGAAACAATGAAATTTTCACGAATGGAATCGTTATACTAATAAAGAAAAGTCCAATAGTTATAGCCTATCTAGGTTTTTTAGGATTTAGTTTCATTAGTATGCTTTTTGCTCGAAATTTCTCCATTGCTGTTGTAAGTTTTATGCAATTAACAATTGTTTTTTGTTTGTTTATAAACCTTTCAATTTTATTATATAATAGATTGGACCTTATTTATAAAATTGCATTTATAATAAGTATAGGTGTTTTTATACGTTCATTTATTGAAATTAGTAGTATCATTAGCCTATCAAAAAGTAATAGTTTACTTAATGCTTTAGCTGAAATTAAAGGAAATACAGGAAACATTAATATTTTTGCAGCTAGTTTAGTGGGGAAAATACCATTTACCCTATTGGGGATATTTCATTTTACAAACTGGAAAAAATGGTTCCTGTGTCTGAGTTTGTTTTTAGCATCTTTATTGGTATTATTAACCGCTTCCCGTGCATCGTATATTGGCTTGTTTATAGAACTATTTTTATTTATTGTAATATTAATAAAACTAAAATTCATCTCTAAACAAAACCTTAGCTTATTACTATATATAATCTTACCTCTTATTATTTCCTTTTTTGTTGCCAATGTAATTTTTAAGAACACCCAAAACACAGATCGATATGCGTCTATAACAAATAGAATCCAACAAATAAGCCCAATAAACAATGAGGATTCGTCAATAAACGCCCGGTTAATGTATTGGGACAATGCAATACAAATAATTAAAGAAAAACCGTTTTTCGGAATTGGAATAGGAAATTGGAAAATTGAAGCATTGAATTATGAAAAAGAACAAACTAATAATTTATTAGTTTCTGAACATCCGCATAATGATTTTCTTGAGATTGCCGCCGAAACTGGAATCGCTAATTTTATCATATACCTTCTACTATTTATCTTTTGCAGCTATATCAATCTTAAAAGGATTTTTTCCACTAATGAAAACCAAGTCAAGATTATTGCATTAATAGCACTTTTATTATTGGTAACATATGGTATCGATGCAATGTTCAATTTTCCGTTGTATAGACCTACAATGCAACTTAATTTTATTTTGTTCTTGGCTTTAACCCTTTTAAATACTACTTCCGATAATTTAGTTCTAAATTCTAATTATTTAAAAACTACTATTATAGGAATTACTATTATTAGCTGCTTAGGTTTTTATTTTTCATATAATGCCCTAAAAGCTTATCAATTTGAAAACGACACTAGAATTGATTTACTTCAAAACGAAAATAATTACAAATTAAATTTACAAGAAATACTTAATAGAATGCCTCAGTTTCCTAATACTGCCACAAATTCTCAACCCTATATTGAAGTTGCCGGAATTTATGCTTTAAAGGAGAAAAAACACTTAGAGGCATTACAATACTTTAATCAATCACAAAAAATTAATCCATTTACCGGTCGAGCTGAGTGGTATAAATACCGAATCTATAAAGAACTTAACAATCAAGACAGTGCTTATTATTATGCTAAAAAAGCATTCGAAATAAGACCTAGAAATGAAGACTATTACTTATCAGCATTAGTTGTTGAGGCTAATAAAAAAGATACTTTAGCCATTTTGAAAATTCACAATTATTTTTCGCAAATCAATTCTAAACCAAGTGTTTGGTTAAATAGCTCAAGCGCATTAGCGCAATCACAATTTTCAAATAAGGAATTAATTGAATTTATTGATTCAGGTATTACTCTTTTTCCTAATGACACTACATTGCTTAACAGAAAAAAATCTTTTCAAAATGATTTTTTAAAAAAAACTTCTAATAAAGAGAATAATACCCCATCAAAACCCAATTATATTTTAATAGCTGATCAATATGGTTTAAAGTTGGAATTTGACAAAGCATTAATGAATTATAAAAAAGCACTACATGAAACTCCTAATAATCCAATAATAATTCAAAACATAGGAATATGTTATTTTAAGTTAAATCAATTTAATGATGCCATATTAAGTTTAGAAAAAACATTAAATTCGCCAATTCTTTCCGATGGTAAATCGGAGTATTTAATTGGCGCAGCCTATTTAAATATAAACAAAAAAGAAAAAGGTTGTACCTATTTAAGGTTGGCTCAAAATAAAAATTATCCTGGTGCTACTGAATTAGTAGTACAATATTGTAAATAATACTATTATGTCAAATTCATTAAAAACAATAGAAGCTAATAATCGTCCAATACATTTTAACGAAAGTGGTTATCAAGCATTAAATCTACATTTAAAAGAAAACAGCTACTCCATTATATTTATTATAGTAGATACTAATACGGCCGAATATTGTTTGCCAAAATTATTACCAAATATTGAAACCGACTTAACCATTGAAATAGTAGAATTTGATAATGGGGAAGTCAATAAAAATATTGAAACTTGTGTCCAAATTTGGAATGTTTTGACGGAACTAGGTGCCGATAGAAAGAGCCTTGTAATTAATTTAGGTGGAGGTGTAGTAACTGATCTTGGAGGATTTGTAGCTTCAACTTTTAAAAGAGGTATTGATTTCATCAATATTCCTACTACCCTATTAGCAATGGTTGATGCATCAGTAGGTGGTAAAAACGGGGTTGATTTAGGTAACTTGAAAAATCAAATAGGTGTTTTTAACTTGCCTGTAATGGTTCTTGTTGATTCCAATTATCTAGAAACAGTACCGCAAAACGAAATGAGGTCTGGTCTTGCTGAAATGCTGAAACACGGTTTAATCTATGATAAAAACTATTGGGAACAGTTTTTAGATTTAAAAGCTATTGATTTTGCTGATTTTGACGAATTAATTTATCGTTCAGTGGAAATTAAAAACGAAATAGTAACTCTAGACCCTACTGAAAAAAATATTCGTAAAGCATTAAATTTTGGACATACACTTGGACACGCAATCGAAAGTTATTTTTTAGAAAATGAAAATAAAACAACGTTACTCCACGGTGAGGCAATTGCCATAGGAATGATCCTTGAAAGTTACATTTCATTAAATATGAATTTAATCAATTTGCAAGAATACTTACAAATAAAGACAACTATAAAGACTATCTTTGAAGATATCACTATAGAAGCAAATGACATCGATCCTATACTTGAATTACTAATTCACGACAAAAAAAATGAGTATGGTACCATTCAATTTGCATTAATAGAAGGTATCGGAAAAATAAAGATCAATCAATCTGTTGAAAATGAATTAATTCTTAAAGCATTTGAGGATTATAAATCTTAATATATTTTTACAAAAAAGCATTGCTTTACGTATAAAATATTTTTTACATTTGCCGCAATGAAAAAAAATCAAAAACAAGAGAATCACAGTTCTAATAGAACCCAAAACAATAGGTCTTTCCTAAGATTGTTGAAAAGGTTCTATTCGATAAAAGGAAACTTTAGTTTTGATATTTTTCAATACTTGAAAGAAGAAAACGAGAAACTTCAGATTATTTATGCAAATATCAGGGTTTGAATTATAGATTAATTTACACTTACTATTTAATTAATCTAAAATTCTAAAATTCAAATGAACACAAAATATACCGACTTAATAAATCAAACTTATTATTTCCCACAAGAAGAGTTTACTTTAAATAAAGACAACCTTCAGTTTCACAATATCGATTTGATGAAATTAGTTGAACAATACGGTACACCATTAAAGTTTACCTATTTGCCACAAATTTCAAACAACATCAACAAAGCCAAAAGTTGGTTTCGTAAATCAATGGAAAAAAACAAGTACGACGCAAAGTATTTTTATTGCTATTGTACTAAAAGTTCTCATTTTGAATATATCATGAATGAAGCTTTCAAGAATAACATCCATATTGAAACATCATCAGCTTTTGATATTGATATCGTTGAAAACTTATTGAAAAATGGGAAGATTAATAAAAGTACATATGTAATATGTAATGGATTCAAAAGAGATCAATACATAGATAACATAGCTCGTTTAATTAATAACGGACATATTAACACTATTCCAATTATTGATAATTACGAAGAACTGGATTTACTTCAGGCTGAAATTAAAGGGAAATTCAAAATTGGAATCCGAATTGCTGCTGAAGAAGAACCTAAATTTGAGTTTTACACTTCCAGACTTGGAATTGGTTACAAAAACATAGTCAACTTTTACAGAAAACAAATTCAGGAAAATGATAAATTAGAGCTGAAAATGCTGCACTTTTTTATCAATACTGGGATTAATGACACTGCGTATTATTGGAATGAATTAGTGAAATGTATCAAAGTTTACATTGCTCTTAAAAAAGAATGTCCTACATTAGATGGATTGAACATTGGTGGAGGATTTCCTATCAAAAATTCATTGGCATTTGAATATGATTATCAGTATATGATTGATGAAATTATCAATCAAATAAAAATTGCCTGCGACGAAGCAGAGGTTGATGTACCAAATATTTTCACTGAATTTGGCTCATTTACTGTTGGAGAAAGCGGTGGGGCAATTTACCAGATTTTATATCAAAAGCAACAAAATGACAGAGAAAAATGGAATATGATCGACTCTTCATTTATTACAACTTTACCTGATACCTGGGCTATTAATAAGCGTTTTATAATGCTTGCAATTAATCGATGGAATGAAACTTACGAAAGAGTTTTGCTAGGTGGACTTACCTGTGACAGCGATGATTATTACAATTCAGAGCAAAATATGAATGCCATCTATTTGCCTAAATACAATAAGGAAAAACCATTATACATAGGCTTTTTCAATACTGGAGCTTACCAAGAAACAATTGGTGGATATGGTGGATTGCACCACTGTTTAATTCCTCAACCCAAACATATTTTAATTGATAGGGACGAAAACGGAATTTTGGCAACAGAAGTATTCTCAGAGCAACAGACTGCTGGCGATATTTTAAAAATATTAGGTTACGATAAAAAATAAATAATTAAATACACAATTAGTCAATTTAAAAATTTATTATATTTGGGAATGCCTTCATTTCTATATAATTGATTTTTAAATATTTAAATCCAAAAAAATGAGTAAAGGACCAATCAGTCAGTTTATTGAAAAGCATTATTTGCATTTCAATTCTGCATCTTTAGTTGATGCTGCTAAAGCATACGAACAACAATTAGCAAATGGTGCCAAAATGATGGTGAGTATGGCTGGAGCAATGAGCACAGCCGAAATTGGAAAGATTTTTGCCGAAATGATTCGTCAGGATAAAGTTCAAATAATTTCTTGTACAGGAGCTAATCTTGAAGAAGATATTATGAATTTAGTTGCACACTCTCACTATGAAAGAGTGCCAAATTATCGTGATTTAACTCCGCAAGATGAATGGGATTTATTAGAAAGAGGATTAAATCGTGTAACTGATACCTGTATTCCGGAACACGAAGCTTTCCGTCGTTTACAAAAACACATTTACAAAATCTGGAAAGATGCAGATGATAATGGAGAAAGATATTTTCCTCATGAATTCATGTACAAAATGTTGCTTTCTGGTGTTCTTGAAGAATATTACGAAATAGACCTTAAAGACAGTTGGATGTATGCTGCAGCTGAGAAAAACCTTCCTATGGTTGTTCCAGGATGGGAAGACAGCACAATGGGTAATATTTTCGCCTCTTATGTAATTAAAGGAGATTTAAAAGCTTCTACAATGAAGTCAGGGATTGAATACATGGTTTACTTGTCAGACTGGTACCCAAAGAACAGTTCTAAAGGAATTGGTTTCTTCCAAATTGGTGGTGGTATTGCTGGAGATTTTCCAATATGTGTTGTCCCTATGTTGTACCAAGATATGGAAATGCATGATATTCCTTTTTGGAGTTATTTTTGCCAAATTTCAGATTCTACAACCAGTTACGGATCGTATTCTGGGGCAGTACCAAATGAAAAAATTACTTGGGGTAAATTAGACATAAATACTCCTAAGTTTATCATCGAGTCGGACGCTACAATTGTAGCTCCTTTAATTTTCGCTTATTTATTAGATTTATAGAATAACTTTATGAAAAGAGTAATAGTTGATTACGCAAAACTGACCAACGAAATTTTAAACTTATTAGTAGAGAGATTTCCTGATGGTTACGATGATTCTGATATAATTCGTTTTAGAAATGCTAAAAATGAATTAATAGAAGCTGTAGAAGTACGAACTGAAGATACCATTTACCTGGTAAAAGTAAGTACTAAACTTGCTGACAGTATGGAAAATTATGATGAAGATGATGATATCGATGGAGTTGATGAGCCAGTTAGCGGCTTAGAACTTGATGATGACTCAATGGATGATGATGATGACGATGATGACAATGACGATGAAAAATTAGACAAACCAGATACTGATGGCGAGGATGATGACGATGACGACAAAGATGACAAAGATTCAAGCGAAGAAGATGATGACGATGAAGAAGATTAAATTCTAAATTTCATTTAAAATACTAAAAAGGAACTCTCTATTGAGTTCCTTTTTTTATTTATCAACCTTGCTTTGATAAATAAAAAAGTAAATTGATTAACTTCCCTATCTAAAATCTATATTTCCAAAATGATTACATCAAAAATATTACACAATACGCTTAAGGAAAATTTTGGTTTTGAAAAATTCAGACCCAATCAAGAAGAAATCATCAATACCATTCTTGAAGAAAAAGATACTTTAGCAATTATGCCTACAGGTGGTGGGAAATCTATATGTTTTCAATTACCTGCTTTATTGTTGCCAGGAATCACTATTGTTATTTCGCCGTTAATTGCTTTAATGAAAGATCAGGTAGATAGTTTAAGAGCTAATGGTATTGAAGCTTGTTTTATCAATAGTAGTCAGAGTGGATCAGAACAGCAATTGCATATTCAAAACCTGAAAGACAACAAAGTTAAGCTTGTGTATATTGCTCCAGAGAGTCTGTCTTATCTAGATCAGGTTTTCAGCCAACTCACAGTAAGCCTTATTGCAATTGATGAGGCACATTGTATTTCGGCTTGGGGCCATGATTTTAGACCCGCTTATACCAATTTAGGTTATCTTAAAAACCGCTTCCCTTCTACTCCAATCTTAGCTTTAACTGCTACCGCGGATAAAGCTACACGTAAAGACATTAGCCAACAATTAAATTTAAAATCACCTAAAATATTTGTTGCTTCATTCGATAGAAAAAATCTAAGTTTAGAAGTACGTCCCGCACTTGACAGAGTTAAACAAATTATCGATTTCATCAAAGACAAACCAAATGAATCTGGTATCATATATTGTTTAAGTAGAAAAACCACAGAAGAGCTTGCGGATAAACTTCAGAAAGTAGGTGTGAATGCTAAAGCGTATCATGCAGGCTTAGACAATACCATTCGCTCAAAAACGCAAGACGAGTTTATCAATGACGATTGCCAAGTCGTATGTGCTACTATTGCTTTTGGAATGGGAATAGACAAATCTAATGTACGCTGGGTGATTCATTATAATCTACCAAAAAACATAGAAGGTTATTATCAGGAAATAGGACGTGCTGGAAGAGATGGACTACCTTCTGAAACCATTTTATTTGAAAGTTATGGAGATGTCATACAACTGCAAAAATTTGCATCACAAGGATTGAATGCCGAAGTCCAACTGGCCAAACTCGAAAGAATGAAGCAATATGCCGATGCACTGAGTTGTCGAAGAAAAATATTGCTTTCCTATTTTGGAGAATTGGTAACCGAGAATTGCGGAAATTGTGATATTTGTAAAAACCCTCCCTCTTTCTTCGACGGAACTGTTGTAGCTCAAAAAGCGCTATCAGCAATAATACGCCTAAAAGAATCGGAACCTCTGCCTGTGATTGTGGATTTCTTGAGGGGTTCTAAAAACGCTTATATTTTCGAAAAAGAATACCAAAACCTAAAAACCTATGGAATAGGAAGCGATATTTCCTGGTTTGACTGGAACCAATACATAATCCAACTCATCAATCAAGGGTATTGTGAAATAGCCTTTCACCAACAAAATAAGATCAGATTGACTTCCTTGGCACCAGAAGTCTTATTTGAAGGAGAAAAAGTACAGTTAACGACTGTTCAGAAAGCAATTATTGAAAATACTGAGATTAAAGAACCGAAAAAGAAAGCGTCAGTCAACTCCCTTTTTGAGACTCTGAGGAAACTACGCTATGAAATCTCTAAAGAAGAAAAAGTGCCTGCCTATGTAATTTTTAGCGATGCGGCTTTACGCCAAATGGAAACTAATAGACCAATGAGTGATGAAGAATTAATCTCAATTGATGGTGTAGGAAACGCAAAACTAGAAAAATATGGAGATGCTTTTATAAAAGCCATAATAAATTTTCAAAAAAGCAAGGAGGTAAAACCGAAGAAAGAAGCAAGTACTTATAAAGAAACATTACTGCTTTTTCAAAACGGAACTACTGTCGAAGAAATAGCTGCAAAACGAAAATTAGGTTTAGGTACTGTAATGTCTCATTTAGCAAAATTATATATGGACGGTGCAGCAATCGATTTACATCAATTTGTAACTAGAGAAGAAGTGAGTATAATTATTGAAGCCCGAATAAAACTAAACAATCCTACTACTTTAAAACCTTACTATGATTATCTGGAAGAAAAAGTGGCTTATGATAAAATAAGATTGGCATTAGCCATAATTGAAAAAGGAAGCAATCCTTCATAAAAAAAAAGGAATTACACTTTATATTCGTGTAATTCCTTTACTGTTTTTTATTTACAAATATCTTTCCTTGAAAACCTTCTGATGGTGCTTTTGATGACCAATGATTATAAAACCAATAGCCCGTACAGAAACTTCACAATTCGATGCAGTTCCAATTCTTTCAAGTTGCTCTTGTGAAAAACTTTTAAAAAGGGACAAAGTTGACTGCCTTACAACCGCCATTTCAGTTAATAATTCCTGAAGACTTCTTTTATTTGCAAATGCATTATCGACATAATCATTTTCTTCAAAACCCGGTAAAGGAGTCAAATCGTTTCTAGAAATTCTCATAGCACGATAACTAAAAACGCGTTCAGTATCTATAAGATGCTGAATAATATCTTTTATGGTCCACTTTCCTTCAGCATAACGGAAATCAAATTTATCCATAGGAATGTCTTGGACAAATTTGATAAATTCATGAAGACAAATTTCTAATTCCTCCATCAAATTTACATTTTCTAAAATCTGAATATATCCAGCATAATAAGGAGCGTATTCAGTAACTGGTAACTGGTCTGATTGCATATTTATATAATTTTAAGCTGAGTTTCTACTAGCGTTAGTATTTCCAAAAAGGGAGCGCATAACTATCTTTTCATATACTTTAATTAAGTTCACATCCGGCTCATTAGACTTGTTTAACTCATTAATTCTTAATAAAGCATATTGTTGTATTGTTAACAATGGCAGTACAATATGTTCTCTTATTTGAATAGATGCTTTACCATCAGGATAGTTTTCCATCAATTCTTTATGACCCGCAATTTTTAACAACAATCTTTTTGATTCTAAAAATTCATCATAAATAATTTGCCAGAAAGCACCAAATTCAGGATCGTTTTTCATATATTCCGTCAACGGAAAAAATGATTTAGTCAAAGACATCATACTGTTTTCTAACAAGGTTTTAAAGAACAAAGAATTGTTATATAAGTCCTGAACTTTATCCCATTGCTGTGTGTTTTCAAAATGTTTCAATGCAGTTCCTACACCAAAAAAACCAGGTACATTTTGCTTTAATTGACTCCAAGATCCAACAAACGGAATCGCTCTTAAATCTTTAAAATCTAATTTATCTGATTTACTTCTTTTTGATGGACGACTTCCAATATTAGTTTTAGCATAATATTTCAACGTACTCATCTGCTCTAGGTAAGGAATAAATTTAGGGTGATTTTTAAAACTTAAATATTTCTGGTATCCAATATCCGATAACTGGTCTAAAACATTCTTTTCAGTAACAGATAGTTCATTGTCATTTTTTTCGAAAATTTGATTAGAAACACCTGCGCTTAGTAAGTTTTCCAAATTATAACGACATGAATCTAAAGTTCCAAAATTAGAACTTATAGTTTGCCCTTGAATAGTAATCTGAATTTCTTTGTTTTCAATTTTAGGCCCTAATGAAGCATAAAATTTATGTGTTTTTCCTCCTCCACGTGCTGGAGGACCACCACGACCATCAAAGAAAACAACCTTTACACCGTATTTTCTGGAAATTGCCGTAAGCTCTTCCTTTGCTTTATAAATTCCCCAGTTTGCCATTAAATACCCACCATCTTTTGTACCATCAGAAAAACCAAGCATTATTGTTTGCTTCATTTCTCTGCTTTCCAAATGACTTGAATAAACCGCATTGGTATACAAAGTCTCCATTACGTTATGCGCATTCTGCAAATCTTCAACAGATTCGAATAACGGAATCACATCAACAGAAGGATTATCCCAATTACTCAATTTAAATAATGCAAAAGCTTCCATTACATTCTGAGCACTTTCATTATTACTGATTATATAACGATTTGAACCATATTCACCATTCTTCTCTTGTATCGTCTTAATCACCTGAATCGACCCAATTGTTGATTTAGTTATCTCATTTTCGAAATTCTCAGGATCTAAATTTCCTTTAACATTCGACAAAACAACAATCTTTTCTTCGGATGTTAGTTGGTAATAATTCTCAGGAAAAACACTGTTGTCGTTTTTTAAATAATAATCTACAATATCTTCAAAAACTGAATCATGGATTTTACTGTTCTGACGAACATCTAAAGTCGCAAAATGAAAACCAAATAAATTCACCTTAATCAATAAAGCCTCTAAATCATCCAAATACAAAGACTGATGCTGATTGATAACAATTTTTTTAATCTCGTTTAATCGCTCTTTAAACTCATCCAAAGTGATATAAATTTCACCTCTGGAATAAAAAACAGAACGGTAAAGTTTGTATTCAAGTTCAGCAACTATATTATCTACACCTGAGAAAGTTAGCTTTCTTTTTAAATTCCGAATATCAACATAATAACACTTCAAAATAGAAGACCTTAATCGCTCAGCAACTTTCAATGTGATTTCGTTAGTTACAAAAGGATTTCCATCACGATCACCACCAGGCCAAAAACCAAGTTCTATTAATTTATTTTGTATCGTAACCCCTTTAAAAACATTTTTTTGTAGATAATGAACCATATCGCCTGAAGTGTGATAGAATACATTTTCAAGATACCAAATAAGACTTACTGCTTCATCATAAGGATTTGGTTTTTCGTTTTTAATAAAAGGCGTTTTACCAAGTTGAGACAATAATTGTTTGATTTTAAGAAGATTATTGCCTCTAATAGCATCCGTAAGGTCATTTATGATCCCTAACACTGCTCCGGTATAAAACTGGGTAGGATGTGCAGTTAGCACAGTTCTAACATTGAAATTTTCCAAAAAATCCACTAACTCCTCTTTCTTATTTTTAGCATCAGCTTTCTCTTTTATATCCCTTAAAGACCCTCTACCCTCCATATTATTAACCACAGGAAAAGCAGCATCTTCAACAGCATCAAACAAAACAATCTGACGCTCTATATATTGGATAAAACGAAACATTAAATCAATTTTGTCGGCTTCTGAAGTACTGGTTAAATATTTTTCTGCAAAGAAATCAATTATAGCTTTTGGGGTTTGCTGCTTTTTGAAACCACTTTCACAAACTTCAGTAAACAGAGGAAGTAAAACTCCCGTATTATCTATAGAATCAAACGGTAACGTAATAAAAACACTGTTGTAAATATTATATTTTGAGAGCACATTTTGATTAAAGCGCTCAATTTTAGGTAGCGTGTACATAATTCTGTTATAGTTGGTTGGTTAATTAGCTAATTTGTTAGAAATTTTACAAAAAAAAATAACCTCAAGAATAAACTTGAGGTTATTTTTTAAATAAGCATTCAAGAATAATTACATATTTTTAAAAATAGTATGCATTAAACGCTTTTTATCGTTTATAGATTCTTCAAGAGAAATCATAGTTTCGGTTCTATATACACCTTCGATATCGTCAATCATAAAGATTACATCTTTAGCATGCTTCGTATCTTTAGCTCTAATTTTACAAAAGATATTAAACTTACCTGTTGTTACAGAAGCTACTGTTACAAATGGAATTTCATTAATACGTTCTAAAACAAATTTAGTTTGAGACGTGTTATTAAGAAACACACCTACATAGGCAATAAATGAATACCCTAGCTTATCATAGTCAAGTACTAATGAAGACCCCATAATAATTCCAGCATCTTCCATCTTCTTAACTCTTACATGGACAGTTCCAGCAGAAATTAATAATTTTTTTGCAATATCCGTAAACGGAACTCTTGTATTGTCGATCAACATGTCCAAAATTTGATGATCAACTTCATCTAAACGGAACTTACTCATAATTCTTTAATTATATTATTAAATGCGATAACGAAGTATAAAAATATGCATAAAAACAATAAAAATGTAAAAAAACTTACATTTTTACCAATCCGTTAACAAATTTGATGTTTTTAGTTAAATAAAAATCTGCTTTTTGACCCACTTCCGGAATATTATCATTCTCATCGGTATACAAAACTCCATTTGCATCATACTCATAATGACCGGATTTACCCTCTAAATCTCCTATTTCCGAAACATAAGCATTGAAGCAAATTTTATCATCAATTAATTCTTCCTTATACTGTGCAGCAAAATTCGTAATTTTTTCAATACCATCATAATTTATCTTGACATTTTTATATAAAAAATCATAAAAAACGACACTATTCTGAGGAATCTTCAAATAATCATCCATTCTATTGCCAACTATATCGTTTTCGCTGAGTATAATAAAACTAGAAACCAATGCGAAAAACACAAATTTTCTAGTGACTTCTCTTTGATAATCATCAGGATAATGACCTGCCTCAAATAATAAAGTAGGCACTCCTATAGCTTGAAAAGCATCACCAACACAATTAATATTAAAAGAATCATCAAAACGACCTATTTGATTTGGTATGAACTGTTGCAAAATATCATTAATTCCAGCAATCAAATTAATTGCCTTTAATCGAGATTCATTTATTTCGCATTTCTTATTATAAGAAGGGGCTAAAAATGACATTGTTGCCGGTTTAGAGGTATCACCCACTCCAAAAATAGTACGTTGATCATGAAGGTTATAACAATAATGAGGCTTAAAGTCATCAAAGACCTCCCAAAGAACAATACTTTCAGGTTGAGACAATTCTTGAGAATCCCTATTTAAGTCCACATCATTTGCATTAACTCGGGTATACGCATTAGATCCATCAGGGTTTAGCATTGGAAGTGCGCAAAAAGTAAAATTAGAAAGCAATTCTTTTGCTAAATCAGAGCCGTTATGGAGTACATTGAAAAAGTCTAATAAAGCTTTAGTCGTGGTACTTTCATTTCCATGCATCTGTGACCATAAAAATATTCTCGTTTTCCCCTCACCAATTAAGTATTTATAAATTGGTTTTCCCAATACCGATTGTCCAACAACGTGTAACTGATTATCTGTATTAATTCTTTTTAAAAAAGTTGAGATTGATTCTAATGTAAGATATCTACCAGAGATAGATTGCTCTTTATTTTCAGCGAATAATTGTTCGAAATTCATAGTAACATATTTGATTTACAAAAGTAAACATCTTTATATTTACAATTGTAAACTGGTTAAATTTTGTTTTTTATAAAAATGTAAACAAATATACATCCTTAAGCCAATGTCTATATAGCGTTATGATTGACAAATGTTACGCGTTTATTATTCTTTACACAACTACTTTGTTTTCAGTTTATTAATGTAGTTTATATAAACTTATTATTTATATCAATAAACTATATTTACCTGTTTTACACTTGTAATATTGTTATTGTTAGTTGTTTTGATTACATTTGTAAATAGTTTGTTTTAAACAATTATTTACAATGGTAAACACGGAAGATTTTATAAAAAGATTAGAAATCATACTTGACTATTACAGCTTGAATGCATCTGGATTTGCAGATAAAATTGGTGTACAACGTTCCAGTTTGTCTCATCTACTTTCAGGTAGAAATAAACCTAGCCTGGATTTTATTCTTAAAATATTAGATGTTTTTCCAGATGTAGACTTGTACTGGATTTTGAATGGCAAAGGAAGTTTTCCGAAAAATTTAGAAACCATAGACAGTCGGGAATCGATTTTTGAAGAAGAAGTTAAAACTAAAACCCCTACTCCAATTTCAGAAGCTGTAATTGCTAATAACTTGTTTTCAGAAATAAATAATAACGAAATAGTGAAATCTGTCGAATCTCCTAATTACAGATCTCCAGATAATAATATTGATTCCAACTCACCAGAATTAGAAAAAATTGTTTTCTTTTATAAAAATGGTACTTTCAAAACATATACACCAAATTAAAATTAAGGCCGTAATTAAATTATTTTTTTAAATAACTTAATTACGGCCTTAATACAGTTTTGACAATAAATAGAAGATACCTTATCCTTTATACCCTTTTTCAGGAACTTTTCCTTCCACTCCTTCATAATGTTTCATTAAAACAGCTAAATCTGTCTCTAGATCTCCTGTTGGTATTAATGGCGTCCCTAGATTGACTTCTTTTTTTCCAAAATCAAAAGCTACAGGTACGATAGGTACATTAGCTTTCATTGCAATATAATAAAATCCTGTTTTAAGTTGGTCTACTTTTTTACGGGTTCCTTCGGGTGCTACCGCAAGACGAAACGTTTCTCTTCTTTTGAAAATGGCCGCAATCGAATCTACTTTATTTAATCCACCCGAACGATCCAGAGGTTCCCCTCCCATATATCTGAAGTAAGCCCCAAATGGAAATTTGAACAATTCTCTTTTAGCCACAAAGTTCATTTCTAAACCCGTTATGCCTCTTGTGAAAATTCCCAAATAAAAATCATGAGCACTTGTATGTGGCATAATCATCATCACGCATTTTTTAATATCGGCATCTATCCCTCCTACAATTTTCCAGCCCATTAGGCGAAAAAATATCCACTTATAAATTTGTTTCTTCATTACTGTCCAATTTAGTGCAAAATAAATAATTTAAAACTTATTTTTGGGTAAAAACTTCTTTTGATGCTTAAAAAAATATTCAGTTACCTAATTCCCATTAAAATTTATTCACAAAATTCAAAATTGAGTAAGACTATTGAAGTGACTTGGGCTAACGGTAAACTGGTTTTAGATTCTAAAAATACTAATTATTCTTATGGTAGTTTGCAACGTGTTCTTAGAAAAGGGCTGAAATCGATTGGCTTTAATAAAATAGTGCAAATGAATCATATTTTGGTTCTGGGTGTCGCAGGGGGAAGTGTAATTAAAACGTTAGTCGATGAAATTAAATATAAAGGAAAAATAACCGGAGTCGAAATTGACCCAGAAATAATTCAAGTCTCTAGGGACTTTTTCAATTTGGATGAAATTAAACAACTTGAGATCGTTATAGATGATGCATTTGAATTTGTTTTGAAAACAACAAAAAAGTACGATTTGATTATTATTGATGTTTTTCAGGATACGACAATGCCTAATTTTTTATTTGAAAGTTTTTTTGTCAATCGAGTATGCTTCCTTTTAAAAAATAAAGGTTTTATACTTTTTAACACAATGCTTTTGACCGAAATAGATAATCAAAGAAATAAAAAGTACCTCACTGATTTTAACGACCCTCATTTTAGAATTAAATCACTCCCTAGAATTGAAGAGCATAATGAAATGATTATCATTGAAAAAATAGCCTGAACCAGCTATTCTTATTTTAGAATAAAACAAGAACCGTAATTTTAAAGTCCCATTAGAACATAAAGATGAAACAAATATTAAAAAAACTATTACTAGGAAACATCTCAAAAGTAGAAAAACCTAAATACAATCCTTTTCAAAAGAGAATTAAGAATATAAAATCCATTTGGAATAACGACCATCAGGATGACAACGGAATTGAAAAAATTGTTCGATTGTTTCTATCCTCTTCATTATTACTATTTCCCGGTATTTACATTAAATATGCAGCTTCAAAGAGAGGACCTGAATATGAAGATCTTGCTTTGGATATTTATGTATTGCTTAAAGTAGCGCTTCCATTGGTAATTTTAATCAATAACTGGCAAAGCAATCACTTTATACTGGGAATTATGATATATGTAATGCTAGAAACAGTTTTTTATATTCCAACATTAATTTTTGCCTCCGATTTATTTTCAAAGCCCCGCTCTTACAAAAGATCCATGCTATTACTTTTCTTTAATTACTTAGAAATGGTGTTTGCTTTTGGCGTATTGTATAGCTGTGATAATTATTTAAACAAACCTTTTTTGCATTGGTTTGATGCAATCTATTTTAGTACGGTTACTTCATCCACGATTGGGTTTGGAGAATTCTATCCAGTACAAACTATTGGGAAAGTATTAGTAAGTATACAATCCATGTTAGTTTTATTATATGTTGTCTTGTTTCTAAATTTTTTCTCTACAAAAATAAAAGCAACAGGATATTTCGACCCTGAAAACCAAGACTAACCTAAATCATTTTATCAATTGTTATTTATTTAACAGAGGACATTGATTTTTAAGTATAAAAAAAGGGGAATCTAATCCCCTTTTTACATTTTTTAATTTCTATTCGAAATATCATCTGTTATTTCAACCTGAATAACTTTACCGTATTTTTCAGCAATCTTTTTAATATCTTCTGATTTTCCTACTAACACAAATTGTAGTTTGTCCTTTGGGAAATATTTGGCTATAATTTGGTTGGCTTTTGCCAAGTCTAAACCATCAACATTTTTTTCGAAATTATCAATAAATGATTTGTCAAAATTATACCAGAACATTTGTGATAACAATCTCGATAATTGTTCAGTCGTTTCATAATCAGGAGGGAATTGTCCTTTCACATAATTCTTAGCAGAATTTAATGCTTTTTCATCGATTCCAGTAGCATGCAATTTATTCAAAACTTCAAGCGCTTTATCTATTGCAGGTTCAGTAGTCTTTACAGCAGTAAATGTGCTAATTAAAAATGTCCCACCGTTCTTTAATGTACTAAATCTACTTGAAGCACCGTAAGTCAAACCTGAATTTACTCTAAGTTCGTCATTTAACATTGAAGTGAAACGTCCTCCAAAAAGTGTATTAACCACTTCAATTGCTACAAAATCTGGATTATTACGACTTATTCCTGGAGCACCAATATAAAAAGTAGTTTCTTTGGCATCACCCTTATTCACTAATAACACATTGCTTTCTGTTGGAGTTTTGATAGGTTTCGAAGCAAGGTTTTCTTTTTCATTTGCACCTTTTTCCCAACCAGAAAATAATTTAGTTATAATTGATTTCATTTCAACAGAAGTGAAATCACCAACAATATTTATAGCCGAATTATTTGGCTTGTAATTGTCTTTGTAAAAGTCTTTTAAATCTTTCACCGTCAACTTACCAACAGTGGTTTTATTACCGTTTACAACATTTCCATATACATGATTTCCATATAAAAGAGTGTCAAAATACGGTCCTATTACTGCACGTGGGCTTTCTTTTTGTTGTTCAAGATTTACTAATAAACGACTTTTTTCTTTTTCAAATTCACTATTGTCAAAAACAGGATTTAGTAGAATTTCCTTAATAATGGAAAGTACTTTGACTTTGTCTTTAGTTGCAAAAGTAGAACTAAGACCCGAAAATTCTTTAGATGAATAGGTATTCACATCAGCACCTATAAAATCTAACTCTTCATCAATTTTTGTTTTTGAAAAACTTTTAGTACCATGTTTTAGTGCGGTAGCGGTCAAAGATGCTAATCCTGATTTTTCATTGTCATAAATCGCACCTGCAGGAAGTATTGCTGAAACGCTAATAATGGGCACGTCATGTTGTTCCATTAGGTTTACCGTAAGTCCGTTTGGTAATTTAAAAGTAGTGTAAGCTGGTAATTTAAAACTTTGTGCTGATAGATTCGTACCTGTAAAAACCAAAAGGCAGATTATCATGAGTTTTTGTTTAATTCCTTCCATAATATTATTCATCTACATTTGTTTTTAATACACCTACTGTTCTGTTGCTTTTAGTGAAATATTTCTGTGCAACTCTTTGAACATCGGCAATTGTTACTTTATTATAGCTAGCAGGAGCGTTGAACATTTTTTTGTAATCACCAAAAAACACTTCGTATGTACCTATATTATTTGACTTTCCATTAATGGTTTCTACCTGATTGTAAAACTCCATTAATTTTTGGTTTTTTATTTTTTGAAGTTCATTTTCACTGATACCCTCTTTTTTAATTTTATCAATCTCAGTGTAAATGGCTTGCTCTAAATCACCCTCTTTAACATTCTTATTTGCAACAGCATATACATTAAAAAGATTAGGATCAAAACTATCTCCATAATCAGTAAATACTTGTGTTGCCAGTTGTTTTTGATCTACCAAAGAGGCATATAAACGTGATGATTTTCCGCTTGATAAAACAGAACTTAACACATTTAATGCATAATAATCCTCGTTTTTAGACTCTGGAGTATGATAACCTATCAAAAGATACGGAGTGGCTACTTCTTTTTTTACTGTAATTCTACGCTCCCCCGTTTGTTCCGGTTCAACAATGTGAACCACTGGCGGTGTTGGTTGCGCTGGAATGGGTTCCAAGTATTTTTTAGCAAATTCTTTTACTTTTTCTAATTTTATCGCTCCCGAAACAACCACTACGCAATTGTTTGGTGCATAATAGGTTTTAAAATAACGCTCTAAATCTTGTTGCGTCCAGTTTTTCATATCATCTTCATAACCGATAACTGGCCAGTGATAAGGATGTTCCTGAAAAGCAGTTGCTTTTACAGACTGTGACAAAAGACGCCAAGGAGAATTTTCAAGACCGGTGCGGCGCTCGCTCAACACTACTCCTCTTTCACTTTCTACCATAGAAGGATCGATACTCAAACTTGAAATTCTATCTCCTTCAAGATCAAAAATAACTTCTGATGATGCAGCTGGAAACCAATTAGTATAAACCGTAACGTTTTCAGTGGTGTACGCATTATTTGCGCCTCCATTGAATTCCATCGTTTGGTCAAAGAGTTTTGGGCCGTATTTTTTGGCACCATTGAACATCATGTGTTCGAAAAAATGAGAAAGTCCAGTGATACCTTGGTATTCGTTTCGGCTTCCCACCTTGTAAAACAAATACATATTGGCATTTGGAATAGAGAAATCTTCTACAACCAGAAACTTCATTCCGTTTGTAAGAGTGAACGTTTTTACATCATCCGCTTTCATTTGGGCCTGTCCGTAGAAGGCTCCCATAAGAAAGAGATGGAGCATTATTTTTTTCATCTGTTGATATTTATTGTTTTTTAATTGTCATATGTAATTCACATTTTATCATTGGTATTACGACCAAATTTAGGTTATGCTCATTTCATAGGTCTAATATTAATTGCCTATAAAACTACTACTATTTTATTGAGTAATAAAAAATAATAGTAACTAATTTCTTATACTTATCTTTTTTTAACACTAGCATAGTAATCAACAAACTCAATTACAACAGCGTTTTCCTTGCCTTTTCTAAGTCTTCAGCAGTGTCAATTCCAATTCCAACGTGGGTAGTTTCAATCATTTTGATGCGTCTCCCAAATTCTAGATAACGCAATTGTTCCAGTTTTTCGGATGCCTCCAATGATTTCATTGGTAAACTATAAAAATCAGACAAAGTTTGTTTTCGAAAAGCATATATCCCGATGTGTTGCATATAACGAACACCTACGTTTTTCTCTCTTGGATAAGGAATTACAGAACGCGAAAAATACAATGCGAATCCGTTTTGGTCTGTGACCACTTTCACATTATTTGGATTATTGATTTCGTCTTCATCTTTGATTTCTCTCATCAATGAAGCCAGATCCACTTGTTTAGTAGAATCTTTCCTGAAAGTTTCTATCAATTTCGCCAATGGTTCTTCATTGATGAAAGGCTCATCTCCTTGTACATTAACCACAATATCCACTTCTAGGTTTTCAATTGCTTCAGCAATTCGATCACTTCCTGATTCGTGTTCTTTTATGCTTCGAATGGCTTTTCCGCCATTTGAAACAATCTCATTATATATTAAATCCGAATCAGTTACCACAAAAACATCGTCAAATAACTGCGTGCTTACCGCTGCTTCATAGGTTCTTAAAATCACTGTTTTACCTCCCAAATCCTGCATTAATTTGGCTGGAAATCGTGTAGAAGCGTAACGTGCGGGAATAACGGCGATGATTTTCATAGAATAGATTAATTAGATTAACAAAAATACTATTATTTTAAAAAGAATAAACTATAACTTATATCTTTTAAGATAATTTCTTACTTTTAGTAAAAATTCATTATTTATGAAATCGATTTATCTATTACTCTTTTTATTTTTATTTTCCTGTGGTCCCGCTAAAATTAAAGATTTTAACAAAGATTACACTCAAGATTTAGTTGGAAAAATAAAATCAATTAATATCATAAACTATGAATATAAATTCATAAAAAAAGACACCGTTAATTTGGTTAAAAACACCTTTTTAAACTTTGATTCTAATAACAATGTAATAAATGAAAAAATAACCACAGAAGATAATCAAAAAGAAACTAGCTTTAAATATCAAAATGGTTTACTAATAGAAAAAAAGCCGATTTTAGAAAATAATACACATTTAACTACTTATAAATATGATAAAAAAAATAATCTAATTGAAGAAAAAGAATTTGATGATAAAAAAGTCTATTTTTTGATTTCTCAAGTATTTGATAAATACAATAATCTAATGGAAAAAAAATTAAACTCTTTTGGTAAAATCTTTGGAATAACAAAAACTGAATACAATTATAAAAAGAAATTTTTTGTTTCAAAAACCACTACAGACACTTTAACTTTAGAAAGAATGGGAACCCAAAAATATTTTAATAAGAAAGGATATATTATCAAAAGTGGATCAACTAATAACACTATAAATAATAATTACTACACTTACGAAATTGATGTAAAAGGAAACTTAACCAAAAAAACTTATTACAAAAGTGATGACAGCATCATTGAAACCGTAACCTTTAATAATACTTATGATAAAAAGGGAAACATTATCATAAGAGATCGATTTTTAGATGGGAAACTGATTGAAAAAAACACTTATGATATAATTTATTATTGATATTCTGCATTTTTTTCTATAGCATATAGTTTATCATTTTAAACCAATAAGAAGTTGGCAAGCCCAATCAAAGAAAATTACTCCACAAAATTCTCGTCTTTAAACCCTATCAAATACAATTTATTTTTGGCACGAGTCATCGCTGTGTACAACCAACGAATGTAATCTCTGTCGATACCATTTGGCAAATACGGTTGTTCAATAAAAACGGTATTCCACTGCCCTCCTTGTGATTTATGACAGGTAATCGCATAAGAGAATTTCACTTGTAACCCATTAAAATACTCATTAGCTTTTACCTTCTGAAATTGTTTGTATTTGGTTTCCCCTTCATAATCTTTCAGGACTTCCTGATACAATCTGTTGGATTCATCATAAGTTAAAGAAGGCGATTCGCTTTTTATAGTGTCCAATAACAACACCGTTTCAAAAGGAATCTGGCTTGGATAATCGACCATTCGAATTTTTACTTTGGCAAACTTAAAACCATACAATTCTTTGATGTTGAAAATTTCCAAGACTTCGATAATATCACCATTGGCAATAAAACCTGCTTCATCCGATTCTTTTAACCAAAAATAATTGTTCTTCACCACCATCAAGAAATCTCCTGTGGAAAGTTCGCTTTCTTTATCGAGTATTTTTGTCCTTATTTGCTCATTATATTGATTGGCTCTTTTATTCGAACGAACAATAAAAGCCGTGTCTTCAATACTATAATTACTGTACGCTGAATTAATGGCGTCCTGAATATCATAACCGTCAATCAAACGAACAATGTCTTTGTATTTTTTAACATCAAACTGAAAATCGGATATGAAGGAATCTTTTAGCAATTCCCTAAGTTCAGTTGCATTAAACAAAATCCCAGAATTCTCTTCCTGACGCATTACTTCATCAAGCTCAATATGCTCTATTTCTTTATTGTAATGCAAACTCAAAGTGTGAATGTCTAAAGCAGGACTGATATCGAGATTCACAGGCGGCAACTGAGCTGTATCTCCCAGTAAAATCATTTTACAATTGGTTCCTGAATACACATAAGAAATCAAATCATCCAGCAAAGAACCGTTTTCGTATAATTTCGAATCCGAATTACTGTCTGAAATCATCGAAGCTTCATCGACAATAAAAATAGTATTCTTATGTTTATTGGGCTGTAAAGTAAAGGAAACACCTCCACCGGAAGACTTTTTAGGAAAGTAGATTTTTTTATGAATTGTAAAAGCGGGTTTATTCGAATAACTGGCAATTACTTTGGCCGCACGACCAGTTGGCGCCAGCAAAACATATTTTTTATCTATTTCGATTAAATTATTTACAATGGTCGAAATAACAGATGTTTTTCCTGTTCCGGCATATCCTTTTAAAACAAATATGGTGTCATTTTCTTTTTCCGTTAAAAAAACAGCGATTTTTTGAAAAAAAATATCCTGCTTATAAGTGGGATTAAAAGGGAATTTTTTTTGTAAAAGGCTATAAAACAAGGAAGATTTCATTTGGTGTATTTTAGTTGCAAAGTAAAGTTTTTTAATGGCAATGGCAATGAAAATAACCAATTTCAATGGCAATTATAAATTATATTAACAATACTTAATTTAAAATTTAAGATTAGTAATGGTTTTATATATAATGATTTTTGACATCGTTATTCCCATTGTTATTGCTATTTAAATTTGTAAGTTTGTGCTGTTGTAAAAAATCAATATGAACACAAACATAACCGATAAGAAATATAAAAAACTCTCCATTCAAGTGTCTTTGAATGGGCTTTCTTTTTGTTGTTTTGATTCTTTAAATCATACGATACTATCTGTAAAAGAAGTGCAATTTGACACCTTTGATAAAACAATTAAAATAGAAGAATTATTTGCAGATGCTTTTCGGGAAAATCCGGAATTAAAGGATTCTTATGACGAAATTCTTGTTATTCACAATAACAACCTTTCCACATTTGTCCCTGCACCTCTTTTTGACGAAAACTTCCTGGGTAGCTATTTACAGTACAATACTAAAGTTTTTAAAACTGATTTTTTTGCATTTGATGAAATAAGCAACTATTCCATAAATGCCGTTTATATCCCTTATGTCAATATCAACAATTTTTTTATTGATCAATTTGGTTCTTTCGATTACAAACACGCTAACAGCGTACTTGTGACAAAGCTTTTGGATGCATCCAAGAATAATGATGATAAAAAAATGATTGTGAATTTCAATCCAGGTCATTTTGAAATAATCGTAATTCAAAATCAAAAGTTGTTGTTATTTAACTCTTTTGACTATCAAACACCTGAGGATTTTATTTATTATTTGCTATTCGTAGCAGAACAAATGAGTATGAATCCAGAAAGTTTTAAACTTGAATTATTAGGAACTATTAGTAAAGAGGATGATTTCTACACAATAGCTTACAAGTACATCCGTGACGTTTCATTTTATGACGTTAGCGATTTACAAAAAACCAACTCTTTCACAACAGCTCAAAATTTGAAACATTTTATATTATTTAACTCATGAGAATCATTTCGGGAAAATACAAAGGAAGACGAATACTTCCACCTAAAAACCTTCCGGTTCGCCCCACTACTGATATGTCTAAAGAAGCCTTATTCAATGTACTGAATAATCACTTTAGCTTTGAGGGATTAAAAGTGTTGGATTTATTTGCAGGAACTGGGAATATAAGTTACGAATTTGCCTCAAGAGGAAGCTCACCTATCACATCCGTAGATGGAGATTTTGGTTGTGTGAAATTCATTAAGCAGGTAGCTGCTGAATATGATTTTAATATTGCAGCCACAAAGAGTGATGTTTTTAGTTTTTTAGAAAAAAACAAAGCCACTTACGATATTATATTTGCTGACCCACCATACGCTTTAGATCAAGCTACTTTCGAAAAAATTGTTTTACTTGTTTTCGAAAAAAATATGCTTCATGAAGACGGAATGATGGTTATCGAACATTCAAAATACACTAAGTTGGATCATATGATTCACTTTTCATTCAAGAAAACTTACGGCGGATCTATTTTTAGTTTCTTCGAAATTAGTTCTGGTGATGAAGAAGAAATTGAGGATTCAGAAGAAAAAGACAACGAAGAAGAATAAAAAATTCATTCTTTTAAATACAAAAGCCCTTGCAATGCAAGGGCTTTTCTGTTTATATCTTGTCTGATGAAATTAATTTAAAAATGCAAATAATATTTCTCAATGATAAATTTATCTATTCCTCCTTTATTACAGCCTCAGACAATTTAGCCAATACTATATTATACATTGGTGTCTCTACTTCATACTTTACTCCTTCATTAACTACAAACTCCGTTAAAGAGGCTAGTTCAAAATTTCTTCCGGCCATCAAATCACGATGCATTGATGAAGTGGCAGAATGAGGTGTTTTTTCAAGTTTCATTATGGATTGCAGGATGATGTCATTAGGTAAACTCAGTCCTTTTACAGCGGCAATCATGGTAATTTCATTAAGAAGCTCAACATATACTGCTCTACTTGTATCGGTTTTTAAAATCTCACCAATATTTTGATCTAAATAAGAAGTGGCAGAAGCCAATGATGAAATGAATATGAATTTCTCCCAAATCGTTTCTTCGATAGCATCAACAAGATAACTTTCTATAGCCGCTTTTTCGAATATGGATTGCAAAGCATTTAGTCTTGAAATAGGAGCGGTTTGAGATCCAAAAAACAACTTTTCGTAAGGTCCCACTTTTTTAATTACTCCCACTGATTCTATCATCGATACAATATACACACATCCTTGCAACACTTCGTTGTCAGGATAAAGAACACTGATGCGTTCTGTTGCATCTACTCCATTGTATAAAGGTAAAATGATGGTGTTTAATGTGATACATTTTTCTAAAGAAAGCAGACTCTCTTCTATATCATAGGTTTTTGTGGCACAAATTAAATAATCCAATTTCCCAATTACTGCAGGATCATTTGATACAACACTTGGAAACACATTAAATTCGGCTTCATCAGTTCTAATTTTCAAACCGGATTCAGCAACCGCTTTTTGAGTTTCACCACGAGCAATAAAAACAATTTCGATTGAATCTGTTTCGGCATAAGCTTTGGCTAAAAGTCCGCCAAAATAACCACCTACTCCACCTAATCCTAAAATTCCAATTCTTGTTATCATAACTACTATTTATAAATTAAACCATTAAGAAATTTAGAAAATTAAGCCTTGAGACTTAATGAAACTTAATTTCTTAATGGTTCTCTTTTAGATTTTACAATCCTTTATTTCATTAATTCCATTTAATTAAAAAAAAACAGACCTATAAGCCGGATTCTGTATCCCGATGAATCGGGACCCTTATCATTTATCTAGATCATGCATTACTGCAAGACTCAAGCTATCTACCCTTCAACAACGGACGAGAAGCCCTTAAATGCTGATATACTTGATATTTCACCGCATAGAGTTTACCTGGTTTCACTACAGCATTACCTGTACATACTTTCTGTTGCACTTGTCCTAATCACGCCCTAAAGCGTGACCGACGGGCGTTACCCGCTATGCTTCTCTCTGGTGTCCGGACTTTCCTCCCTTTTGATTGCTCAAAACGACGATAAGGCGGTCTGTGGTGCAAATTTACATTATTTATTCCTTTTTCGGTCTAATAGATAATTTTGTTTAACAACACTTTTACAACAACTTAATAATAAATTAGTTATCTTTAATCCTCAACCAAAAAAACATAATTATGAAGCCAACCTATCACTATGCTACCGTTACTAAAGCTTTAGACAACTTAAACGAGGATGGATTCACTTATGATTTTAATCTTCATGAAGAGGATATTATTAAAAATCCGCATCGCTATCAAGTCAAACATGTTTATCGTTACGAAGGAAATTCAGATCCTGCCGATGAAGCCGTAGTGTATGGCATAAAATCAAGCTCAGGCAAAAAAGGAGTTTTCGTAGCTGGCTATTCTGCTAATTCAAGTGGAGCGGCTATAGTATTGAGTAAATTATGTATTGAAGATAATAGCGGTTCCTGTAAACTTTAATTATTTCTTTCTCTTATTAAAAAGAAAGAAGATTTCACCGTCACTATTTTTAGAATTGAATTCGAATAAAAACCAAATATTTAAGTTCAATGGTATTATCTGAAATTATCATAGAACGAATCCATAAAGAAGGACCATTGTCGTTCCATGATTTTATGGAAATGGCTTTGTATTACCCAAAATTAGGGTATTATAATTCAGAGCAGAACAAAATTGGAGCCAACGGTGATTTTTACACCAGTGCTAATCTATCTGTCTCTTTTGGCGCAATGCTAGGCCGCCAAATTGAAGAAATGTGGCTTGCATTGGAAAAAAAACCTTTCCAAATCATAGAATATGGTGCGGGAACGGGCTTATTATGTCATGACATTTTGGATTACCTCAAAAACAACATTCCACTTTATAATGATTTAAGCTACGCCATTATCGAAAAAAGCGAAAGTATGCGAGCAATTGAAAAAAAGCATTTGCTCGAAAAAGTATGTTGGTACGATACTATAGAAGAGATTCCTGAAATTAACGGCTGTGTACTATCTAATGAATTGCTGGATAATTTTGCTGTTCATCAAGTGATTATGGAAGAAGTGCTAAAAGAGGTTTTTGTGGACTATAAAAACGGATTTATAGAAGTTTTGAAACCGGCAAAGAAAGAACTCATAGATTATTTCGAAAAACTAAACATAAAACTGCCACTAGGTTTCCGAACTGAAATCAACCTGGAAGCGATATCGTGGTTAAAATCTATTTCAAATCGCTTGCGCAAAGGTTATATAATCACAATAGATTATGGCGGTTTATCTACTGAACTATACCAAAACCATAGAAGTTCCGGCACTCTTTTATGCTACAACAAACATCAAAAAAACGATAATCCCTACCAATACATTGGAAGTCAAGACATCACTTCACACACTAACTTTTCAGCTTTAAACCTTTGGGGTTCAGAATACGGATTTGAAAGTTGCGGATTTTTAGATCAAACCACTTTTTTATTAGGTCTTGGTATCAAAGAATATCTCCGCAATACAATAATGAATCCCGATATAAATTCACAATCTACTATACATGAAACTTATATAAATCAAGGGTTGTTGATGAGTATGGGAATGAAATTCAAAGTATTGATACAACAAAAAGGAGCTCTTAAAATTCCGTTATCTGGGTTTAAGTATATGAATTCTACAGCAAAGTTTACTAGCTAAAAACAGCGCGGAAATGTCAATATTCAGATCTAATAATTCAAAATCAAGATGCATAAATTATTTGTGATTTGGAATTTTGGAATTGATTTTTTAAAAACTATATTTGCTTTCGAATAAAACTCTATGGAACAATTTATAGTATCGGCACGAAAATACCGTCCACAAACATTTAACGATGTAGTGGGGCAAAAAGCCATTACCAATACTTTACTGAATGCCATAGAAAGCAATCATCTTGCCTCTGCCCTATTATTTACAGGACCTCGTGGGGTAGGAAAAACGACTTGTGCTCGAATTCTGGCTCGAAAAATCAATCAGCCGGGTTATGATGATCCCAATGAAGATTTTGCCTTTAACGTATTCGAATTAGATGCCGCTTCAAACAACTCTGTTGACGACATCCGAAGTTTGATTGACCAAGTTCGTATCCCTCCGCAAACAGGGCAATACAAGGTTTATATTATTGATGAGGTTCACATGTTGTCTTCGGCTGCTTTTAATGCTTTTTTGAAAACATTGGAAGAACCGCCAAAGCACGCCATTTTTATATTGGCTACGACCGAAAAACACAAAATAATCCCAACAATACTTTCTCGTTGTCAAATATTTGATTTTAAAAGAATCACCGTTAAAGACGCAAAAGAACATCTTGCTGATGTAGCCACAAATCAAGGAGTTGCGTTTGAAGACGATGCATTGCATATTATCGCTCAAAAAGCGGATGGAGCAATGCGTGACGCTTTGTCAATTTTTGACAGAGTTGTTTCTTATTGTGGTAGCAATTTGACCCGTCAGGCTGTTACTGAAAACCTGAATGTACTGGATTACGAGACATACATCAATATTACCGATTTGATTTTGGAAAATAAAATTCCGGAATTATTAATCGCTTTTAACGAAATACTCGCTAAAGGATTTGATAGTCATCATTTTGTTTCAGGCTTAGCATCCCATTTCAGGGATCTATTGGTAAGTAAAACACCTTCTACCCTTTCTTTATTAGAAGTTGGAGAACAAGCTCAAAAAATGTATGGCGTACAAGAACAAAAATGCGAGCAGGATTTTCTATTAAAAGGAATCGCTATTGCAAATGATTGTGATTTAAAATACAAATTAAGTCAAAACCAACGCCTTCTTGTTGAGCTTTGCCTAATGCAACTTGCCTCTATCACTTTTGATGGAGAAAAAAAAAAGTTGACGCCTTTATAATTCCGCCTACTTATTATAGAAAGAACGACTATTCTATTGTTGAAGTAAAACCAACAGCTAATACGAGTTCGACTACAATAACTAAAGAGGAAGCTCATATTCCGAATTTAGGAGCAAATAACACTGCAGTTCAACCAGAAACTACACAGCCTGAAATTCAGAAACCTAAAACTCCAACAGAAACGTTCACATCCAATGAACCAAAAATTTCAGCCTTTTCTTTATCAAGTATTCGTGCAAAAAAAGCACTAGAGGAAAGCGGTAAAAGCTATGTAAAGCCAACACTAGATTTACCAACAGAAGATTTTACTGAAACTGAAATGTTACTACATTGGAATAAATATGCGCAACGACTAGGGGAAAAAGGATTTAGAATTATGGAATCCTTATTACTTATTAACGACCCTGTTTTAAATGGTACTGCCATCACAATTGAATTACCAAATGAAGGATCTAAACTAGATTTTGAAAAGGAATTGAATGGTCTTTTAGGACATTTAAAAGGACATTTACACAATCACGATATCTCTATTGAGGTTATAGTAAATGAAGCTATTGAAAATAAAAGAAGCTTAAATGATCAAGATCGCTACAATAGACTTTTTGAATTAAATCCAAATATTGAATTATTAAGAACCATTTTCGGGCTAGACTTAAATGTTTAGTTTTAAAATCATTACTTATTGAAAAGTAATACGTTACACTTAATCATTTAAACAATAGATTCGCATTTTTAAGATGTAGAAATAATTATATCAAGCATCACTTTGGAATATAACATATTAAATAAAAAAGCGAGGATTATAAAACCCTCGCTTTTTCAATAGTATTAAATCAATTATAAATTATTTTTTAATTGATTCTAAATAGGCTAATACATTTTTTTCAATACGCTCATTGATATTTGTAATATCAGCTTTCACGAATTTCTCGCCTAGTATCTTTTCGTATAATTCAATATATCTTTCAGAAACAGTTTCAATATACTCGTCTGTCATATTAGGAATTTGTTGTCCTTCTAGACCTTGGAAACCATTTTCAATTAACCAACGACGAACAAACTCTTTAGACAATTGCTTTTGCTCTTCTCCATTATCTTGTCTGTCTTGATATCCTTCCGAATAAAAGTAACGAGAAGAATCTGGTGTATGTATTTCGTCAATCAATACAATTACACCTTCTTTAGTTTTTCCAAACTCATATTTGGTGTCAACCAAAATCAAACCACGACTAGCGGCGATTTCAGTACCTCTTTGAAATAAAGCTCTTGTATATTTTTCTAAAACTAAATAATCTTCTTCAGTAACAATTCCTTTTGCTAAAATATCCTCACGAGAAATATCAGCATCGTGCTCACCATTATCAGCTTTAGTTGTAGGAGTGATAATAGGTGTTGGAAACTTATCGTTTTCTTTCAATCCTTCTGGCATTGCAACACCGCAAATTTCTCTTTTTCCAAGAGCATACTCACGAGCGGCGTGACCTGAAAGATACCCACGAATCACCATTTCCACTTTAAAAGGAGTACACAAATGACCAACAGCAACACTAGGATCTGGTGTAGCGATTAACCAATTTGGAACTATATCCTGAGTCAACTCCATGAATTTAGTCGCGATTTGGTTCAAAATTTGTCCTTTATAAGGGATTCCTTTTGGCAAAACCACATCAAAAGCTGAAAGTCTATCTGTGGCAACCATAACCAAAAGGTTGTCATTGATATTGTAAACTTCTCTCACTTTACCTCTGTAAACTGATTTTTGATTTGGAAAATTAAAATTAGTGGTTGTTATAGTATTCATGTGTTTTGTTGTGTTGTTATTTGTGCAAAAATAGGTTGTTTCAAAGAGATACACAAAATTGTTTAACTATAATCATCTCTTAAAACAGACTATTTTTTCTTTTCCAAAAGCGTATCGTTAAACAAATTTAAAATGCGGCTATATTCATCTACCCAAGAATAAGTTTCTTTAAAACCATGTGCTTCAACAGGAAATGAAGCTAGACTCCAGTTTTTCTTTCCTAGTTCTATGAAACGCTGAGACAAGCGAACAACATCTTTATATTCCACGTTATCATCAACCATTCCGTGAAGCATTAATAAATTCCCTTTTAAGTTATCCGCAAAGTAAATTGGAGAGCTTTTCTTGTAAGCTTCGGGATCTGTTTCCGGAAAATTAAGAATATTTCCTGTATATCCATGGTTGTAATGTGCCCAGTCCGTTACTGAACGCAACGCTGCTCCTGAAGCAAACTCGTCAGGCGTTGTAAGCATTCCCATTAGGGTTATAAAACCACCATAAGAACCACCGTAAATACCAACTCTTTTAGCATCAATACCTAAATTCTGAACTAAATAGTTTTTACCATCAATCTGGTCAGATAAATCTTTACCTCCCATAAAACGGTATATTCCGGTTCTTACATCACGACCATAACCGTCACTTCCTCTATAATCGATATCTAATACGGTATAACCCAAATCTGTCAATAAATTATGGAACATATATTCTCTATGGTAATTACTCCAAAAGTTATGGGCATTTTGCAAGTATCCAGCACCGTGAACAAAAATAACTGCAGCTTTATTTGACTTTTCAGCTTGTGGTGTATATAAACGAGCGTTTACATTTGCTCCATCCTGAGCTTTAAATGTGATAACATTCGGTTTTCTCCAAGAATAGCCTTTAAATTCAGCTGTTGTTGATTGTGTTATTTGACTTAAAGAAGTATTGGTTTTATTAGGAGCAACATACAATTCCCATGGTTTGTCTTTATAGGAATAGCGAACTAATAATGTGCTCTCATCTGGAGACAAACTCACTTCATGAGCTCCGTCTTTAGTTAAAACAGGCTGCAAAAGCGCATCAGAAACCGCCAATTTGTAAAAACTTCTATTCCCAGGATGAGTGGTGGTGGTAGTTAAGTAAAAAACACTTTTATCTTTTGACAAACTCAAATCTCTTACTTCCCAATCCCCTTTTGTGATTTGTCTTTTCTTATTCGTTTTTAGATTATACCAATACAAATGGGAAAAACCAGTAGCTTCCGATTGAAAATAAATCGTTTCATTGTCAGCAAGAAATCCTAGAGTCCCTGAACTAAACGGATACGAAGGAATTCCAGGCCCACCTATCCAAGCTTCGTCATGCTGGTGATCAATTTCTTCAAAACTTCCTTTTTCTACATTCAATTTCACTATCCAACGGTCTTTATTATCCTGGCTTCTTATTTCGGTAACTGCATAAGAACCATCGTTATTATATTTAGGTTCTTGTACTACAATTAATCGGTCTTCTTTCTTGGCGTTTTTTAAATTATCATATAATTTGTAGTATTCCGGAGTATCTTGAATATGGCTCAAAGTGGAAAAGTTAACAAAATAAACACTGTCTTTTGCGACAGAGTAAACACCAAATTTTGTAGCCGACAAGTTGGCTGTAGATACTTTCTCCTTCGTGTTTGGAGATTGATTATATCCATCTGAAGTAATAAAAACCTCCATTTTTTCGTTTTTCACCTCTTCAACTTCTCGTAGTCTGAAGGTTGCAAAAGTTCCTTTTGGGTTAATTTTCAAACTTCCAAAAGCATTTTTTCCATAGAAGTATCCCTTTGGAAAATCCGATTTGTTTTCGTCAGATTTAGCCTTGTTCCACTTTTTCTTTGCGTCTTGATCACGTATAAATTGGAATAATTCCTTTTGCTGACTTATTAAAAAAGAATCCTTCTCTGAGTCTTTTTCTTTTTCTTTACCCGATTTAAAATTAGTAAGTTGAACAAGAGTCCCTTCAATAGTATTGAATTTTATAATATTATCATTTTGTTCAAAAAATAAAACCCCTTTTTCACTTCCCAATTGTAAATTCGAAACTGAACTAGACTGTTGCAGTAATTTTTTGATAGTTTTATTCGAAAGAGAATAAGAATACAAAGCCCCTTTTGAAATATAATAAGCAATATCCGAATTTGGTTTTTGCACGAAATCATATTTTGAAAAAGCGGCATCTTTTACAGAAGCAAGCAAAGGTTTCTGCATTCCTTTTTCCCAAAAATAGGTAGTAGTACCAATTTCGTTATTTGGATTCCATTCAAAATATATTTTCTTCCCGTCTAGAGACCAACGTCCGTTAGAAGGTTGCACTCCAATGAAAGCATCCCCTTTCATAATGTCTTCTAATTTCAAATTTTGACTTTGACCAGCAGTTATAAAGAACAGAAACACAAGCAATAAAACTTTTCTTAACATTGTTACATGATTTAATTTAAACAAAAATACACTTTGAAATTTATTAAAAAAAGAAAACCATAATTATAAGAGCACTAAATACTTAAATAGTACCCCATATAAAACACAAATAATGTCTTTTATTTTCCCTACCCTCTTTTGGTGTATCCTAAAATTTAAAATTCTTAAAAGAGATTAGGATAGATTCTCAATAATTAAAAAATCTTTTGAGAATTAAAAATCCTATATGTTGTATTTAATATACAACATATAGGGTTTTAGTCTACCTTTGAGAAAAATAAATAACACAAACATGAATACATCTCAAAAAGAATTAATAAAAGCAACAGTTCCAGTTTTAAAATCAAGTGGTAATGATTTAATCTCCTATTTCTATCAAAGAATGCTTACCAATAACCCTGAGTTAAAAAACATATTCAATATGGCAAATCAAGCTAACGGCAAGCAACAAAATGCTTTGACAGGCGCTGTATTGGCTTATGCTGAAAATATTGAAGATCCTAGCATACTAATAAATGTATTAAAATCAATTGGAAACAAGCACGTAAGTTTAAACATTGCTCCAGAACAATATGACATTGTTGGAAATCATCTTATTGCATCCATTAAAGAAGTATTGGGTGAATTAGCAACACCCGAATTAGTAGAAGCTTGGACTTGTGCATATACTGAATTAGCGCAGATAATGATAAGTATTGAAGCCGAAATGTATAAAAAAAATACCCTTAAAAAAGGAAGTTGGATTGGTTGGAGAAAATTTACAATTGCAAAAATTATTAAAGAAAGTGATGAAATTAAATCCTTTTATCTACAACCAGAAGACAAAAAAGATATTGCCTCTTTTTTTCCAGGGCAATACCTTTCCGTTAAAACTTTTATCCCTGAACTTGGTTATGAGCAACCTAGACAATATAGTTTGTCTTCCTCTTCTAACAATGAATACTACCGAATATCAGTAAAAAAAGAAATGGGAATTAATGCTATTCCTGACGGTGTGTTTTCTAATGTACTCCATACTAAAAAAGTGGGCGAAAGCATCGATGTTAGTGCTCCAGCAGGTGTTTTTTATGCTGATCCTGAATCCGTAAACCCATTAGTCCTTATAAGCGGCGGTGTGGGAGTTACTCCTTTAATGAGTATGGTAGAAACCAATAAAACAGCACTCCAAAAAAACAAAACGGTATGGGTTCACAGCTGTCGTAATGAAAACGTTCACGCTTTTAAAGACACTATCGAAGAATTAAACAGTCAGGAAAACTGGTTGACATCTTATGTATTCTATGAAACGCTGCCTAACCACAAAACAGATGCGATAGAAGGAAGAGTAAATTTGAATCTGTACAAAGAAGAAATTATTATTAATGATGCAAAATATTATATTTGCGGACCTGAAATGTTTATTCGAAAACAATACGAATCATTAATTGAACTTGGCGTAACAAAAGAAGCCATATTTTATGAAGAATTTGGACCTCAGTTATTGACCTTAAATTAATAAATAGCACTTATGAAATTAAACCACTTTACAGATTTTAGTATGCGTGTATTGATTTATCTGAATCAAAAAAAAGATACTCCTCAAAGTTCTTTGGATGATTTGGCTACAACTTTCAAAATTTCACGAAATCATCTCATTAAAGTGGTTCAATTTTTATCAGCTAATGAATTGGTTTTAACCAAACGTGGCAAAAGTGGCGGAATTGTAATTTCAGAGAAAGCCAAAGAAATTCAGTTAGGAGACTTAATCCATCTATTGGAACAAGATGACAGTCCAGTGGTTAATTGTGATTCCAAGCCTTGTATTTTTAAATCACATAATTGCAAATTAAAATCATTGTTCAATAGAGCTTATACTGCTTTTATTGATAGTTTAAACGAATCTAATCTCTCAGATCTTGAATTTTCCGATTGGAATTCAATTTTTCAAAACAATCCAAATGCGTAAAACTATTCTTAGCAGTATTCTTGTTACTTCATTTATCACATTTACACTCACAACAATCAACACAAATACTAAAAACACTATAGATTTTGTTTTTTTATGGGCTCAATCTTGGTTAATTGCAGCCACAATTTCCTGTATTTTCAATATCTATATAATTCCTTTTCTATTTAAAAAGAAAAGAAAGCTAGTACTAATGCAGCAAACATTTTTAAAATCTAGTTCAAGATCTTAATCTACTTTCCAAAAATAGTTATACATCCAGTCTGTATATAAAAACCCTTTTATTTCAAAACGGATTGTCTAATCAATCTTCCAAATAAACGATATCCAATTCTTGACCTTAATATACTAAGACTATTGGCATCAAAACCGATTGTATATCGCTTGAAATTTTTGGCTGGATTTTCAGCTATTTTTAATAATTCTCGAATAATTTGAGGCTTTAAATCTTTGTTTTTCTTAGTCTTGTTTTCTAATATTACCCCAATTTTATCCATCAAATTATTGTACGAAGCAAGAGAAGAACGCTCTGATTTGGTGACATTTTTTTGAAAATTAGAAGGAGTATTACCAAATTGTATGGTGGAAATACTAATATTATATTCTGATAATTCGTAGGCCATACATTCCGAAAAACTTTCTACTGCATGTTTTGTTGAATGATAAAAACTCCCTAACGGTAAATTTACCAAACCCGCAATGGAGGAAATGTTTATGAAGTGGCCCTTTTTTTGAGTCCTGAATATGGGGATGAAAGCTCTACATACTTTTACAACACCTAAATAATTGACATCAACAATGTGATTAATTTTAGAATCTTCGGATAATTCCACAAAACTTCTGTATCCAACTCCTGCATTATTGATTACAACATCTATGGTTTTAAAATCATTTACTATTTTATTCTTGGCAACTTCAATACTTTCTGTTGAAGTTACATCCAGAGCATAACAACTTATGTTCGTTATCCCTTCAAGTTCTTTACCTTGTTTCAAGCAAATCATTGTAGCAATAACATTCCATCCACTTTTTGCAAAGTGCAAAGCTATTTCTTTTCCAATTCCGCCTGAAGCTCCTGTTATGATTACATTTTTCAAGATTTATATTTTTTTAAGCAACTCTTTTTTTTTGATTTTCAATAAATAATTTCATTTGCTTAAAACAAAAAAAAATGAGTAGTTCATTAATTAAGAACGACCCCGTTTGGGGTCGTTAACTATAGTATTAATATGTATTTTGATTTAAACTTTCAAAATAACATTTCCTTTCTAATCGGTATTTTCGATTTGTTTATAGGCATCAATCACTTGTTTAACTAATCTGTGACGTACAATATCTTTATCATCAAGATATATGATCCCAATGCCTTCAACATCTTTTAATACCAGTAACGCTTCTTTAAGTCCTGAAATGGTTCGACGAGGTAAATCTACCTGACCTGGATCACCGGTAACCATGAATTTGGCGCTTTTTCCCATACGGGTTAGAAACATTTTCATTTGAGAATGCGTTGTGTTTTGCGCTTCATCGAGAATCACAAAAGCATTATCCAGCGTTCTACCTCTCATAAAAGCAAGTGGCGCAATTTGAATGATTCCTTTTAAAATATAATCCTCCAGTTTTTCATTGGGTAGCATATCACGAAGGGCATCGTAAAGCGGCTGCATATAAGGATCTAATTTTTCTTTCATATCACCTGGCAGAAACCCAAGATTCTCCCCTGCTTCAACGGCCGGACGGGTAAGAATGATGCGTTTTACCTGTTTTTCTTTCAGTGCTTTTACAGCCATCGCAACACCTGTATACGTTTTTCCAGTACCTGCTGGACCTACCGCAAAAACCATATCGTTTTTGTTTATGGTATCCACCAATAATTGCTGGTTAGGCGTCATGGCTTTAATTATTTTCCCTCCTACTCCATGAACCAAAATTTTATCGTGACCTAATGTAATTCTTTCATCCTGACCATCACTAAGTATAACGCGTTCAATCACATTATTATCAATAGTATTGTATCTGGTAAAATGAAGCATCAGTCGCTGAAACCGTTTTTCGAATTCGTCCAGCACGATTTTTTCTCCAAAAGCTTTAAGAGTTGTACCTCTTGCTACAATTTTTAACTTTGGATAGTACTTTTTAATAGTTTCAAGATGAGTGTCTTGAGCGCCCCAAAACTCTTTTGGAGCGATGTCGATGAGCTCGATGATTCGTTCGTTCAAATGATGTAGTTTTAGATTAAATTTTTCCGTTTAATGCTTAAATTCGAATTGAATTAAAACTTGAGTATTATTTTTGCGAAATTTGGAATTTGTTTTTGCTTTTTTGAGTTTACTATTATTAGCTTTGCATATCTCAAATTTAAGAAAAATAAGGTTTACTTTACACTAATAGTTATAAACAAATTTATGTCAATAATTACCCTTACTACCGATTACGGCTTGAAAGACCACTTTGTAGGTGCGTTGAAAGGGAAGATTTTATCTGAATATCCGGATGCAACCATTATTGATATTTCTCACGATATTGACCCATTCAACACAGTAGAAGCAAGTTACATTATTGGAGCTGCCTATTCTAGCTTTCCAAAAGGGACCGTTCATCTTATAGGAGTCGATTTAGAACACAATAAAGAGAACCAACATATTGTTATGCAATGGAATGATTCTTACTTTATTGCTGCTGATAATGGCATTTTAAGTATGCTTTCGCAAAAAATTGTGCCCCAAAAAATGGTTACCATCAACATCCACGATAGATTACCAAGCGAAGCAACAGATTTAGATGTATTTGTCAAAGTAGCCTGTCACATCGCTAAAGGTGGTTTGTTGAACGTTATAGGAAAAGAAATAACAAGTATCAAGCAAATTACCGAAATGAAAGCGGTTGTATCAGATGATTCTAATTCCTTAAAAGGACACGTGATTTATATTGATCATTTTGGAAATGTGGTTACTAATATTTCAAAAAGACAGTTTTTGGATGCGGCCAAAGGAAGACCCTATGAAATATTGATGAAAACAAAAAATATTAAAACCATTCTGCCTAATTATTCCGCTATCGCAAGTTCTGACAAATATCCAATTAAAAATTATGAAGGAGAGAAATTAGCTATTTTCAATGAAGCCGGTTTTCTGGAAATTGCCGTTTTCCGAAGCAATCCGTTAAAAGTAGGCTCCGCTAATAGTTTATTAGGTTTGAATTATAGAGATGTGGTAAATATAGTATTCAGTTAACAGTGGTCGGTAATCAGTTTAAAAAATCTAAAAATCAACAATCCTAAATCCTAAATTTCAAATGTTTGTACGAATAGTAAAATTGAGTTTTCACGAAGAAAACATTCCTGCTTTTATGGAAAATTTCGAATCCATAAAAGAAAGAATCCGCTCTGCTCCCGGGAACCGCCTTTTAGAATTATATCAGGATAAAGACAACAAAAGCATTTTCTTTACTTATAGTTATTGGGAAACTGAACAGGATTTGGAAAATTATCGACAGTCGGAATTTTTTAATGAGGTTTGGACTTTTACTAAAAAATTGTTCAATGACAAACCCGAGGCTTGGAGTGTGGACAAATTAGCAACTCTAGCTTAAAATTTATTTTCAACTTGCCCAATCTATAAGTCTGAAATTTGAAACAAAAAATAAAAAATGAAAGCATTATTATTACGAGAAATTAAATCTTTTTTTGGCTCACCCATAGGCTATTTAGTTATTGCCTTATTTCTAATTCTCAACGGTCTTTTTCTTTGGGTGTTTGATGGTGAATACAACATCCTAAATACTGGATTTGCTGATATGACACCGTTTTTCACATTATCCCCTTGGATCTTAATATTTCTAATTCCTGCGGTAACTATGCGTAGTTTTTCGGATGAGAAAAAACAAGGAACACTTGAATTACTGCTAACAAAACCATTGAGTATGTGGCAAATAGTCAACGGAAAATTCCTAGGTGCTATGCTATTAATTGTAATGGCAATTGTACCTACATTTATCTATGTTGAAGTAATTTCAAGCCTTGGACTTCCTGAAGGGAATATTGATATGGGAAGTACTATAGGGTCTTATTTTGGTCTATTATTTTTAATAGCTGCCTATACTTCAATTGGAATATTCACTTCTACCCTTACTGACAACCAAATTGTGGCTTTTATATTAGCCGTTTTTATATGTTTCCTTTTTTACTTTGGAATTGAAGGATTTGCTTCTATAATCTCCAACTTTAAATCCTTGATCAGTTCATTGGGAATGCAAGAACATTTTAAGAGTATGGGACGAGGTGTTTTAGACACTAGAGACATTCTTTATTTTGTAAGCATAACGACATTATTCCTTTCGCTTACTGTTTTTAAATTAAAATCTTTGAAATTATAATGATACCAATTAAAAAAAGCAACCTAATAGATCTATTGATCATAATTGCCTTTTTGCTTCTTGCAAACGGAATAGGTAATTCCTTTTTTCATCGTTTTGATTTAACTAAAGACAATAGATACACATTATCTGACACTTCTTTGAAAATTATCGAACAAATAGAAAACCCATTGTCGGTAAAAATATATATGCAAGGTGATTTACCGGCTGAGTTCAAAAGACTGCAACAGGAAACCCAACAAATTCTGGAAGAATTTCAGGCTTACAATAAAAATATTGTTTTCGAATTCGTAAATCCTATGGAGAACGAAGAAGAAAGTATGGATAATGTTAAACAGTTGTATCGAAAGGGTTTAACACCCATTAATATAACTGTGGATGATAAGGGAAAACAATCTCAAGCAATGGTATTCCCTTGGGCAATTGCAGTATATAATAATAAAGAAGTCAATATTCCTTTATTGAAAAACAGAATGGGCGCTTCCACTACTCAAAAAGTGGTTAGTTCAGTTCAACATCTAGAATATTCAATAGCTGACGCAATAAACAAAATCACCAAAGACAAGCAAAAAAAGATTGCAGTAATAAAAGGAAATGGGGAATTAAAAGATGTTTTAATGGCTAAATTTCTAATGCAGGTAAGAGAAAGTTACCACATTGGCCCTTTTACATTAGATTCGGTTGCCAAAAACCCCACTGCTACTTTAGAAGCTTTAGAAAAATATGATTTGGCCATCATTGCTAAACCAACAGAAACGTTTACAGACGCTGAAAAACAAGTCTTAGATCAATTCATCATTAAAGGAGGAAAAACCCTTTGGTTAATCGATCAAGTAGCTGCAGAAATGGACAGTCTTTACAATTCAGCAGGAGCCACATTAGCTTATCCTAGAGATTTAGGATTGAATGATATGTTCTTTAAATACGGGATACGCATTAATCCTGACTTAGTGAAAGACGAGCAAGGAAGTTCTATTAAATTAGCCTCTGGTGAGCAAGGAAGTGCAACACAATATCAGGAATTCAACTGGAAATTTGCACCTCAAGTTTATCCAGATAGCAACCACCCTATTGTTAAAAATTTAGGCGGAATTAAATTTGATTTTGCTAATCCTATTGACACTTTAAAAAACGGAATCAAGAAAACCATCCTTTTAAAATCCTCTCAATATTCTAAAAAAATTGGTACTCCTACAGAGATCAATTTGAATATTGTGGAAGAGGAAACAAGTCCGAATCATTATATCAATACTGGAAATATTCCGCTTTCTGTTTTACTCGAAGGTTCGTTTCATTCTATGTTTGAAAATCGTGTCCTGCCTTTCGATCAAAAAACTTTTGAAGTAAAAGGAAAAAACAATAAAATGATTGTGATTTCTGATGGAGATTTAATTCGGAATCAACTCGATAAAGATTTTCAACCCGTTGAATTAGGTTACGATCAAAGATCAGGGAATTTATACGACAACAAGGATTTTATGTTGAATTGTGTCAATTATTTACTGGATGATAATGGACTTATTAACATTCGAAGCAAAGATCTCGATTTACCTTTATTGGATAAGGAAAAAGTTTACAGCAACTATAGTGCAATACAATTCCTAACTATCGGGCTTCCAATTCTTATTTTAATTCTTTTTGGTGTGGTTTTTACTTTTTTAAGGAAAAGAAAATACAGCAAGTAGATGTTAATAAAAAAGTTTCAATACTAAATTAGTTTACGATATATTTGTAAATGTATATTATTTTGAAATTTAACTAAAAAATATACCACAAAAAATAAAACAACAAAGATGAAATTTATAGTATCGAGTTCATACTTATTAAAACAATTACAAGTTTTAGGTAGCGTTATCAATAGCAGCAATACTTTGCCTATTTTAGACAACTTCCTATTTGAATTAGACAATGACGTATTAACGGTTTCTGCATCTGATTTAGAAACTACGATGTCAGCAACCTTATCTATTGATTCTACTAGTAAAGGTAGCGTTGCAGTTCCTGCAAAATTACTTTTGGAAATCCTTAAAACTTTTCCTGAACAACCTTTAACTTTCACAGTTGAAGAAAACAGCACAATTGAAATTAGCTCAAATTCTGGTAAATATGCATTAGCATACGCGCCTGGAGATGAATTCCCTAAATCAGTTAATCTAGACGAACCTTCGGTTACTTTAGTGCCTGCTGATGTATTGGCTACTGCAATAAGCAAAACTATTTTTGCAGCTGGTAACGATGATTTACGTCCAGTTATGTCTGGTGTATTCTTCCAGTTTTCTCCTGAAGGATTGATATTTGTTGCAACTGACGCACATAAATTAGTAAAATATGCACGTACCGATGTAAAAGCATCTCAGGTTGCCGATTTTATTATGCCTAAAAAGCCTTTGAATATTTTAAAAAGTATCCTTTCTACTTCAGATGCTGAAGTAAAAATTGAATATAACGATTCAAACGCTACTTTTTCATTTGACAATTACATCTTAATGTGTCGTTTAATTGATGGAAAATATCCAAACTACGAAGCGGTTATACCAAAAGAAAACCCAAATAAATTAATGATTGACCGTTCTCAATTTTTGAGTTCTGTACGTCGTGTTGCTATTTTCTCTAATAAGACTACACACCAAATTCGTCTAAAAATCGCTGGTGCAGAACTAAATGTATCTGCTGAAGATATCGATTACTCTAACAAAGCAGAGGAAAGATTGACTTGTGATTATCAAGGAGATGATATGCAAATAGGATACAATTCTCGTTTCTTGACTGAAATGTTAACTAACCTACAATCCGATATGATTATGCTTGAAATGTCATTACCTAACAGAGCCGGAATTTTAACTCCTGTAGATGGATTAGAAGAAGGTGAAACAGTAACTATGTTAGTTATGCCAGTAATGCTAAATAACTAAACCTTAAACTACCCTTAAAGAGGCAGTTTAAATACAAAATCGCTATTAACCAAACCATTTTTATATTTAAAAAAACCGCAATTCACTAACCAGAATTGCGGTTTTTTTGTCTATATAAGGTTAAAAATAATAACTTCAGTGAATTTTTAAAGACAAGTTATTCAGTATGAAGGAAATACATTTTTGAGTGATTCTTTTTTAATGACTCTTTGGCATCTTTATGATTTTTTTCAAATGTTTCTAAATTGGTGCCTTTACAAATTCCGTACGAATAATGGTATTTTAGAATTTCAAGATCTTTTTTCCCAAATTCCTTTTTATCTGATTTACAAATTGAAAAATAACTACTACAATCCGGATTTTCAAAATCTAAATAAAAATATCCCAAAGAACGTATAAAATTGATTTTTAGTTTAATCAATTCCTGTTCTTGATTTAAATTCTTCCCGTCAATTTTCAATGAACAATTATAGATATTTTGTTTATTATTCCACATCAAATAATAACCATCATTAGCACGAATTCTGGTGTCTAAATTAACTTCTGATGGGCTATTTACAGAATAAACAAAGTAGTTCGCTTTTATTCTATCTTTAACCAAACTAATATGTAATGAATCTACTTCTTTATCAAGAAAACGAATGAATTTAATAAGTTCCTTACTGTTTTGCTTACTAACCGATTTGTCAAAATAAATTTTTATTTCTTCTTTCCAAATCTTCATCGTTGGCTTTAGTTTCTCCTCTTTTCTTTGATATTTTTTGTTATAAACCAATTGTTTATATTTTTCCAAAAAAATAGAATCTTTTTCCTCGTATTCAACTTTTACTCCTTTTTCTTGGTAATTATTAATATCTATTAGAGTATCATTATTAATAATTTTAAAACCAATTGAATCAATAACTTTATTGTTTTTTTTCAATGATTTATAACTTTTATAAGTCATATAAGTCACTGTTTTAGCTGAATTCAAATGATTGTTCTGGGAAAAAGCAAACGAGTAACTTAAAAACAACAAAAATACAAACATATTTTTTTTCATAAATTTTCTTTTTTGAAATGTTAAAGTAGTAAAACTAAACAAATCTAATTTATTATTTTAATAAATATTATCTGACTTAAATCACTCCCATTTTTTTCATCAAGAAAGTAGCACTTTTATTTTTACAAATACCGTCACGAAGTTTATAATCAAAATGTAATTCATCATTCTGAATTTCGACTTCAAAGCATTTATTTGTCAATATATCCGGGTATTCATTTGTTGTTAAACATACTTCTATATCGTGAGTTGCAATAGCGCCAATAGCTTTCTTTGCAATCACTTTTTTCACCACTTCAATAGTTCCGTTGCGTTTATCGTCAGAATTAGTTCCTCTTAATATTTCGTCTAGCAATACGAATGCTGGATTCCCTTCCAGTTCGTCCATAATTTGTTTTAGACGCTTTATTTCGGCAAAAAAGTACGATTCACTGTCGGATAAAGAATCTGACAAGCGCATCGAAACTAATACCGGTAATGGATGCACATTAGCTGAGGAAGCACAAACAGGCGAACCTATTCCTGCCAAAACCATATTCACTCCTAAACTTCTTAGAAAAGTACTTTTCCCGGACATATTCGAACCCGTTAAAATCATAAAAGATTCGGGATGAAAACTTACCTTGTTCCCTATTCTGGTTTTCGAATTCAATAATGGATGACTCAAATCAGAAAAATCTATTTCAAAATCGGTATTTAATTTTGGGAAAGTAAACTCAGGATTATTATAAGAAAAGTTAGCCAGGCTATTAAGCATTTCAAATTCACCTATAACTTCCAGCCAATCTTTCAGTACCTCTTCATTTTCCTTTTTCCATTTGATCAAACTTTTTAGAACGTGCAGATTAAATAGAAAAGTTCCGTTGAATAATGTGGCAGTAACAAAGTTAGCGATACTGTCCATTTTCGAAAACAATTCAGATAATTCTTTAAGATGCTGACTCGCATTCTCCGTTTTAAATTTAAGTTTTTGCTGTAAAGCAACCAATTTTGGAGATTGAAAATTTTCGGTTTCAATTTTTTCCAGAATCAAACCATATTGATGAATTACCTTGTCAATGTTATCTGCATTAGCAGTTTCAAACTGAATGCGCTTTAAGAACTTACCTAAAACAACAAGATTGATGATAAATAGATACGACATATACGATAAGAATATCGTTTTAGTAGTTGCCAAATAGGCAATAAAAGTCCCGATAAACAATGCAGGGCCAACATAAGATAAAACTACAGCCCATTTTGGCAACGGAACACTGTTGGTTTTACTCCATTGCAACAATACATCATAGCTGGATTGATTGTCCTTAGAAATTTTGGCCAAAGCCAAAAAATCCTGACGCCAATTAATTTTATCCGCTAATTCTTTAATAGCATCCTGATTATTTTCAATTTCTTGATTGGGTAATAAACTCAATAACTGCTTCGCTAATGTTTTCTTACCTATATATGTAGCGGTTCTATTTAGGTTTTGAAACAAGGAATGATCACCAAAAACATCCAAATCATAAGCGTAAGGATGGTGAAAATCATTAAATTCTATCCCGTTTTCAAATGGAATCACATTCTTATCCAGATAAGCCAATTCCTCTTTGTTAATTTCAATAAGAGCTTCTTTCAATTTACGTTGAAAAAGCAACTTAGCGTGAATTCGCATTAAAAAAAGGAATACCGCAAAAAAGGAAACTGCTGAAAAAAGATATATATTTTCGCTTTTTTGCATATAAAAATAGAGCGATCCCAGAAAGAGAATAATACTCATCAACCTGAGAAAACTGATACTATTGTACTTTTTATTAATCGTATTTAATTCTTGGGAAAACCCTTTGCTTTTAGTACTGTAAACTTCCATACCCTATTTTAGTGAAATACAAATATAGGATTTATACGAAGAATTCTTTCCTATAAACAGAAGGAAAAGAAGTAAACTAATTTGAATAATAATTGCTTTTCGCTTTACTAAAAAAGTGATTTATTCAATGTGAATGGCTAAAATGGGAACGTCAAAATTATTAGCGAATTTTTTAGTTAAACTTGGATGAAACAATCCTTCAAAAAAACTTCTTTTATAAGTCAGCATCGTCAATATATCTATATCCTTATACAGGATGAAATCCAGAATCGTTTCTTTCACTTCATCGCTGGTAATGACATAAAACTCAATAGGTTCATTTTCAAACTCTGCTTCCCAGTTTTTAATCAGTTCTTTAGAAACATCAGAATTATTTGTTTTCACATAAAGGCATTTTACGGTTGCTCCTGCTTTTTTAGCAATAACCAATACCTTTTTAAGTGCTATTTTATCCTTTGGTCTAAATCGTGTAGTAAACCCGATGGTTTCAATTTTTTTAAATACAGCATCCATTGGAATACTCAATAACGGAATATGGATATCCACCAAAACCGCTCCTGTATTAGTGCCCGAAACAAATTCCGACCAGCCCGAAGCGCCTGCCGTACCCATCACCACATAATCTATATCGTCCTCTTTTATGGCTTTTTTAATGTTATAAAGTAAATCCCCATCCATAAGTCGGTGCGTCAATCTTATTTTATCCAATTTACGTTGTTCAGCAATAGCACGGAGTTTAGGAATTTCTTCTTTAAACATATCAAATTTAGACAGTTCTATGGATTCAAAAATCACCATATAATTTTCAGGAAAAAACTGATTATCAAACACTGGCATTTCAAAAGTGTGTAATAAAATGAGTTCTCCTTTTACTATTTTAGCAAATTCTAAAGCGTGAATGAATGCATTTGTAGAAACTTCAGAAAAATCTGTTGGGAAAAGAATTTTTTTCATAAAACAAAAGTTTAAAGTGATACGTCAACCAAATGTAGATATAAAGTTACGGCTTTAAAATGATAATTATCAGAGTTTTACCTAATTTTTAGCAACAAAAAGTGTCGTTATATAAATAAATAGATACTTACATAGATTTACTACCTTTGCATCTTAGAATAAAAAATATGTTATACAACGATTCCATAGTAGCACTAGCAACACCATCAGGCGCCGGAGCAATTGCCATAATTAGAATTTCCGGAAATGAAGCAATTACTATAGGTAACAGCGTTTTTAAGTCCATTAAAAACAAAGATTTACTAAAGCAAAAAACACATACCCTACATTTAGGACATATAATAGACGGCAATAAAACGCTAGACGAAGTATTAGTCTCTATTTTCAAAGGCCCTAATTCCTATACTGGCGAGAATACCATTGAAATTTCTTGTCACGGTTCTACTTATATTCAGCAACAAATCATTCAGTTATTACTTCGAAAAGGCTGCCGTATGGCAAATGCAGGGGAATTCACACTTAGAGCATTCCTAAACGGAAAACTCGATTTGTCGCAAGCAGAAGCTGTAGCCGATTTAATTTCGTCAGATAACGAGGCTTCACACCAAATCGCAATGCAACAAATGCGTGGTGGTTTCTCTAATGAAATAGCCAAATTACGGGAGGAATTATTGAATTTTGCTTCGCTTATCGAATTAGAACTTGACTTTGCCGAAGAAGACGTAGAATTTGCAGATCGCACCCAGTTTCACGAGTTGTTAAACCGAATCGAATTTGTATTAAAACGTCTTATCGATTCTTTTGCCGTGGGTAACGTCATCAAAAACGGTATTCCTGTGGCAATTGTGGGTGAACCCAATGTAGGTAAATCAACTTTATTGAATGCTTTATTGAATGAGGAACGCGCAATTGTTTCTGAAATTGCTGGAACAACAAGAGATACAATCGAAGACGAATTAGTTATTGGTGGAATTGGATTCCGATTCATTGATACGGCTGGAATTCGCGAAACCCAGGATGTAATTGAAAGCATCGGAATCAAGAAAACCTTCGAGAAAATTGAACAAGCGCAAGTAGTTTTGTATTTGTTTGATAGTTTAAAGTTTAAAGTTCAAAGTTCAGAATACATCATCGAAATTGAAAAAATAAAAAATCAGTTTCCTTTAAAACCTTTGGTTGTTGTAATCAACAAACTTGATTTATTATCGGAAAATGAAATTGCAATTATTCGTACAGCACTTGAAACTTTAAACTTGAAATTAATATTTTTAAGTGCTAAACAAAACTTAGGGATTGACGAACTTAAAAATCAATTACTTTCTTTTGTAAACACAGGAGCTTTAAGAAATAATGAAACAATTGTAACTAACACAAGACATTACGATTCCCTACTTAAAGCCTTAGACGAAGTGCAAAAAGTAAAATACGGCTTAGAAACTAACCTACCAAGCGATTTAATGGCTATTGATATTAAAGAAGCCTTGTATCATTTCGGGACCATTACCGGTCAAGTTACAAATGATGAATTACTAGGAAATATCTTTGCTAATTTCTGTATTGGAAAGTAAAAGAGTGTTCAGTTATTAGTGTTCAGCAGGCGGTTTTTAGTGATCAGTAATGCACGTAAACTTTAAACTTTTAAACCCTAAACAAAATATTTTAACTGTCCGGGCAGGCTATTCACTACAAGTCCGCAGCAACCAGTCCATAAAACTATAAACCCGAAACGAGCTTCCTATGGTCGCTGTTTCGGGTTTTGTTTTATAAAAAAGACTGCTTCCCTTACGGGCTTTTCGTTGCTATCCTTGACAGAAAAAGTGCTTTAAATGGAAAACTGCATTATAATGCAACATACTCATTACTGCATAATGTAATTTCTTACAGATAGAAAACAACTAAAAGAAAGTAAAGGAATACAAGAAAATGTATTTATTTTTTATCCTTTACGGTTTCCCTCAATTAGGGTGGGATAAATTTCTATACCTTAGCGGATAAAAAAAAACTGATAATACCCAATAATGGCAGCTGAACAAAAACAAAAATTAGAACAACAACTCTGGAATATTGCAAACACCCTACGTGGGAAGATGGATGCCGATGATTTTAGAGATTACATATTAGGTTTCATTTTCTACAAATACCTGAGTACCAAAATGGATTTGTATGCCAACGAAATACTGAAACCAGACAATTTGATTTTTCAAGAAATTGAAGGACACGATGACGAAGCGGTATTGATGCAGGAGATTAAACAACTGGCAATTGATAAATTAGGCTTTTTCTTAGAACCAGCTGATTTGTTCTCCGTATTAGCCAAAAGAGGTAACGCAGGCGGAAAAAACAATTTCATTCTAGGTGACTTGGCAGCAGTGTTGACTCACATAGAGCAAAGCACGATGGGTTTTGAGAGTGAAGAAGATTTTGGGAACTTGTTTGCCGACTTGGACTTAACTTCCCACAAACTAGGAAAATCAGAAGCGGATAAAAACGAATTGATTGTAAAAATCTTAGTGCATCTAGACGAAATTGATTTTGACTTGGAAAACACGGATAGTGACGTTCTGGGTGATGCTTATGAATATTTAATAGGACAGTTTGCAAGTGGAGCAGGGAAAAAAGCAGGTGAATTTTATACACCGCAACAAGTAAGTAGTGTTTTGGCAAAATTGGTTACTGTTGGCAAGGACAAACTAAAGAGCGTTTACGACCCTACGTGTGGTTCTGGTTCTTTGTTATTGCGTGTGGCTAAAGAAGTGAAAGACGTAAGTGCTTTTTACGGACAGGAAATGAACCCTACGACCTACAACTTGTGTCGTATGAATATGATTATGCACGATGTTCACTACAAGCGTTTTGATATCAAGAACGAAGATACACTTGAAAGACCACAACACAGCGATATGCGTTTTGAAGCTATTGTTGCTAATCCCCCTTTCTCGGCTAATTGGAGTGCAAGTCCTTTGTTTATGAATGATGACCGTTTTTCTGCTTATGGGAAACTTGCCCCGAGTAGTAAAGCTGATTTTGCCTTCGTGCAACATATGGTTCACCAGCTGGATGATAACGGAACTATGGCAATTGTCTTGCCTCACGGAGTTTTGTTTCGTGGCGGTGCTGAAGGACATATTCGCCAGTATTTAATACAAGAAAAAAATTACCTCGATGCCGTTATAGGCTTGCCAGCGAATATTTTTTACGGCACTAGTATCCCTACTTGTATCTTGGTCTTGAAGAAAAAGAGAGAAAACCCAACTAACATTTTGTTTATTGATGCCAGCCAACATTACGAAAAGGTGAAAACCCAAAACGTATTGCGTACTGAAGACATTGATAAAATT